>NZ_JBFRGG010000056.1:0-329 GCF_052115225.1 Mesorhizobium sp. 2RAF45 | reverse complement strand
GTTCAAGAGCGTGGCGGGCGTCGGCAAGAGCCAGAAAAGCTTCAAGCACGTCGAGCTGAAGCCGGCGACCTGCTACGCCGCCGAGGACGCGGACGTGACCCTGCGCCTCTACAAGCTGCTGAAACCGCGTCTGGCGGCCGAGCGCCTGACCACCGTCTATGAGACGCTGGAGCGCGGCATGCCGCCGGTCCTGGCCGACATGGAGCTGAACGGGGTGCGGGTCGATCCCGACCGTCTGCGCTCCCTGTCCTCGACCTTCGGCCAGCGCATGGCCGAGCTGGAGGAGCAGGCGCACAAGCTGGCCGGCCGCCCCTTCAACATCGGCAGCC
>NZ_JBFRGG010000055.1:0-353 GCF_052115225.1 Mesorhizobium sp. 2RAF45 | reverse complement strand
CCTCGCGACAGGGCACCACATGGGAGCGGCCTTCCAGGGCGGCCAGTACTGCTGCGAGGGCGATGGATTTCCAGTCCTGCGGGGGGCGGCGGCGTGGGCCTGCTGTCGGGCGATTCGTGTTCGTTCGGTTTTTCGTATTTCCGTCATTCAAGGCTTGTGGAGTCGGGGGCGGGTCCGTATATCCGCGCCTCGCTCTGCAACGAGCGGCCCGCGGGGTTCGGCAACGGACCGGGCGGTGTTCTGCGGCTTGGAAAGCTTCGGTTTTCTGATCTGCGGAAGGGCTGAAAAGCCCTGTTGACTTGGAGATCGGCCTTCATTAGATAGCCGCCTCCGCTGTTCCTTCGGGAGCGGCC
>NZ_JBFRGG010000054.1:0-368 GCF_052115225.1 Mesorhizobium sp. 2RAF45 | reverse complement strand
GGATCAATACTGCTTACATTCTGCCATTTTTTGCCGCGGCCTTCGGCATCGCTGCCGGGGCGCGTGGCTTGCGTGACCCGCGGACTCAGGTGGGGTCATCGCCCCGGGAGAGCCTGTCCCAGCTGTCGATCTCGTCCACCGGTCCGGTCTGCTCCCGCGCGGGGCCCGCCGCCGCGGCGTCGTACTTGGTGCGGGACTTCCAGTACCGCCCGGCCGGAACCACCAGCAGGCCGCAGACAGCCAGCAGGGAACCGGCGACGACGGCGAGCACCGGGAAGGCGCTGACGCTCACGTCCGCGCTGCCGCCCGAGACCCCGGTGGCGGCCGCGATTGATCCCTGGGCCGCGGCCAGGGGATCAGCGAGGACC
>NZ_JBFRGG010000053.1:0-370 GCF_052115225.1 Mesorhizobium sp. 2RAF45 | reverse complement strand
GAGCCGGTCGAGCCGGTTGCACCCGTCGAGCCGGTTGCTCCGGTCGAGCCAGTCGCGCCGGTGGCTCCGGTSGAGCCSGTTGCTCCRGTCGAGCCAGTGGCTCCGGTCGARCCGGTTGCYCCGGTAGAGCCGGTTGCTCCGGTMGAGCCSGTYGCGCCGGTYGARCCSGTMGMGCCGGTTGCTCCGGTAGAGCCGGTTGCTCCGGTCGAACCCGTCGCTCCGGTCGAACCGGTCGCGCCGGTTGCCCCGGTAGAGCCGGTTGCTCCGGTCGAGCCCGTCGCGCCGGTCGAACCCGTCGCGCCGGTTGCTCCGGTCGAGCCGGTTGCACCCGTCGAGCCGGTTGCTCCAGTCGAGCCGGTGGCACCTGTCG
>NZ_JBFRGG010000052.1:0-374 GCF_052115225.1 Mesorhizobium sp. 2RAF45 | reverse complement strand
GTTGCCCCGGTAGAGCCGGTTGCTCCGGTAGAGCCAGTTGCTCCGGTCGAACCGGTTGCTCCGGTCGAGCCGGTTGCTCCGGTCGAGCCAGTGGCTCCGGTCGATCCGGTCGCACCGGTCGCTCCGGTAGAGCCAGTTGCTCCGGTCGAACCCGTCGCTCCGGTTGAGCCGGTCGCGCCGGTCGAGCCGGTTGCCCCGGTAGAGCCGGTTGCTCCGGTCGARCCGGTTGCCCCGGTAGAGCCGGTTGCTCCGGTAGAGCCAGTTGCTCCGGTCGAACCGGTTGCTCCGGTCGAGCCGGTTGCTCCGGTCGAGCCAGTGGCTCCGGTCGATCCGGTCGCACCGGTCGCTCCGGTAGAGCCAGTTGCTCCGGTCGA
>NZ_JBFRGG010000051.1:0-386 GCF_052115225.1 Mesorhizobium sp. 2RAF45 | reverse complement strand
AGGCTGCGCAGACCTGGCGGGTGCATGCCCGCGACGGTCAGCTGCGGGGCGACTTCACGTTCGGGAGCCGGCAGGGCGTGCAGGCGCAGTTCGGCCGACAGGGCGTAGTGCTGCTGTACCGACAGATAGATGCTGTCGCTCCACAGGGCGTGGCGAACTTCGGTCAGGTCGCGGGTCAGCAGGGCCAGCAGATGCTGGGTCGCGTCGGCGGCCAGCCGCAATTCGGCGCCGGGCCAGCGTTCCAGAACCCGTTCGGCCGTCCGTGAACGGACGACCTGATAGCCGCCGTGCCGTGCCTGGGCGTCGTCATAGACCACGCCAGACACCACCACGCCGCGCTCGACGGCGCGTCCGAGGGCGTCGGCCAGTCGCGCCTCGACCTGAGG
>NZ_JBFRGG010000050.1:0-390 GCF_052115225.1 Mesorhizobium sp. 2RAF45 | reverse complement strand
CTGGAGGCCAGCGCCGAACTGCGCGCCCGGATTTCGATCGTCTCGGGCGTTTCCGACCCCGATCTCGCCAACCTGTATCGCGGCTCGGCCTTCACCCTCTATCCCAGCACCTATGAGGGCTGGGGCCTGCCGGTCACGGAATCCTTCTGCTACGGCAAGGCGGCCCTGCTGTCGGACGCCTCCTCCCTGCCCGAGGCCGGGGGCGAGTTCGCCGTCTATTTCCGCWCCGGCGATCAAGCCGACTTCGTCCAGAAGCTGGACCGGCTGATGTTCGACCTGCCCTATCGACAGGCGCTGGAGGCCCGCATCGCCAGCGACTTCGCCCCTCGCCCCTGGCGCGACCTGGGCGAGGAGATGACCCGCCAGCTCATCGCGTGGTTCCCAGCCGAC
>NZ_JBFRGG010000049.1:0-391 GCF_052115225.1 Mesorhizobium sp. 2RAF45 | reverse complement strand
CGTCACCATCACCGGCACCAACGACGCGCCCGTGATCACCGCCCAGGATCTGATCGGCGCGGTCACCGAGCAGGTCGCCCCGGCCGGCAACCTCAGCGACAGCGGCGTCATCACCTTCACCGACGTCGACCTCACCGACGTGCACCTGGTTTCCGCCACCGGCACCCCGGTCGGCACCACGCTGGGCTCGCTCACCGCGGTCAAGGACAGCGACACCACCGGCACCGGCACCGGCGGCCAGCTCACCTGGACCTACACGGTTGCCGATTCCGCCGTCGAGTATCTCGCCAAGGACCAGACCAAGGTCGAGAGCTTCACCATCACGCTCGACGACGGCAATGGCGGCCTGATCACCAAGCAGATCGACGTCACCATCACCGGCACCAACGAC
>NZ_JBFRGG010000048.1:0-396 GCF_052115225.1 Mesorhizobium sp. 2RAF45 | reverse complement strand
GAACTACGAATGTCACTGGCCGAAGCTGCGGCCCTGACAAAGACGCCCCTGAACACCCTCCGATCCCGCTGGAAGGCCGGTAAAGTAAGGGGCGAGAGAGACAACGCCGGAAAGATATGGGTCTGGATAGACCCTGATCTGGTGGGTTCGAAAAAGCGCACTTCGAAACCTTCGAAGGGTTCGAGCGATGCGGCTATTGAAGCCCTCACGGCTCAACTGGATCGCGCCCATACCGAACTCGAAACCCTGCGCCCAAGGGCGGCTCTGGTCGAACGCCTGGAAGCTGAGAGGCCTGTTCTCCTGGGCCAGCTCGAAGACCTGAAGGCCGACCGGGACGCATGGCGCCGCCTGTCGGAGCGGCGAGGGTTCTGGGGCCTATTCCGCCGTTAAGCGGAC
>NZ_JBFRGG010000047.1:0-413 GCF_052115225.1 Mesorhizobium sp. 2RAF45 | reverse complement strand
CGCTTCATCCCCTGGGGCGCAGGCCCGGCATGCTCCTGGACACGCTTCCACAGCCGCTCGCGGATAGCCTGGCTGGAGTTGATGAAGGCCGAACCGACATAGCGGCCGGTTTTGCGATCGGCCATCAGGGCAAAGGCCGGCTTGCCGGCTTCACGCTCGACGCCAATCAGYTCGTATTCGTCGACMGAGTAGCATTTCGCCTTCARCCAGYTCGTCGAYGGACCGCTGCGGTATTTGCTATCCTTGCGCTTCGAAACCATGCCCTCAAGCCCAGCCTGGTCGAGCAGATGGAAGATGGCCTTCGCTTCGCCCGGCAATGGCTCGCTGAACTGAATACGCCCGCCGGGCTCGATCATGCTGGCCAGGATCTCGCGGCGCTCCTCCAGCGCCATTTCGCGAAGGTCGTGGCCGTT
>NZ_JBFRGG010000046.1:0-418 GCF_052115225.1 Mesorhizobium sp. 2RAF45 | reverse complement strand
CGGGCCAGGCCAACCAGCGGCTGGGCCACACGCTGGGCGATCATCATGAAGGCGAACAAGCCGCCGACCATGTAGCCGGTGCGGTCGTTCATCGCGAGATAGGCGCCGATCAGCATGGTGCCGAGCACCATCACGCGTTCGATCGGCGTGACCAGGGTCTGCGGCCAGCTTGCCAGCTGTCCGAAGGCGAGACGCGCCTTTCCCGCTTCCGCCACCCGCTCGTCCCAAAGCGCCTTGCGCTGCGGCTCGAGACCGAGCGCCTTCACCGTCTTGATGCCGACGACTGTTTCGCCGAGCGCCGCCGACTTCCAGGTCTCGGCGTCGACCACCCGCTGATATCTGCCGCGCAGCGGCCTGAGGAAGGCGAGGATGATCAGCAGGATCACCACCGCGCAGGCCAGCACGATCCAGGCGAGGG
>NZ_JBFRGG010000045.1:0-451 GCF_052115225.1 Mesorhizobium sp. 2RAF45 | reverse complement strand
ACATCAGCCATTCCAGCTTGCGCACGGTCTCGTCGGGGCGGTTGGCGGCGATCAGGGTGTAGGGGCCCGGATCGTTGGCCGGATAGTCGTTGGGCTCCATCGGCGTCTCGAGCAGCACCTCGTGCCCGTGCGAGCGGGCCAGGTCGATCCAGCCCTGCAGCCCTTCGGCATAGGGGGCGAACGACAGGGTGATCTCGGGCGGCAGGGTCTCGATGGCGGCGCGGGTGGTCTGGGCGTTGAGGCCGAGGCCCCCGATCACCAGGGCCACGCGCGGGCGGCCGTCGGGCGTGAACGGGCGGGCATAGGCTTCGGCGACCGTGCGGCCGTCAGGCGCGATCACCGGCAGAGGGCCGCCGCCAGGGCCGGGAACCGACAGGCCGGGCAGCGGGGCCTGGACCAGGGCGCCGCCCGACGGGGCGGGCGCGGCGGCCAGGTCCGTGAAGTCTTCGGG
>NZ_JBFRGG010000044.1:0-460 GCF_052115225.1 Mesorhizobium sp. 2RAF45 | reverse complement strand
GTGACGGCCCATACGGCCGAGGGGCCGCTGGGCATTACGGTCAACAGCTTCACCTCTGTCTCGCTGGACCCGCCGCTGGTCCTGTGGTGCCTGGACATCAAGTCCGACCGCCATGACGCCTTCGCCGGGGCCGAGCGCTTCGCCGTTCACATGCTGCCAGTCGAGGATCAGGCCATGTCGGACCGCTTCGCCTGGGGCGTCTGCACCCTGTCGGACGACGAGTTCGAGGTCGGCGATCCCGCCCCGCCGCGCCTGCGCAACGCCGTGACGCGGCTGGACTGCCTGACCCACGACCGCATCGTCATGGGCGACCACCTGGTGATCGTGGGGCGGGTCGCGGCGTTTGACACCCATCCCGGCGACGCCCTGACCTATTTCCGGGGGAAGTATGGGCAGGCGGTCGATCCGACGGCGTGACCTGAGCCTTCTCCCCTTGMGGGAGAAGGTGGCAGGCGAAGCC
>NZ_JBFRGG010000043.1:0-531 GCF_052115225.1 Mesorhizobium sp. 2RAF45 | reverse complement strand
CGGGAATACTACGCCAGGGTGAACGAGGCTCCGTTGGCGGCGAAGGTCGAGTTCCCGAAGGAGCGCGAGAAGCGCGGCGTCGTCGGGAAGGAGACGGACGAGGAATTCGCCACCCGCGTCGCCCGCACCGTCCACGACAAGATGATTGGCGGGTTCGTGAAGGGGCAGGAGCTGGCGGCGGTGCAGCGCCGGGAGCGCGATCAGGCGCGGGCCGTCGGTCAGAAGGAACGCCAGGTCGAGAAGCTGAAGGGCGATCTGTCGGCGTGGGAAAAGGCGACGAAGGGCCTCTCCCCGGAGGGCGTGGCCGCCATGCAGAAGGCCGTCACGACGAAGACCAGGGAGACGCTCGCGCTCGCCAAACGGGCCGCGCAGAACGTCGTCGGCCACTTCGTCCGGTGGATCGACCAGGACCGTTTCGAGGTCCGCGACCGGGCGACCTACCTGAACCAGACCATCGACGCCCCCAACGGGGCTGCCGTCCTGCGCCTGGAAGGGGTCAAGGAGGGTGATCTAGTCAAGGTGATGGGGGAG
>NZ_JBFRGG010000042.1:0-548 GCF_052115225.1 Mesorhizobium sp. 2RAF45 | reverse complement strand
CTAGACCAGCATGCCCATCGGGTTCTCGATCAGCCGCTTGAAGGCGACCAGAAGTTCGGCGCCGAGCGCGCCATCGACAGCGCGATGGTCGGTCGACAAGGTCACCGACATCACGGTGGCGATTTTGATCTCGCCATTCTTGACCACAGCCCGCTCCTCACCCGCGCCGACCGCCAGGATCGTCGCATGCGGCGGGTTGATGACGGCGGCGAAGTCCTTGATGCCGAACATGCCAAGGTTGGAGACGGCCGTGGTGCCGCCCTGATACTCCTCCGGCTTCAGCTTGCGGCTGCGCGCGCGGCTGGCCAGGTCCTTCATCTCGTTGGAGATGGTCGACAGCGTCTTTTCGTCCGCATGCCGAATGATCGGCGTGATCAGGCCGCCGGGGATCGAGACGGCAACGCCGACATCGGCATGCTTGTGCTTGACCATGGCACTTTCGGTCCACGAGGCATTGGCATCCGGCACAGCCATCAAGGCCATCGCCATCGCCTTGATGACCATGTCGTTGACCGACAGCTTGTAGGCGGGAGCCTCGCCCTTGTCCG
>NZ_JBFRGG010000041.1:0-1116 GCF_052115225.1 Mesorhizobium sp. 2RAF45 | reverse complement strand
GTCGAGCCGGTGGCACCTGTCGCTCCGGTCGCACCTGTCGCTCCGGTAGAGCCAGTTGCTCCGGTCGAACCCGTCGCTCCGGTTGAGCCGGTAGCACCCGTCGAGCCGGTTGCTCCGGTAGAGCCGGTTGCCCCGGTCGAGCCAGTCGCGCCGGTGGCTCCGGTCGAGCCCGTTGCTCCAGTCGAGCCAGTGGCTCCGGTCGAGCCGGTTGCACCCGTCGAGCCGGTTGCTCCGGTCGAGCCAGTCGCTCCGGTCGAGCCCGTTGCTCCAGTCGAGCCAGTGGCTCCGGTCGAGCCRGTTGCTCCGGTCGAACCSGTYGCTCCGGTRGAGCCGGTTGCKCCGGTCGAGCCAGTGGCTCCGGTMGARCCGGTTGCTCCGGTRGAGCCGGTTGCTCGAGCCGGTCGAGCCGGTTGCRCCSGTMGAGCCGGTTGCTCCGGTMGAGCCAGTCGCGCCGGTGGCTCCGGTCGAGCCCGTTGCTCCAGTCGAGCCAGTGGCTCCGGTCGAGCCGGTTGCCCCGGTAGAGCCGGTTGCTCCGGTCGAGCCAGTTGCTCCGGTCGGGCCAGTTGCTCCGGTCGGGCCGGTTGCCCCGGTAGAGCCGGTTGCTCCGGTCGAGCCCGTCGCGCCGGTCGAACCCGTCGAGCCGGTTGCTCCAGTCGAGCCGGTGGCACCTGTCGCTCCGGTCGCACCTGTCGCTCCGGTAGAGCCAGTTGCTCCGGTCGAACCCGTCGCTCCGGTTGAGCCGGTCGCACCCGTCGAGCCGGTTGCTCCGGTAGAGCCGGTTGCCCCGGTCGAGCCAGTCGCGCCGGTGGCTCCGGTCGAGCCSGTTGCTCCRGTMGARCCGGTTGCTCCGGTAGAGCCGGTTGCCCCGGTAGAGCCGGTTGCTCCGGTCGAGCCCGTCGCGCCGGTCGAACCCGTCGCGCCGGTTGCTCCGGTCGAGCCGGTTGCACCCGTCGAGCCGGTTGCTCCAGTCGAGCCGGTGGCACCTGTCGCTCCGGTCGCACCTGTCGCTCCGGTAGAGCCAGTTGCTCCGGTCGAACCCGTCGCTCCGGTTGAGCCGGTMGCACCCGTCGAGCCGGTTGCTCCGGTAGAGCCGGTTGCCCCGGTCGAGCCAGTCGC
>NZ_JBFRGG010000040.1:0-881 GCF_052115225.1 Mesorhizobium sp. 2RAF45 | reverse complement strand
ATGGCAAAAGGTAAATTCGAGCGCACTAAGCCTCATGTGAACATCGGCACGATTGGTCACGTTGACCATGGCAAGACGTCGCTGACGGCGGCGATCACGAAGTATTTTGGCGAGTACAAGCGCTACGACCAGATCGATGCGGCGCCGGAAGAGAAGGCACGCGGCATCACCATCTCGACGGCTCACGTTGAATACGAGACGGCCAACCGCCACTACGCTCACGTCGACTGCCCCGGCCACGCCGACTATGTGAAGAACATGATCACCGGTGCCGCGCAGATGGACGGCGCGATCCTGGTCGTGTCGGCCGCCGACGGCCCGATGCCGCAGACCCGCGAGCACATCCTGCTTGCCCGTCAGGTCGGCGTGCCGTCGATCGTGGTGTTCCTSAACAAGGTCGAYCAGGTCGACGACGCCGAGCTGCTCGAACTGGTCGAGCTCGAGGTTCGCGAGCTGCTGTCGAAGAACGAGTTCCCCGGCGACGACATTCCGATCGTCAAGGGTTCGGCACTGGCCGCGCTTGAGGATTCCAACAAGACGATYGGCGAGGACGCGATCCGCGAGCTGATGGCTCAGGTCGACGCCTACATCCCGACGCCTGTTCGTCCGCTCGACAAGCCGTTCCTGATGCCGATCGAAGACGTGTTCTCGATCTCGGGCCGTGGCACGGTCGTGACCGGCCGCGTCGAGCGCGGCGTGGTCAAGGTCGGCGAGGAGCTGGAAATCATCGGCATCCGTCCGACGACCAAGACGACCTGCACGGGCGTKGAAATGTTCCGCAAGCTGCTCGATCAGGGCCAGGCTGGCGACAACATCGGCGCGCTGCTGCGCGGCGTTGATCGTGAAGGTGTCGAGCGCGGCCAGGTTCTGGCCAAGCCCGG
>NZ_JBFRGG010000039.1:0-981 GCF_052115225.1 Mesorhizobium sp. 2RAF45 | reverse complement strand
AAACTCGCCGACTTCGAGACCAAGGGCTCCGACCAGATCGTCGTGGCGACGATTCCCAGCCTCGACGGCGAGGAGATCGAGCCCTATGCCAACCGGCTGTTCCGCTTCTGGAAACTCGGCCAGGCCGGCGAGAACAACGGCGTGCTTCTGCTGGTCGCCAAGAACGACCACAAGATGCGCATCGAGGTCGGCTATGGGCTGGAAGGCACGCTGACCGACCTGCACACCAAGCTGATCATCGAGAACGACATGGTGCCGGCGTTCCGCGCCGGCGATTTCCCAGGCGGCATCTCCAAGGCTGTCGACGACATGGTCATGGTGCTGGAAGGTCATCCCGAGGAACTGGAAGCGCGCGGCAAGCGCAACCAGCAGGCGCCGTTCAATTCCGACGACCTGTTCTTCGCCATTTTCATCAGCATCTGGGCGATCATCTTCTTCGGCAGCATCGCCGCCTCCATCCTGCCGCCGATCTTCGGCAAGAAGCTTGGACCCGGCCGCTATCGCTGGCTCGGCATGACGTTCGAGCCCGGCCGGCGCTCCTCAAGCGGCGGCTGGTCCTCCGGCAGTTCCGGCGGCGGCTGGTCTTCGGGCGGCGGTGGCTTTTCCGGCGGCGGCGGTTCGTCCGGCGGCGGCGGCTCCTCGGGAAGCTGGTGACGGCATGCCGACACGCCGCCTGCCGAGGCCCGGCTATTTCAACCCGACGATCCACGTTGTCCTGGCTGTTCTGGCGCTGCTGTTGTCCTGTTTCGCGGGTTTTGCCGCCGAATTGCCAGCGCTCACCGGCCGCGTCGTCGACAATGCCGGTATCATCGATGCCGGCACCAAGGCGGCGCTGACACAAAAACTCGCCGACTTCGAGACCAAGGGCTCCGACCAGATCGTCGTGGCGACGATTCCCAGCCTCGACGGCGAGGAGATCGAGCCCTATGCCAACCGGCTGTTCCGCTTCTGGAAACTCGGCCAGGCCGGCGAGAACAACGG
>NZ_JBFRGG010000038.1:0-1051 GCF_052115225.1 Mesorhizobium sp. 2RAF45 | reverse complement strand
TAGAGCCTTTCACGTTTTGACGGAAGCGTAGCCTGCGTTTTCGAAGTAGTTCTTGCATTCGGCTGCCTCGATGGTTTCGACGAGGTGGCCGATGTAGCGCCACGTGTCCTCGACGGTGCGTTTCTGAGCCTGGCGCATCCAGTGTTTGATCTTGGCGAAGGCCTGCTCGATCGGATTGAGATCCGGAGAGTAGGGCGGCAGGTACCAAAGCCTGGCGCCGGCAGCCTTGATCATCTGCCTGATCGCCGCCGACTTATGACTTCCCAGATTATCCATGACGACGATGTCGCCGGGCTTCAGAACGGTGACGAGCTGCTGCTCGACATAAGCGCGGAAGCATTGGCCGTTGATCGGTCCGTCGAAGACGCAAGGTGCCGCGAGCCGATCCCAGCGCAGTGCGCCGAGGAAGGTCAGCGTGCGCCAATGACCATGCGGAGCCAAGCCGCGCAGCCGCTTGCCCTTCGGTCCCCAACCGCGCAGCGGAGCCATGTTGGTCTTGATCCACGTCTCATCGATGAAGACCAGGCACTGCGGGTCGAGGCCGGTCTGCCAGGATCGCCATCGCTGACGCCTACGGGCAATATCAGCGCGTGCTTGTTCGAGGGCGAACAGCGTTTTTTTTGAAGCTCAGGCCCTCGCGGCGCAAGAACAGCCACACTGCGTTGTGCGAGACTTTAACCCCGCGCGCGGCCAACTCATCCTTCAGACCGTGTAGCGTCAGATGCGGTGTCTCACGGACACGCGCCTCGATGAAGGCACGGTGCGGCTCCAGTACTCTCTTGCGATGTCCACCCATCTTGCCCGGCGCCACCGAGCCGGTCGTCCCATGGCGCTGCAACAGCTTCACCGCGGCCGAAATCGAAATGCCGAACCGTTTCGCAGCAGACCGCCGGCTCTCACCACCCAAAACCGCCGCCACAACCCGCTCGCGAAGATCATTGGAAAGAGGTCGGGTCATCAGATGCTGGCCTCCACTCCAGCCAGCATCTTGAATCACAAAACCGACAAATCGGGAATCCCCTTCGATTCCATCAAGCCGTGAACCGCTCTA
>NZ_JBFRGG010000037.1:0-1115 GCF_052115225.1 Mesorhizobium sp. 2RAF45 | reverse complement strand
CGCGTCGCGTGCTTTTGCATTGAGAATGACGAGCAGCTTGCGGGCGAGCGCAATGCGGATGACCATTTTCTCCTTTCCGGCAGTCTGCAACCGTTGCTTGAAAGCTGCCAGATGCGGATCATATTTGGCAACGATGCTGGCAACGAGAAAGAGGACGCCGCGCGGCCCTGCCCGACCGCCGCGCACTGGTCTTCGACCGCTGCGCTTGCCACTGTCATTGGCGATCGGCGCCAGGCCGGCCAACTTGGCGATGGCCTTGTTGGAGAGGATGCCGATCTCCGGCAACTGCGCCATCAGCCGCGCCACGGTGCGAGAGGCAACACCCTTGAGCGAGCGGAAGGCTCGGTCGAGGCATGCCCACAGCGGATCGTCATCGATGAGCGTGGCGATCTCACCTTCGAGCCTGCGGCTCTGGCGCGCAAGCAGCGCGATCACTTCATCGAGGCTGGCGATAGTTTCGGCGTCGGCGGTGCTCTTGCGCTGCTTTTGAATGGTGAGATCTCCTCCCACCTGGGAAAGCCGCGCAACCAGCGCCTTGAGCCGCTGCTGGGCCGCGCTCGGCGGCGGCGTCGGCTTGAGCCGCTTGACGGCACCATAACGGGCAATCACGGCGGCATCGATTCTGTCGGTCTTCTCCAGGAAACCCATTGCCTCGGCGAAGTAGCGAACGCTCCTCGCGTTGGCCATGCCGCAGGGTTGGCCCATCTCCCACAAGAGCAGGAAGGCCAGCCGTTCGTAGCCGCCACTGGCCTCCATGATGACGAGTTCGACATCATGGTTCTGACACCAGGCGGCCAGATCGGCGATGCCTGCCGCATCGTTGGCGAAGCGGTTTGCCGCTCCCATCGGCTCGATATGRGCGTCGAGCCAGTCTTTCGAAATATCTATTCCACAGAGGGTCGTGTTCACGGTAACCTGCCTTGTGCGTGCGATTGGAGCCAAGCGACTATTCGGTCGTGCGTGACGAAGACGAAGATCCCAGGCTCATCCACGGTTGTAGCCGCAGGGGTGTCGGGCGACTTCGCCAAGCCTCGAATCGGATGGCCGTCCGGTTCGAGGCTCAGTCGCTTCCATCGCACAAAGTCTCCTCCGTGCAGATACAAGGGGTGTTCCAG
>NZ_JBFRGG010000036.1:0-1120 GCF_052115225.1 Mesorhizobium sp. 2RAF45 | reverse complement strand
GCCGTAGACGTCGCAAATCTTGACGTATTCAGCGGGTTCCGGCTCGGCGACGACGACGGCGTCGGCGGCGCGCGCACCGGAAACTGCGATCAGGGCCGCAGCGGAGCCGAGAAGAAGGCTCTTGATGTTCATTTTCTGACCTCCAGTCAAAAGTTAAAAAACGGGTCTGGGTATTCTTTGCTGAAGGACAGCGTTCCCTGCCCCATCCCCACTACCGAAAAAGATGCGCACCGCGCCGCTCCTTCGAACCCGACATTACCCATGAGGCGGCGGCGTTCAACAACGATCGTACCGGCGAAAGGGCAGTTTGGCTGCTATCCCCCAGCGTTGTTGCACAAATGACACGATTTGGCCTCACTCAGAAAGCTCTCGTTAACCATCAGGCCCGCCGCAAGCGCTTATTTCCAGCCGAATCCGACGACCGGCTGGCGGAATCAAGGCAAGGCCGCGAGTCATTAGCCAGGGATTTGCCGCAGAACCGCCTAAACCAGGAAAGGCGGGCTTCGGTGCGCCTCTTATTTTCCATATTATGATTTCTTTTTCGGAGATAATGGCTGGGGCTTGTTGATTGTGCCGGCGCTTTTCTTTATCCAGCGGCGCAACGGAGAGGTGGCCGAGTGGTCGAAGGCGCTCCCCTGCTAAGGGAGTAGAGGTCAAAAGCTTCTCGTGGGTTCGAATCCCATCCTCTCCGCCATCCTGCTTCGCGCTGTGCGCTTCGAATCGCATCAACCAGGCCATGTGACGTCGACCAAGGGTCATCTGCCTGTCGTCTTGAAGGCGTGTATTGCGGTCGAAGCGGAGGCCAATGCACGGCAGCTGAAGCGGCATTTCAAGACCGGATCAGGCAAGGCTTTTGCGAGCAAGCGATTTTGGCGAACTGCGTCCCACCGACGGCCCATGATGCTATCTATCTGAGATAAAAAKAAAAACGGCCATTCGATCCGTTTTTCGCCGACCTCTACTCCCGATTCTGACTGGAGGTCAGAAAATGAACATCAAGAGCCTTCTTCTCGGCTCCGCTGCGGCCCTGATCGCAGTTTCCGGTGCGCGCGCCGCCGACGCCGTCGTCGTCGCCGAGCCGGAACCCGCTGAATACGTCAAGATTTGCGACGTCTACGGC
>NZ_JBFRGG010000035.1:0-1230 GCF_052115225.1 Mesorhizobium sp. 2RAF45 | reverse complement strand
CAGCAGCGGAACGATCCGGTCGCTTTTGGCGACCGAGGGCCGTCCTGCCGAGCCGTAGGGAATGCCGAGCGCGTCCCATGTCTCGACCAGCGCGTCCTGCAGTCCAGCGATCAGCGCATCCGAATGGAACGGCGTCGGCGTGATGCGCAGCCGCTCGGTGCCGCGCGGCACGGTCGGGTAGTTGATCGGCTGGATGTAGATGCCGTGCACGCCGAGCAGGCGGTCGCTGGCCATTTTGCAAAGCTCAGGATCGCCGACCAGAACCGGCACGATATGGGTTGGCGAGTCCATCACCGGCAGGCCSGCGGCGGCAAGCACCTGCTTGGTCCGGGATGCCTGCTGCTGCTGGGCATCGCGCTCGGCCTGCGAGCGCTTGAGATGCCGGATCGAGGTGGTGGTGGCCGCGGCGATGGCCGGCGGCAGCGCCGTGGTGAAGATGAAGCCCGGCGCATAGGAGCGCACCGCGTCGATCACCGCGCCGGTGCCGGTGATGTAGCCGCCCAGCGTGCCGAACGCCTTGGCCAAGGTGCCCTGGATGATGTCGATGCGGTCGGCCAGGCCCTCGCGCTCGGTGATGCCGCCGCCGCGCGGTCCGTACATGCCGACAGCATGGACCTCGTCGATATAGGTCATGGCGTTGTAGCGCTCGGCGAGCTCGACGATCTCCCGGATCGGCGCGATGTCGCCGTCCATCGAATAGACGCTTTCGAAGACGATCAGCTTGGCGCGTTCGCGCCCCGCCGCCTGCAGCAGGCTTTCCAGATGCGCGACGTCATTGTGGCGGAAGATCTTCTTCTCGGCGCCCGAGCGGCGCACGCCTTCGATCATCGAGGCGTGGTTCAACTCGTCCGAAATGATCAGGCAATTGGGCAAAAGCCGCGCGATCGTCGAGATCGAGGCTTCGTTGGAGACGAAGCCGGAGGTGAAGACCAGAGCCGCGTCCTTGCCGTGCAGGTCGGCAAGCTCATGCTCGAGCTCGACCAGCGGGTTGGAGGTGCCGGAAATGTTGCGGGTGCCGCCGGCGCCCGATCCCATCTTGCCGGCCGCGTTCTGGAACGCGGCGATGACATCGGGATGCTGGCCCATGCCGAGATAGTCGTTGGAGCACCAGACGGTGATTTCCTCGGCGCGGCCGTTGGAGCGCCAGATGGCGCGCGGAAATTTGCCCGCGATGCGCTCGAGGTCGGCGAAGACACGATAGCGACGCTCGGCGTGGAGCTGGTCGATCGC
>NZ_JBFRGG010000034.1:0-1388 GCF_052115225.1 Mesorhizobium sp. 2RAF45 | reverse complement strand
CTTGATGGGGTGGACGGCCCCCGACCCAGCGGCATCGCAATGTGCCAAGATGGCGTTGTCAAAGGACCATCAGAGGGAAGGAACCGTCCGCATGCAAGTTATCACGATTGGATTGGATATCGCCAAGAACGTCTTTCAAGTTCACGGCGTCGATAATGCTGGAAACGCGGTGCTCCGTCGAAAAGTTCGGCGCGATCAGCTTATCCCGTTGCTTCGCGATATGCAGCCGTGCCTCATCGGCATGGAGGCCTGCGCGACGGCGCACCATTGGGCGCGGGAGCTGATTGCACTCGGGCATGTGGTCAAGTTGATGCCGCCGGCTTACGTAAAGGCCTACGTCAAGCGCAACAAGAACGATGCGGCAGACGCGGAAGCGATCTGCGAGGCGGTGACGCGACCGACAATGCGGTTCGTGGCTGTCAAATCGGTGGATGCCCAGAGCATTCTGATGCTTCATCGGGCTCGCCACCTCTTGGTTCGGCAGCGCACAGCACAAATCAGCGCGATGCGGGCGCATCTGGCCGAGTATGGCGTCGTCGCACCGAAGGGCCGGGCCCATGTCCGTGGTCTAATCGAAGCTCTCGACAAGGGCGATGGGCCGCTCCCCGCGATGGCGCGACAGGTTCTTATCCTCCTCGCCCGAACGATCGAAGGGCTTGGCGCACAAATCCGGAAGATCGAGATCGAGCTTCTGGCGTGGTATCGCACGAACCAGGTCTGCCGGCGGCTTTCAACTATTCCCGGAATCGGCTTCATCACGGCGACCGCCCTCGCTGCCACCGTCGTCGACGCAAAAGTCTTCCGCTCCGGTCGTCAATTCGCTGCTTGGCTCGGCCTTGTTCCAAAACAACATTCCTCCGGTGGCAAAGATAGAATGGGAGGAATCTCGAAGATGGGAGATCGCTATTTACGGCATCTCCTCGTCGTCGGCGCCACGGCGGTCATCCGATACACGCGGCGAAAAGCGACGACCGTCAGCACCTGGGCGAACCAGTTGCTCGAGCGTAAGCCGGCACGGCTGGTCACAGTCGCTGTCGCCAACAAGGTAGCGCGGATCGCCTGGGCGGTGATGGCGCGTGAGGAAAACTACCGCGCGACGCCGTCAATGGCTCGAGGGTAACGACGGTCGCGCGAAATGACATCCAGTTTGGGCAGGAGAGAACGACATCAGTGATGCAGATCCGGTCAAGCCGGGGATCGGGAGAACCTGAGTGATTCAACGCGCATCGCAGCGCGGCAGCTTGATGAGGGCCCGATCCACCGACACCATCATGGCCAGCGGCCTGAGGCCGCAAAAAACAGGCCGAACACATGAATGAACCTGACCGCTTCAGTATTGCCATTGTCAGAATCTTCTTGCTCAACGGGGGCCGTCCACACATGAATCA
>NZ_JBFRGG010000033.1:0-1977 GCF_052115225.1 Mesorhizobium sp. 2RAF45 | reverse complement strand
GCGACTGGCTCGACCGGGGCAACCGGCTCTACCGGAGCAACCGGCTCGACGGGTGCTACCGGCTCAACCGGAGCGACGGGTTCGACCGGAGCAACTGGCTCTACCGGAGCGACAGGTGCGACCGGAGCGACAGGTGCCACCGGCTCGACGGGAGCAACCGGCTCGACCGGAGCAACCGGCTCGACCGGAGCAACCGGCTCGACCGGCGCGACTGGCTCGACTGGCTCGACCGGAGCGACCGGAGCGACTGGCTCGACCGGTGCGACAGGCTCGACCGGCGCAACTGGTGATACCGGCGCGACTGGATCGACCGGAGCAACTGGATCGACCGGAGCAACTGGCTCGACTGGTGCGACCGGCTCTACTGGCGCAACTGGCTCTACCGGAGCGACTGGCTCTACTGGCGCCACTGGCTCAACCGGAGCGACTGGCTCTACCGGCGCGACTGGATCGACCGGAGCAACTGGCTCAACCGGAGCGCCTGGTCCGACCGGTGCAACCGGAGCGACTGGCTCAGGCGATGACGATGATAAGCACCATCACCATCATCACCACCATGGCAACAACGGCAATGACGAGGACCGCGACGATCGTGGCAACCGAGGCAACGGGCGCGGCAAGGACGACGACGGTGGCAAGTCCGGCAACGGGAACGCCGCCAAGGTCACGTCCACTTCGCTCGGGCTCAAGGACACGACGCAATTCCTGCAACCCGGCTCGACTGACGGCGGCAGTGATCCCGGCAAGCATGCATCGTTCCGCGACCTGATCGGTCTTGCGGTCACAACGGTGGCGACGGACCTGCTGAATGTCCTCAAGACGATTGGCGGATTTGGTCACGACCAGAACAAGCCGTCGGGGGCGAGCACGGATCTCACCTCGGACCAGACCAAGCATGGTGCCGGCTACGCCAGCACCGACCACACCGTCAAGACGTCCCTGAAGGATCTCTTGAAGCCACACGAGTAGGCAGAATGTTGATTTGAAAAAGCGCGCGGGCTTCGCTGCAAAGCGAAGTTCGCGCGTTGAACATCCCGGGACACGGACTGGCAGAAGAGTCGCGCGGCCGATCAATTCGGAGTACGATGGCGGCATGATCGAAACCCTCGGCAGAAGCACTTCGGCCTGGGAATTGTCGAGTTCGCTTGCGTGCTGGAAGACAAGTCCATGGTGAACATCCCCGTGAACGCCGAAATCCAAGCGGTCCCGATCGACGCCGGTTCCGCGCAAGGCCAGGCGGCGGGCGGCGAGAGCACTATGGCGCGGATCCCTGGCGGTCCGGCCGAATTCGACAAGATCGGGCCACGCCTCAAGGCGATGCTGCGCGCCGCCCGCTATCACGGTGTCGAGCTCGACCCGAACGAATTCAGGGCCGCGAGCGCGGTTCCGGCCGCCGCCGATCTGTCGCAGTGGGCGCAGGACGCCGGCATGTGGTCACGCGCCGTGCGCATCCGCTGGTCGCACCTTTTGCGCTTCCAGGACGCCGGACCTGTCGTCCTGTTGTTCAACGACGGCGGCGCGGCTCTCCTCACCGGGGCGAGCGCCGAGCGAAACGTCGTCTTCCTGAAAAGTGCGGATGCACCCGAAGATGGTGAAGCCGTCGCCATCGACGAGTTGCGGCTGTCGCAGGTGTGGACCGGCGAGGCACTGCTGCTGCGCGCCACACGATCCTATGTCGCGGCGGACGCGCCCTTCACCCTTCGCTGGCTCGCCGAACTGGTGCGGCTCGAAAGTCACGCCCTGCGCGATATCACCATCGCCTCGTTCACGCTGAGTGTCCTTACCATCCTGCCGCCGCTTATCGTCATGACGGTGGTCAACAAGGTGCTGCAGTTCAACAGCATCTCGACGCTGGTGCTGTTGTCGGCGGTGATCGCCGTGGTTTTCGCCTATGAGACACTGCTTGGCCATGCACGGCGGCTGATCATCAATGTCGTCGGCGCCCGTCTGGACACCAAGTTGCAGCTGCACGTCTTC
>NZ_JBFRGG010000032.1:0-2073 GCF_052115225.1 Mesorhizobium sp. 2RAF45 | reverse complement strand
TGATGGTGCTCGGCACCATGCTGATCGGCGCCTATCTCGCGATGAACGACCGCACCGGCTACATGGTCGGCGGCTTGTTCGCCTTCATGATGATCGCCCAGCGTGTGGCCCAGCCGCTGGTTGGCCTGGCCCGATTGGTTGAAGACTACGAGGAGGTCGGTGCGGCGATCGGCGAGGCAGCGTCAGTCCTCAACCGGCCGCTGGAGAGCAGTTCGAATTCGACCGGCCTGAGACCCAGGCTGGTCGGCGAGGTCGTGTTCAGCGACCTGACCTTTAGCTATATCGCCACCAAGACACCGGCGCTCGACCGGGTCAGCTTCCATATTCCCGCCGGCAGCATGTTTGGCATTGTTGGGCGCAGCGGGTCGGGAAAATCGACAGTCGCCCGCCTCCTGCAGGGGATCAACCGCGACTACAGTGGTTTCCTCAAGCTTGATGGCGTCGACCTCAAGGAAATCAACCTGCGCCATCTCCGCCAGGGGCTTGGCGTTGTGCTGCAGGACAACTTTCTGTTCCGCGGCTCGATCCGAGACAACATCATCGCCGGGCGCCCGGGCTTGACGCTTTCCGACGCCATGCGCGCCGCGCACCTCGCCGGCGCCCAGGAATTCATCGAGCGGATGCCGAATGGCTACGACACCTACATCGAGGAAGGTTCGCCCAATCTGTCAGGCGGTCAGAAGCAGCGGCTGGCGATCGCGCGCGCGCTCATCCACGATCCGACTATTCTCATCCTCGACGAAGCGACCAGCGCGCTCGACCCGGAGAGCGAGGCGGTTGTCAGCGCCAACCTCATGCGCATCGCCAGCGGGCGCACGATGATCATCGTTTCGCACCGGCTCGCCTCGCTGACCGAGTGCGACAACATCCTCGTGATGGATCAGGGTAAGGTCCTCGACGTCGCGCCGCATGCGACCTTGCTCGAACGATGTGCACTCTATCGCCAGTTGTGGTCGCAGCAGAACCGGCACCTCGACGGCCGCCACGGCCGCCCGGTCGCCGTCCCGCCGCGGTTGGTTTGATCATGTCGCGCGCCTCATATTCGCATCAGGTCCGGTAACCCATGAGCAGCACCTCCCTCACCGCCCTTCCCGCTCGGTGGCACCGGATGGAAACGAGAGATCCGACGGCGCCGGCCATACTTGAGTTCCAGTGGCCATCGACGGCTGTCGCCAATGCGCCTATTCCGCGGTCGGCGCGCGGCATCGTCTGGATCGTCTCTAGCCTGGTCATCGCGCTGATCGCCCTGGCGGGGCTGATACCGGTCGATCAGGTGGTAACGGCCAGAGGGCTGGTGGTCTCGCAATCCCCCAACATCGTCGTGCAACCGCTGGAAACAGCGATTGTCCGCTCGATCGAGGTGCGGGAAGGACAGCGCGTCCGGGCCGGCCAACTGCTTGCCCGCCTCGATGCGACCTTTACCTCAGCCGACAAGGCGGCGCTGGCGATGCAGGTCTCGACGCTTGAAGCCGAGGTGGCGCGGTTGAAGGCGGAGGCCAACGGCCAGGCGTTCACCTATGACGGCCTCGACCCGAGTTGGACGCTGCAGGTGTCGATATTCGAGCAACGCAAGGCGGTCTACGACGCCAAGGTGGAGAATTTCGAACGCCAGCGTGACGAACTCAGCTCGGTGATTTCGCGATCGCAATCCGATGCGGAGGGCTACCGCCAGCGGCTCACGGTCGCCGACTCGATCGAACAGATGCGCAGGCAGCTTGAGGCAAGGCAGGTAGGAAGTCGCCTCAACACGCTCCTGGCCGAGGACAACCGGGCAGAAATGTCCCGGGCGCTGGGCAATGCCGAACAGACCGCGGAAGCCGCCAAGCGCCAGCAAGCCGCGGTGGCCGCCGAGCGCGACGGCTACATTCAGGGCTGGCGCGCTGAAGTCTCGCAGAGCCTGTCGGAGGCAAGCACGCGGATCTCGGACGCCCGCGAACTTCTCAACAAGGCAAAGCTTCGAAACCAGTTGGTCGAGTTGAAGAGCCAATCAGACGCCATCGTTCAATCCGTGGCAAAAGTCTCTGTCGGCTCGGTCATGCAGTCAGGGGAGCGCTTTATCACGCTGGTGCCGGC
>NZ_JBFRGG010000031.1:0-5000 GCF_052115225.1 Mesorhizobium sp. 2RAF45 | reverse complement strand
ATCAAATCCCGCACAGGATTTGATCCAGGCGACAATCCCTTCGGGATTGCGCGGATGGGCATTGGCAATGAGAACGATCAAGTGTCTTAAGGGCAATTGGTGGATGCCTTGGCATGCACAGGCGATGAAGGACGTGATACGCTGCGATAAGCTACGGGGAGGTGCGAATACCCTTTGATCCGTAGATTTCCGAATGGGGAAACCCACCTAAGGTACTTGGAAAATCAGAGCAGCAGGGTGACTTGCTGCTGTGGTTTCCAAGTATCGATAATAGGTAACTTACCCTGAATACATAGGGGTAAAGTGGCGAACGCGGGGAACTGAAACATCTAAGTACCCGTAGGAAAGGACATCAACCGAGACTCCGGAAGTAGTGGCGAGCGAACCCGGACCAGGCCAGTGGCGATTGAGAGACAAGCGGAACCTTCTGGAAAGTAGGGCCATAGTGGGTGACAGCCCCGTACGCGTAATGCAATCAATCGTCCTCGAGTAAGGCGGGACACGTGAAATCCTGTCTGAAATTGGGGGGACCACCCTCCAAGCCTAAGTACTCGTGCATGACCGATAGCGAACTAGTACCGTGAGGGAAAGGTGAAAAGCACCCCGACAAGGGGAGTGAAAGAGTACCTGAAACCGATTGCCTACAAACAGTGGGAGCCCGCAAGGGTGACCACGTACCTTTTGTATAATGGGTCAGCGACTTAGTGTGACGAGCAAGCTTAAACCGCTAGGTGTAGGCGCAGCGAAAGCGAGTCTGAACAGGGCGTTCAGTTCGTCGCATTAGACCCGAAACCGAGTGATCTAGCCATGAGCAGGTTGAAGGTAAGGTAACACTTACTGGAGGACCGAACCCATAACTGTTGCAATAGTTCGGGATGACTTGTGGCTAGGGGTGAAAGGCCAATCAAACTCGGAAATAGCTGGTTCTCCGCGAAATCTATTTAGGTAGAGCGTCGACCGAATACCCCAGGGGGTAGAGCACTGGATGGGCTAGGGGTCCTCACCGGATTACCAAACCTAACCAAACTCCGAATACCTGGGAGTACTAGTCGGCAGACACACGGCGGGTGCTAACGTCCGTCGTGAAAAGGGAAACAACCCTGACCTACAGCTAAGGTCCCCAAGTTATGGCTAAGTGGGAAAGGATGTGAGGATCCCAAAACAACCAGGATGTTGGCTTAGAAGCAGCCATCATTTAAAGAAAGCGTAACAGCTCACTGGTCTAAATAAGGGTCTTTGCGCCGAAAATGTAACGGGGCTAAAGCCATACACCGAAGCTTAGGGTTCGTGAGCAATCACGAGCGGTAGCGGAGCGTTCTGTAAGCTGATGAAGCCATACCCGTGAGGGGTGGTGGAGGTATCAGAAGTGCGAATGCTGACATGAGTAACGTAAGGGGAGTGAGAGACTCCCCCGCCGAAAGACCAAGGGTTCCTGCTTAAAGCTAATCTGAGCAGGGTTAGCCGGCCCCTAAGACGAGGCGGAAACGCGTAGTCGATGGGAACCACGTTAATATTCGTGGGCTTGGAGGTAGTGACGGATCATTGAGGTAGTCCAATCTTATCGGATTGAACGGGCTGCTGCGTGGTTCCAGGAAATAGCTCCTCCTTATAAACCGTACCCGAAACCGACACTGGTGGTCTGGTAGAGTATACCAAGGCGCTTGAGAGAACTATGCTGAAGGAACTCGGCAAATTGCACGCGTAACTTCGGAAGAAGCGTGACCCTTTTCCACGCAAGTGGAGGAGGGTGGCACAGACCAGGGGGTAGCGACTGTTTATCAAAAACACAGGGCTCTGCGAAGTCGCAAGACGACGTATAGGGTCTGACGCCTGCCCGGTGCTGGAAGGTTAAGAGGAGGGGTGCAAGCTCTGAATCGAAGCCCCAGTAAACGGCGGCCGTAACTATAACGGTCCTAAGGTAGCGAAATTCCTTGTCGGGTAAGTTCCGACCTGCACGAATGGCGTAACGACTTCCCCGCTGTCTCCAGCATAGACTCAGTGAAATTGAATTCCCCGTGAAGATGCGGGGTTCCTGCGGTTAGACGGAAAGACCCCGTGCACCTTTACTATAGCTTTACATTGGCATTCGTAGTGGCATGTGTAGGATAGGTGGTAGGCTTTGAAACCTGGGCGCCAGCTCAGGTGGAGCCACCCTTGAAATACCACCCTTATTACTATGGATGTCTAACCGCGGCCCGTTATCCGGGTCCGGGACAATGTATGGTGGGTAGTTTGACTGGGGCGGTCGCCTCCTAAAGAGTAACGGAGGCGCGCGATGGTGGGCTCAGAACGGTCGGAAATCGTTCGCTGAGTGCAATGGCATAAGCCTGCCTGACTGCGAGACTGACAAGTCGAGCAGAGACGAAAGTCGGTCATAGTGATCCGGTGGTCCCGCGTGGAAGGGCCATCGCTCAACGGATAAAAGGTACGCCGGGGATAACAGGCTGATGACCCCCAAGAGTCCATATCGACGGGGTTGTTTGGCACCTCGATGTCGACTCATCGCATCCTGGGGCTGGAGCAGGTCCCAAGGGTATGGCTGTTCGCCATTTAAAGCGGTACGTGAGTTGGGTTCAGAACGTCGTGAGACAGTTCGGTCCCTATCTGCCGTGGGTGTAGGAATATTGAAAGGATCTGTCCCTAGTACGAGAGGACCGGGATGGACGGATCTCTGGTGGACCTGTTGTGGCGCCAGCCGCATAGCAGGGTAGCTATATCCGGACGGGATAACCGCTGAAGGCATCTAAGCGGGAAACCCACCTTAAAACGAGTATTCCCTGAGAACCGTGGAAGACGACCACGTTGATAGGCCGGGTGTGGAAGAGCGGCAACGCTTGAAGCTTACCGGTACTAATAGTTCGATCGGCTTGATCGTTCTCATTCCTTATGCYCATCTGACAAGGTCAGATGGTTTGTTCTCACTCACGCTTGTTCCGCCCTGCGGGCGGCGCTACGTGGGTGCGGTGCATCAGCGCCGACGGTCGGTCGACCTTGCGAAGCTTCGCTTCGAAAGGCGCCAAGATCAAAGAACGTCCAAGGCACAAAAAACAGCTTCTCGAACAACGTGCGTTTTGCCGACCTGGTGGTTATGGCGGAGCGGCTGCACCCGATCCCATTCCGAACTCGGCCGTGAAACGCTCCAGCGCTGATGGTACTTCGTCTCAAGACGCGGGAGAGTAGGTCGCTGCCAGGTCTGCTAAACGCACGTTGAACTCACATCCAATCGGATGTCAGTGAAATCTTCTCTCTACGAACAAGGCCCGCCAAGGGACCACGGGCCGCGYAAGCGGCCCTTTCATTTGGTGAGCCATCTACCTATTTGTAGGCTTGCGCTTACATCCAATGGTGACGCGGGGTGGAGCAGCCCGGTAGCTCGTCAGGCTCATAACCTGAAGGTCACAGGTTCAAATCCTGTCCCCGTTTAGCCGTGGTGCCCGGCGAGTTAACCCTCATCAGCCGTCCGCAACGAGGCCTTGCCGACGCCGCCGGTCAGAAACGCAAAGCCTCTCCCCAAAACCAAATCATAAACGGCCCGCCTGGCTCAAACCAGCGGGCCGTTTTGCGTTTGGAGCCAACGTCGCCAACGGCTGCCTCCCGCCCAGCGGCCCGCAAGCAGACAAAACCGAAGCCGCACGACAGATAAGCCAAATCCCTCTCCCCAAAACCAAACCAAAATCGGCCCGCCTGGCTCGAACCAGCGGGCCGTTTTGCATTCGAGCCCAATGGAAGAACGCCCGGCAACGACCGAAGCGAACAGCGAAAGCCGAATCGGAGCGGCGACCGCAACCAAATGCGAAGTGAATTTAGCAGGCGGGGGCTACTGTCTCGGCCAGCCTCAGTGCTCGTCGGCTCGCTTTTATGACGGAGAGTGGATCGTCGGAGTTGTCGATCGCGGGCCTGGTTCCTCGATCGCGCCGGCGTCAGCGGATCTGGGGCGATATCTCGGTTGTGCAGAATCGGCGAATCAAGCCCTGCGGAATAATCCGAATCAAAGGCAGAGTACCGCCGAATCGGCTAGTTCTGGCAATAGGTGACATCTATTGCTATCTTCTTATGACCGGACATTCTTTCCAGAGGTTGCCATGCCCAACTACGCCCTGAACGACCATTATGAGAGCTTCATCAGGAAGCAGCTCGAATCGGGTCGTTACAACAATGCCAGCGAGGTCGTCCGCGCCGGCCTGCGCATGCTCGAGGATTTCGAGGCGGAGCGGGAGAGATGGCTGCGCGAGGAAATCCCTGGGCGCCTGACGGATCTCCAGCAGGATCCGGCCAAGGGGATTCCTGCCGATGCGGTGTTTTCCCGGCTGGAGGCGCGCCATCGCGCGAAGCTGGCGAAAGCCAAGTAGGGGATGGAGTACCGGATTGTCTTCCATCCCATGGCGGAAGCCGAGCTCGGACAGCTCTATGACGACATAGCCGAGCGGGCGTCGCCGGCGATTGCCTGGAATTTCGTTGTCGGCATCCGCGACCATTGCCTGGGTCTATCGACTTTTCCACAGCGCGGCGCGGAGCGGGTCGAGATCATGCCCGGGCTGCGGATTGTTGGTATCGGCGCGCCGTCAGCATCGCTTTCGCGGTCGAGAGCGAACGGGTGTTGATCCTGGGCATCTCTTACGCTGGGCGGAACATCACGCCGGAATTGCTGGAAGACCGGCTCTGAGGCGTTGCCTACGCTGGCGCGGCGATTGAAATCCACCAGGCAGGACAGCCGGTTTTCAGGCCGACGCGGGTGTCCCGCGTCGAGGGAGTGGTGAGCCTCGGC
This sequence comes from Mesorhizobium sp. 2RAF45, assembly GCF_052115225.1. NCBI lineage: Bacteria > Pseudomonadati > Pseudomonadota > Alphaproteobacteria > Hyphomicrobiales > Phyllobacteriaceae > Mesorhizobium > Mesorhizobium sp. 2RAF45. The sequence continues at coordinate 235 of NZ_JBFRGG010000031.1, read as the reverse complement.
AACACCGATCGCTGGCGGAGCGCCACCCACATCGGCCAAGCCAACTCACGAATTTCGGCCTTGTGGATATGCCGACGAGAAATCCAAAAAACTTTGGTTTGGTGTGTTGACAGTTTGGATTGGTGGCGACTATATACGCCTCACGAACGAGGGCGGTGCGCCGCTGGCGACGAAGAAGTTTGCTTCTAAGACTGCCCTCAGCGAAATTCAAGAGAGCCGCGTGAGCGACACTCGA
>NZ_JBFRGG010000030.1:0-6831 GCF_052115225.1 Mesorhizobium sp. 2RAF45 | reverse complement strand
TGCGCTCGCCCGCAAGCTGCTCGTCATTCTCAATGCAAAAGCACGCGACGCGAGTGACGAATTCGCAAATGCAACTTGACACCTCAGATAGTCGCTCATCCGTCTCGGCGCTGCGCGCCGATCCACCTTCCCCACAAGGGGGGAAGGAAAAAGCCGGCGCTACACCAGCCCGCGCTTCACCATCATCGCTTCCGGCGAAGGCATCTTGCCGCGAAACGCCGTGTACAGCTCTTCCGGATCCTTCGAGCCGCCGGCGGCGTAGATGTTCTTGCGCAGCCTTTCGGCCAGTGCCGGGTTGAAGGGATCGCCGGTTTCCTCGAAGGCGGCGAAGGCATCGGCGTCCAGCACTTCCGACCACATGTAGGAATAGTAGCCGGCCGAATAGCCGTCGCCCGAGAAGACATGGCCGAAATGCGGGGTGCGGTGGCGCATCGCGATAGTGTCGGGCATGTCGAGTTTTTCCAACGTTTCGGCTTCGAAACGAAGCGGCTCGAGCGGAGCATCGGGCCGGGCGTGATAGGCCATGTCCATCAGGGCGGAAGACGTGAATTCCACCGTGGCGAAGCCGGCGCCGAAGGTCCGCGTGGCCAGCATCTTGTCGAGCAGCGCCTTCGGCATCGGCTTGCCGGTCTTGACGTGCAGCGCGTGCTTTTCAAGCACCGCCGGCACCGTCAGCCAATGCTCGTAGAGCTGCGAAGGCAGTTCGACGAAATCGCGGCTGACCGAAGTGCCCGCAACCGACGGCCAGGTGACGTCGGTCAGCATGCCGTGCAGCGCGTGGCCGAATTCGTGGAACAGCGTCTTGGCCTCGTCGACCGACAGCAGGGCCGGCTCGCCTGCCGGCGGCTTGGCGAAGTTCATGATATTGTAGATCACCGGCTTCGAGCCGTGGCCGAGTTTATAGCCGGACTTCAGCGCGCTCATCCAGGCGCCGGAACGCTTCGAGGGCCGCGCGAAATAATCGGCGAGGAACAGTGCGCGCTCGCTGCCATCGGCGTTTTTCACAACGAAGACGCGCGCATCCGGGTGCCAGGCGGCGATGCCCTTTCTCTCCTCGAAGGTGATGCCGAACAGTTTGGTCGCGACGTCGAAGCAGGCGTCGATCACCCGGTCGAGCTGCAGATAGGGTTTCAGTTCCGCCTCATCGAAAGCGAATTTTTCCGCGCGCAGCTTCTCCTGGTAGAAGCGCCAGTCCCAGGCGGCGAATTTCTCGTTGCTGCCGGCTTGCGCCGCCAGCCGCTCCAATTCCTTCTGGTCGGCGGCGGCCTTTTCCAGCGCCTTTTCCCAGACCGGATCGAGCAGGTCGTGCACCGCCTTCGGCGTCTTGGCCATGGTGTCGTCGAGCTTCAGCGCGGCAAAGGAGGCGTAGCCGAGCAGCCTGGCCTTTTCGGCGCGCAGCTTCAGCATGTCGCGCACCACTTCGGTGTTGTCGCTGGCGCCGCCATTCTGGCCGCGCATGGTGAAGGCTTTGAAGGCGATCTCGCGCAGGTCGCGGCGTTCCGAGAAGGTCGTGAACGGCTCGTAGATCGAGCGCGACAAAGTGACGGCGTAACGCCCCTTCTGGCCGCGCATCTCGGCCGCCTCGGCCATCGAACTTTTCAGGAAATCCGGCAGACCGGCAAGGTCAGCCTCGTCAAGAAACAGCGCCCAGTCGCGCTCGTCGGCCAGCACGTTCTGGCCGAAAGCCGTACCGAGCGACGACAGCTCCTCATTGATCCTGGCAAGCCGCTTCTTGCCTTCGGCATCGAGCTGGGCGCCGGAGCGGACGAAACCCTTCCAGGTCTTCTCCAGCACCCGCAGGGTCTCGGCGTCGAGGCCGAGGTGCTCGCGGCGCTGGTAGAGGTCGTCGATGCGGGCAAACAGCTTCTCGTTCATCGAGATCGCCGAAAAATGCCTGGACATCTTCGGCGAGATGTCGCGCTCCAGCGCCTGGATGGTCTCGTTGGTGTAGGCGCCGGCGCGGCACCAGAAGATCGACGAGACATGATCCAGTGCCTCGCCGCCAAGTTCCAGCGCGGCAAGCGTGTTCTCGATGGTCGGCGCGTCCTTGTTGCCGGCCATCGCATCGATCTCCGCCTCATGCGCCTTCAACGCCGCGTCGAAGACCGGGGAAAAATCGCCGTCACCGATATGGGCAAAATCGGGCAGGCCGAGCGGCCCCTGCCACGCGGTCAGCGGATGGGCGGCGAGGTCGACGGTTTTCGTGGAGGGCATGAAGGGTCCTTCGCTGGCGTCAAGGAGGAGGGTGTCACCGATGTAGGACGCGGTCCGCGTGCCCGCAATATGGCAGTTGGCCGACCCGCCTCAATAGGCTTCACAGTTTTCGGCGATGGCCGCCTGCGAGCTGGCGGTGATGCGGTTGTCGGTCACCGCGAAGGTTTCCTGCATCAGCATGTCATTGTCGGGGAAGTCGTAGCAGGCGATCACCGTGGTGACGCCGCCTTCGCTCTTCTCGATGCGGTGGCGGATCGCGGCACCGGCAACCGCGCCTTTCCATTCGTCGAGCGCGGCGATGAATTCCTGCTTGCTCTGGACGACGCCGAGGTCTTCGAGCTTGATGCGGACGTCGTCGGCAAGCAGGTCGGCGAGTTCGGTGCGGTCGGCGACCAGCAGCGCAGAATACCAGCGGCTGATGATGGCGCCGTCATCGGCGCGCGCGGCAACGATCGCTATCAGCAATGCGGCGGCGGCGAAGACGACCGGCCGGACGTTCCTCACCGGGCGCGCCTTACCGTTCATTCCAGCACCGGCCGCTCGAAATCGCCGGTCTCCTTGTTCATCACCCAGAGCTCACCGGTCGAAATGTCGAACCAGGCCCCGTGCAGCGACAGCCGCCCCTTGCCCTCGAGGATCGAGACACAGGGAAAGGTCCGGAGGTTGGCGATGGAATAGCGGATCGAGATGCGTTCAAGCGCTGTCTGGCGCTCGGCCGCCGTCATGAAGGTGCTGGAAGAGACCGTTTCGGCGGCGGGCGCGATCAGGCTCATCCATTTGCCGATGAAATCGCCGGGAGACAGCGGCGCGGCATTGGGGTCGAGCGCGGCGCGGATGCCGCCGCAGCGGCCATGGCCCATGACGACGATGTTCTTGACCTTGAGGCTCTGCACCGCGAATTCGAGCGCCGCCGAGGTCGAATGGAACTCGCCGTCCGGTTCGTAGGGCGGCACCAGATTGCCGACATTGCGCAGCACGAAGAGTTCGCCCGGCCCCGCGTCGAAGATCGCTTCGGGGGCCGCGCGGGAGTCGCAACAGGCGACGATCATCGTTTCCGGGGCCTGCCCCTCGCGGGCGAGCTCGCGATAGCGGCCGCTCTCGGTGAGGTAGCGGCCATTCATGAAATTGCGATAGCCGGCGAGGAGGTGTTCGGGAAGATGAGGCATGGGCGGCTAAGGCCTTTCCGGGGTTGGAGGCGGCAGCTCGTTGCGGTCGAGAAAGCCTCTAGCGGCAAAAGCCTGTTACGAGCAATGCAGAATTGTGGGGTCTGGCCATAAACGCCATGCACATAGGCGGGACGTCCGCCGACATTGTCATGCCCAGATGGCGACCGGTATGCCAAAACCGTCAGCGAGTGGCGGGTTGGGAAATGGCTTCGCGCTGCCGCTGGCGATGCGGCCGGCGATCAGCATCATGACCGCCGCATCGAGGAAATCGTCGGCGGTCGCGCCACGCGGCGGTGGCTGGTCGAGGAAGTCCTTGGCATAGCCGTGCCGGCACAGCAGCGCCTTGCGCTCCGCCATGCCGGCCGGATTGACGCTGCCCTTGATCTTCTTGGGCAGCTGCATGGCCTGGTCGCCATTCAGGCGGCAGAAAGCGACTTCGGGATGCGATTCGAAGACGCGGCCGCGCAGATCGGGCCGCGCGATCAGCAGGGCGTCGATCTCGCGGATCTTCGAAAAGATGCCGAAGGCCTGTATCGAAACGCCGCGCGGCGGGTCGGATGTGGCCCTTGCCACCGCGCTTGCCCTGCGATGCGCGGCATACCAGGCTTCGATTGTGGTGAAATCGCTGGTGTCGGCATAGAGCGCGGCGCGGGACGGGATCGAAAACACGCTAGACTGGCGCGCGCCGAGCAGCGGCCTGACAAGTGCCTCCGGTCCGCGGCCGCCTTTGCTGGAGAATTCGGGCAGGCCGATCGGCATGTCGACGGCGACAACCGCGTCGCCGGGAGTTGCCGCGAGCAGCGCCGCGAAACTGGGAAAGATTTCAACCGATGGCGCTGAACCGGGGTTACGAGGTGTCGAACCGGGGTTACGAGGTGTCGAACCGGGGTTACGAGGTGTCGAACCGGGGTTACGACGTATCGAACCGAGTTCGCGCCGCACGGCGATCCAGCCGGCCTTGCAGCCGTCGGCGCCGACGAGTACGGCCCCGGCCGAAGTCACGCCCGGCGATCCCGTCCCGGATGCGTGAGATGGCGCAGCTGCACCATGGCCATCGGGTGCGACAGGCTCTGCGCATCGGTTTCGAGCTGCAGCTCGTCGCCGCCGCGTTTTGCCGTGCGCGCCAGGATCTCGTAGACCGCCGCGGTGGTCGATTGCAGCGCCTTGATCGGTGGTTGGCCGGAAAGGATGCGGGCGAGGTAGACGGCCGCCGTCAGATCGCCCAGGCCGTTCGGCGGCTTGTCGATCAGGCGATGTTCGGCCAGCAGCGCCTGGGTGCCGTCGAGAAGCAGATTGCCGGTGCCGCCAATCATCATCGATTGTGCCGAGGTGACCAGCATTGTCGACGGCCCGGCGTGGAGTGCTGCCGCGATCACCGATTTGAGGTCTGGCAGCGGCGCGCCGGCCATCCATTCCAACTCATAGCGGTTGGGCGTGGCGATGTCGGCGATCGGCATCAGCCGGTCTCGCATGGCGGCGGCGGTGGGCTCAGGCACGTAGAGCCCGCCGGAATCGCCCATCACCGGATCGCAGATATAGACGGCATCAGGCGTCCTGGCCTTGACCGCGGCGACCAGCGAGGCGACGGCCTCGGCCTGGCCGGCCTCGCCGAGATAGCCCGACAGAACCGCGCCGACCTCGCCCAGCCATGGCGCGCGCTCGAGGTCGGCCATCAGCGCCTTGAACTGGTCGAGCGGCGGCACGATGCGCGTCGCGCGCCCATGACCGGGATGCCAGGGCAGGATGATCGTCGGAACCGCCCAGACTGGAAAGCCAAGTGTTTCGAGCGCAAAGACGGCAGCGCGGTTGCCGACCGAACCACGGGCGACATGGCTGGAAATGACGATGACCGCACGCGGCGCGTCGGGTTTTTCGGCGCTCATTGTCTTTTGATTCCTAGCTGCCCCGGGTGAGGAAAAGCACGAGCCAGACCATCAGGCCCAGCGCCAGAAGCAGGCCGAGTATCCTGCCAATGCGCGTGCCCCAGACCTCGATCGGGTCGGTGCGGTCGGCGTCGGCGGCGGCGACATGGTCGCGCACGCCTTTCGTCGTCCGCGCCACGAAGGAGGCGCCCGCCGGATCGGTCTCCTGCGCGACGCGCTCGAGGATGCGGCGCGATTCCCTGTCGCTGTCGTGGCGTTGCGCCATGATGATGTCCCGTTTTGACCGGACCTTATCGCGTTCGCGCGGCCAATCACAGGGCCTTGCGGCAAGGCGATGGATGCCGTCGCTGGTCCAGAGGCCGAGGCCGTTTTCTTGCGCGCCGATTGTGGTAATGCTTCGCATGCAACTTCTATCGAGGGACCCCATCATGCTTGCCCAGCGCCTTGCTCGCCCATCGCCATTCCGCACGCTGCCCGCCTTCCTGATGATGGCAATCGTCCTGCCGCTGCTTGCCGGCTGCGGCTACAACACGATCCCGACGGCGGAGGAAAACGCCAAGGCGGCCTGGAGCGAGGTGCTGAACCAGTATCAGCGCCGCGCCGACCTCATCCCCAATCTGGTCGAGACGGTCAAAGGCTATGCCTCGCATGAAAAGGACACGCTGGACGCGGTGGTCGAGGCGCGCGCCAAGGCGACGCAGATCACGGTGACGCCGGAAACGCTGAAGGATCCCGAAGCCCTCAAGAAGTTCCAGGATGCCCAGGCCGGGCTGACCAGCGCGCTGTCGCGGCTGATTGCGGTGTCGGAGGCCTATCCCGACCTTAAGGCCAACCAGAATTTCCTGGCGCTGCAGGCGCAGCTCGAGGGCACCGAGAACCGCATCGCGGTGTCGCGGCGCGACTACATCCAGGCGGTCAGGGACTATAATCTGACGCTCAAGACCTTCCCGTCGGTGCTGTGGGCTACCTTCTGGTTCCGCGGCAACGAGCCCTTCGCCAACTTCACCGTCGACGAAGACAAGATGCAGCCGCCGAAGGTCGATTTCGGCACGAAGCAGGGCGGGTGAACGATCAAATTAGCGGGTCTGGTCCTTGTTGACCTTGAGTTCCGTCACACCCCCCTCTGTCCTGCCGGACATCTCCCCCGCAAGGGGGGAGATCAGCTGTCGTTTCGGCTTTCGCCAATTTTCGGCGTATGAAGGTTTGGGCCGACGGCAAAGCTGCCAATCTCCCCCCTTGCGGGGGAGATGGCCGGCAGGCCAGAGGGGGGTGCGAAGGAACGCCGCCCTCAATTTTCTTGGCCCGCTTTTCCTCCTTGTCTTCTTCCTCCCCCTAACTGCCCTCGCCGCCGATCTCCCGGCGCTTACCGGCCGCGTCGTCGACAATGCCGGCATCATCGATGCCGGCACCAAGGCGGCACTGACACAAAAACTCGCCGACTTCGAGACCAAGGGCTCCGACCAGATCGTCGTGGCGACGATTCCCAGCCTCGACGGCGAGGAGATCGAGCCCTATGCCAACCGGCTGTTCCGCTTCTGGAAACTCGGCCAGGCCGGCGAGAACAACGG
>NZ_JBFRGG010000029.1:0-9149 GCF_052115225.1 Mesorhizobium sp. 2RAF45 | reverse complement strand
CAAACACTGGATGCGCCAGGCTCAGAAACGCACCGTCGAGGACACGTGGCGCTACATCGGCCACCTCGTCGAAACCATCGAGGCAGCCGAATGCAAGAACTACTTCGAAAACGCAGGCTACGCTTCCGTCAAAACGTGAAAGGCTCTAGCGGAGGGCCAGGCCCTCTCACCCGCAGCCAGAGCCACTCCATTATTGCCCCCGCATGAAGATGCGCATACATTATGCGCATGTTGCGGAGGCTATTATGCGCAAGATTGCCTTGAATGCGATCCGTCAGCCAGCCAATCTGTCGATCGACTCGAACCTCATGAGGGAAGCCAAGGGGCTTGACGTGAATGTCTCACGCGCCGCGGAAGCCGGCATCGCGGAGGCGGTTGCGGCGGAAAAAGCGCGGCTGTGGAAACTTGAGAACCGCGCGACCATGGATGCCTGGAACGATTACTTCGAGAAACACGGCATTCCGCTGGAAGAGTTCCGGCAGTTCTGATGCCTCGCTATGACGTCTTCGCTGGCCGCATCGAAGGCAACTATCTGCTCGACGTTCAATCCGACCTGCTCGACAATTTCAAGACGCGGGTAGTCGTCCCGCTTCTGCCCGTTGCAACAGTGCCGCCGCCGATGCGAAAGCTTCATCCGACCTTCGAGATCAACGGCCGAAAGCTGGTAATGGCCACGCACCTTATTGCCACCGTTCCAGCGAGCGAATTGGGTGAAAGTCGGCTGAACCTGACGAAGCACCACGACGACATCGTCGCCGCGCTCGACATGCTGTTACAAGGCTTCTGAACGAAGGCGGCCGTTGCGCCGCCTTCTTAGCCCGCCGTCTTCGCCTGCCAGGCCTTGATCGCCTCGTCGAACACCTTCTCGCCGGGAATGCCTTTTTCCATGGTCAGCAGGGCCCGGCGCCCGGTCTTGTAGACGACCGGAACGTCGATCCAGTCCTGGCCGCGCAGCAAGGTCATGTTGGCGTCCTCGTCGGCCTTGGTGTCGTTGAGCGCGACGAGGAAGAATCCGTCGGCGATCTTGGCCGGTATACCGATCAGCGGGCTGCCGGCATCCTGCTCGGAACTCTTCATCGCGACGCGCAATATGTTGTCGACGCCGCCGCCCTCGAAACCGTCGGGCGTCAGGAAGATCATCTCGATGATGTGGCTGGCTGGCAGCGTCTGGTCGGTGTTGCGGCGGATGGTCATGCGCAACTGGATGTCCTTGCCGGGTATGGTCGCCTCGGCGCGGATCGCCGGCTCGGGCGGCAGGTCGCCACCGGGCGATTCCTGCACCAGCGACCAGACGATGCTGCCAGGCTCGGCCGAGCCCTGCGCGGTGCTGGTGCGCTCCTCATAGAAGATCGCCTTCTGGCCGACCGGCACCGAGGCCGCCGCCGCCGGGGCAGCCGGTGCCGTGGGCGTGGCGCCCGCTGGGGCGGGCGGCGTAGCGGCAGCATTGGCCGGGGCGGCGGGTGTAGTTCCGTTGGCAGGCGGGGTTGCGGCGGGCGCGGCGCCCGCCGCGGGTGCGGTCGCGGCAGGTGCTGCCGCGGCGGGCGCTGCCGGGGGCGGATTGGCCGGCGCATTCGTCGCCGATGGCGGTGTCGTCAGCGCGGCGACGGATTCACCCTCGCCTATACCGGTTTGGCCACCGGCCGGGCCGGGGTCGGTTTCGCCACCTTCGGGCGTCAGCCGCTGCGTGAATTTCGTCGCCTCGGCACCTGCCGCGGGCGCTGGTGCCGCCGGGGCGTCGGTCGCCGGCTTGGCCGGCGCCGGTTTCACCGGTTCGGTCTTGGCGACGACCTTGCTGCCGTCCAGGCCCAGCATCTTGCTGAAGGCGTCCTTGTTGAGCCAGATGCCATAGCCACCGCCGGCAACGACCAGCAAGGCCACGACGGCGGCGATCAGCCCGCCATAGCTGCGTTTGCGCTCGGCCGGACGCAGGCGGAAAGTGTCGGCTGCCGCCGGCTCTTCATCGTTCGGGAAGACATCGGCGCGGTCATCGTCCTGGTCCGCATCCATGCCCGGCAAGGCAGGATCGGCGAGATCGGGGGCCACCGGTTGCACCGGCGTGGGTTTCTGCCAGCTTGGCTCGGCCTTGGCTACGGGCGAAGGCGCGGACTGGTAAGGTTCCGGGGTGGCGGCAGGCGGCGGCGCGGGACGGTAAGGCTCGGCCTTGGCGGCGGGCGGTGCCGGCCACGCCGGCTCCGCCTTCACCGGCTGGCGCGTGTGGCTCGGCTGGTTCTTGTTGCGGTCGATCGAGGAAAAGATGTGCTCCAGCTCCGCGAGCGGGTCCGTTTCCGGCACGCTCTTGGCATACTCGCGCTCGACGCTCGTAATGGCGTTTTCCAGTGAGCGCTTTTGCGCGCTTATGGCTTCGGTGGCCAGCGGCGGCGAATATTCCGCGAGCTTCTTGGCCAGCATGGAACGAACGCTGTCATAGATGCGCGTACGCTTTTCGGGCGTCTCGTCACCGTGCTTGTCGAGCGCCTTTTTCAGAACAGCAACAAAATCTGCCATGCTTCAGTCGACCTGTATTTTGCTTCCGCGCCGGCCCCCGCAAATCAGCCGTGATGCCCGGAAAGGCTTCAGAAACTAGTCTTGAAACGGATCGGTCACAAGTATCGTATCGTCCCGTTCCGGGCTGGTGGAGAGGAGTGCCACCGGCGCGCCTATCAACTCCTCTATGTATCGGACATATTTGACGGCCTGGGCCGGAAGGTCGTTCCAGCTGCGCGCGCCGGCAGTGGTGCCTTTCCACCCTTCCAGCGTCTCGTAGACCGGTTCGACACGGGCCTGCGCGCCCTGGCTCGCAGGCAGGTAATCGATCATCTCGCCGTCGAGGCGATAGCCGGTGCAGACCTTGATCTCGTCCAGCCCGTCGAGCACGTCGAGCTTGGTCAGCGCGATGCCCTTGATGCCGTTGACGGCGACAGCCTGGCGCACCAGCACCGCGTCGAACCAGCCGCAACGGCGCTTGCGCCCGGTGACGACGCCGAACTCATGGCCGCGCGTGCCGAGGAATTCGCCGATCTCGTTCTTCTGTTCGGTCGGGAACGGACCTTCGCCGACGCGCGTCGTGTAGGCCTTGGTGATGCCGAGCACATAACCGATGGCGCCCGGACCGACGCCCGAGCCGGCGGCGGCCTGGCCGGCCACCGTGTTGGACGAGGTGACGAACGGATAGGTGCCGTGGTCGATGTCGAGCAGCGTGCCTTGCGCGCCCTCGAACAGGATTCGCTCGCCGGCGCGGCGCTTGTCGTCGAGTATCTTCCAGACACGGTCCATATAGGGCAGGATCTCGTCGGCGACCGACGTCAATTCGGCCATGATCGCGTCATGCGTGACTTCGCCATGGCCAAGCCCGCGGCGCAGCGCATTGTGATGCGTCAGCAGCCTGTCGACCTTCAGGGGCAGCGTTTCCAAATCCGCCAGATCCATCACCCGCACCGCGCGTCGACCCACCTTGTCCTCATAGGCCGGACCAATGCCCCGGCGGGTCGTGCCAATCTTCGTCCCGGAATTCGACGCGGCGTCCTCGCGGAATCCGTCCAGCTCCCGGTGCAGCGACAGGATAAGCGCTGTGTTTTCGGCTATTTTCAGGCGATCCGGCGTTACTTCGACGCCCTGCGCCTTGAGCTTCGCCACTTCGGCCACGAAAGCATGCGGGTCGAAGACCACGCCATTGCCGATGATGGACAGCTTGCCCTGCCGCACGACGCCCGACGGCAACAGCGACAGCTTGTAGACCTTGCCGTCGACGACCAGAGTGTGGCCGGCATTGTGGCCGCCCTGGAAACGCACCACGACATCGGCGCGCTCCGACAGCCAGTCGACGATCTTGCCCTTGCCTTCGTCACCCCACTGCGAGCCGACGACCACCACATTGGCCATGTTTCTTTTCCCTTGAGACGCCGCCGAGCGGCTTGGATATGGTTCGAAACGACAGGCCTCTATAGCGTCAAGACCTCGCGAGTGCGACCTTTCTTTGCCGCCGAAAATGCCCTGAGGCACAACAATTTTCGGCTTTGACATCATTTACTTGGGCTGAGAGGGGCAATAGGCCGGCAAACACCGCAACGCATCCGTCGCGGCCGGAATCCCGCGATGCATCGAAGCGCCTACTTATTCCTGCTGCTCACCACCTTGCTGTGGGGTGGCAATTCGGTGGCCGGCAAGCTGGCGGTCGACCACGTCTCGCCGATGATGCTGGTCTTCCTGCGCTGGGTGCTGGCGGTGGCGATCCTGCTGCCGATCGGCTGGCGCACGATCCAGGAGGACTGGCCTGTGGTGCGCCGGCACTGGCTCGTTCTGGCGGCACTCGGCGCCAGCGGCTTCACGTTGTTCAACGTGATCTTCTACACGGCACTCAACTACACGACGGCGATCAATGTCTCGATCGAACAGGCGGCGATGCCGATCCTGATCATGACGGCCAATTTCGTCTTCTTCCGGCTGCGCGTGGACTGGGCGCAGATCGCCGGCGTCGTGCTGACCATTGCCGGCGTGATCCTGACCGCTTGCCACGGCGATCCGCGCCGGCTGCTGACGCTGGAGCTCAATTTCGGCGACGCCATCATGCTGGTGGCGGTCGTCCTCTACAGCGGCTATTCGGTCGGCCTGCGGCTGAAGCCGGCGCTACGCTGGCAGAGCCTGATGCTGGCCATGTCGATCGCCGCGCTCATCACCTCGCTGCCCTTCTTGCTGTGGGAGGTCGCCGCCGGCAAGGCCATCATGCCCGACGCACGCGGCTGGACGGTCATCGTCTACACCGCGATCGGCGCCTCGGTCGTCTCGCAGATAACCTACATCAGGGGCAACGAGCTGATCGGCGCCAACCGCGCCGGCCTGTTCATCAACCTGGTGCCGATCTTCGGCACGTTGCTTTCGGTGCTGATCGTCGGCGAGACGTTCCAGCTCTATCAGGCCTTGGCGCTTGTGCTCGTGCTGGGCGGCATCGGGCTTGCCGAACATAGCGGGCGCAAGAGCGCTATGACCCGGTCGGCCAAAGTGCGCTGAGCAGCAAGAAGGCGCGACAAACGCCGCGCCTGCTAATCTTGGCGAAAAGCCTGGATCAGATGCCGCCGACGTCGAACTGCAGCCGCTTGGCCGAGTCGATCGACTTGTGCGCCCGCACCTGCTCCAGCACCTTTTCCGGGAACGGCGCGTCGAGATAGAGCAGCGCTATGGCGTCGCCGCCCGGCCGGTTGCGGCCAAGCTGGAAGTTGGCGATGTTGACGCCATTCTCGCCGCACACCGTGCCGAGCAGGCCGATGATGCCGGGGGCATCGGCATTGGTGGTGTAGAGCATGTGCTGGCCGACCTCGGCGTCGAGGTTGATGCCCTTGATCTGGATGAAGCGCGGCTTGCCGTCCGAGAAGCAGGTGCCGGCGATCGAGCGCGTCCTGTGCTCGGTCTTGACCGTCAGCTTGATGTAGCCGTCGAACACGCCTGACTTGTCGCGCTTGACCTCGGCGACGATGATGCCGCGCTCCTTCACCATGATCGGCGCCGAAACCATGTTGACGTCGGAGACCTGCGGCCGGATCAGCCCGGCCAGCGTCGCGCTGATCAGCGCGCGCGTGTTCATCGTCGCGGTTGAGCCGTCGAACAGGATCTCAACCTCCGTGATCGGATCCTCGGTGACCTGGCCGACAAAGGCGCCGAGCACTTCGGCGAGCTTGACGAAGGGCTTCAGCCGCGGCGCTTCTTCCGCCGTGATCGACGGCATGTTGATGGCGTTGGAGACCGCGCCCTTGATCAGATAGTCGGCCATCTGCTCGGCGACCTGCAGCGCGACATTCTCCTGCGCTTCCGCCGTCGAGGCGCCGAGATGCGGTGTCGCCACCACGTTTTCCATGCCGAACAGGGCGTTCTGCTCGGCCGGCTCGACCTCGAACACGTCGATGCCGGCGCCCGCCACCTTGCCGCTCTTCAACGCCGCGATCAGATCGGCCTCGACGATCAGCCCGCCGCGAGCGCAATTGATGATGCGCACGCCGTTCTTCATCTTGGCGATTGCCCCGGCGTCGATGATGTTGCGCGTCTTGTCGGTCAGTGGCGTGTGCAGTGTGATGAAGTCCGCGCGCGCGAACAGCTCATCGAGCTCGACCTTGTCGACGCCGAGCTCCTCGGCACGCTTGTCCGACAGGAACGGGTCGAAGGCGATGACATGCATCTTCAGGCCGACGCCGCGTGTGGCGACGATCGAGCCAATATTGCCGCAGCCGATGACACCCAGCGTCTTGCCGGTGATCTCGACACCCATGAAACGGTTCTTCTCCCACTTGCCGGCATGGGTCGAGGCGTTGGCTTCCGGGATCTGGCGCGCCAGCGCGAAGATCATCGCCACGGCGTGCTCGGCTGTCGTGATCGAATTGCCGAAGGGCGTGTTCATCACGATGATACCCTTGCGGCTCGCCGCCGGGATATCGACATTGTCGACGCCGATGCCGGCGCGGCCGATGACCTTGAGCCTGGTGGCGGCGTTGATCAGCTTTTCGGTGACCTTGGTCGCCGAGCGGATGGCAAGGCCGTCATACTGGCCGATCACCTCGAGCAGCTTTTCCTTGTCCTTGCCGAGGTCGGGCAGATAGTCGACCTCGACGCCGCGATCCTTGAAGATCTGCACGGCGGTGGGAGAGAGTTTGTCAGAGACGAGAACGCGGGGCGCCATGGCGGCCTCCTTGAAATGGGATTGATCCGGGAATGGGCGGCCCGCGGGCCGCCACGGAAAGTCTCAGGCCGCCGCTTTCAGCGAAGCCTTCTGCGCGGCGAAGGCCCAGTCGAGCCAGGGCAGCAGCGCCTCGAGATCGGATGTCTCGACCGTCGCACCACACCAGATACGCAGGCCGGGAGGCGCGTCGCGATAGGAGCCGATGTCATAGGCGACGCCTTCCTTGTCGAGCGCCGAGACCAGCCCCTTGGCGAAAGCCGCCTGACCGTCGGCGTCGAGCGCCGCCACATCGGCATCGGTGAAGGACAAGCAGACCGAGGTGTTCGACCGCGTCGCCGGCTGGACGGCGAGATGGCCGAGCCAGGAGGACTTGTCGACAAATCCGTCGAGCACGGCGGCATTGGCATCCGCCCTGGCGACCAGTGCATCGAGGCCGCCGGTCGACTTCGCCCAGTGCAGCGCGTCGAGATAGTCCTCGACACACAGCATCGACGGCGTGTTGATGGTCTCGCCCTTGAAAATGCCCTCGATCAGCTTGCCGCCGGAGGTCAGGCGGAAGATTTTCGGCAGCGGCCATGACGGCTTGTAGCTCTCCAGCCGTGCGACCGCGCGGGGCGACAGGATCAGCATGCCATGCGCGCCCTCGCCGCCCAGCACTTTCTGCCAGGAGAACGTGACGACATCGAGCTTTTCGAAATCGAGCTTTTGCGCGAAAGCCGCCGAAGTGGCGTCGCAGATGGTCAGACCCTTGCGATCCGCCGGGATGAAGTCGCCATTCGGCACGCGCACGCCCGACGTGGTGCCGTTCCAGGTGAAGACCACGTCGCGGTCGAAATCGATCTTGGCCAGATCCGGCAATTCGCCATAGCCGGCCTCGAGCTTGCGCACGTCGGGCAGCTTCAGCTGCTTGACCACGTCGGTGACCCAGCCGGAGCCGAAGCTTTCCCAGGCGACCATGTCGACGCCGCGCTCGCCGAGCAGCGACCACAGCGCCATCTCGACGGCGCCTGTGTCCGACGCCGGTACGATGCCGATGCGGTAGTCGGCCGGAACCTGGAGGATTTCGCGCGTCAGCTCGATCGCCTGTTCGAGCTTGGTCTTGCCGATCTTGGCGCGATGAGAACGGCCGAGCGCGGCATTCTTGAGCGCCTCGACCGACCAGCCGGGGCGTTTTGCGCAAGGACCTGAGGAGAAATTGGGGTTTGCCGGACGGAGTCCGGGCTTCGTATGCGTCGTCATCGTGGTCTATCCTTCCAGATAGTGGCCCCTCGTTGGGGAGGGGTGGCCCACGGACGGCGATATGCGTTCAGGCCTCGGGCGTCAAGAGGAAAGTTTTTGTCGCTGCCGGGATACCGGCGGTCCGCGATCAGGATCGCGTGATCTCAAACGCGAACGGCGGACCGCTGGGATCCGCCGCTAAAGTCTCGCCCGGTCCCTTGTCTACCAGAGATCGTAGCGCAGTCCGAGTTTGATCTGGTGATTGCTGATGCCCTTGTGGACCGGGAAGGAGGTCAGACTTGCGGCCGTGACATATTCGGCATCCGGGGCGGAGAAGTACTGATAGCCGAGGTCGACCGAAACGTTTTTCGACACCTGGTAGGCAAGGCCCGCATTCAGCGTATAGGCCAAGGAGTACTTCGTCTTGTCGTCTGTCTGGACGAAATCGTCGGTGGGGTCGCCATTGTTGGTGAAATAGTTGGCCGAGAGCTGGCGCGTGCTCTGTACGATACCGACGCCACCGCCCACATACGGGGTGATCCCGACATAAGTGCCAAGGTCGACATAGCCGTTGAGCATGAGCGAGTAGGCGTAATTCTTCAGGTTCGCCGATGCGACGGTAGAGGTTGCCGGCGGCACAACGCTCAGTGTATCGTCATAGCCAACGCCGATTTTGTTGCCTGGCAGATAGCCGAGATTGAGATCGGCGCGCAGATAGTCGTTGAAGTGATAGCCAAAGCCGATGCTGGCAAAGATCGGATCTTCTTTCTCGTCGAAGCTCGCCGGCGTGAAGGCGAAATCATCGTTCTTGAAGCTCTTCTGCACCAGATAAGAGACGTCGCCGCGCAGATACCAGCCGGAGCCGACCTCGACCGGCACATAGTCGGGCGCCTGATCGGTGTAGATCGGCGGATCGTAGTCGGCAGCGATTGCCGGCGTCAGCGGCAAGAGACCGAGTCCGGCAAGCGCCAGCACAATACGCGATGTGAGTGTCATAGTCCCGACTCCCGGATTTGACGACACCTGCGATCAACACGGCAGCCATCGTTTCAGGAAGCATTGTTAACCATAGTGGTTAAGTCACGGTTAAGGCTAATAGAGCGTTAGCGAATTCATTTCAGCTAGAGCGGTTCACGGCTTGATGGAATCGAAGGGGATTCCCGATTTGTCGGTTTTGTGATTCATGTGTGGACGGCCCCCGTTGAGCAAGAAGATTCTGACAATGGCAATACTGAAGCGGTCAGGTTCATTCATGTGTTCGGCCTGTTTT
>NZ_JBFRGG010000028.1:0-9256 GCF_052115225.1 Mesorhizobium sp. 2RAF45 | reverse complement strand
GCTTGATGAGGGCCCGATCCACCGACACCATCATGGCCAGCGGCCTGAGGCCGCAAAAAACAGGCCGAACACATGAATGAACCTGACCGCTTCAGTATTGCCATTGTCAGAATCTTCTTGCTCAACGGGGGCCGTCCACACATGAATCATAACCCAGCTCAGACGGAACCCCATGAAAGCCGATTTTCAAAACGGTCTCTGAGATGCATTCCTGATGACCAGCCCGGGCGCGGAACCGCAACTCCAAGCCGAGTTTCGATCGTTAGTTCGAATAATTCCAATTTGTTGCAAAAGTAGCGCAGACTCTCGGCAGGAAATGCGTAAAGCAGAATCGTTCCGCTGCGTTTCTCGCAGCCTCTTCTTCCGTTCCGGCGACCGACCTCGTTGAGCCAGTTGCCACCATGCCATACTCATGGACCGGCTTTTATGTCGGTGCTCAAGTCGGAGGCGCCTGGAATGACAGCCGGTGGTCGCCACTAAGCGCTCCAGGCTTTGATCCCTTCAATACAAACGGGTCCGGAGTCGTCTACGGCGGCCAGATCGGTTACAACTACCAGATCAACCGATTCGTCATTGGCATCGAGGGTGACTTCGCAGGCTCCGCCGCAAAGGGCGATAGTAGGCGAATGCCAACGGCAATGACCAAATCTCGGTGGGGCCGCAGGACACACCTAGTCAACCCCACGAGGGCGACAATGGAGTGACGCCCTCCTCCATCACTAGAAGTTTGCGGGAATCCCCTAATGAGACAGATCCTTCTCGCCATCGCCCTCATTGTTGCTCCGGTGGCCGCCTTCACCGGCTTCGAACTTTATGTCAACAATGCACCCGCCAAAACGGCGGGCCTCGGTGATCTATCGTCGTTCAAGACCATCATCGCCGACGTTCAGGCCCTCGCCGCCAAGCGTGATATTGCTGCCGCCGCTAAACGCATCACCGACTACGAAACAGCCTGGGACCAGGCTGAAACCGCGATACGGCCACTGAACCAGGACTACTGGAACAACATCGACGCGGCATCCGACGCGGCGCTTAAAGCAGTGCGTCAACCGAGCCCCTCGCCTGACAAGGTCAACAAGACGCTCGCCGCTCTTATGGCGGTGCTGAACAATCCGGCCCAGGCCACGCGGTAGGACGACCCTGGCGGGCCATGCCGGCCCTTCGGACCGGCTGCCCGCCCAACCTCGAACCGCGAAACGGTCCCTCCCATTTCAAGGATATTCATGATGCCTGCTACGGCCAAGACCGTCAAAGCTATCGTCTACAATCGCGTTCCCAGCGTGACGGCAGATTTCTGGCTCATCAAGCTGATGGCCGTCACCATGGGCGAAACAGCAGCCGACTATCTCAACGTGCAGTTGGGTTTGGGTCTGACGGCGACGTCGTTGATCATGTCCGCTATTCTGGCAGGAGGACTGATCTGGCAATTTGCACAAAAGAGATATGTTCCCTCTGCCTATTGGCTCTCGGTGGTGCTGATCAGCATCGTCGGCACCTTGATAACTGACAATCTCGTCGACATCTTCCACGTGCCGCTAATGGATACCACCATGGCATTCTCGGTCGCCCTGGTGCTGACGTTCACGCTGTGGTTCCAGGCGGAGCGTACTCTTTCAATCCACTCCATATTCACCAATCGGCGCGAGGCCTTCTATTGGCTCGCGATCCTGTTCACTTTTGCTCTCGGTACGGCAGCAGGTGATCTGGTCGCGGAGGAGTTCGCACTTGGATATCTGGCAACTGGGATCCTGTTCGGGATGATCATCTGCTCGCTCAGCATTGGTTATTTCTTTCTCGAGCTCGATCCGATCCTCGCCTTCTGGCTGGTCTATATCCTGACCAGGCCTCTGGGGGCTTCCTTCGGCGACCTATTGTCTCAGCCCACGCAATACGGTGGCCTCGGCCTCGGCACAATCATAACGAGCGCCATCTTTCTGGCCTCGATCGTCGCGATCGTAATCTACGCGAGCATGCGACACTTAGGAGAGGAATTGATCGGCGTCGACGAAGATGAGCTAGTGCCGGGTGAAGGGAAAAAGCTGGGCGTCGCCGGCGACGAACTCTGAAGCTGTCCAGTGCTGGTTTGACATCATCAAGGCTGCGCCCTGGGCCAAAGCAGCATGACAGGCTCAATTGCAGCGCCCTCACGAGATGCGGGCGATCTGCCCGGCATCGTGGGTATGCATCAGAGTCTACGCTGCACCTCGCCGCCACTTTTCGGTTTTCCTGCATCGGCTGACGATGCGCTCAAGGGTGCGCCCAATCCCGCTTCTACAAGCGTCGCATCACTCCAGAGCGACAAGACCAGTGGCCGCCGATACTCACCAGCTCATCCACATGCGCCAAAATCATAGGCCGAAAACGACCGGTCGTGGGAGGTTTGCCCTTTGCCATGGTCACAAGAATGCGACGATTGCAGCGCTCTGTCCATTCTGCGCGGCAGATCTGGGATATGGGATTGAGCTCATTGATGCCGAGGCGGCGCCCAAACTCTATGCTAGGGCGGACAAGGCCGGGTCGCTGGTTACCGTGCGCCTCGTGTGACCGCTGTCCACAAGCCTCGGCACAACCTGGTGAGGCTCCACAGCTGAAGAGGCGAGCAGGACGCCCGGCACAAAATAGATTCCGATAAGAATCCCAATCGGCCAGACTCGCGCCGAGACTCTGGCTACGCTGCGGCGGAGGGCCCCTACGCTGCCGAACTGGAAGGCGAAGGCGGCACGAGCGACGAACAAGGCAGCAGGAATGGTCCAGCGGCTTCGCACTTGAAACCTCCCGTGGCTGACAATCGGCGCATAGTTTTATCAAATGCGTCGCCAACTCAGTCCAATCAATCATGATTCAAATCTGCAGTTCATGTCGGCCAGCGGCCCACGCAAGCGCCTCTTCGAGCCGGTCGTCCCCCCATAACGTTTCGCCATCCATGAGGACGCCGGGGAGCCGAAATTGCCATGGCAGCGGGCCGCATCGGTTTCAGCCTTGAGCCGCTCATGGGCGCGGGCGTCGTCGGCCTTGGCAATCACATGGTCGACAGCCTGACCGAGGGGCACATGCCTCAGATGGGCGCGGCTACCCAGTTCCACACCTTCCAGGCACCACGCCCTGAAGCTTGCCACGGTATAGGCCTCGCACCACCCCTCTTCGGCGGCCACCATGGCGACCCGGTTGGCCACAAGGTCGGGATCGGTCGGCCAGATCGGCGCCCCGACATAGGACACGCCGTGCGTCGCCGCTCCACATCGCGCCACAGGTACTTCACCTTTGCCGCCTGGGTGCGGAGGGCAATGTTGTTCTCGGCCATCACGGTACGGACATTGAAGGGGCGCCATCGAACGGCAACCCCCGACTGTTTTGCGATAGCGCCAATGCGCATCACGGACAGGTATGCGTAGCCGCTCCCAAAGAAATAGAAGAGCAATCGCCTCTTCTTAAGCGGCTTGCCAAAGCCCTCCCCTACCAATACAGCGGCGGCGTGCATCCAAATGAATCGCAATCCCGTCCCCGCCCCGCATGCGATTATTCGGTAAGCTGATCAAGGCTGCTAGTTTTCCACCGCTAATCCGGCCCATGGACCGAATTTTGTGGCCGGGATTTCCGAGACGCATATGAGCAATGCCTTATGGAGCGGATACCTGACCCCGAGCCGGACCAGGAAAATAGAGCCCTAGATGTCGATTGCAGCGGTTCAAGTAGCCCGAATCGGCTTGCGTCGAGTTCATCCCAGAGAATGGCGGCGGCGCAGGGGTGAGGCTGGGGAAGAAGGGCGTACCCCAAACACAAGACACCCCTGAACCGGTCTTCGCTAAGTCAGCGCTATTTCAGCGACCGTCTCTGTGCAGTGGCTGACTCGGAACGACCGGCCGCTCGGTGGTGTCCGGTGTAATTTGCTCCGCCACCTGCCCGGTCTCTCGCCGACTGTAGACAAGCCTGAAAACAAGTGCGAAGTACCCAGCCTGCAACAAAACCGCAGTGATCGTCCCCCAGGCAATAGCCTTCCAGATAGAACCTGTGGCCACATAGGCCCAAATCCCTACGGCGCCCGACGTCGTCAGCATTCCCATCAGAAACTGCGGAAAATACATCGTCTGGCCAATCCCGAGAACACATACATAAGTTGTAACGAATTTAGTCAATTTGTAAGTATCGGCCCATGAAGAATCCGACCAGATCCCGCCCCCTGCTTGGAATGACGGTATAAACTCACGGGCGAAGACCCCAACAACCTGCCTCGACCTGATCAGAGCACGCGATCAGGCGGCGTGCCCTCGCCGGTTGGGCCGGCCCGTATAGTCACACCCCAACCGGCTGGCGGCCCGCAGGAAGTCTCATCGGCGCGCGTTCCTGCGCTGGCTCGGTCCTTTAATTGTGGTTGTCCAACAAGAGAGCAAGCTTTCTGGTTGTGGCGCTTTCTGTAAGCGGCGCCAAAGCGCGGAAAACGCCATGGCGCTGCAGAGAGCGGCCGACCGTCCAGATAACGGCCGACTTCAATCACGGCATCTGCATCGATGTCGATTAGTAGTTCTCGCATGGCACCCTCCCGAAGGACCCGAACTTTGCGAGTATACAACTGCAAGCCGAAAGGTAACATCATCAAGAAGAAGGAAGCAAACGCTTCAATGTTCCACTGTTTGTTGATCGCCACCGAGAACAGACCCCGGCATTGGAGTGAACCCCTCGGGCTGGACCAGGGGGCGGAAAACTGACACGCTCAATGGTCTTGACGGGGAAGGCTCAGAAATCCCGCGGTCCATATCCCCGCTGGCTGGCCGAGCGCCATTCGGACACTTGCGGGATCTGGTGCGCAAGGTTCGGCAGACTGCAACGATCGATCTCGACACGAACAGTCTACTCCGTCCCCTAGCGCCTGATCGGCGAGAGCGTCCAGGTCGTGGTGCTTGCCGGCCGGAGATCATCCGTCATGCAGGGCAGGTCGTGGCCGATCATGCCTTGTGCCGAGCGCGGCGAGAACGGATCGTGGGCCGGACGGATTTTGCCGGCGCTGCCTGCTTCGAAGGGCCGGTGCGCGCCGGCCCTGTCGAGATAGCGCCGGCCGCGTCGCTGCGGCCGCTTGCGGAATACGAGGCGGTTGCTGGAAGGGGTCGGTGATGACACACGTAGATCGCGACGTGCTGATCGCCACACTCGACCGGCTGAAGCTGACGCCGATCGGACGAAGCGGTGCGTTCGAAGATGACTTTGGGCGAGGCATTGGCCTTCCGTCTCGAGGGAGATCGCTCGCCGCGACGAGCGTATCTCCGTGTCGAGCAAGCTGGCGCAGTTCCCGTTCGTGCGCGAATTGGACGGCTTCGACTTCGATGCCCAGCCGTCGGTCGATCAAGGACAGATCAGGGAACTGGCGACCTACCGCTGGATTGCCCATGGCGACTCGGTCCTGTTCCTCGGGCCGCCCGGAACGGGCAAGACTCATCTGCCGTCAGCTCGGCCGCGGGGCCATCCGCCAGAACTGCAGCGTGCAGTTCGTTACGGCGGCGACGCCGGTGGCGATACTGGCCGAGGCACACGCCGACGGCTCGCTCGACAAACAGTTGACGACCCTGTTGTGGCGGAAATTATTGGTCATCGATGAGCTGGTTATCCTGCCCTTCGAGGCCAAGCCGCTAGCCTGTTCTTCCAACTTGGGTCTCGGCGCTACGAGAAGGGCTCAATCGTGATCACCTCGAACCGCTCCGTAGGCGAATGGGGAAGTGTTTTTGGGGCCCTGTCGTCGCAACGGCGATCCTGGATCGTCTGCTTCATCATTTCATGGTGATCACCATGCGAGGTGACATCTACCACCTTCGCGAAAAGCCCCGGTCCGGCGCGAAACCAACGAAACCGCAAACCAATGAAGGGGTCAGTTCCTTGCGGAGTGGGAATTCGTGCAGCTCGCCCGGCAGATTGCGGGCAGCGAAGAACGACTTGATGAAATCCTGGGTCCCGTCGGCCGAGCCGGTATCGCCGAGATCCAGGAATCGATATTGTCGACGAACGCCCCGAGACAGCGTCGAAGGTTCGCCATCTCGTTTTTCACGATCATGTTGAGGCAGAGCCGCTTGCCATTTGTCACCTTAGAATTTTCGGCGCTCGAGGCAAGTGGCGATCGGAGGGATGATTCAGTCCTGCTTTGTCTCGCGTTCGGGGCGGCCTGCGTCGAAGCGGATGCCAAGTCCCGGTCGCCCATGCCTTCAGCCCGCATTTCATTCAACCTGCCAGGTCGACCGCTAGCATAGTCTCTATTCCCGAATATCGGGTCATTCGTTCTATCGGTTCTTACGGGATCGTCGTGAGGAAACCGTGCCTAACCTTATCCATCATGGTTACCCCAAGCCATTTCTCCAGCGGGCTGCAAAGACCATGGGAGGCGATTGCAGGCACTGTGCGCTCCAACCTGTCAAGCGGAGAAACCTTGTCGCAATTTGCTCGCCGTCTGCTTTCCCGCCGTTTATGGCTGATTGCGCCGAATTTGTGAGGGGTGAGTCAGAGGGTTCTGGGCAGCAAAGCAAATTGCGTATGAGGTGCGACCGGGGTGCGCTCGTTGTAGGCCGCGTTAATCCGTTCCTCTGCAGAAGGGCAGACGGGCTTCAATTCCCTCGCGCCGAGACATGGTGTCATCATTCGTTTGAAGGACGACGGACGTCTCATTTGGGAGCTTTCTAACGTTTGACGCCGAGCCTTCGGCGCACCTGGAGGATTGCGTTGTGGGTGGGTTGATATCGCCTGCCGACCGGAGAAGCTGTGGTGCGGCACCCCGGTTCGAATGGCACAAATGTCTTTGCGCTCAAGCGCTGAAACGATCAGCCAGGCGCTTGAACCGATGCCCGCATTTCGGCGGACATCTGTCCTTGGCTACTGCATCCGGCGACTACTGCAGGGTCGCCACCCCCTTCCGCGATCTCCTCCGCGGAGAACCAACGCGGCGCGGTTCGATCCCACATGGCGCGACGCCAAGCGTTGGAAATTGAGGGTAGGCACAAATAAAGGCGCGGCACGACCGCCGCTGACCAGGGAGGGAATGATGAGCTATGCAGCAGCGTTTGCGGCGATCGAAGTCACCGTTATGGGCGCTTTGCCGGTCGGAAGTACGACCGGAAATGTAAATTACTTTATCGTGGATACGGTCAAAGGTGCGATAGTCGGCCAGGTCGTTCTTCCCAACGCCGTCAGGCAAAATCAGTCCGTCGTTCTCACCGTCAAGGTTCCAAGCAACGTAAGCTCGTTGGCGATCGGGACGTTTGACGACGCCGGGAATTTCCAGGCCTCCACCTTCCTCAGCGTAGACAGCCCCGTCGCCGGCGATCCCAGCGGCGCCGTCGGGCCATCCGGAAGATAACCGCCCAATCTCTATGCTTTTTTCCGTAGCCACGCCGGGCGAGCCTGCGTGCCGCCTAAAACCTAAAGTTGATTCGAGCCAATAGGAGCCGGTGATGGCCCGCGCCTCGGAAATCCTCTTTTTAGATCCTTCAATCCCTGATCTCGAGACCGCTCTGAGAAACGTGCGGCCGGAGGTGGACGCTATCGTGCTCGACAAACGCCAGCCCGCGGCGCGGCAAATGGCGGAGGCTCTAGAAGGGCGCAACGGGCTGGACGCGGTGCACATCCTAGCTCACGGCGCGCCGGGACGTCTCGGCTTTGGCTCCGGCGAGTGGTCGAGCGAGACTCTGGTGCGCGACGCTGCGAACCTAGCCGCCATCGGCAGGGCGTTGGCCGAGCGTGGCGGCTTGCGGCTGTGGAGCTGCGAGACCGGTTACGGCGCGGCGGGTGAGGCGTTTGTCGAGGCTCTCTCGGAGGCGACGGGCGCCGGCGTATCGGCTGCCGTAGGGCTGGTTGGCGCCGAAGCGCTGGGCGGGCGATGGGACCTGGCGATATCCCCTATGGCGCGTGTTGGGCCGCCGCTTACCAACACGGGAACGGCAAGTTACGCAGGTGTTCTGAGCCTTGCAGTGACACTCACTGGGTCACTCGATACTGCTGGTTCTATCAGCCAGAAGGCAGTTCAGTATTATATCACGAATTCGGCAAACGTAATTGTTGGTAGTTTTACATTACCATCAAAGGCATCCGCTCAATTCTCTTCTGTCGCTATGATTGTTGACGTTCCGGTAAGCGGAACTTATACGATAACGGCACTTATTCAAAATGATACTGACGATAACAATGACTGGTCAGTTGTTTCTGCGGGCACCTTCAATCTGACCAACAACACGGTTACTTCTGGCCCATCCAGCAATTCCGACGGCGTCTTTACTCTCACAGGGGTTTCTTCCACCAGCAACAGTGGCTCGACTGGCCCGACGGGTGCGACCGGCGCCACCGGTCCAACAGGAGCTACAGGCCACACGGGATCAACCGGTGCCACGGGTTCGACGGGCGCCACAGGTGCAACCGGCGCCACCGGCGCCACCGGTGCGACCGGCGCCACAGGCTCGACCGGATCAACTGGCTCGACCGGATCAACCGGCTCGACTGGTGCAACCGGCTCGACTGGAGCCACTGGCTCTACCGGAGCCACAGGCTCGACCGGATCAACTGGCTCGACCGGTGCGACCGGCTCGACTGGAGCAACTGGCGCCACCGGCGATACGGGTGCAACGGGCTCTACCGGCGCAACCGGAGCCACGGGTGCGACTGGCGATACGGGCGCCACGGGTTCGACTGGAGCTACAGGTTCAACAGGTGCGACTGGAGATACAGGCGCGACCGGCTCGACTGGAGCAACTGGCGCCACCGGCGATACGGGTGCAACGGGCTCTACTGGCGCAACCGGAGCCACGGGTTCCACCGGAGCCACGGGTTCCACCGGAGCCACGGGTGCGACCGGGGCAACTGGTGCGACAGGCTCGACTGGCTCTACCGGCGCGTCTGGCTCTACCGGCGCGACTGGCTCTACCGGAGCAACCGGCTCGACGGGTGCAACTGGCTCGACCGGCGCGACGGGTCCGACCGGAGCAACCGGCGAGACCGGCTCAACCGGAGCGACGGGTTCGACCGGAGCAACTGGCTCTACCGGAGCGACTGGCTCGACCGGAGCAACCGGATCGACCGGAGCAACGGGCTCGACTGGAGCAACCGGCTCGACCGGAGCAACCGGAGCAACCGGCGCGACGGGCTCGACCGGAGCAACTGGCTCTACCGGAGCGACCGGTGCGACCGGATCGACCGGAGCCACTGGCTCGACCGGAGCAACCGGCTCGACCGGAGCAACCGGTTCGACCGGAGCAACTGGCTCKACCGGAGCAACCGGCTCTACCGGGGCAAC
>NZ_JBFRGG010000027.1:0-21504 GCF_052115225.1 Mesorhizobium sp. 2RAF45 | reverse complement strand
GACCAAGACGACCTGCACGGGCGTTGAAATGTTCCGCAAGCTGCTCGATCAGGGCCAGGCTGGCGACAACATCGGCGCGCTGCTGCGCGGCGTTGATCGTGAAGGTGTCGAGCGCGGCCAGGTTCTGGCCAAGCCCGGCACGGTGAAGCCGCACAAGAAGTTCGTAGCCGAGGCCTACATCCTGACCAAGGACGAAGGTGGCCGTCACACGCCGTTCTTCACCAACTACCGCCCGCAGTTCTACTTCCGCACGACGGACGTGACCGGCATCGTGTCGCTGCCGGCTGGCACCGAGATGGTGATGCCTGGCGACAACATCACGGTCGATGTCGAGCTGATCGTGCCGATCGCCATGGAAGAGAAGCTGCGCTTCGCCATCCGTGAAGGCGGCCGCACCGTCGGTGCCGGCATCGTCGTCACCATCAAGGAATAATCGAGACCGGCAATAGCCGGATCGACAAGGAAAGGGCGGTCTTCGGGCCGCCCTTTTCGTTTACGTCGCTGCGTGACATCGGAACTGCGCCTACCCTGTTGCAAGCGCTATCACGGCAACTAGTATAGGTTGCATTGCGGGAGCTTGGCGAAAGAGTGGTTCCAGGGCGCTGTTTCAATGGGAAGGCATGGTGGTTGCGGGCGCTGGTTCGCCTCATGCTGTTGACCGCCATAGTGCTGCCTGTCCTGCCGGCCCGGGCCCAGGAGCAGTCGCTGGACATCCCACCGATGCGCTTCGCCGTCGTGCGCAGCAATGCGCCGGGCTGCGAGCCCAATTGTCCGGAATGGGTATCGGCTGAAGGCACGATCGCGGCGGGCACGCCGTCACTCTTCAAACGCACGCTCAAAACGCTGAAGGGACGGCAACTGCCTGTCGTCGTCAGCTCGCCCGGCGGCAATGTCGATGCCGCACTCGCACTTGGCAGGATGATCCGCAAGGCCAAACTCGATATCGCCGTCGGCGTGACGGTGTTTTCCGGCTGCCAGCCGGAGGCGAAGAATTGCAGCGACAACAAGGGCAAGGGTGCCGACTATTTCGGCATGGCCTTTGACGACGGGGCCATGTGCAATTCGGCCTGTCCGCTGATGTTTTCCGGCGGTATCCGCCGCGTGGTCGGAGATTTCGCCTATCTCGGCGTTCATCAGATCACCACCACCTACAAGCGCGAGAAGCTGCTCTACCGGACCACCTACCGGATCGTGAACGGCAAGAAGAAGGTGATCAACACCAAGGTGGTCAGCCGGAAAAATGCCGGCAGCTACAAGACCTACGAGATGAGCAAGACGGTCGAGAAGACGCTATCGGCCTATCTCAGGGAAATGGGTATAGGCGACGGCGTGCTGGAAATGATGAAGGCCACGCCGGCCAGCGACATCCGCCAGATCACGCTGGACGATATGCTGGCGATGAAGCTGGTGACCAGCCGGGACGCGGCGGATCTGTTGACCTCCGCCGGCCTGTGCGCGCCGCAACAGCCGGCCGCGAATTGCCGGGAGATACCGAGCCCTGCAAACAATGCGACGCCATCGGCTGCTGCGACGGGCAAGCCCAGGGATGTCGCACCAGTTGGACCGGAAACCGCCAAGGCCGGCGCGGACATGCGCTTTGTCGTGGTTCGCGGCAGCAATCCGCTGTGTAATCCTGACTGTCCGGAATGGATCTCGGCGGAAGGCGTGATTACGAGCCAGACACTGCCGAAGCTGCGCCAGTTGCTCGCCACGCTTGGCGATCGGCGCCTGCCTGTCGTGATCAGCTCACGGGGAGGGGACCTGTCTGGCGCCCTGGCAGCGGGCCGGCTTATCCGTGAAAGGAGGCTCGACGTCGCCGTGGGCCGGACCGATTTCGTCGATTGCGACCCGGGGGCATGGAATTGCCTGGCCAAGGAGGGTGCCTATGCCGGATTGAGCATCGATGCGGGCGTGGAGTGCGATACGGCCTGCGCGCTGATGCTTGCCGGCGGCGCGAGAAGGCTTGTCGGTCCGCAGGCGCGGCTCAGCCTGTACCCGATGGGACAGAAGCAGATGGTCAAGGCGTATCTCGAGGAGATGGCGATCGGTCCCGCTCTGTTCAAGGCGATCGCGGGGCGTTCGGCCGAGCGCCGGCTTGAACCGGACATCATGCTGAAAGCGGGACTGACAACCGGACCGCAATCGGTCGACGCACTGACCGGCGCCACGATTTGCAAGGCCGTTCCCAGGCCCGATAATTGCCGCGGCCTGCCGCCCGCCAACGCGGCGGCCGAAGCGCCCGCAAAGCTGTAGTGCGCGGCTTTCCGAAACTGGCCATCGAGGCAGGTTGAGCTGCCTTCGATCTTTCCGCTATCGTCGCCGCGGGTGGCGCCGGGGCTGGCGGAGGATCGATAATGAGCCGGGATGTTCCGACACTCTATGAATGGGCCGGTGGCAGCGATGCCCTGAACCGGCTGACGCAGACCTTCTATGACAAGGTGGCAAAGGACCCGGTCGTCGGGCCGGTATTCAAGACGATGTCGCCGGACCATCCCGCCCATGTCGCGGCCTTCATCGGCGAGGTGTTCGGCGGACCGAAGATCTATAGCGAGAAATTCGGCGGCCACCGCGAGATGGTCATGCATCATCTGGGCAAGCACTTGACCGAGGAGCAGCGCCGCCGCTGGATCAACCTGCTCGCCGATGCAGCCGACGAGGTCGGCTTGCCGGACGATCCCGAATTCCGCTCGGCCTTCATGGGCTATGTCGAATGGGGATCCCGATTGGCCAAGATGAACTCCAATCTAGGCGAGACCTGCGATCCGGAAACCGAGCCGATGCCTGCCTGGGGCTGGGGCGTGCCGGGCGGGCCGTACACGCCGCCGGAAACAAAGTAGCTTCCAGCCGCCTCGGAGTGCGGACTGATGTCGGACGATTTCAAGATCGTGCGCTGGCGCGAGTGGGACGGCCCTGGCATCGAGTATCTCGAGATCGACCGCGATGGGCTGGTCGTGACCTATCCGGATTTCTGGCAAAGGGGATGAAGGCGCGTTTGCGTGCAAACCACTCTTTACAGAGAGCGCGGAAGCTTTTAGGAAGCCCCTGCTGCGCCGAGGCGCGCACGATACGGGCATAGCTCAGTTGGTAGAGCGGCGGTCTCCAAAACCGCAGGTCGTAGGTTCGAGCCCTGCTGCCCGTGCCATTTCAAAATGGCCGTCAGAAATGATGATTCCGCGGACCGCCCTTTGAAAATCGGCGACACGCTTGCCATATTAGGCCGATTGGGGCATAAGGACGCCATAGCCGGGACGGAACGACTGGATGGTTCCGAGGCGGCGTTTGGTCATAAAGCGGACACTTGCCACTTGCGTGGATCAAGAATCGGTTTTATGTAGACAGAACAGACACGCGACGCGTGGAGCTGGGAAGCCGGCTTTACGCGTCTGATTTGCATGGGCGAAATGATTGCGCTGATTCGGCGCGAGACTGGGCTCAGGCGGCACGTCCCGGCCAGCGGGATCATCCAGGGGACCCGGCCAACGGGTCTTGAAGACAGAGCGGCATATGGCTTCGAAAACCACAAATCCTTTCGTCTTTCTCCAGCAGGTTCGCTCGGAGACCGCCAAGGTGACTTGGCCGTCGCGGCGCGAAACGATGATCTCGACGGTGATGGTTCTGGCCTTCGCTGTGATTGCGATGATCTTTTTCTTTAGCGCCGATCAGTTGATGGGCCTCGCGATCGAACAGATTCTGGGCATTGGACGCTAAGTCCGGCGACTACGGAGAAGTCTAAAAAAATGGCTGCGCGCTGGTACATCGTCCACGCTTATTCGAACTTTGAAAAGAAGGTCGCCGAGGACATCGAGAACAAGGCCAAGCAGAAGGGCCTGTCCGCCGATATCGAGCAGATCGTGGTGCCGACCGAGAAGGTGGTCGAAGTTCGTCGTGGCCGCAAGGTCGATGCCGAGCGCAAGTTCTTCCCGGGCTATGTGCTCCTGAAGGCCAATTTGACCGACGCCGTGTTCTCGCTCGTGAAGAACACGCCGAAGGTCACCGGCTTTCTCGGTGACTCCAAGCCGGTGCCGATCACCGAGGCGGAAGCGCAGCGCATCCTGAACCAGGTGCAGGAAGGCGTCGAGCGGCCGAAGCCCTCGGTCA
Source organism: Mesorhizobium sp. 2RAF45 (assembly GCF_052115225.1). Lineage (NCBI taxonomy): Bacteria > Pseudomonadati > Pseudomonadota > Alphaproteobacteria > Hyphomicrobiales > Phyllobacteriaceae > Mesorhizobium > Mesorhizobium sp. 2RAF45. Next base: position 17,406 of record NZ_JBFRGG010000027.1, on the reverse strand, counting down.
CTTTCGAGATCGGCGAGGCGATCCGCGTTTCGGATGGTCCTTTCGCGTCGTTCAACGGCTTCGTCCAGGAAGTGGACGAGGAGCGGGCGCGGCTCAAGGTGGAAGTTTCGATCTTCGGGCGCGCCGTGCCTGTCGATCTGGAATTCGGACAGGTCGAAAAGGGCTGATCCGAAATCCCTGATGCCGGTCTGGCGATCAGGGGAGGCGGTGCGGAAACGCATGGCCTGAGAACGGTGGGAGGCGAATGTGGCTTTAGCCGGCCGCGCGAACCGCACCACCAGACTGCAACCGCCGGTGTTTCCCGAGATGGGGCCGGCATAGACAAAGGCAGGAAAAGAGATGGCTAAGAAAATTGCAGGCCAGCTCAAGCTTCAGGTCTCCGCGGGTTCGGCTACGCCGTCGCCCCCGATCGGCCCGGCGCTTGGTCAGCGTGGCATCAACATCATGGAGTTCTGCAAGGCGTTCAACGCGCAGACCCAGGAAATGGAAAAGGGATCGCCGGTTCCGGTCGTCATCACCTACTATCAGGACAAGTCGTTCACCTTCGTCATGAAGACGCCGCCGGTGAGCTACTTCCTGAAGAAGGCCGCGAACCTGAAGTCGGGCTCAAAGGAGCCGGGCAAGGTCAAGGCTGGCACCGTTTCGCGCGACAAGGTGCGCGAAATCGCGACCGCCAAGATGAAGGATCTGAACGCAAACGACGTCGAGGCGGCCATGCGCATGGTCGAGGGCTCCGCCCGCTCGATGGGTCTGGAAGTGGTGGGCTGAGATCATGGCAAAGATTGCAAAGCGTGTATCGAAGACCCGCGAAGGCATCGATCCCAACAAGGCTTATGCCCTGGGTGAAGCGCTGAAGCTGCTCAAGGACCGTTCCTCGGTCAAGTTCGACGAGACCGTCGAAGTCGCCATGAACCTCGGCGTCGACCCGCGCCATGCCGACCAGATGGTCCGCGGCGTGGTCAACCTGCCGAACGGCACTGGCCGCTCGGTTCGCGTCGCCGTGTTCGCCCGTGGCGACAAGGCCGAGGAAGCCAAGGCCGCCGGCGCCGACATCGTCGGCGCGGAGGACCTGGTCGACATCGTCCAGAAGGGCACGATCGACTTCGATCGCTGCATCGCCACGCCGGACATGATGCCGCTGGTCGGCCGTCTCGGTAAGGTGCTCGGCCCGCGCGGCATGATGCCGAACCCGAAGGTCGGCACCGTCACCACCGACGTCGCCGCCGCCGTCAAGGCATCGAAGGGCGGCGCGGTCGAGTTCCGCGTCGAGAAGGCCGGCATCGTTCATGCCGGCGTCGGCAAGGTCTCGTTCGACGTCAAGGCGCTGGAAGAGAACATCCGCGCCTTCGCCGATGCGGTGACCAAGGCAAAGCCGGCTGGCGCCAAGGGCAACTACGTCAAGAAGGTGTCGGTCACCTCGACGATGGGCCCGGGCCTCAAGCTCGACGTCTCGACGCTCGCTGCGTCCTGATTAAGACCATTTGGATCGGCCGCCGCAGGCCGATCCGTGACTGAATTCCGGGCCCTGGATCTATCCTGGGCCCGGTACCGGAAGTCGAAAGGCTTCCGGACATCCTGTCCGAGATTGCAGGCGGCCCAAAAGCCTTAATTCATGCGGGCCTGCATGAGACGGGTGAAGACCCGACAACGGAGCGAATGCTCCAATGAAAGGTTCGAACCGTGTTTGCCTTTTGTCTGCGCATCGCCGGCTTGTCCGTCGGTGTGGCGAAAGGGGGCAGGATCCTCGAGCGTCGTTCGGGAGATCCGTTACTGGATGGCCCGGCCGGCAAAAAGGCAACCCGACGCCTGTCCTCGAAATGAGATGTTCTCATTGACGGGATTGGGGTCAACTGGAGATAGGCAGTGGACAGAGCGGAAAAACGCGAACTCGTCACGGGCCTGAACGAAGCGTTCGGAAACGCAGGTTCAGTGGTCGTGGCCCACTATGCCGGTATCACCGTCGCGCAAATGAACGACCTTCGGTCGAAAATGCGCGCCGCCGGTGGCACCGTTAAAGTCGCGAAGAACCGTCTCGCCAAAATCGCTCTTCAGGGCACGGACTCCGCATCGATCATCGACCTGTTCAAGGGACAGACGCTGATTGCTTATTCGGAGGATCCGATTGCGGCGCCGAAGGTCGCGTCCGATTTCGCCAAGGGAAATGACAAGCTCGTCATTCTCGGCGGCGCAATGGGCACCACCTCGCTCAATGCCGACGGTGTGAAGGCACTCGCCACACTTCCGTCGCTCGATGAGCTGCGCGCCAGGCTGGTTGGCATGATCGCCACGCCGGCAACCCGGATCGCCCAGATCGTCAATGCGCCAGCGGCCTCGGTCGCGCGCGTCATCGGCGCTTACGCCCGGAAGGACGAGGCGGCATGAGGCCGTTCCTCGCTATCAAAAACACACGTTCGAACCTAACGAAGGAATACAACAATGGCTGATCTCGCAAAGATCGTAGACGACCTTTCGAAGCTGACCGTCCTCGAGGCGGCCGAGCTGTCGAAGCTTCTGGAAGAAAAGTGGGGCGTTTCGGCTGCTGCTCCGGTGGCGGTTGCCGCTGCTGGCGGCGCTGCCGCTGCTGCTGCTCCGGCCGAGGAAAAGACGGAATTCGACGTCGTCCTCACCGACGCTGGCGCGCAGAAGATCAACGTCATCAAGGAAGTCCGCGCCATCACCGGTCTTGGCCTCAAGGAAGCCAAGGACCTGGTCGAAGCGGCTCCGAAGCCGGTCAAGGAAGGCGTTTCCAAGGCCGACGCCGACAAGTTCAAGGCCCAGCTGGAAGCAGCCGGCGCCAAGGTCGAACTGAAGTAAGCGTAAAAGCGGCGGGCGGCCTCGCGCCGTCCGCCACTCCCTTCGCCTGGAGGGAGGACGCGTAGCGCGAGATGTACGAGAACCTCTTTCCTGAGGGCCGAAAACCGGCCTTCAGGAAACGGGTTTTCTCCCGTTTTAGCCGGCCGCCGAAAGGCGAACGGAGAACAGACAGAGAGCCGCCGCCCAGGCGGCTCGGTATGCAAGGCGGACCGCGGCGAGGTCCGTCCCGAGTTTAGAGCTAAGGAGCGACGATGGCCCAGACCCAGACTTTCAATGGCCGCAGACGCGTACGCAAGTTCTTCGGAAAGATTCCGGAAGTTGCGGAGATGCCGAACCTGATCGAGGTTCAGAAGGCATCCTATGACCAGTTCCTGATGGTGGACGAGCCCAAGGGCGGCCGTCCGGACGAGGGACTGCAGGCTGTTTTCAAGTCGGTCTTCCCGATCTCCGATTTTTCCGGCTCCTCGATGCTGGAGTTCGTGAAGTACGAGTTCGAAGGACCGAAATTCGACGTTGACGAATGCCGCCAGCGCGACCTGACCTATGCCGCGCCGCTGAAAGTGACGCTGCGCCTCATCGTGTTCGATATCGACGAGGATACTGGCGCCAAGTCGATCAAGGACATCAAGGAGCAGGACGTCTACATGGGCGACATGCCGCTCATGACCTTGAACGGCACCTTCATCGTCAACGGCACCGAGCGCGTCATCGTCTCGCAGATGCACCGTTCGCCGGGCGTCTTCTTCGACCACGACAAGGGCAAGTCGCACTCGTCGGGCAAGCTTCTGTTTGCCGCGCGCGTCATTCCCTATCGCGGCTCGTGGCTCGACATCGAGTTCGATTCCAAGGACGTCGTGCACGCCCGCATCGACCGCCGCCGCAAGATTCCGGTGACGTCGCTGTTGATGGCGCTCGGCATGGATGGCGAAGAGATCCTGTCGACCTTCTACAACAAGATCACCTATGTCCGCGCCGGCGACCACTGGCGCATTCCGTTCAACGTCGAGCGTTTCCGCGGCCTCAAGGCCGTCGGCGACCTGGTCGACGCCGATACGGGCGAGATCGTTGTCGAGGCCGGCAAGAAGATCACCGCCCGTCAGGCGCGCCAGCTCGGCGAAAAGGGCCTGAAGGCGATCAAGGCGACCGACGAGGATCTGCTCGGCAACTACCTGGCCGAGGACATCGTCAATTATGCCACCGGCGAGATCTTCCTCGAAGCCGGTGACGAGATCGACGAGAAGACCCTGAAGGTGCTGCTTGGCACCGGCGAGCAGGAGATCAAGGTTCTCGACATCGACCACGTCAATGTCGGCGCCTACATCAGAAACACGCTCAACGTCGACAAGAACGAGAGCCGCCAGGACGCGCTGTTCGACATCTATCGTGTCATGCGCCCCGGCGAGCCGCCGACGCTCGAGACCGCCGAAGCCATGTTCAACTCGCTGTTCTTCGACAGCGAGCGCTACGACCTGTCGGCTGTCGGCCGCGTCAAGATGAACATGCGCCTCGAGCTCAAGGCCGAGGACACCGTGCGCGTGCTGCGCAAGGAAGACATCCTGGCCGTGGTCAAGACGCTGGTCGAACTGCGCGACGGCAAGGGCGAGATCGACGACATCGACAATCTCGGCAACCGCCGCGTGCGTTCCGTCGGCGAGCTGATGGAGAACCAGTACCGCGTCGGCCTGCTGCGCATGGAGCGCGCGATCAAGGAGCGTATGTCCTCGATCGAGATCGACACGGTGATGCCGCAGGACCTGATCAACGCCAAGCCGGCGGCCGCCGCCGTGCGCGAGTTCTTCGGTTCCTCGCAGCTGTCGCAGTTCATGGACCAGACCAACCCGCTGTCGGAGATCACCCACAAGCGTCGTCTTTCGGCGCTTGGACCGGGCGGTCTGACCCGCGAGCGCGCCGGCTTCGAGGTGCGCGACGTGCACCCGACGCATTACGGCCGTATCTGCCCGATCGAGACGCCGGAAGGCCCGAATATCGGTCTGATCAACTCGCTGGCCACCTTCGCACGCGTCAACAAGTACGGCTTCATCGAGAGCCCGTACCGCAAGATCGTCGACGGCAAGCTGACCAACGACGTCGTCTATCTCTCGGCGATGGAAGAAGCCAAGCACCATGTCGCGCAGGCTAACGCCGAGCTCGACAAGAATGGCGGCTTCGTCGACGAGTTCGTCATTTGCCGCAGTGCCGGTGAAGTGATGATGGCGCCGCGCGAAAACGTCGACCTGATGGACGTGTCGCCCAAGCAGATGGTGTCGGTGGCCGCGGCCCTGATCCCGTTCCTGGAAAACGACGACGCCAACCGCGCGCTGATGGGCTCGAACATGCAGCGTCAGGCCGTGCCGCTGGTGCGCGCCGAGGCGCCGTTCGTCGGCACCGGCATGGAGCCGATCGTCGCCCGTGACTCGGGCGCCGCCATCGGCGCCCGCCGCGGCGGCATCGTCGACCAGGTGGACGCGACGCGTATCGTTATCCGCGCGACGGAAGATCTCGATCCGGGCAAGTCCGGCGTCGACATCTACCGGCTGATGAAGTTCCAGCGTTCGAACCAGAACACCTGCATCAATCAGCGTCCGCTGGTGCGCATGGGTGACCGGGTCAACAAGGGCGACATTATCGCCGACGGTCCGTCGACCGAGCTCGGTGATCTCGCGCTCGGCCGCAACGTGCTGGTCGCCTTCATGCCGTGGAATGGCTACAACTACGAGGACTCGATCCTGCTCTCCGAGCGCATCGTCGCCGACGACGTCTTCACCTCGATCCACATCGAGGAGTTCGAGGTCATGGCGCGCGATACCAAGCTTGGTCCGGAGGAAATCACGCGCGACATTCCGAACGTTTCGGAAGAAGCGCTGAAGAACCTCGACGAAGCCGGCATCGTCTATATCGGTGCGGAAGTGCAGCCGGGCGACATCCTGGTCGGCAAGATCACGCCGAAGGGCGAAAGCCCGATGACGCCGGAAGAGAAGCTTCTGCGCGCCATCTTCGGCGAAAAGGCTTCCGACGTGCGCGACACCTCGATGCGCATGCCTCCGGGCACTTTCGGCACCGTCGTCGAGGTGCGCGTGTTCAATCGCCACGGTGTGGAGAAGGACGAGCGCGCCATGGCGATCGAGCGCGAGGAGATCGAACGCCTCGCCAAGGACCGCGACGACGAGCAGGCCATCCTGGACCGCAACGTCTACGCGCGTCTTTCCGACGTGCTCGTCGGCAAGGAAGCGATCGCTGGACCGAAGGGCTTCAAGAAGGGCTCGACGCTGTCCAAGGACACGCTCGACGAGTATCCGCGTTCGCAATGGTGGCAGTTCGCCGTGGAGAACGAAAAGCTCCAGAGCGAACTGGAAGCCCTGCGTGGCCAGTACGACGACTCCAAGAAGGCGCTCGAGCAGCGCTTCATGGACAAGGTCGAGAAGGTGCAGCGCGGCGACGAAATGCCTCCGGGCGTCATGAAGATGGTCAAGGTCTTCGTGGCGGTGAAGCGCAAGATGCAGCCGGGCGACAAGATGGCCGGCCGTCACGGCAACAAGGGTGTCGTGTCACGCATCGTTCCGGTCGAGGACATGCCTTTCCTCGAGGACGGCACGCATGCCGATATCGTGCTCAACCCGCTGGGTGTGCCGAGCCGCATGAATGTCGGCCAGATCCTGGAAACGCATCTGGGCTGGGCCTGCGCGGGCATGGGCAAGAAGATCGGCGAGCTGATCGACACGTACAAGGCCGCCGGCGACATCAAGCCGCTGCGCAAGACGCTCGAGAGCTTCATGCCGGCCAATGACCGTAACGAGCCGATCCGCGAGTATGACGACGAGAGCATTGTTCGCCTCAGCGAACAGATGCGCCGCGGCGTCTCGATCGCGACCCCGGTGTTCGACGGTGCCCACGAGGCTGACATCAACATCATGCTGGAGCAGGCGGGCCTGCACACCAGCGGTCAGTCGCAGCTCTATGACGGACGCACGGGCGAGCCGTTCGATCGCAAGGTGACGATGGGCTATATCTACATGCTCAAGCTTCACCACCTCGTGGACGACAAGATCCACGCGCGTTCGATCGGTCCGTACTCGCTCGTCACCCAGCAGCCGCTGGGCGGCAAGGCGCAGTTCGGTGGCCAGCGCTTCGGCGAAATGGAGGTCTGGGCGCTGGAAGCCTACGGCGCCGCCTACACGCTGCAGGAAATGCTGACGGTGAAGTCGGACGACGTTGCCGGCCGCACCAAGGTCTACGAGGCGATCGTGCGCGGCGACGACACGTTCGAGGCCGGCATTCCGGAGAGCTTCAACGTGCTCGTCAAGGAAATGCGGTCTCTCGGCCTCAATGTCGAGCTGGAGAACACCAAGCTCGACGACGCCCCGGTTCGGCTGCCCGACGCGGCTGAGTAAAGGCTACAGCGCGCCGCACGAAGTTGCGGCGCGCCAAAGGAATTCGACGGCCGGTGGCCGACAAAGACGGTGGGCGTTTGGCCCGCGACTAGATGCAAGGGGTTTTCGAGGACCCCGAAAAGGAGAACGGCATGAACCAAGAGGTCATGAATCTCTTCAATCCGCAGGCGCCTGCGCAGGTGTTCGATTCCATCCGGATCTCACTGGCCAGCCCTGAGAAGATTCTGTCCTGGTCGTTCGGCGAGATCAAGAAGCCGGAGACCATCAACTACCGCACCTTCAAGCCGGAGCGTGACGGTCTGTTCTGCGCGCGCATTTTTGGCCCGATCAAGGACTACGAGTGCCTGTGCGGCAAGTACAAGCGCATGAAGTACAAGGGCGTCATCTGCGAGAAGTGCGGCGTCGAAGTCACGCTGTCGCGCGTCCGCCGCGAGCGCATGGGCCATATCGAGCTCGCCGCTCCCGTCGCTCACATCTGGTTCCTGAAGTCGCTGCCTTCGCGCATCGGCACGCTGCTCGACATGACGCTGAAGGATATCGAGCGCGTCCTCTACTTCGAGAACTACATCGTCACCGAGCCTGGCCTCACCGCGCTGAAGGAGCACCAGCTGCTCAGCGAGGAAGAGTACATGATCGCCGTCGACGAGTATGGCGAGGACTCCTTCACTGCCATGATCGGCGCCGAGGCCATTCATGACCTTCTGGCCGGCATGGATCTGGAGAAGATCGCCGGCGACCTGCGTTCGGAGCTGGCTTCGACCACGTCCGAGCTGAAGCAGAAGAAGTATTTGAAGCGGCTCAAGGTCGTCGAGAACTTCATGGAATCCGGCAACCGTCCGGAATGGATGATCATGAAGGTGGTTCCGGTTATCCCGCCGGACCTGCGCCCGCTGGTTCCGCTGGATGGTGGACGTTTCGCGACGTCTGACCTGAACGATCTCTATCGCCGCGTCATCAACCGCAACAACCGTCTGAAGCGGCTGATCGAGCTGCGCGCTCCCGGCATCATCGTGCGCAATGAAAAGCGCATGCTGCAGGAAGCGGTGGACGCACTGTTCGACAACGGCCGTCGCGGCCGCGTCATCACCGGCGCCAACAAGCGTCCGCTGAAGTCGCTGTCCGACATGTTGAAGGGCAAGCAGGGACGGTTCCGCCAGAACCTGCTCGGCAAGCGCGTCGACTATTCCGGCCGCTCGGTCATTGTCACCGGTCCGGAGCTCAAGCTGCACCAGTGCGGCCTGCCGAAGAAGATGGCGCTCGAACTGTTCAAGCCCTTCATCTACGCCCGTCTCGACGCCAAGGGTTACTCCTCGACCGTCAAGCAGGCCAAGAAGCTGGTCGAGAAGGAGCGTCCGGAAGTCTGGGATATTCTCGACGAGGTCATCCGCGAGCACCCGGTTCTGTTGAACCGTGCGCCGACGCTGCACCGCCTCGGCATCCAGGCGTTCGAGCCGATCCTGATCGAAGGCAAGGCGATCCAGCTGCACCCGCTGGTCTGCACGGCCTTCAACGCCGACTTCGACGGCGACCAGATGGCGGTCCACGTGCCGCTGTCCCTGGAAGCGCAGCTTGAAGCCCGCGTGCTGATGATGTCGACCAACAACATCCTGCACCCGGCTTCCGGCGCGCCGATCATCGTGCCGTCGCAGGACATGGTTCTGGGTCTCTACTATCTCTCGATCGTCAACCAGAACGAGCCGGGCGAGGGCATGGTGTTTGCCGACATGGGCGAACTCCAGCACGCGCTCGAGACAAAGGCGGTGACCCTGCACGCCAAGATCAAGGGCCGCTTCCGCACGGTCGACGCCGAAGGCAAGGTCGTGTCGAAGATCCATGACACTACGCCTGGCCGTATGATCATCGGCGAGCTTCTGCCGAAGAACGTCAATGTGCCGTACGAGACCGCCAACCAGGAGATGACCAAGAAGAACATCTCCAAGATGATCGACACCGTCTACCGCCATTGCGGTCAGAAGGAGACGGTCATTTTCTGTGACCGCATCATGGCGCTCGGCTTCGCTCACGCCTGCCGTGCCGGCATTTCGTTCGGCAAGGACGACATGCTGATCCCGGACAGCAAGATCAAGCTGGTCTCCGACACCGAGGCTTTGGCCAAGGAATACGAGCAGCAGTACAATGACGGCCTGATCACGCAGGGCGAGAAGTACAACAAGGTTGTCGACGCCTGGGCCAAGTGCTCCGAAAAGGTCGCCGACGAGATGATGGCCCGCATCAAGGCGGTGGAGTTCGAAGACAACGGCCGTCAGAAGCCGATGAACTCGATCTACATGATGTCGCACTCCGGTGCGCGTGGCTCGCCCACCCAGATGCGTCAGCTCGCCGGCATGCGCGGCCTGATGGCCAAGCCGTCGGGTGAAATCATCGAGACGCCGATCATCTCGAACTTCAAGGAAGGCCTGACCGTGCTCGAGTACTTCAACTCGACCCACGGCGCCCGCAAGGGTCTGGCCGACACCGCCTTGAAGACGGCGAACTCGGGTTACCTCACCCGTCGTCTGGTCGACGTGGCGCAGGACTGCATCGTCAACTCCGTGGATTGCGGCACCGACAAGGGCCTCACCATGCAGCCGATCGTCGATGCCGGTCAGGTCGTCGCTTCGGTCGGCCAGCGCGTGCTGGGCCGCACCGCGCTCGATGACATCAACCATCCGGTGACCGGTGACCTGCTGGTCAAGGCCGGAACGCTGATGGACGAGCGTGACGTGGAGCAGATCGAAAAGGCCGGCGTCCAGTCGGTCCGAATCCGCTCGGCACTGACCTGCGAGGTCAGGGTCGGCGTGTGCGCGGTCTGCTACGGACGCGATCTGGCGCGCGGCACCCCGGTCAACCAGGGTGAAGCCGTCGGCGTCATCGCGGCGCAGTCGATCGGCGAGCCGGGCACCCAGCTCACCATGCGTACCTTCCACATGGGCGGTACCGCGCAGGTGGTGGATAGTTCGTTCCTTGAAGCCTCCTATGAGGGCAAGGTCGAAATCCGCAACCGCAACGTGGTGCGCAACTCCGACGGCCAGCAGATGGTCATGGGCCGCAACATGGCGGTGCTGATCCTCGACGAGGCCGGCAAGGAGCGTGCCACGCACCGTGTCACCTATGGTTCGCGTATCTTCGTGGACGATGGCGACAAGGTGAAGCGCGGCCAGCGTATCGCCGAGTGGGATCCCTACACCCGCCCGATCCTCACCGAAATCGAGGGCAAGGTGGCGTTCGAGGATCTGGTCGACGGCATTTCCGTCCAGGAAACGGCCGACGAGTCGACCGGCATCACCAAGCGTGAGGTCATCGACTGGCGTTCGACGCCGCGCGGCAACGATCTGAAGCCGGCGATCGTCGTTCAGGACGCCAAGGGCAAGGTCGGCAAGCTGTCGAAGGGTGGCGATGCCCGCTTCCTGCTCTCGGTCGAGGCCATTCTCTCGGTCGAGCCAGGTGCGCAGGTTCGTCCCGGCGACGTGCTGGCGCGTATTCCGATGGAAAGCGCCAAGACCAAGGACATCACCGGCGGTCTGCCGCGTGTTGCCGAACTGTTCGAGGCCCGTCGTCCGAAGGATCACGCCATCATCGCCGAGATCGATGGCACGATCCGCTTCGGCCGCGACTACAAGAACAAGCGCCGCATCATCATCGAGCCGCATGACTCGACGCTCGAGCCGGTCGAATACCTGATCCCGAAGGGCAAGCCGTTCCACCTCCAGGACGGCGACGTCATCGAGAAGGGCGACTACATCCTCGACGGCAATCCGGCGCCGCACGACATCCTGGCGATCAAGGGCGTGGAGGCACTTGCTTCCTACCTCGTCAACGAAATCCAGGAAGTTTACCGCCTGCAGGGCGTGTCGATCAACGACAAGCACATCGAGGTGATCGTTCGCCAGATGCTGCAGAAGGTCGAGATCACCACGCAGGGCGACTCGACCTACATTCCGGGCGACCACGTCGACGTGATCGAACTGGAAGAGGTCAACGAGCGCCTGATCGAGGACGGCAAGAAGCCGGCCGAAGGTCAGCCGGTGCTGCTCGGCATCACCAAGGCCTCGCTGCAGACGCCGTCCTTCATCTCGGCCGCCTCCTTCCAGGAGACGACCAGGGTGCTGACGGAGGCCGCGGTTGCCGGCAAGACCGACATGCTGCAGGGCTTGAAGGAAAACGTCATCGTCGGCCGGCTGATCCCGGCCGGTACGGGCGGCACGATGAGCCAGATCCGGCGCATCGCCACCTCGCGCGACGAACTCATCATCGACGAGCGCCGCAAGGCCTCCGGTGTGGAAACCGCCGAGCCGATGCTGGCCGATATGACAACCGCCGCGCAGTAAGCGCGGCGGCAAGAAATCTCAGGCAACAAGGCCGTCGGGGTAACCCGGCGGCTTTTTTGTTTTCCGGAGCGTGGCGAAGTTGGTATCCATGGCGGCAAGAAAGGCCCCGGGGCTACATTTTCGCGTTTCGGCTTTTGATCGGAGAAGAAACGATGAGCAGGAAGACCTGGGCTGCGGTCGACGACTACATCGTTGATGCTCTGTTCGAAGCGGATCCAGCCCTTGACGCCGTTCTCGCCGCCAACCGTGACGAAGGCCTGCCGCCGATCGACGTATCGCCGGCGCAGGGCAAGCTGCTTTCACTGCTGGCGCGGATTCGGGGTGCGAAGAAGATCCTCGAAATCGGCACGCTGGGCGGCTATTCGACGATTTGGATGGCGCGCGCCTTGCCCATGGACGGCAAGATCGTGACGCTTGAACTTGACCCGCATCACGCCAAGGTCGCGCGGTCGAATTTCGGACGTGCAGGGGTTTCGAACCAAGTGGAATTGCGGGTCGGGCCGGCCCTTGAATCGCTGGCCGCGCTAAGCGCTGGAAATGCCGGGCCGTTCGATCTCATCTTCATCGACGCCGACAAGCCGAACAACCCGAACTATCTCTCCTGGGCCACGCGGCTTTCGAGGCCGGGAACAGTCATCATCTGCGACAATGTCATCCGCGACGGCGCGGTGATCGACGGCGGTGGGCATGACGCCAATGTCGTGGGCGCCCGGGCGGCGTTCTCATTCATAGGCGGCGACAAGCGCCTGGATGGCACCGCCATCCAGACAGTAGGCGCCAAGGGCTATGACGGCTTTGCGATTGCGATTGTCAGTTGAAGGTCAGTCGAAAAACGCCTCGACCACATTGCGCTTGCCGAGCATGAAGGCGTCGGCGACATGCTGCAGCGGCGCGAGATCGACATCTGAGATGCCGGCGCGCACGATCTCGGCGAAACGCTTGTAGAGCATGGGGTATTCCGCTTCCGGCTCCTCATGCACGACGCGGCCGTCGATGGCGAGTTTCGAGCCGCCGCCGGAAAGCACCATCTTGCCGGCATCCGTGTCGGCCAGGATGTCCCAGCTTTGCGGGCCGGTCTGCAGCCAGTCGAGGTCCATCGTCACCGGCAATCCGTTCGACGTGCGGAAGGCGACTTGCGCCGCGACCGGGGCAGCGCGGTTTTCAGGAAAGTCGAGCACGGCGGAGGTGATGAACATCGCCGGCAGGATGTGGGTTGCGATCGACAGTGCGTTGATGCCGGGATCGAAGACACCGAAGCCGCCCGGCGCCCAGATCCACTCCTGGTTCGGATGCCAGCGGCGCACATCTTCCTTCCAGACGATAGCCGCCGACCGAATCTGGGTCGATGCGAGAAAACCGCGCGCGGCCTCCACCGCCGGCGCATAACGCGAGTGCCAGCTGGCAAATAGCGAGACGCCGTTTTTCTCGGCCAGCACCTTCAGGTCTTCGACCTCGCTGACCGTTGCGCCCGGCGGCTTTTCCAGGAAGACATGCTTCCTTGCCTCGAGCGCGGTGCGCGCGGCGTCGTAGCGGAATTGCGGCGGCATGCAGAGCGAGACGGCCTCAAGCTCCGGCACCGCGTCGAGCATCGCCTCGATGGTTGGAAAGTTCGGGATGCCGTCGACCTTGCCATGCCGGCTGGCGGCAGCGGTGAGTCGGTAGCTCTGGTCCTTGGCTAGCGCCGGCAGGTGCTGGTCGCGGACGATCTTGCCGACGCCGACGATACCTATGTTGATGGGGTTATTGTTTGACGACATGGGGGCTCCGGAATGGGAAGGACAGGTTTTTCTAGGCGCGAGAAAGACAACCGGGCAAGTTGCGAAAGGTGGAGCGGCGGTCCGGCCGGCGTAAGCCGTGTCCGGACCTGATTCTCAGATCGGCGCGTCGAACGTGACGATCGAGACTTCGCCTTCGAGCGCGCCCTGATAGGCCGACAGATGCGGCTCGTCATCGGGCACGCCGTCCATATCGCCGATCTGATCGAGCTCGGCCTCGGCATAACCTTCCGCCGCAAGCGATTCGAGGGCGCGGCGCACCGCCGAATCGTCGTCGGGAGCCACCAGCATGACATGAACGCCTTCCGCTTTGCCGCCTTTGCGCTTCCACACCCGGCCGGTGATGATGGTGACCGGGCGTTCTTCATTGTCGTTCACGGGCTGATTCCTCTTGGCAAAGGACAGGCGAGGGGGTTTTCAGAGCTCAGGCCGCCTTTTCGCATGAAGCGGGGCCGCGCGACAGCCAAAAGCCGGTCACTTTCTTCCTCGCACTTGCAAAATGGCGAAAGAAAATTACATGCGCCTTTCGCATGGCTGCCAAGCCCCGGCATCAATGCAATATTTGGCACTGCGGGGTTGACGGTTCGCGGGCTTACGAGTAGAAGCCGCCCAGTCAGAACCGATGTGAGGCTCTCCCTTCCGAAGCGACACGCTTTGGAGTTTGCTTCAAACAGGGTTCGTTTTACGAGCGAAAAGACATTTCCGGCGTGCACGAAGCGGCTTCCGCTTCCTCTGCCATTTGTTCGGGCAAGACCGCGAGGCGCGGTTTGTGGCCCGAATTTGCGTATGGAAATGACGCTTTGAGCGGCCCTGACCGGGCGAGACACGGAATTGAGAGACAAGAGGGTTTAATGCCTACCGTCAACCAGCTGATCCGCAAGCCGCGCATTGCGCCGGTGAAGCGCAACAAGGTCCCGGCCATGCAGCAGAACCCGCAGAAGCGGGGCGTCTGCACGCGCGTCTACACGACGACGCCGAAGAAGCCGAACTCGGCGCTGCGCAAGGTGGCCAAGATCCGCCTGACCAATGGTTTTGAAGTGATCGGTTACATCCCCGGCGAAGGTCACAACCTTCAGGAACACTCCGTGGTCATGATCCGCGGCGGCCGCGTCAAGGATCTTCCGGGCGTCCGCTACCACATCATCCGCGGCGTGCTCGACACGCAGGGCGTGAAGAACCGCAAGCAGCGCCGTTCGAAGTACGGCGCCAAGCGTCCGAAGTAAGATTTTCCGGCCCTGGCGCTGCTTGAAAGCGTCGGGCTACGAGATTGAGAGACAAAAGCCATGTCGCGTCGTCACAGTGCAGAAAAGCGTGAGATCAACCCGGATCCGAAGTTCGGCGATCTGATCGTCACCAAGTTCATGAACGCCGTCATGTATGACGGCAAGAAGTCGGTCGCCGAGACCATCGTCTATGGCGCTCTGGACCAGGTCCAGTCGAAGACCAAGCAGGAGCCGGTCACCGTCTTCCATCAGGCGCTCGACAATGTCGCGCCGCATGTGGAAGTGCGTTCGCGTCGCGTCGGCGGCGCCACCTACCAGGTTCCGGTCGACGTGCGCCCCGAGCGCCGCCAGGCATTGGCCATCCGTTGGCTGATCGCGGCTGCCCGCAACCGCAACGAGACCACCATGATCGACCGCCTCTCGGGCGAGCTGATGGACGCGGCCAACAACCGCGGCACGGCAGTCAAGAAGCGTGAAGACACCCACAAGATGGCTGAAGCCAACCGCGCTTTCGCACACTACCGCTGGTAAAGCGCGAACAGGACTGAGAGGCAGCTACGATGGCCCGCGAATACAAAATCGAAGACTACCGCAATTTCGGTATCATGGCGCATATTGACGCCGGCAAGACGACGACCACCGAGCGCGTCCTCTATTACACGGGCAAGTCGCACAAGATCGGCGAAGTGCACGACGGCGCTGCCACCATGGACTGGATGGAGCAGGAGCAGGAACGCGGCATCACCATCACGTCCGCCGCCACCACGACCTTCTGGAAAGGTCGCGACGGCAAGATGCATCGCTTCAACATCATCGACACTCCCGGACACGTCGACTTCACCATCGAAGTCGAGCGTTCGCTGCGCGTGCTCGACGGCGCTATTGCGCTGCTCGACGCCAACGCCGGTGTCGAGCCGCAGACGGAAACCGTCTGGCGCCAGGCCGACAAGTACCGCGTGCCGCGCATGATCTTCTGCAACAAGATGGACAAGATCGGCGCCGATTTCTACCGCTCGGTCGAGATGATCGGCTCACGCCTCGGTGCGCAGGCTGTCGTCATGCAGCTGCCGATTGGCGCCGAGACCGAATTCAAGGGCGTCGTCGACCTCGTCGAGATGAACGCGCTTGTCTGGCGCGACGAGACGCTGGGCGCTGCCTGGGACGTCGTCGAGATCCCGGCCGATCTTCAGGCTCGTGCCGTGGAATACCGCGAGAAGATGATCGAAGCCGCCGTCGAAATGGACGAGACGGCCCTCGAAAACTACCTCGAAGGCAAGATGCCGTCGAATGACGAGATCCGTTCGCTGATCCGCAAGGGCACGATCGCGGTCAAGTTCTATCCGATGTTCTGCGGTTCGGCCTTCAAGAACAAGGGCGTGCAGCCGCTGCTCGACGCCGTTGTCGAATACCTGCCGTCGCCGGCCGACGTTCCCGCCATTAAGGGTGTCGATGCCAAGACCGACGCCGAGATCGAGCGTCATGCGGATGACAACGAGCCGCTGTCGATGCTCGCCTTCAAGATCATGAACGACCCGTTCGTCGGTTCGCTGACCTTCGCCCGCATCTACTCGGGCAAGCTCACCAAGGGCGTCTCGGTCGACAACACCGTCAAGGGCAAGAAGGAGCGCATCGGCCGCATGCTGCAGATGCATGCGAATTCGCGCGCCGACGTTGAGGAAGCTTTCGCCGGCGACATCGTCGCTCTGGCTGGCCTCAAGGACACGACCACCGGCGACACTCTGTGCGATCCGCTGCACCCGGTCATCCTCGAGCGCATGGAATTCCCCGACCCGGTCATCCAGATCGCTATCGAGCCGAAGACCAAGAACGACCAGGAAAAGATGGGCCTCGCCCTTCACCGACTGGCTGCCGAGGATCCGTCCTTCCGCGTCAAGACCGACGAGGAAAGCGGCCAGACCATCATCTCCGGCATGGGCGAACTGCACCTCGACATCATCGTCGACCGCATGCGTCGCGAGTTCAAGGTCGAAGCCAATGTCGGCGCTCCGCAGGTGGCCTATCGCGAGACGATCACCCGCAAGCACGAGCAGGACTACACCCACAAGAAACAGACCGGCGGTACCGGCCAGTTCGCCCGCGTCAAGGTTATCTTCGAGCCGAACACGGAGAGCGAAGAGTTCGTCTTCGAGTCCAAGATCGTCGGCGGCGCGGTGCCGAAGGAATACATTCCGGGTGTCGAAAAGGGCATTCAGAGCGTCATGGGCGCTGGTCCGTTCGCGGGCTTCCCGATGATCGGTGTCCGGGCGACGCTGATCGACGGCGCCTACCACGACGTCGACTCCTCGGTCCTGGCCTTCGAAATCGCGTCCCGCGCCTGCTTCCGCGAAGCCGCACCCAAGCTGGGCGTGCAGCTGCTCGAGCCGATCATGAAGGTCGAAGTCGTGACGCCGGAAGACTATGTCGGCAGCGTCATTGGCGACCTGAACGGCCGTCGCGGCCAGATCCAGGGCCAGGAAGCACGCGGCGTGGCCGTCGTCATCAACGCGATGGTGCCGCTCGCCAACATGTTCAAGTACGTCGACAACCTGCGCTCGATGAGCCAGGGCCGCGCGGCCTACACGATGCAGTTCGACCACTACGAGCCGGTCCCGACCGCGGTCGCCCAGGAAGTCCAGAAAAAATACGCGTAACTCGAAAGAGCCGTCGCGGTAACGCAATTCAAAGCCCGCATGGGCGAGCAGGAAATGGAGACATCACATGGCAAAAGGTAAATTCGAGCGCACTAAGCCTCATGTGAACATCGGCACGATTGGTCACGTTGACCATGGCAAGACGTCGCTGACGGCGGCGATCACGAAGTATTTTGGCGAGTACAAGCGCTACGACCAGATCGATGCCAGATCGATGCGGCGCCGGA
>NZ_JBFRGG010000026.1:0-39036 GCF_052115225.1 Mesorhizobium sp. 2RAF45 | reverse complement strand
TCACCTGGACCTACACGGTTGCCGATTCCGCCGTCGAGTATCTCGCCAAGGACCAGACCAAGGTCGAGAGCTTCACCATCACGCTCGACGACGGCAATGGCGGCCTGATCACCAAGCAGATCGACGTCACCATCACCGGCACCAACGACCAGACGCTGCTCACCTCGGTCAACAGCACTGCGATTTCCACGACGGTGGCGGAATCGGCCGGCAATTCATCGGCACAGGACATTGCCGCGATCAACGGGTCGCTCGCCTTCAGCGATGTCGACATCGGCGACAGTCTCGCCGCATCCGCTGGCTCGCCGACCGTTGCCCTCAATGGCGGCGCTTTGCCGGCCGGCGTCGATGCCGCTTCCCTGACCGCGGCCCTCAATCATCTCAGCTTCGGCGTCAGCGTCGTTTCCAACGGTGAGGCCACCCAGAACATCAGTTGGACCTGGGACCCGACCGCGGCCAACCTCGACTTCCTCAAGGCCGGCGACCAGCTCACCGTCACCTACGCGATCCACGTCGCCGATTCAGTGCCCCAAAACCTCACATTTACCATCACCGGCACTAACGACCAGACCCTGCTGACGTCGGTCAACAGCACTGCGGTTTCGACGACGGTGGCGGAATCGGCCGGCAATTCATCGGCACAGGACATTGCCGCGATCCATGGAGCGCTCGCCATCACCGATGTCGACATCGGCGACGGCCTCAACGGATTTGCCGGCTCGCCGACCGTTGCCCTCAACGGCGGCGCTTTGCCGGCCGGCGTCAATGCGGCTGCCCTGACGGCGGCGCTCGATCATCTCAGCTTCAACTTCGGCGTCGGCATCTTCTCGACCGGCGGCGCCACCCAGATGAGCTGGACCTGGGACCCGACCGCCGCCAACCTCGACTTCCTCAAGGCCGGCGACCAGCTTACCGTCACCTATGCGGTCCACGTCGCCGATTCGGCGCCCCAGAACCTCACCTTCACCATCACCGGCACCAACGATGGACCGACGCTGGCTCCGATAGCGAACCAGACCTATACAGACACAGCGGCTGACGACACGTTCGCCCCGATCAGCGGCACTTTGAGCAGCCAAGATCCGGACGCAGGCGACACGAAGGTCTACTCGATCAGCAGTGGCATTCCGGAGGCCCACACGGTCAACGGAGTGGACTACGACATCATCAAGCCCTCTTTCTACGGACCGCTGTACCTCAACAGCCAGACGGGTGCCTACACCTTCGTTCCGGACGACTCGCGTCTCGAGAGTCAGAAGACCAGCGAATCTCTATTCTTCGAGTTCACGGTGACGGACGGTTCGGGGGCATCAGCTACCCAAACCCTTACCATTAACATCGATGGTGTGAACGATACGCCGACGCTCGCGGCGGTGACTGGCCCAACCTACAATGATACCGCCGGCGCCGACACGTTCAGTGCATCGTCGGGGACGTTGTTCGGCTCGGACCGGGACTTGGACACGCTGAGCTACGGCATCAACAGCGGGATGACCGGTGGCAGCACCATCATCGGCGGGGTGACCTACGATGTCTCCAAGGTAGGGAGCTTCGGCACGCTCTACGTGAACAGCTCGACCGGCCAGTATACCTATCAGGAGAATAACAGCGCCATCAACGCGGCGACGACGGCCACGTCGGACAACTTCACAGTCACGACCAGCGATGGCACTGCCTCGGCCAGCACCGCTCTCAATGTCACCATCAACGGTGTGAACGACGCGCCGATCGGCGTGAACGATACAGGCTCGGCGACCGAGAAGGGCGGCACGGCCAACGCCTCGGGCGGTGCGAACGCCACCGGCAACGTCATCACCAACGACACCGATGTCGACAGCGCCGGCCTGACGGTTAGCGCCATCCGCACCGGCGGCACCGAAGGCGCCGGCATGGCAGGCACGGTCGGGTCCGGACTGGTCGGCGCGCACGGCACGCTGACGCTCCAGAGCAACGGCAGCTACACCTATGTGGTCAACGAAAATGATGCCACGGTTCAGGCGCTCAATACCGGCGGTTCGACCACCGACAGCTTCAACTACACCGTCAGCGACGGCAGCCTGACCGACACGGCGGTGCTCACCGTCACCATCAACGGCGCCAACGACGCACCGGTGAATACGGTGCCTGGGACGCAGACGACGAACGAAGACACTGCGAAGGTCTTCAGCTCGGCCAACGGCAACCAGATCAGCATCTTCGATCCGGACAACACCACCCACACGGTGACGCTGTCGGTACCCAACGGCGCGATCACGCTGAACGGCACGTCTGGACTGTCGTTCACGGTCGGTGACGGCACCGCTGACGGCACCATGACGTTCAGCGGCACGGACGCGAACATCAACGCCGCCTTGAATGGACTGAGCTTCCTAGCCAATCCAAACTTCAACGGAGCGGCGGCGATCCAAATCATCACGTCCGATGGCGCACTCTCCGATACCGACAGCGTCGTCGTCATCATCAATGCGGTGAATGACGCGCCGGTGAATACCGTGCCCGGAGCGCAAACAACGAACGTAAATGTCAGCAAGGCGATTACTGGTCTCAACATCTCCGATGTCGATGCTGGCACGGCGAGCATGACCGTCACTCTGGCAGTGACCCATGGTACGCTGACTGTCTCGGGCGGATCAGCTGCTATTAGCGGTAACGGTACCGGCACTGTGACCCTCACAGGAAGCCAGACCGCGATCGACTCGACGCTGGGCGCCACTGTTACTTATGTCCCGACGAACAACTTCGTCGGGAGCGCCACGCTAACAATGACGACCAGTGACAACGGCAATAGCGGATCCGGCGGGACGCTCACGGACACCGACGTCGTTTCAATATCCGTGGTCAGCCCGAGCTCGTCCACGCTGACGACTGGAACCGACACAGTGTTCTTTGCTTCTGGTACAAACACAATAACAGGAACAAATACTACAGCCACCAACGGTGATGTTATCACAGGCGGCACGGGTACAGACACACTCACAATCGATACCGCCAAAAACATAACCCAGACTTATACGTTTGGAGACGGAGCACACTCGGATATCGGTCTCACCAACTTCGAAACTCTGCAATTCATCCGGAGTGATACGACAGGATCCGATCCGACCATTACCGCCGTCTTCGACTCGTCGTTCAACAATAACGGCACGCTGACGGTCGACGGGTCCGCGCTCACCGGCAGCCACGCTGCGGGTTTCACGGTCGACGCAAGCGCCGTGACGTCGGGATCGTTCGTCATCGTCGGTAGCGCCCAAGCTGACACGTTAAAGGGTGGCGCGGGCAGCGACACGATCTCCGGCGGAAATGGTGTCGACAGGATTGTGGGGAACGGTGGTGCGGATACGCTGACGGGTGGAGCCGGAAACGATACGTTCGCCTATCTAGCGACTGGTGACGCCGGCGACCACATTACGGACTTCAACACGAGCGGTGACAAACTGGAATTTACCGTTACCGCCAGTCGGTTCGCAATCGGTGATCTCGATACAAACGTTGAAAACGTAAAAAGCGGAAACAATTCAACAATAAATGTGGCTAATACTGAAGTCGGCATCAAAACAGATGCCTCCGTAACCACAGCAACCGTTCAGTCAACGATCGATGGTTATACCAACATCACCACCGGTGCCCTGTTCGTGTTCTTCAATTCAACCGTAGGTCATGCCCAAGTCTACTACGATGCAAATCCGGCTGCCGCAGGTGGTGCGATCCTCGTCGCAGATCTGGATAACTTGACCACTCTTGCAAGTATCACCGCCTTCAATGCCGCGGATTTCGCGTTTGGAACGGCACTTGCCCCTGCGGGTGTAGCGGGAGAGGCCATCAATCTGGCCTTGACGGCGCCGGCCGAATTTCAGGGCCAAACCGCCACGGTTACCATCACCAATGTCCCTGACGGCTGGGTTCTCAATGGCGGAACGCAGCAGGCTGATGGCAGCTGGAAAGTCACGACAGCGGACATCAGCAAGCTGACAGTGACTTCGCCAGTCGAACATGTTGGCGCGCTGCATCTGGATGTGACCGTTGATTTCGTGCAGGCCGATGGCTCGACGGCAACTCTGCGGTTCGCCGACAATGTCGAGGCCTACGCGCCGGGTTCGCCGATCTTTGCCTGGTCGGGCGACGACGTTCTTACCGCCTCGAGCGGCAACGACCTGTTCGTCTTTTCGCAGCCGATCGGCAACGACACCGTGCACAGCTTCGACGCAACGGCGGACAAGGTCGATCTCATCGGCTATTCCGGCTTCCAGAGCTTTGCGGACGTCCAGGCGCATACCGCTGACGACGCCAGCGGCAACGCGGTGATCACGCTCGGCGACGGGCAATCGATCACGCTGGAAGGCGTGCATTCCTCAGCCCTCAGTGCCGGCAATTTCGTCTTCGACCAGACGCCGGTGGTCAACAATGCCGGAACCATGACGATCGGCGACGGCGCATTGCTGCCGCTGAGCGGCACGGTCAACAATTCCGGGCTCATCTCGCTCGACTCGACCGGCAGCGATACGCTGCTGCAGCTCATCCAGCACGGCATAACACTGCAGGGCGGTGGACAGATCGTCCTTTCCGACAGTGATGCGAACGTGATCTCCGGCACCGCAGCCGATGTCACCCTGACCAATATCGACAACATCATCTCCGGCGCCGGCCAATTGGGCGGCGGACTGCTGGGCCTGAACAATCAGGGGACAATCATCGCCACCGGCACGCATGCGCTGGTTATCGACACGGGCGGCAGCACCGTCGCCAACTCTGGAACGCTGGAGGCTACTGGATCGGGTGGCCTGACGATCACCGGCACGCTCGCCAATTCCGGGCTGATCTGGGCCAATGGCGGCAACATCACAATCAACGGCCAGGTCACCGGCGAGGGCGACGCCATCGTCGGCAATCTGTCGAAGGTGGAGTTTCACGCCGCCTCTTCCGCACACGTCATTTTCGGGACGGATGCAGCTGGCACATTGCGGCTGGACGATTCATTCGATTTCAGCGGCAGCATCGCCGGCATCACCAATGATGACAAAGTAGACCTCGGAGATATCTGGTACGGGACCGGGACATCCGCTGTCTATGAGGCAAACCAGGATGGACGCGGGGGCACGTTGACCGTTTCGGACGGCACCCATGATGCCACGCTCCACATCATCGGCACGTACGATGCGGACAGCTTCACGGTAGCCGACGATGGCACTGGCCGGACCGTGGTTGGCTATCATCCGGCGGACGAATTCCACTTCGTCTGACCGTTGAACGGCCGTAAGGACCAATCTGAAGCGGGCGCCGGATCAAACGCGGCGCCCGCTTCATATCTGAATTTCGAATATTCCAGACGTAGGGCGGGCCTATTTCTCGCGAAATGCCCGCTGGAACGAGTCGACCAGTGGCTTGGTGAGATAGGCCAGAAACGTCCGCTCGCCCGTTGAGATGAATGTCTCGACCGGCATGCCCGGATAGATCTGCTCGGGCTTGACCTCCGGCGGCAGCTTGTCGGCCATTTTCAGCCGGACGGTGAAATAAGGCAGCCCCGTGCTGGGGGTAATCAGCCGATCTGCCGAGATGTAGAACACCTTTCCGGGTACTTTTGGCGTGGTGCGCGCATTTAGCGCCGTAAACATCATGTTGGCATCCTGCCCCACCCGGATCGAGTCGATGTCTTCAGGCTTTATCCTGGCCTCGACGATGAGTTCGTTCGTGGTCGGCAGGAGTTCCATCGCAACCTCTCCCGCTCTGATGACGCTGCCTTGAGAATTGTAGAGGGATCGAACGACGATGCCGTCGACCGGCGCCCGGATGGTCGTCCGGTCGAGGACCGATCGAGCGGCGTTGATTTGTTCCTCGAGGTCCGCGACCTGTGCCCGTGCTTTGTTCATCTCGGTCACGGCATCCTCGACTCGGCTGGTTGTTAGCCGTTCAATCTGTTGACGCGCTTCCACGGTCTGGGTTGTAGAACTGGCGATCTGCGCCTCTAGAGACCCTGCCTGGCCTACCAAGTCGGCGGTGCTGCGTAGCAGATCCGTGTATTCCGAACGATTTGTCAGTCCTCTTTCCAGCAGACGCTTTTTGCGTTCCGTTTCCGCATTGACGATTGCGAGCTGGTTTTCCGCGGCCTCCTTTTGAGCCTTGAGGCCAACAACGGCATCCTGAAGTGCTGCTACCCGTTGCTTCAGAATACCCTGTTCTGCGGCATAACGCGCCAGCCGCGCCTCAAATTCCTTGCTTTGCTCTCCGAAGACATCGCTATATTCGGAAGCCCCCGAGTACGCGCCGAGGTCACTGGATAAGACAATTTTCTCAAGTCCGTCCCGCTCTGCTTCGAGCCGCGAAATTTCGGCTTTTTGTGCAACCCACTGCTTCAGAACGCGGTTCAGTTGAGATTGCGCGACGGTCGGATCAAGCACGATCAGGGCCTGGCCTCTTGAGACCCTGTCGCCCTCCCGGACCTTGATGCTGCTGACCACGCCTCCTTCGAGGTGCTGGATCATGACATTTTGCCCAGCTGCAGCCACGACACCCGGCGCGATCGTCGCTCCCCCGATTGGTGCGGTGGCCGCCCAGAACCCGAAGCCGAGCACGAACACAGCCACGCTTCCATAGCCGGCCAAGGTGATCCGATCTGTGCGTGTGTCGACATTGCGCTGCCAGCGATACACCTTGGCATTCGCTTGGACGGTTTGGCTAGGAACCATCATTGGCGACCTTTATGTCAACGCGAGCAGGTGACGGGAAAGGCACCACTCCTTCATTGTCATGCGACTGAGCGGCCGCCGCCGCTGCCGCTTGGCCCCGTCGCTGGGCAAGTTGGTCGAGCACGTCCTTGGTCACGCCGTAAATCTCGACCTGTCCATTTCGCAGCATGAGGATGCGATCGCATTTGGAAGCGAGGGAGGGTCGGTGCGTGATGACGAGCACGGTCGTTTTTCGTGAACGGGCCTGGATGATCGCCCGCTCCAGCGCGGCTTCGCCGTCGGAATCGAGATTTGCATTGGGCTCGTCGAGAACCAATAGCTTGGGATCGCCGTAAAAGGCGCGCGCAAGGCCAATGCGCTGACGCTCGCCACCCGAGAGGCGAACGCCGGTCGGGCCGATCAACGTCGAATATCCATCCCTCTGACCCAAGATGAGCTCATGCACCTGCGCCTGTTGAGCTGCTTGAACCAATTTCCCGTCAGGCGCATCCGGCTCGAAACGCGCTATGTTCTGGCCGATGGTTCCTGGGAAAAGTTCTACATCCTGCGGAAGATAGCCAATATGGCGGCCGAGCTCCTCCGGATCCCAGTTTCGAATATCGCCGCCATCGATGCGGATCACCCCCGAGCGAGGCTCAATGGCACCAACTATGAGACGCGCCAGAGTTGATTTTCCAGCTTGGCTTGGCCCGACGATCGCGACTGTTTCGCCAGCGGGGACTTCAAAGGTCACCCGCTTTATGAGCGGCAGCGAGCCGTCGGCCGAACCTGGAAGATGATAGACTAACTGATCCGCGCTCAACGCTCCTTGGGGCGTTGGCAATGCGACATTTTCCTTTGGTCCGGACCTCGATTGGACAGCTGAAAGCCGCTTCCACGCAAGATTGGCGTCGATGATCTGCCGCCAACTGCCAACGATCTGATCGAGAGGCTGCAGGGCACGCGCGGAAATCATCGAGGACGCAAATATCATACCGGCGGTCATCTCGTTGTGCAGGACCAGATAAGCGCCGACGCCCAATATCGCGATTTGCAGTACCGATCGTGTGGTACGAGAGACACCACCATAGAATGCGTTAGTGCGAGCGAGCCTATCGGAGGCATGCAGAGAGCCGGAAAAACGCGTGCCCCAGAACTCGATCGCATTGGACACCATGCCGAGTGCGCGGACCGTTTCGAAGTTTCTCGCGAAGGCCTGCGCCGAATTCATTGCGGCTCCAAGATTCTCCGCCGCCTCTTTGCCAGGCCGCGAACTCGCGACTTGGTTCAGCACGGCAACAGATACCATGAGAACCGCCCCGACGACCGTTACAAGAAACAGCAACGGGTGGATGAAATAGAGGAGGCCCACGAAAATAGGCCCAAAAGGAAGATCGAAGAGAAAGAAGATGGTCCGCGAGGCGATAAATCCCCGCAGTGTGGCCAGGTCACGCAGGGCTTGAACATCGCCGAGTCCAGCGCGTGGGCCACTCATTGCGGCGAGAAAAGACGATGCACCCAAAGAGACATCCAGGCGTGCGGCGAGTCGGCTCGCATAAACACCCCGTACGACTTCGAGGACGCCGAAAAGCAAAAGCGACGCAAGCGCCAGCAAGGTGAGATAGGTGAGAGTATCCAGGTTGGCGGCCGGCAAAACTCGATCATAGACCTGCAGCATGTAGAGAGGCAGGATCAGCACGAGCGTGTTCATCACCGCGGAGAAGAGGCCCATTTCGACCACGCTTCTCGATAGCACCTTTCTGCCTGTAGAACTGGACATCCCCAAAATTGGCTCCCCCCCGGGATAAGCGGTCAAATTAGACGATCGTTATATATCATACGTGGTTGCCACGCTATCCGTGGGGATTCTTTTGACAGCCATAGTAAAGAGGGCCTACGCCGAGGCGCTGCGCCAGCAAAATCGATGCATTTGAGGGATGCTCGCCGGCTGCTGCGCGCAGGCATCAATCAGGCTCTCGATCAACTGGCTCGACATTGGCTATCTCCATCGGTTGTCGATCGCAGGATGATATCGGGGCGTCCGCCGGAAGGCTTCAGGGTTGCCGAGACAGGCGGGGACGGGCTGGTCCATCCCGAGAATTTTTCGAGGGAGGGCGCGCTTATACGTCGTGCCGACGTGCGCTTTGCCGTGCAAATGATCCTGTCGCGATGGCGATCTATCATCTTCACGTCAAGGTCATTGGCCGCAAGGCAGGCTCAAGCGCCGTGGCCTCTGCCGCCTACCGCTCGGCTTCGCGGCTGCGTGATGAGCGGATCGAACGCAGCCATGATTTTTCTGGCAAGCGCGGTGTTGTCCATTCCGAGGTGATGCTGCCGGAGGGTGCGCCAGAAGCCTGGAGCGACCGCGAGAGGCTGTGGAACGATGTCGAAGCTTTCGAGGTGAGGAAGGATGCACAGCTTACGCGCGAGGTGGAGTTTGCTCTGCCGCGCGAACTGAGCCAGGCGCAAGGCATCGAACTGGCGCGCGACTTTGTTCAGGCTGAGTTCGTCAGCCGGGGCATGGTCGCCGACCTCAATGTGCATTGGGACAGGGCAGAGGATGGCAGTCCCAAGCCGCATGCCCATGTCATGCTCACCATGCGGTCGGTGGACGAGAACGGTTTTGGTCCGAAAGTGCGAGACTGGAACAGCACCGAGCTGGTCGAGCGCTGGCGTGAGCGCTGGGCCGAGCTTGCCAATGAGCGCCTAGCTGAACTCGACATCGACGCGCGCATCGATCATCGCAGTCTGGAAGCGCAGGGCATTGCCCTGGAGCCGCAAACCCAGATTGGTGCACCGGCGCAACGCATTGAGGGCAGCGGCCTTGACGCCGTCGGCATTGAAGCAGATCGCGCCGAACTGCATCGCGAGATCGCGCGCAACAATGGCGCGCGCATCATTGCAGACGCATCCGTGGCGCTGGATGCCATCACGCATCAGCAATCGACCTTCACCCGAAAGGACATTGCGAAGTTCTCGCATCGGCACAGCGACGGAATGGAGCAGTTCAACGCGGTGATGGCAGCCATCACCAACGCGCCCGATCTGGTCGAGCTCGGCAAGGACGGACGCGGCGAAGATCGCTTCACCACGCGGCAGATGATCGAGACCGAACAGCGCCTGCATCGCGCGGCGGAACGCATGGCCGGACACGAAGGTCATGCGGTGAGCGACGCACACCGCGAGGCAGCGCTGGCGCGGGCTGCGCAACGCGGGCTTATCCTTTCGGGCGAGCAAAGCGATGCGCTTGCGCACATCACCGATGGTCGTGGTCTTGGTGTCGTCGTCGGTTTTGCCGGAACGGGCAAGAGCGCGGTGCTGGGTGTTGCACGCCAGGCATGGGCAGCAGCAGGCTATGAGGTTCGCGGCGCGGCACTCTCCGGCATTGCGGCCGAGAATCTCGAAAGCGGATCAAGCATCCCGTCGCGCACCATTGCCAGTATGGAACATGGCTGGGGACAGGGGCGCGATCTGCTCACCGCGCGTGATGTCCTGGTGATCGACGAGGCCGGCATGGTCGGCACGCGCCAGTTGGAGCGCGTGCTCTCCCATGCGGCGGGCGCTGGCGCAAAAGTCGTCCTTGTTGGCGATCCGCAGCAGTTGCAGGCGATCGAAGCCGGCGCCGCATTCCGCTCGATCACGAGCGCCACGGCGGCGTCGAAATCGGCCAGGTGCGCCGACAGCGCGAGGACTGGCAGCGTGACGCCACGCGTGATCTGGCGACGGCCAAGATCGGTGCTGCGATCAGCGCCTATGACGCGCAAGGCATGGTGCACCAAGCTGCGACGCGCGACGAGGCGCGCAGCGATCTGGTCGAGCGCTGGGGCCGCGACAG
The DNA here is from genome assembly GCF_052115225.1 of Mesorhizobium sp. 2RAF45. NCBI lineage: Bacteria > Pseudomonadati > Pseudomonadota > Alphaproteobacteria > Hyphomicrobiales > Phyllobacteriaceae > Mesorhizobium > Mesorhizobium sp. 2RAF45. The sequence continues at coordinate 28,542 of NZ_JBFRGG010000026.1, read as the reverse complement.
GCAGGCGCAGCCACAGGCGAGCCGGATCATTCTCACCCACACAAACGACGAGGTGCGCGCGCTGAACCAGGCAGCGCGCGAGCGCATGCGCGCGGCCGGCGATCTTGGCGATGATGTTCAGGTGAATGTAGAACGCGGTGCAAGAAATTTTGCAGGCGGCGACCGCCTGATGTTCCTACGCAACGAGCACGGGCTTGGCGTCAAGAACGGCACGCTCGGCATCGTGGAAGAAGTCAGCACACAGAGCATGACCGTGCGCACCGATGACGACAGGTCGGTCCGCTTTGACCTGAAAGACTATGCCCACATCGACCACGGTTATGCCGCGACCATTCACAAGGCGCAGGGCATGACGGTTGACCGGACTCATGTGCTCGCTACGCCGGGCATGGATGCGCATGGCAGCTACGTCGCACTGTCGCGGCATAGAGACGGGATGGACCTGCATTACGGCGGCGATGACTTCGGTACGCGGGACCGGCTGGACCGAGCGCTGTCACGCGACCGCGCCAAGGACATGGCCTCGGATTACGGGCAGGTCGACCCGGCGCGGAACTATGCCGAGCGGCGGGGGATCACTTTCCGCGAGCGAGTGGTCGAGATCGTGCGCCGGATGGTTCCGGAGAAGCTGCGCGACAGGATCGGCGGGCTGCTGGACGGGTTGCGCTCGCCCGGAGACGCAGAGCCCGGCCAGGACCGTGGGCGCAGGCCTGGAAGGGAAGATCTTGGCGCGCAAATCGCGGATGCTGGCCCTACGCCTGATACAGACGTTTCCGCCAGGCGAACCCAGCGCGAAATGGGTGTGCCAGCGGGCCCGGAAGCGGCGTTGCGCAGAGATCGCACGAAGGCGCTGGTGCGTCACGCGCGTGCGCTAGACACCATCCTCCACAGCGGAAATGCGGACGGACAGGGCAGTCCCGAGCAGATGCGCGAATTGAGGGATGCTCGCAGCGCTTTCGAGAAGGTTCGCCCGCACGGTTGGCGCGATGCCGAAGCGGCCTATGTTAAGAACCCCGAGCTTGTCCGTGAGGCGGCGACCGGCCGCGTCAACCGCATCGTGCTTGCTCTTCAGCTTGAGACGGAAATCCGCACCGGACTGGATACCGACCCGGACCGACGCGCCGACCGTTTCGTGGAACGCTGGCAAAAGCTCGAGCGCACGAGCCAGCGCCAATATCAGGCCGGCGACATGTCTGGCTACAAGTCCACGCGCTCGGCCATGTCCGACATGGCCAAAAGCCTCGAACGCGATCCTCAACTGGAATCCCTTCTTGTCAGTCATAAGAACGCGCTTGGCATCCAAGTCGAATCTGGCCGCAGCCTTGGCGTGGAACTCGCCTTCAACCACGGCATCGGTCTGGGACGGGGACGCGGCATCGGACTCTGATCCATCCGATTTGCGGCCGTTTCCACGTCACCTTACGACGCCGCGACGATCCCTCTTGCACGCCCGTAGCTGCCGGTTCTGTTGGGTTCATCAGGTATCAGAAGCAACCAGCGGAAAGCAGGCCAGCCATGCCGGAACCCGACCGCATCATCCGCCTCAGAACCGTCCTTGCCCGGACCGGGCTCTCCCGCTCAACCATCTATCGCAAGATTGCCGACGGCACCTTTCCACCCCAAATCAAAATCAGCGTAAACGGTGCAGGGTGGCGAGAGTCGGAAATCAATCGATGGGTAGAGAATCCTGCATCTTGGAGTCCAAGGCGAGAAGGTGATGAAATCCGATAAGTCCGGTTGCGGGCGGCGGCGAAATGACAGCATCTATCGCATCATGCAATGCAATTTTCTGTGGAAAACGGAACCGAACCACCGGTATGATTTTGGATTGGGTAATTCTGCGGGTATCGACCATTACCCACACTGAAGATCTAAGAATAAATTCAAATAGATAACCGAAAGTTCGATTCCGCCTCTGGCACCATTTCCTTTGTAAGGTGTTGACGCAGCTGAAAAACTAGCAAAATTATATGCTTAGGCCTGCCCGAGTGCTACACACGGGTGTTACACATGGTCCTTGCTATGGGCCGTCCTGTCAAACATCGTAAGACTGGGGTGTACTGGTTCCGAAAGCGCCTACCGGCGGACATTGCCGCGCTGGCGCCGCATGTGCGAGCGATGGCATAGATGTCGCAGGGATGGTGATCGGTCCGAGCCAGCATGCCGCGCGCCCTTGCCGTGAGTACGCCGCGTAAATTGCATAAGTCTCCGCTTATAGGCAAGGCTCAACGAAGCCCGCCCCAGACAGTTTTGCCCCCGTCCGAGGCGGGCTGAGGAAGCTGATGGAGGCAGCCTCCGGCCTTGGCCCACGGGGATCAAAACCAAGGCAGATTCGAAACTTCACCCGGCGAAGAATGTTCCGGCCGTGGTGATCTCCGGCTGTAGTCACATTAGCCCCAACTAACGCTCTCTGGACTCTTTTCGCCAATGAAAGCATTCTTCCGGCGGGGAGAGTGGGACTGTGGGCCAAGTCCAGCAACAGGGGTCAGCCATCCTGATCGATGGGGGGATCGCAGGGCAGCGGCTCAATCTGCCGCTCGCGATCATCTTGACCGTCAGCCTGGTCATCGCGGCTATTGCGCCATTCGACGTTGGCTTCGTCGCCGTCACGTTCGGATCTCCAGTTCTACGCGTCATGCTTATGGCCGCCCTCGTGATGATCGGCGCTTGGTCAGCGAGCCAAGTCGGCCTACGTCTGACCGCATCGGCTCGATCAGCATTGATCGGGGCGATTGGTGCGATCCTGGTTGCCGGCTATGTAGTCTGCATCGACTGCTATCTATTTCGAAGCGTTGTCCCGGAATCCTATGCGCAATTTTTCGAGCAAATGCCGCTGGGTGAGCGCTTTGCCTATTTCATGCTCCGCGCGTTCAACGAGAATGTGATCTATCGCCTGTTCGTATTCGCGACCGCCCTTTGCCTGCTTTCGAAGCTGACGAGGGTAGGAGCAAGGGAGATGGCACCGATCGCCATCCTAGCCGTCATGGTCGCAACCCAGGCGCTCAACATTGGGATGAACGTGACGGCGTTCTTACCGGGCCCGATATCGCCGCTGGTGCTCACCTACGAGGCTTTGCGCTACGTCGTCCCAGGCGTCATTTGGGCATGGCTGTTCTGGCGCTTCGGTTTCCTGACTGCCGAGATTGCTTCGGTTGGCTGCCATCTGTTTCTTCAGCCGGCGCTGGGCATTCTGCTTTAGCCGCTAACGGTCTATTGCGTGATCCTCGTTTAGCATCCGCTGATGGATGACACGTTCGAAGACTTGATTCACGCTGTGAAAGCTGCGCCAAAAAGCGATCGGCTTGGCATTGTGCTGGCGAGCCTTGCCATCCTTGCCGCGGTGGCCGGCAGTGTATTGCTCAAAGGAACAGGGCACGATCAGCCGCGACCGCCAACTGTCGACATTGGCCAGATCCTTCACCCCGGAGTGGTCTGAAGCTACCCCCATGCAGAGAAGCCCGACGGCGGAGACTGGTTAAACGCAGTGGCGCCAAAATTGGCGGCGGAAAAGTCTGTGCTGTTGTGAATGCTGATACCGGCAAAAACAGCGCCGGAATTGAGGCCACTGGGAAGCGATATCCCGCCGGCACCAGTCGCAGGATCGAGATGTCAGCGCCGTGGTTGACGTGATAGACGGCGCCGTCAATCACGAGCGCCGGGACGGACTTGACCCCCGGCTTCGTCGCTTCGGCACGCCGGCCCTTTGTCACGCCCCGTGCGGCCGTTGCCGATCCTGGCGCCATTCACGGTTTCACGGAAACGGCAGCCTGCTCTAACTCTTCGTTTTGACGCCATTCCCAAGGGAAGGCGTCTGCTCTTCCCTTGGGAATGGCCGGCACGCTGGCGTGCCGGCCATTGGCGTCAAGCGTGGCGGATTTCGGTTCCCAGCACCTTCAAGCATTCGCGGATGAACGCGGCAAGCGCCGTCCAACCCTTGGCGGACACCATCGTCCCGTCCACATAGGCATCGGTGGGAGACAGGTCGATGTAAGTGCCGCCGGCAAGCGTCACCTCCGGCTCGCAAGCCGCGAGAGCCCCGACCTTCTTGCCGCGCACGACGCCATCGACCGCGATCAGAATCTGGACGCCGTGGCAAATCGTGAAGATCGGCTTTTTGGTCTCGTGGAAATGGCGCACGATCGCCTGCACGCGCTTGTCGGTACGAATGTATTCCGGTCCGCGGCCGCCGGCGCAATAGACGGCATGATACTGGTCGAGCTGTCTTTCGGCGTCTGAGAACGTCTTGTTGATCAGCGCGTAGTGGCCGAGCTTTTCAGTGTAGGTCTGGTCGCCCTCGAAGTCGTGCAGCGAGGTCTTGATCAGGTCTCCTGCGTTCTTGTCGGGGCATACTACATGAACCGTGTGGCCTACGGCTTCCATGGCCTGCTGATAGACGAAGATCTCGTATTCTTCGGTGAACTCACCGGTCAGCATCAATATTTTCTTGCCTGGCATGGCTCTTCCTCCTGTTGGGGCTGGGCGAGGTGCGGATCGCGCCTCGCCTGTCTTCGAAATCGGATCGGATCAGAACGGCGGGTCCCAGAAATGAGCGCTCGGCGCGCAGCACCGGTTCGACGGCGCCCGGCACGCCACCAGTAGGCAGCGTGCTTCCTCCCTCTCCGGCGATATTGGCGGCAATGGACATCGGGTCCGACCTCAATCGAAGGCCGGAAGCAAGCGATCGCGCGAATGCTCGATATGGACGCGCATCGCCTTTTGGGCGGCGTCGGGATCGGCCGCGCCGAATGCGGCGAGGATCGCCTCATGTTCGTCGAGCGCTTCCTCGGTCACGCGGGCATGATACATCAGGCGGAAGATATGGAAGTGGGTATGCTGGTGGCTCAACGTCTGCCGAATGAGTTCGTTTTGCGAAAACTCCATGATCTTGTCGTGGAAGATCGCGTCCTGCCGGGCGAAATTCGAATAACGCAGGCGATCGTCCTTGCCTTCGCGCCGTGACATCACGCCGGCTGCTTCCAGCAAAATGCTGAGCTTGGCTTCATCCATGGCAGCGGCGGCTTTCGCCGCGGCATGCGGCTCAAGCAGAAGGCGCATCTCGTACAATTCGTCGAAGCGGCGCCGTGTGATTTGTGGTGCCGCGCGATAGCCGATCAGGTGCGTCTTGAGCACCAGGCCTTCGCCTTCGAGGCGGCCGAGCGCCTCGCGGATCGGCGTGTGCGAGACGTTGAATTCCTTGACCAGGCTGTCGACAGTGATGCGCGAACCCGGCGCGATCTTGAGCGCCATCAGCTGCGCGAAGATCGCTTCGTAGACATCCTCGACCAGGCTGTTGGAGCGCTGGATGCGACCGCCGCCGGCGGTCGTTTCGGTCGTGTCGGCTGAGCTCGCGATCTGCATCTTTTTTGCCTCTTGACAGTGCGGACTGCTAACACGATGCTCCAGCCGATGCAATCCTATATCCTATACGATTTTAAAGCGGATATGTCTGTCGGGCCGTTGCATGGGTGCTACAGGGTGTCCTGGCGCGGTTGCGGACAGATGGCGGATCCGCAGCGAGAACCCTAGCCAGTTCAGCCGCCTTCAAAGGACAAAAGATCATCATGAGCCTCTTCGCCGCCCTCCGGCTTCCGCGTGAAATCCTTTTCGGGAAAGGCCAGCGCCATGCGCTGCCGACAGTCGCCGGCAGGTTCGGCCGGCGCGCCCTGGTCTGCACCGACGAGCGTTTCGCCGGCACGGCGGTGTTCGCGGAAATCGTCAAATCGCTCCAGGCCGCCTCGATCGAGGTGCTGGTGCATGACCGCGTGCTTCCCGACGTGCCGCGCGACAGCGTCAGCATTTGCGTCGAGGAGGCGGAGAAATTCCGGCCCGAGATGGTGATCGGCATCGGCGGCGGCAGCTGCCTCGATTTCGCCAAATGCGCTGACTTGCTGCTCAGCCACGGCGGCACACTTCAGGAGTATTATGGGGAGTTCAAGGTGCCCGGCCCGACGCTGCCGCTGATCGCCGTGCCCACGACAGCGGGCACCGGTTCCGAAGTGACGCCCGTCGCGGTGATCTCCGATCCGGACCGGACGCTGAAGGTCGGCATATCGAGCCCCTATCTGATCGCCGCGGTTGCCTTGTGCGACCCCGAACTGACGATGACATGCCCCCCTGCCCTGACCGCGATAGCCGGCGCGGATGCCTTGACCCATGCGATCGAGGCCTTCACCGCGAAGCGGCGCGGCGAGGACCCCAGCCTGGCGCAACAGCATGTCTTCATCGGCAAGACCGCGCTGACCGACCATTTCGCCCTGCTGGCCATAGAGCTGCTGGGCCGCAGCCTGGAGAAAGCCTGCACCGATGGCACCGATGCCGATGCGCGCGCCGATGTGATGATGGGCGCGCTGGCGGCGGGCTGCGCATTCGGCACCGCCGGCACGGCGGCGGCGCATGCCGTGCAATATCCTGCGGGCGCCCTCACCCACACCGCGCACGGATTGGGCGTGGCGACGATGATGCCCTACGTCATGACCTACAACAGCCGCGTGGTCGCCGCCGAGATGGCCGAGATCGGCGCCGCGCTTGGCCTCGAAGCCAAGGGGCGGAGCGCCGAGGAGATGGCGGATGCCACCATCGGGGAAATCCGGCGGCTATTCGCGACGATCGGCATCACGCCGACCCTGGCCGACCTCGGCCTTCCCGCCGACAAGCTCGACTGGACCGCCGATCAGGCGCTCGGCATCGACCGTCTGATCAAGAACAACCCGCGCCCCTTCGATGTCACTGCCATGCGACGCCTGGTCCAGGCCGCCCATGACGGCGACCTCGCAGCCTGCGCCATGTAATCCACGGAACAAGACCATGAACCTTCCTCCCAATGCGCTGTGGATCGACCAGGACGACTATGATGTTCGCGGCTTTTCGCACGGACTGTACATCGACGGCAGATGGCGACCATCTTCCGACGGCCGGGTCATTGACGTCGTCGATCCTTCGTCGGGGTCTGTTATTGCAGCGGTCCCCGACGCGACGCTCGAGGATGCCCTGGCCGCGGTCGATGCGGCAGCCAAGGCGGCGACGGGATGGCGGGAGACGGCGCCGCGCAAGCGCTCGGAAATCCTCAGGCGCTGTTTCGAACTCATGGTCGAGCGGTCGGAAACGCTCGCCATGCTGATCTCGCTCGAAAACGGCAAGGCTCTGCGCGACGCGCGCGGCGAGGTTGCGTACGCCGCCGAGTTCTTCCGCTGGAACGCGGAAGAAGCGGTTCGGATCACCGGCGAGTTCGGCACCGCGCCATCCGGCACCAACCGCATCGTGGTCGACTATGAGGCGATCGGCATCTGCGTGCTGATCACGCCCTGGAATTTTCCGGCCGCGATGGCGACACGAAAGATCGCGCCGGCATTGGCGGCCGGTTGCACGGTGATCCTGAAGCCGGCCAGCGAAACGCCGCTGACGGCCTATGCGCTGGCCGCGCTCTACGGCGAGGCCGGCGTTCCGGCCGGCGTGGTCAACGTGCTCACCACGACCAGTCCCGGTCCGCTGACATCGGCCATGCTGGCCGATCCGCGCGTCAGGAAGCTCTCTTTCACCGGCTCGACGGGCGTCGGACGAACCTTGCTTGGCGAAGCCGCCAAGCATGTAGTCTCCTGCTCGATGGAACTCGGCGGCAATGCACCCTTCGTCGTCTTCGACGATGCCGACCTCGATGCCGCGCTCGATGGCGCCATGATCGCGAAGATGCGCAATGCCGGCGAAGCCTGTACAGCCGCCAACCGCATCTATGTCCAGTCGGGCATTCATGATGCGTTCGCCGACGGCCTTCGCAAGCGCATGGCAGCTCTCAAGGTCGGACCAGGCATGAGTGCGGATACCGAGTGCGGGCCGATGATCACCAGAAAGGCGGTCGCCAAGATCGACCGCCTTGTCAATGACGCCGTGGCCCGGGGAGCCAAGGTACTTTGCGGCGGCTCGATCCCGGAAGAGGAAGGCTTCTTTTATCCGCCGACGGTCCTGTCGCAGGTTTCGCCCGATGCCGACATGGCGCATGAGGAGATCTTCGGGCCGGTAGCGCCCATCACGCGATTCGAGACCGAGGCCGAAGTCATCATGCACGCCAACAACACGGAATACGGCCTTGCCGCCTATATCTATACGCGCGATGTGGGCCGAGGATTGCGGGTGGCATCGAGGATCGAGGCCGGCATGATCGGCCTCAATCGGGGGCTGATGTCGGACCCTGCGGCGCCCTTCGGTGGCGTCAAGCAGAGCGGCCTGGGTCGCGAGGGCGGCCAGCACCACGGCATCGCCGAGTTCATGGAGGCGAAGTATATCGCCGTTACCTTCTGATCGGGCATCCATGCAGAAAGACCCCTTCCGCACCCGCGATCACGTTGCCGACTTCGATGACATCGTGGCCGATATCGTGGCGCGCAGCACCGCTACCCGGGCGACGCTGCCCATGGTGGCTAATGTCGCCTATGGCAACGGCGCGGCCGAGAGGCTCGACCTGTTCTTTCCCCCGGTCGGGCGCAAGAATATTCCGGTTCATATTTTCATCCACGGCGGCTACTGGCGCATGTTTTCAAGGGGCGACTATTCCTATGTGGCGAACACAGTCACCAAAGCCGGTGCGATCGCCGTCATCGTCGATTATGCGCTAATGCCCGAGTTCAGGATGGCGGCGATCGTGGAACAGGTCCGGCGCGCCAAACAATGGGTGCTGGACAACATCGTCGACCATGGCGGCGATCCCGCCCGGATAAGCGTCAGCGGCCATTCAGCCGGAGCGCACCTGGCCACATTCCTGTTCGAGAAGACGCCAATGCCATCACGCATCCGTGCGGCGCTGCTGCTGGGCGGCCTTTACGACCTGAAGCCTCTGCAGAGATCCTTCCTCGAGCCGTTGATCGGCATCACCGACGAGGAGGCAGCTGCCTTCACGCCAATGACGCGGCGGCATGACCCGAAGACGGCAGTGACCATTCTCGTCGGGGACCAGGAAACGCAACCCTTCCACCAGCAAGCGGCCGACTTCGGAACACTCTTGCGCGCGCAGGGGCACGGTGTCCGCGACCTCCGCCTGAATGACCGGAACCATATGAACAGCGTACGGGATCTGGGCATCGTCGGCACGCAGGCTGGCGATTGCCTGATGCAGACGATTGAAACAACCCTCGTCTAGAGCAATTCCAGGAAAAGTGTGAGCGGTTTTCCGCAACCTCAGGACTTGGCCCTGTTGCGTGACCAGGCAGCGCGCCGAGTGAAACAGCTTTGCTCTCATTGGCCATTCAGCGGATTCGATTTGCTTGGTGATCCCCTACCCTTAGGGCAAACTCCCTGCCGGGGCTGCAGGAGGTGAAATGAGAGCACGCGCAGCAACGCTCGGGGATCTCGAGGATGTGTTTCATGGCCTCTCCAAGCGGATGTCGGAGGAGTACGCGGCGGCCGGCAAGGACAGCAAGATCGCCTACGACAATCTGATGATGAATCTGAAGGAAGGCCGGGCGCACGCGCTGGTCGAGGGCGAGAAGGCCGTGGCGATCATCGCCTGGCATGAGAACAGCGACGCCGCCGATACGCTGTTTGCCGCGCAGGAGGACTTCTTCCGCGCCTCGACCGTGCGCTTCTGCAAGCGGCATATCAGGCACATCCAGGCGCTCGCCGGCAACCTTCCCATCCACTCGCGCAGCTGGCTGCAGGGGCCTGACGTCGCCCGATGGTTCGGCATTATCGGTTATGTCGAGCGCGGCCAGGAGAACGGCGCCAACCTGTTTGAGCTGCCGCCGGCCCGCGCCAGCTAAGGAACCCTGGCTGGCGGCATGTGTTCCTCCTTGCCGCAAACGCCGAGTATACCTCGCCATTGCCCGCGCAGATTCGTCGATGCGGGTCACCTCTTCGGCTCCAAGCGCTTTAACTCGGTGGCCGTGCGAATTGCACACTCGGCCGCCTTGGACTGCCTCAGCAAGCGGCTTGCACGGGGCGACGATTGGCGGGATGTTACTGGGGGCAACCGGGGCCAAACCGGCAGGCCGAGATCGATATGGCTGCTGGAAAATGTCGCGAGCTTGCTTCGCCCTTTTTATTCTTGTTGCCTTGCTGATGCCGGTGGAGGCCAGCGAGCGCATGTCTCATCTGCTTGACCGCTCCAACCTGCCGGTCTCCTATCTTCGCGAATCGGATGTTGTGACCGCATACACGACTGCAATGGCGCGCTTCCGTCTGCAGTTCGCAGGACGTGCCGGCGAAACCAATCTTGCGGTCTCTCTCGAACCATTGCTTTTGCGGGCGGAATTCCGTGCGCGGACCTGGCGCTCGGCGGACGGCAGCTTGTTGCAAGGCTTCGCCGGCAAGGGCGGCTTCCGATTGACGATCGGTAACTGCCTGGCGCGTATCTGCGCTGCCAGCGAATGCAGCGATGCCGGTTGGCCGGTTTACGCCTGCAGCGACGGACGCAAGCGCAAGATGTCCGTCACGGATTTTGTGACGGCAAGCTTCGACGGCGTGCCCTATCGTCGATTGAGCGCCCCCCCTTCGCAGGAATGAGGGCGCGAAGTGCCACCATCCTACCGAGGCAGGCGTTCAGCAAGGGGCGGTATTCCTTCCCGCACCGCGAACGCCTTCCCAGTCAAAAATTACTCGCCTCACGCCCAGCGCTGCGACTCCCCGCCGCAGTCGCGCAGGGCGTTGCGGCACTGAAATTGACGCTCGGCATCATCTTTTCCCCGCGAACTCGGTCCAAATAGAATAGGATGGTGGCGCGCCATCCGAACGCGGACACGTGTTGCATTCGACCCAGGCAGCCGGAAAACCGGTGACAAGCGCCGCCGGAACGTGTTGAAGGTGACGGTCGACACAGAGAGGGACGTGCGATCGGGTTGCACTCGGCAAGTGTTGATGGTTTGTTGCCGGTCTGCGGAGAACGAATGATGCGAGAATCGATCGGTCAAGACGAATATGGGTCGGCGAACCCTTTCGATCCGGACGACCTGCCCAATCTGAATGCGATCGGGCCAGGGATCGGCAACAATGATTTCGAGAAATACGCGGTCGCCGTGATCATCGTGTTCGGCGCCCTGATCATCGGCGGGCTGATGGCCGCGTCGATGACCTTCGGCCATCGCAACGGGTTCCTCTTCGCGCTTGGCGGCGCCACATCGGCCTGGATCTCCGGAAACGCGCTTCTGCTTGACCGGCCGCGCATCTACGCGCTGTTCGTCGGCATCGCCGCCCTGATGCTGATCGCATCGACCATCACACTGGTTACCTGACGGTTCTTGCCGGGCCGCGACCCTGTCCGAGGGTCCGCCCCGGCATCAATATCCGAGTGCCTCGCCAGAGGCCGCCCGGCTGTCGATGGCGCCATTGTAGCGCGCGCCGCCGCCTTTCCCGATTTCCGCGAGGCTTTTGCCGCCGACCAAAATGCCGGCCGCCTGGCCCCAGGTCTGGTCGCCGAGATCAAGGTGGTAGCCCATGCCGGCCAGCAGCCTTTCGGTGTCCGGCGACAGGCCGAACGGCTCGACATAGACCTTATCGGGCAGCCATTGATGGTGGATGCGCGGCGCGTCGATCGCCTCCTGGATGTTCATGCCGTGGTCGATGACGTTGACGATCGCTTCCAGCGTGATGGTGATGATGCGCGAGCCGCCGGGGCTGCCGATGACCATGAACGGCTTGCCGTCCTTGGCCACGATGGTCGGGCTCATCGATGACAGCGGCGTCTTCTTCGGCTGAATGGCATTGGCCTCGCCCTGGACCAGGCCGTAGAGGTTAGGGACGCCCGGCTTCTGGGTGAAATCGTCCATCTCGTTGTTGAGCAGGATGCCGGTGCCGTCGGCGACGACGCCGGCGCCGAAGGAGCCGTTCAGCGTGTAGGTCACGGCGACCGCGTTGCCGTCCTTGTCGATGATCGAATAGTGCGTCGTCTCCTTCGATTCGCCAAAGCCTTTCGGCATCAGGTCCTGCGACACGCCGGCGCGGAATGGGTCGATCTTGTCGCGGATGTCCTTGGCGTAGGCTTTATCCAGCAGTTTCGAGACCGGATTGTCGACGAAATCGGGGTCGCCGAGCGCGGAGTTGCGGTCGACATAGGCATGGCGCATCGCCTCGACCATGACATGCACCGTCTCGGCCGAGCCGGCGCCGAGATAGGACAGCGGGTAGCCTTCCAGAACATTGAGGATTTCGCAGATGATGACGCCGCCGGAGCTTGGCGGCGGCGAGGACGTGATCTCATAGCCGCGATAGGAGCAGGTGACCGGTTTCAGTTCGCGCACCGCATATTGCTCGAAATCCTGCTTGGCCAGGATGCCGCCCTTGGCGCCACTCGCCTTGACGATGGCGTCGGCGATGGCGCCCTTGTAGAAGGCATCGGGGCCTTTCTCGGATATCGCCGAGAGCGAGGCGGCAAGGTCTGGTTGGGTGAGCCGCTCGCCAATGCCATAGGGCTTGCCATCGGATTTCAGGAAGGCGGCGGCCGCCGCCGGATCCTTCGCCAACCTTTCAGCGTTGCCGGCGAACGAGGCGGCGTCGCCCTGATTGAGAATGAACCCGTCCTTGGCATAGCGAATAGCCGGCGCCATCAGCTCTTGTCTTGAGAGTGTGCCATATTTTTCGCGCGCTATTTCGAAACCGGCCACCGAGCCCGGCACGCCGACGGCGAGATAGCCGTCGAGGCTGGCGCCCTTCACCGGGTTGCCATCCTTGTCGAGATACATGGTCTTGGTCGCGGCCAACGGCGCGCGCTCGCGGAAATCGAGGAAGGTCGATTTGCCATCGGCGAAACGGATGGTCATGAAGCCACCGCCGCCAATGTTGCCGGCATTGGGATAGACGACGGCCAGCGCATAGCCGACGGCGACCGCCGCATCGATGGCATTGCCGCCCTTCTTCAGGACCTCGACGCCGACTTCCGACGCCAGATGCTGGGCCGTCACCACCATGCCGTGCTCGCCCTTGGCCGGCGCCGGCGACGCCGCAAGGACGCTGGTCAATGGTGCGAGGGCAAAGGCGATGGAAAGACTGGCGGCGATCAGTATCCGACGGGTGACGTGCATGGCGGGTTCTCCTGGCGGCGACACCTAGAAGAGCCCGTCGCTGCGGCCGAGTCCACCTTCAACAATGGGCCAGGCGGATCAATTCCGATGTCAGGCGTGTCAGACAATTCCGCCCGAGCCGCCGGCGACAGCCGGGCGTTCGGCCGCGACCTTGGCGCGGTAGCCCGCTGCCCGGTAGGCGGCGACCGGATCGATGGCGCCTCCGGTTTTCAGCCGCGCCATGGCCAGTATCGGCTCGACATCGGTGCGGTAGGCCGCCTTCAGCGTCTGCGTCGCCATCAGCGCGTCATTGCCGTCCTGAAAACCTTCGAGCGCCTTGCGGTCGACCAGCAACGCCTGCGCATAGGCGCGCTGCACCTCGACCGCCGAGAGCATCAGGCTTTCAATCGGATCGGTGACGTTGTGGCTCTGGTCGAGCATGTGGGCCGGATCGAAACCCTCGGCGCCGGACAGTTCGGCATCGACCAGTTCGTTGAAGACCAGGAACAGCCGGTAAGGATCGATCGAACCGGCGTCGAGATCGTCGTCGCCATATTTCGAATCGTTGAAGTGGAAGCCGCCGAGCTTCTTGAACTGGATCAGCCGCGACACGATCATCTCGATGTTGACGTTGGGCGCGTGGTGGCCGAGGTCGACCAGGCAGAAGGCCCTGTCGCCCAATTCCTTGGCGATAAGGTAGTTGGTGCCCCAGTCCTGCACGACCGTGGAATAGAAGGCCGGCTCGTACATCTTGTGTTCGGTGAACAGTTTCCAGTCGGCGGGCAGCCCGGCATAAACCGCCTTCATGGCGTCGAGGTAGCGCTCGAAGGCTTTGGCGAAATTGACCTGGCCGGGAAAGTTCGAGCCGTCACCGATCCACACCGTCAGCGCCTTGGAGCCCAGCGTCTTGCCGATCTCGATGCATTCGAGATTGTGCTCTACCGCCTGCCGGCGGGTGCCTGCGTCGGCATGCGACAGCGAGCCGAACTTGTAGGAGAGTTTCTGGTCCCTGGCATCGGAGAATGTGTTGGAGTTCATGGCATCGAAGCCGAGGCCGAAGCGCGAGGCCGCCTGCTTCAGCCGGTTCGGATCGGCCTTGTCCCATGGAATGTGCAGGGAGACGGTCGGCGTCGCCTGCGTCAACTGGCTGATGACGGCGCAATCCTCGATCTTGTCGAAAATATCGCGCGGCTCGCCAGCGCCGGGAAAGCGGGCAAAGCGCGTGCCGCCGGTGCCGACGCCCCATGAGGGGATGGCCACGGCGAATTTCTCGACCTTGTCGCGGATGGCGTCGATGGCGATGCCGCGGCGATCCAAGCGTTCCCCAAGGGAGGCGTAGTCGCGCTCTAGGTCGGGCTTACTGGCGGCGTTGTGGCTGTCGACGATTTCGGCGGAAATGATGGTTTCGGACAAGTACTGGTTCCTCCCAAATGCGTTCCGTCAGCGCTGCCCCTCATCCGGCCCTTCGGGCCACCTTCTCCCCGTGAACGGGGCGAAGGGAAGCGCTCCAAATCAGCGCGTAAAGCTCTGCGCGTTGCCGGCGTCGACGTTGATGATGTTGCCGGTCGATTTGGCCGACATGTCGGAGGCGAAGAAATAGATCGCCTCGGCGATGTCTTCCGGGAAGACCGAGCGCTTCAGCATCGAGCGCGAACGATAATGCTCTTCGAGGTCGTCCGTGGACATCTTGTAGGCGGCGGCGCGCTGTTCCTTCCACTCGCCGGTCCAGATTTTCGAGCCGCGCAGCACGGCGTCCGGATTGACGACATTGACCCTGATCTGGGCTTCCGCGCCTTCCAGCGCGAGACACCGGGCGAGATGGATTTCGGCGGCCTTGGCCGTGCAGTAGGCGGCGGCGTTGGGCGAGGCGGCAAGGCCGTTCTTGGAGGCGACGAAGACGACATTGCCGCCGATCTTCTGCACCCGGAACAGCCGGAACGCTTCCCGCGAGACCAGGAAATAGCCTGTCGACAGGATGTCCATGTTCTTGTTCCACAGCGCCAGCGACGTCTCCTCGATCGGCGCCGAGGAGGCGAGACCCGCGTTGGAGACCAGAATGTCGATGCCGCCGAACTCGACCGCCGTCTCGGCAAAGCCCGAGACGACCTGGTCTTCCGAGGTGACGTTGATCACAACCGGGCGGACGAAATCCTTGCCATAGGCTTTCGCCAGTTCCTCATTGGCGCTGGCCAATGCAGCCTCATCGATGTCGGCCAGCACCACGCAGGCGCCTTCGCGCAGCAGCCGGTTTGCAGTCGCCCGGCCAATGCCGCCGGCGCCACCAGTGACCAGCGCGATCTGGCCGGCGAGCGATTTCGGCTTCGGCATGCGCTGCAATTTGAGATCCTCGAGCAGCCAGTATTCGATGTCGAAGGCTTCCTGGGCGGGCAGGCCGACATAGGACGAAACGGTCGAGGCGCCGCGCATGACATTGATGGCGTTGACGTAGAATTCGCCGGAAATTCGCGCCGTCGCCTTGTCGCCGGCGAAGGTGAACATGCCGACGCCGGGCATCAAATAGACCACGGCATTGGGATCGCGGATGGCGGGCGAATCCGGATGCTTGCAGCTGTCGTAATAGGCCTGGTAGCCGACGCGGTATTCGGCGATGTCGTCGGCGAGGCGCGCAATGACGGCATCGACATCGGGTTTTGCCGGATCGAACTCGATAACCAGCGGGCGGATCTTGGTGCGCAGGAAATGGTCCGGGCAAGAGGTGCCGAGTGCCGCCAGCGGACGCAAATCCCTGGAGTTGATGAATTCGAGCACGGCGGCGGAATCGTCGAAATGGCCAAGCTTGTGGCTCTTTTCCGAGATCAGGCCGCGGATTTTCGGCATCAGTTTCGCCGCGACGGCGCGCCGCTCCTTGGCATCGAGCGACTTGACCACTTCGCCGCCGAAGATCGCGAGGCCCTCGGAGCGGCGCTCGAACCACTCGATCGCCTGGTTGATCACCGAGATCGTCGTCTCGTAGCATTCCTTGGGCGTGTCGCCCCAGGTGAACAGGCCGTGGCTTTCGAGGATGACGCCCTTGGCGGCGGGATGTTCGAGGCAGAACCTCTCCAGCCACAGGCCAAGCTCGAAGCCCGGCCGCTTCCACGGCAGCCAGCCGATGGCATCGCCGAAGATCTCCTTGGTCAGCGCTTTGGAATCCTTCGCCGCGGCAATGGCGATGATGGCGTCGGGATGCATATGATCGACAAACGGCTTCGGCACATAGGCGTGCAGCGGCGTGTCGATCGAGGCCGCGCGTGGGTTCAGATTGAACGTGCAGTGGGGCAGATATCCCACCATCTCGTCCTCATGCTCGACGCCGCGATAAAGGCCTTTCAGCGCGCGCAATTTGTCCATGTAGAGCGTGGCGAAGCCGTCAAGCTTGATCGAGGCGCTGTCGCCGCCCGAACCCTTGACCCACAGCACTTCGACAGTCTCGCCGCTGAGCGGGTCCTTCTGCCATATCTTGGAGGAGGTGTTGCCGCCGCCATAGTTGGTGACACGCTTGTCGGAACCCAGCGTGTTCGAACGATACACCAGAAGCTCGGGGTCGCTCATCCCTTGGGTTTTCGCATCATCCCAAAGATTGGCAAGGCGCGAGCCGGAGCGCTTATCGAGCATAGGTATCCTCCCTGGGACGCAAAAAGCCGCAGTCCATTTTGCCCGGAATGTCTACGCAAGCATCTCGCTTGTCAATCATAAACGATCAAGATCGATCATATTGCACTGCACAATGAAATTATATGATCGGAAATGATTGACACTGCTCGTTATGAGTGCCTAGATGGCCAGGCAGGGAGGAACCATGCACGAAAAAGAGCGCCACAGGATCATTCTGTCCGCCGTCCAGGAAAAGCCTGTGGTGACGGTGCAGGAAATGGTCGACCTGACGGAGTCGTCGGAGGCGACGATCCGGCGCGATATCGCGGCCCTGCATGTGCAAAAGCGCCTGCGCCGGGTGCGCGGTGGCGCCGAAGCGATTTCGCCACCGCAATTCATCGGCCTGGCCGGCCGGCCCTTCTCCGTCAACGAAACGATCAACGCTTCGCAGAAGAGGGCGATCGCCCGGGAAGCGGTCGAATTGTGCGGGGATGGCGAGCCGATCATCATCAATGGCGGCACCACCACCTTCCAGATGGTGCATTTCCTGACCGGTCGGCGCATGCCGATCTTCACCAATTCGTTCCCGATCGCCGAGCATCTGCTCAAGCACTCGAAGAACACGGTGATGCTGTCGGGCGGCACTATCTATCGCGAGCAGAACATCATCCTGTCGCCCTTCGACAATGACGTGACGCGCAATTTCTATGCACGCCGCATGTTCATGGGCGCGCAAGGGCTGGGACCGCTCGGCCTGATGGAAGGCGATCCGCTGCTGATCCAGGCGGAGCAGAAGCTGATCGACCAGGCAGACGAGCTGGTGGTGCTGGTCGACTCCTCGAAATTCCGCAAGCGCTCCAGCCTGATCCTGTGCGGGTTGTCGCGCATCGCCACCGTCATCACCGATGACGGCATCGAGGATCGCGAAGCCAAGATGTTGGAGACCGCGGGCGTGACGCTGATCGTCGCCCGCAAGACGGCAAAGGAAGAATCTTCACTGCAGGCCTGAGACACCTCACGCCCGCAGCGGCGATGGAATGCAACGCTCAAGGGAGGATATGCGATGAGCTTTTTGAAGAAACTGATGGTGACGGCCGCATTCTCGGCCGCCATGTTCGTGAATGCCGCCTATGCCGAAAACGTCAAGATCGCACTGGTGGTGAAGTCGCTCGGCAACGGCTTCTTCGACGCCGCCAACAAGGGCGCCGAAGAGGCGGCCAAGGAACTCGGCGATGTCGACATCATCTACACCGGCCCGACCAAGGCGACCGCCGAAGCGCAGATCGAAGTGGTCAACTCGCTGATCGCGCAGAAGGTCAACGCCATCGCCATTTCGGCCAATGACGCGGACGCGCTGGTGCCGGTGCTGAAGAAGGCCATGGAGCGCGGCATCACCGTCATCTCCTGGGATTCGGGCGTTGCCAAGGAAGGCCGCCAGCTTCACCTCAACCCGTCCGACACCGGCCTGATCGGCGAGACGATCATCAAGCTTGCCGCCGACTATCTGCCGGAAGGCGGCGATGTCGCCATCCTGTCGGCCTCCTCGACCGCGACCAACCAGAACGCCTGGATCGACGCGGCCAAGAAGGTGCTGCCGGAGAAGTTCCCCAAGATCAAGCTCGTCGCCACCGTCTATGGCGACGATGATTCGGCCAAGAGCACCGATGAAGCCAAGGGCCTGCTGAAGTCCTATCCGAACCTCAAGGCGATCATCGCGCCGACCACCGTCGGCGTTGTTGCCGCCGCCCAGGTCGTCACCGACGAGAAGCTGATCGGCAAGGTCAATGTCACCGGTCTGGCGCTGCCGTCCGAGTTCAAGAAGTTCATCGACAACGGCGCCAGCCAGGCGGTCGCGCTGTGGAACCCGATCGACCTCGGCTACTCCGCCGTCTACCTCGCTCACGACCTGGCGGTGAAGAAGGAAGAGGCCAAGCCTGGTGCGACGCTGTCGATCGGCCGCGTCGGCAAGGTCACGCTCGACGATAGCAACTCGGCTGCGATGGCTCCGCCCTTCCAGTTCGACAAGACCAACATCGAGAAGTTCTCCAAGATCTATTGATCTGGGACCCTTTCAAGCCGTCGCGGCGGGGCTCACATCCCGCCGCGATTTTAAACGGACCTACTTTCAGGGCTTGATACGACCATGGACACGACAGCCCAGCACGGCACGGTGATGGAGGGGCCAGCGGCCTCCGCGCCAAGCCTGTCGCTGTCCGGCATCTCGAAAAGCTTTCCCGGCGTGCGCGCGCTGCACAATGTCAGTCTGTCGCTCTACCCCGGCCAGGTGACGGCACTGATCGGCGAGAACGGCGCCGGCAAGTCGACGCTGGTCAAGATCATGACCGGCATCTATCAGCCGGATTCGGGCACGATCAGCATCGACGGCCAGGCCGTCACCTTGCCCAGCGCGCATGCCGCCTTCGGCCATGGCGTCACCGCCATCCATCAGGAAACCGTGCTGTTCGACGATCTGAGCGTCGCCGAAAACATCTTTCTCGGCCACGCGCCGCGCACACGGCTAGGCACCATCGACTGGCGCACGATGCGCAAAAATGCCCGCGAAGTGCTCGACACCATGCATGCCGGCCATATCGACGCCGATGCGCGCCTGAAAGATCTCGGCATCGCCAACAAGCATCTCGTCGCGGTGGCGCGCGCCATGTCGATCGACGCGCAGATCGTCATCATGGACGAGCCGACAGCAGCCCTTTCGATGAAGGAGATCGAGGAGCTGTTCCTGCTCATCGAATTCCTCAAGGAGGAAGGCAAGGCGATCCTGTTCATCAGCCACAAGTTCGACGAGATTTACCGCATCGCCGACCGCTACACGGTGTTCCGCGACGGCGAGATGGTTGGCGAAGGCCTGATCAAGGATGCTGGCCAGAGCCAGATCGTGCGCATGATGGTCGGCCGCTCGGTCGACCACATCTTCCCGCAGCGCAAGGCCGAGATCGGTGCGCCGGTGCTCTCCGTCTCCGGCCTGTCGCACCCGACCGAGTTCAACAATATCGGCTTCGAGCTGCACAAGGGCGAAATCCTCGGCTTCTACGGCCTTGTCGGTGCCGGGCGCAGCGAGGTCATGCAGGCTATCTCAGGCATCACGCGCACATCAGGCGGCACGATCACGCTGGAAGGCAAGGCGATAGCGCCGAAAACGGCGGCGGATTCGATCGAGGCCGGCATCGTCTATGTGCCGGAGGAACGCGGCAAGCAGGGCGTGGTGATCGGCCTGCCGATCTTCCAGAACGTCTCGCTGCCCTCGCTCAAGCGTACCTCCAAGTCAGGCCTGCTGCGGCTGGCGGAAGAGTTTTCGCTCGCCCGCTCCTACACCGAGCGGCTTGACCTCAGGGCCTCGTCGCTCAGCCAGGATGTCGGCACGCTGTCGGGCGGCAACCAGCAGAAGATCGTCATCGCCAAATGGCTGGCGACCGCGCCCAAGGTGATCATCCTGGACGAGCCGACCAAGGGCATCGATATCGGCTCGAAAGCCGCCGTGCACGGCTTCATGGCCGAGCTGGTGGCGCAGGGCCTGTCGGTGATCATGGTGTCGTCGGAACTGCCGGAGATACTCGGCATGTCCGACCGGGTGGTGGTCATGCGCGAGGGCCTTGTCGCGGCGGTCTATGACAATAAAGGGCTGGACGCCGAGACGCTGGTGCGGACGGCAGCGGGGATCGCGGCATGAAGGCCTTTCTGAAATACCGCGAGATCTGGCTGGCCGCGGCGATCGTTGTTTTGATCGGGCTGATCTCAACCCGCTTCCCGGCCTTTGCCGACCCCGGCAATCTGCGCCAGGTGTTCAACGACACCTCGATCCTGATGATCCTGGCGCTCGGCCAGATGGTGGTCATCCTGACCCGGTCGATCGACCTGTCGATGGCCTCCAACCTCTGCTTCACCGGCATGGTGGTGGCGATGCTGAACGCCGCGCACCCGGCGATCCCGATCCCGGCACTGATCGTCATCGCGCTGGCGGTCGGGCTGGTGCTCGGCGCCATCAACGGCCTTCTGGTGTGGCGGCTGAACATCCCCTCGATCGTGGTGACTTTGGGCACACTCACCATCTATCGCGGCGCCACCTTCGTCCTGTCCGGCGGCGCCTGGGTCAATGCCGACAAGATGAGCCCGGATTTCATCGGTTTCCAGCGCGCGGCCTTCCTCGGCATTCCGGTGCTGTCCTGGATCGCCATCCTGGTCATCGCGCTGTTCTTCGTGCTGATGACACGCACCGCGCTCGGCCGCTCGATCTATGCCATCGGCGTCAACCCGACGGCGTCGGTCTATACCGGCATCGATGTCGGCCGCACGAAATTCATCGTCTTCTGCATCTCCGGCATGATCGGCGGGCTTGCCGGCTACCTCTGGATCTCGCGCTACGTCATCGCCTCGGTCGAGGTCGCCAACGGTTATGAACTCAACATCATCGCCGCCTGCGTCATCGGCGGCATCTCGATCGCCGGCGGCATCGGCTCGGTCGGCGGCGCGGTGCTTGGCGCGCTGTTCCTCGGCATCATTTCCAACGCGCTGCCGGTCATCAACATCTCGCCCTTCTGGCAGATGGCGATTTCGGGCAGCGCCATCATCCTGGCTGTTGTGCTTAACGCGCGCGGTGAACGCCAGCAAGGCCGCATCATCCTGAGAAAGGCGGAGGTGGCATGACCGACATCCCTGCCCCGCGGCATATTCCCGACCGGCTCGATAAGCCGTTTCGCTCGGCGATCTTTTCCTGGGAGGCGCTGTTGATCGTGGTGGCCGTCGCCATCTTCGCCATCAACAGTTTTGCCTCACCCTATTTCCTCGATCCGTATTCGCTGTCCGATCTCACCTTCAATTTCACCGAGAAGGGCCTGATCGCCTTTGCCATGGCATTGCTGATCATTTCGGGCGAGATCGATCTGTCGGTGGCCGCAATAATAGCGCTCGCCTCGACCATGATGGGCATGGCGGTGCAGGCCGGCGCGGACACGCCGGTGCTGGTGCTGATCGGCATCGTCGTAGGCCTCGGCTGCGGCGCCTTCAACGGGCTGTTGGTGACAAGGCTCGGCCTGCCCTCAATCGTCGTCACAATAGGCACAATGAGCCTGTTCCGCGGCATCGCCTTCATCATCCTCGGCGACCAGGCCTATAAGGGCTATCCCGAAAGCTTCGCCTTCTTCGGCCAGGGCTATGTCTGGTGGGTGGTCTCGTTCGAGTTGGTGCTCTTCCTCATCGCCGCCGTCGTCTACTGGTTCCTGCTGCATCGCACGAGTTTCGGCCGCCGCGTCTTTGCCATCGGCAACAATCCGGTCGCGGCGCAGTTTTCCGGCTTGCGCGTCGGCCGCATCAAATTCATCCTGTTCTGCCTGACGGGACTGATGTCAGGCATAGCCTCGGTACTGATCACCTCGCGGCTCGGCTCGACGAGGCCGTCGATCGCGCAAGGCTATGAGCTGGAAGTCATCACCATGGTGGTGCTCGGCGGCATCAGCATTCTGGGGGGGGCCGGTAGCATTGTCGGCGTCGTACTCGCCGCCTTCATCATGGGGCTGGTGACGTTCGGGCTCGGCTTGCTCAACGTGCCCGGCATCGTCATGTCGATCTTCATCGGCGTGCTGCTGATCATCGTCATCGCCCTGCCGATTGTCTGGCGGCGGCTGCGTGGTAACAGCTGATGCCTGAGAAATACGCGTTCAAGATGAAGCTCAAACCGGGCATGAAGGCCGAGTACAGGAAGCGCCATGACGAGATCTGGCCGTCGCTGGTCGCGCTCTTGAAGCAGGCCGGCGTGTCCGACTACTCAATCCATCTCGACGAAGAGACCAACATCCTGTTCGGCGTGCTGTGGCGGCGCGACGATCACGGCATGGCCGAATTGCCGAAGCACCCGGTGATGCAGCGCTGGTGGGCTCACATGGCCGACATCATGGAAACGAAGCCGGACAATGAGCCGGTGGCCGTGCCGCTGGAAACTATGTTCCATATGGCATGAGCGCGCTTCGCCACATCGCCGTCATCGACATCGGCAAGACCAACGCCAAGGTGGCGCTTGTCGACCTCGCGACATTGAGCGAGGTGGCGCTGCGCCGCATGGCAAATGCGCCGCTGCGGCAGGCGCCCTACCCACATCACGATGTCGAGGCGCTGTGGACATTCATCCTCGACAGCCTTGCCGGCCTCAACCGCGAACGGCGCATCGACGCCATATCGATCACCACGCATGGCGCGACGGGTGCGCTGGTCGACGCTTCGGGCGAACTGGTTCTGCCGGTGCTGGACTATGAGTTCGACGGCCCCGACAGGCTGGCGGCGGACTATGACGCTGTTCGACCGCCCTTCGTCGAGACCGGGACGCCGCGCCTGCCAATCGGCCTCAATCTCGGCGCGCAACTCTTTTGGCAGCAGAAGTGCTTTCCGGCCGCGTTCGCGCATGCGGCCGCGATTCTGATGTACCCGCAATACTGGGCGCTGCGCCTGACCGGCGTCGCCGCCAACGAAGTGACCTCGCTTGGTTGCCACACTGATCTGTGGAATCCATGGCATGCCGACTTTTCGTCGCTGGTCGATCGGTTGGATTGGCGCGGCCTGATGGCACCGGTGCGGCCGGCCAGGGATCGCCTTGGTCCGATCCTGCCAGCGCTTGCCGCGCGCACCGGCCTTGATGCGCAAACCCCCGTGTTCTGCGGCCTGCACGATTCCAACGCCTCGCTGCTGCCGCATCTCCTGTCCGACGTGCCACCCTTTTCGGTCGTCTCGACCGGCACCTGGGTGGTGTCGATGGCGGTGGGCGGCAGGACGGTCGGCCTCGATCCGGCGCGCGATACTTTGGTCAATGTCAACGCGCTGGGCGACCCCATCCCCTCGGCCCGTTTCATGGGCGGCCGCGAATTTTCCGTGCTGACTGAGGGCCGGCCGGAGACTTGGAGCGACGATGATGTCCGGGCCGTGCTCGCGCGAAAGACATTGCTGCTGCCGTCGACGCAACAGGGATCAGGGCCGTTCCCGCATCAGGCCGCGACATGGCTCAATGCCGACGGCATGAACAATGGACAGCGCTTTGCCTCCATCTCGTTCTACCT
The DNA here is from genome assembly GCF_052115225.1 of Mesorhizobium sp. 2RAF45. Classification (NCBI taxonomy): domain Bacteria; kingdom Pseudomonadati; phylum Pseudomonadota; class Alphaproteobacteria; order Hyphomicrobiales; family Phyllobacteriaceae; genus Mesorhizobium; species Mesorhizobium sp. 2RAF45. Next base: position 4,916 of record NZ_JBFRGG010000026.1, on the reverse strand, counting down.
GGCACTGATGACGGCGACCTGCCTCGACCTGATCGGCGCCGATGGCCCGACCACCATCGAAGGACCGTTTGCCCGCAATCGCCTGTTTGTCGGCATGCTGGCCGCAAGCACAGGCCGTGCCGTCGTCGCCTCTGAAGCGGCCACGGGAACCAGCATCGGCGCGGCACTGCTGGCGTCCGATCAGGTCACGGCGCATGGCAAAGGCGAGCGATTGGAACCGCCGACCGACGCGGCCTGGGCAGCCTATGTCAGCGCGTGGCGCGCGGCGGTCGAAGCACGGGGCTGATCACAGGATCCGCTTGCCGAAGGCCGACATGACGAAGTTCACGGTGTCAGCGCCGATCCTGGGCTCCATATCCTTGGTCAGGCCCGAAATATCCATCGACAGCAGGCCGCCGGAGAGCGCGATCGCCTCCATCGCCTGATGCGTCTCTCGCACCGTCAGCCCGCCGGAGCCAGCCGCCCAGCCGGCGAATTCAGTCGCTGTCGGCGAATAGCTGAGATGAAAGCCTTGCGTGCCCGATGTGGCGATGCGGATCGCCTCATGCATCAGGTCGCGCATGCCCATGGCGTCGATATCGGTCATGGTGAAGGCCGACACTCGCGAATCCTTCAGCACCCGCGCCTCGGCCGGGTCGGCGTGGCGCAGGCCGACGATGACGACATTTTCCGGCGACAGCTGCGGCTGCAGCGCGCCGGCCTTGTGATCGAGGCCGAGGGTCCGGGCCAGCACAGAACCTTCCGGCAGGTCGATGCCCTCTTCGTCTTCCGGCATCAGCGCGGCGATGGAATCGATCCAGATCAGGCCGAAGGAGTGCGTCGCGCGCGCCGTCGCCGTCAGCGCCTTGTGGGCGATGCGGCGATCGGCGCCGGCACTCAGCCGGATCAACCCGGAGGGCGGCCGCTCGACATCGGTGAGTTCCACGACGTCGAAATTCATCGCCTCCAGCCGCGCGCCGGTCCCCTCGCGGGCAAGAACGCCGGCGGCTTCCTGTTCGGCCGAGATCGACACCATCTTGCGGCCGGAAAAGTCGGCGACGTCATGCATCGGGGCCTTTTCGACATATTCCGACGTCATCGCCAGCAGCATGGCGCCATAGCTCATGCGGAAGGCGACGCGGTCGCCGACGACCGGCGGCGGGTCGGCGTCCTGCACGTCGAGCAGCAGATGATCGCTGGAGGCGCCGAGAACGCGAATCCCCTTGGCGATCGGCGTCAGCCCTTCGACCAGCACATCCTCGCGGCCGATATTGGCGATGGCGCGCAGCCTGTCGCCCTCGTCGGGAAAGACCGGCTGGTTGCCGAAGGCGTCGTAGCCGGACTCGCCGATCGGCCGCGACGGCTTCAGCTTGACCTCGATGATGTCGCTGGTCAGGCGGCAGGCGTCGGGCTCGAGTTCGGCCCATGGCACATCGCGGAAGGTTTCGACGCCGCCTTGCAGGATCGCCTCGCCGACCCGGAGATTGTTGATGCCGGCGGGCAGTTTGCCTTCGAGCAGCAGCGTCAACGACGACGAGGCGCCGCCGGAGATCCAGTCGAGGCTTTTGCAGGACAGGCGTTCGGTCTTGTAGGCATGGGCGACGAGTTGGCCGAGATTCTCCGGTGTCGGCATGATGGCGCCGAAACAGCCGAGATTGGTGCCGATGCCGGCGACGCGCACGCCCTTGAACTCGAGGATCCGCTCGACGGTGGGGATCAGGTCGCTCGGCCAGATGCCTTCGCGCAGGTCGCCGAGATCGATCATCAGCATGATGTCGTGGACGCGGCCCATGCGCTCGGCGATGCGCGAGATCTCGCGGATGGTGGCGAGTTCCGACTGCAGGCTGATGTCGACGGTGCGCACCACCTCCTCGATGCGCGCCATGGGTGGACTGCGCAGCAGCATGATCGGCGCGTTGATGCCGCTGTCGCGCAGCCGGCGGATGTTTTCGAAACGCGATTCGGCAATGCCGGCGACGCCGCCGCGCAGCATGGCACGCGCCACTTGCGGCATGCCGCACATGCCCTTGGTGACACCGAACACCTTGATGCCGGACAGGGCGCAGCGGTCGACAATGGTGCGGGCGTTGCGCTCGATACGGCCAAGGTCGATGGCGACTTGCGGTCCCGACATCCTATCCCCCGTACACAAGCCCCTGCGGGTCGATCTCGGGCTTACGGCCGGCAACGAGGTCGGCCAGGAATTTTCCGGAGCCGCAGGCCATGGTCCAGCCGACATGGCCGTGGCCGGTGTCGAGATAGAGGTTTTGATAGCGTGCCTGGCCAATGACCGGCACGGAGCCCGGCATCATCGGCCTGAGGCCCGCCCAGAGCTCCGCCTTCTTCTCGTCGAAAGCGCCGGGAAAGAGGTCCTTTGCGGTCCTGAACATGGTGGCAAAGTCGCTGGGCTTGTGGGAGCGGTCGAAGCCGGTGAATTCAGCGGTCGAAGCCAGCCGCAACCGGTTGCCGAGCCTCGAATAGGCCATCAGCTGGTCCTCGTCGGCGCCGCCCATGGTCGGCCCCTTGCTCTCGTCTTCCAACGGAATGGTCGCGGTATAGCCCTTCACCGGATAGACCGGCAGGTCGATGCCGTAGCGGCGGCCAAGCAGACCGCTTTCAGGCCCCATCGAGATGACGACGGCGTCACCGGTCACCGGTCCGCCCGAGGTCATCACCGCCCGCACCCGGTCGCCCTCTATGTCGAGACCCTCGACCGTCGTGCCGTAGAGGAATTTCACGCCGAGCTTTTCGGCGGCATGAGCGGCGAGCTTTTCCACGAACTTCCGGGAATCGCCGGTCTGGTCGATCGGCGAATAGACGCCGCCGGCGATCTTTTCCTTCACGCCGGCAAGGCCCGGCTCGAGCTCGACCAGCCGGTCGCGGCCGACGATCTCGATCGGCAGGCCGTGCTCGGCCAGATAGCGGTAATTGTCGGTGCCGGTGTCGAGGCTGTGCTGCGAGCGGAAGAAATAGAGGATGCCTTTCTTGCGCTCGTCATAGTGGATGCCGGTGTCGGCCGAGATGGCGTTGATGCAGTCGCGCGAATAGAGCGCGAGGCGCAGCTTGACCTGGCTGTTGGCGCGCAGGCGGGCCACCGTGCATTGGCGCAGGAAACGCAGGCTCCAGGCGAGGAAATAGGGATCGAAGCGCAGCCGTACCTTGATGCCGAGATCATGATTGTAGAGCCCGCGCAGAAACGTCTTCAGCGCCGCCGGCGAGGCCCAGGCGGTGGCGTCACCCGGCGAAACCAGGCCGGCATTGGATTGGCTGGTGCCCCGCGCCGGCGCGACATGGCGCTCGATCACGGTGACCTCGTGGCCGTCGGCGGCCAGGTAATAGGCTGCTGCCGTACCGACAACGCCGGCGCCGAGCACCGTTATCTTCATGCCATCCCCCAAAAGCTCTCGGCGGCGCGGCGCCTCGACGCCGCGTCGCGACTGCTTCCATAGCGTGTCGCCGCGCGCCTTGCGAGCCCTCGGGGCTTGGCTCAGCCGCGGGCGGAGTTCTTGCTGGTCAGGATGCGCTCCCAGGCGAGTGCGTCGGCAACGATCTGGTCGAGATCGTCGCGTTGCGGCGTCCAACCGAGTTCCGCCCGGGCAAGGTCCGAATTGGCGACCACCGCCGCGGCGTCGCCGGGACGCCGGTCGCCCATCTTCACCTCGAAATCGTGGCCAAAGGCACGGCGCACGCTCTCAATGACCTCGAGCACCGAATAGCCATGGCTGTAGCCGCAATTGGCGATGAGGCTCTGTCCCCCGGCGCGCAGCCGCTGCAGCGCCAGGCGATGCGCGGCTGCCAGGTCGCTGACATGGATATAGTCACGCATGCAGGTGCCGTCGGGCGTCGGGTAATCGGTGCCGAACACCTGCATGAAAGGCCGCTTGCCGAGCGCGGTCTCGCAGGCGACCTTGATCAGATGCGTGGCGCCCGGCGTCGACTGGCCGGTGCGGCCCTTGGGGTCGGCGCCGGCGACGTTGAAATAGCGCAGCGCGGTGTAGCGGATGTCATGCGCGAGGCCGGCATCGCGCAACATCCATTCGCTCATCAGCTTGGACAGGCCATAGGGCGATTCCGGCGCCAGGCGGGCATCCTCGCGCACCGGCTCCAGCCCGGCGCCGCCATAGACGGCGGCGGTCGAGGAAAAAATGAAATGCGGCACGCCCTCGCGCACCGCGGTTTCGATCAGCGTGCGCGTCTTTGAGGTGTTGTTCTCATAGTAGGCGAGCGGCTCGGCGACCGATTCGGGGACCACGATGGAACCGGCGAAATGGATGATCGCGTCGACATGATTGTCCCTGATGATCGAACCGACCAATTCCTTGTCGGCGACATCGCCGACGACCAGCTTTGCCTCCGGCGCCACCGCCCATTCGAAGCCGGTGGAAAGGCGGTCGAGCACGACCACGCTTTCGCCCGCATCCAGCAATTCCCAGACCATGTGGCTGCCGATATAGCCGGCACCGCCTGTCACCAAAACCGTCATCCGCATCCTCGCATCTCAAGATTTATCGGAAACTGTCTCAAACACCGCCTTACTGGAAAGCCTGCCGCATGGCCATTAGAACCCTTGGTAACCGGCGTTCACCAAATGTGGCATCGTGCTGAAACAAAAGTGATCCACAGTGCGTGTCGTGGAATGGGAATAGGCCACGATCCGCCATCGTTAGGAACATGTGCGGGGCGTGGCATTTTGACCAAAATGGCCCGGTGGACGACCAATAGGCCAATGATTATGATCCCGCGCAAAATTGGGAAGCCGACATGAACTACCAGCGGTTCTTCGAAGAAGCGATCGACCAGCTCCACGCCGAGCGTCGCTATCGTGTCTTCGCCGACCTCGAGCGCATCGCGGGCAAATTTCCGCGCGCCATCTGGCGCTCCAACGGCCGCGCCGAGGAAATCACCGTCTGGTGCTCCAACGACTATCTCGGCATGGG
>NZ_JBFRGG010000025.1:0-50480 GCF_052115225.1 Mesorhizobium sp. 2RAF45 | reverse complement strand
GCCGGCCTTTGCCCTGATGGCCGATCGCAAAACCGGCCGCTATGTCGGTTCGGCCTTCATCAACTCCAGCCAGGCTATCCGCGAGCGGCTGTGGAAGCGTGTCCAGGAGCATGCCGGGCCTGCGCCCCAGGGGATGAAGCGACCGGCGACGCAATGGGTCAAGCCTGGCATCATTGGCCGTGTGAAGCACTTGCGCGGCGAAGAGGATCTACGGCACGGTTCGCTGCAGGATTTCCGGCTGGAGACGGACTGAACGCATTGGAAGCTCTACTCGACCCGAACAGGTGGAACCTTTGCCAGCACGAAACCTTCTCCTTGTGACCCTAGGGAGGAAAACCAATGGCAAATCTTGGAAGAATGGCTGTCGCCATGCTCGGCATTCTGGCCTATCAAAATCGCGACAAGATCGGAGACTTGATCCGCGGTGCGAGAAATACCGATCCGAACAATCCTCAAGGCGGGCTCTTGGATCAGGTATCCAAGAGTGTCTCGGGGACGGCGTTGGGGGACATCCTCGACCGCTTCAGGAATGCGGGAGCAGGGTCGAAGGTGGATTCGTGGGTCAGTCCCGGCCCGAACCAGCCGATCGACCCGAAGGATGTCGAAACAGCGATAGACGAGGAGACTCTCACCTCGCTTTCCATGCAAACTGGCCTGTCGCGCGATGAACTGATTGCCAGGATCACGAAAGACTTGCCGGAGGCGGTCGACAAGCTGACTCCAAATGGCGAACTGCCATCACCCACTGATGAGATTACACTCCTCGATCAGGTGCCGCCACGCACAGGGACCTAACCTGATCCTGCGACGGAACATTATCTGCGAGGCAACATTCAAAGGTCGGTCAGCCAACGGAGGCTTTCCATGACCCGAAGACGAGTGGACAAGGAACGATTCGAGCGCGCCGATCGTGAGGCTAAAATTGCGATTGAGGCGGAGCGTCAAAGCCGGATTGTCAAGACGGCGCGGCTACGGGAAGAGCGGCTGTCCGTTGAGCAAGCGGTTGAGAAGCCTCCCCGGGGTCAAGCCTCGGCTAGCGGTCGCAAAGGTCCCTGAGACGACGAAGGCCGACGTCATCTTGGTCGACGAACTGACAGCTGATCGCCGACGCAAAGGCCCTTGGCATTAAGCGGAGCGAGATCGATGAAGAGGGCGAAGCCTCTATCGGACGATCCTCGACGCGATTTTGCAGTCACTGGCAAGGAAGTCGAGTTCATCGCTGGTTTGGAGGCGGATGGGCCCAGCGATCGCGTGCCTGTCCATTCCCGTACGGCTGGGGAGGATCTCCGAACCTGTCAAAGCCCTGACGTCTGGATCAGGTTGGCAACTCGCATACCAAGCCTAGTGGTGAATTCGCCATTGTTGGCGGCGAAATCCCAGAAGAAGGCCCCCAGGCAAAAAAGGAGAATGGAGAATCGCATTAGCGCATTCTAATAGTTATGCGAGAAATCTGGCGGAGGGAGTGGGATTCGAACCCACGGTGAACTTGCGCCCACGCCGGTTTTCAAGACCGGTGCCTTAAACCGCTCGGCCATCCCTCCAACTAATTGCAATTATTGCGCTTTTTGACATTTCGCAATTGGCTGTTCAGCCGTTTGCAACGCACTTTGCAACTATTTGCCTTTTCGGTTGTCGCTTATAGCCGCCTGCAACGCGACGTCAACTTGCTCTGCAGCGTCTGCCTGCATTCCTGGCATGACATGGCTGTACAAATCCAATGTTATCCCGATGTTCGAATGCCCGAGGCGCTCGCTGGCAATCTTCGGGTGAACGCCGGCCGAAAGCATTTGCGTGGCATGGGTATGCCGAAGATCATGGAATCGGATGCGGGGCAGGGACGTCTTGCCAAGGACGCGCACCCACTCATGCGTGAGAGATCGGGGTTGTAGGGGCTGGCCGTCGACCTGGGCCACAACGAAGCTGTCGCCGTCAGGACGAATGCCTAGGCGCAGCTGTTCCTCGGCCTGCCGCACGCGGTGCGCCTTGAGTTCAGCCACGGTGCTGGCCGACAGCGCCACTGTCCTGGCCCGGCCGCTCTTCGGCTCTTTGTAGCGTACGCCGTCGGCGGTCTGCTCGGCGCTCTCCTCGATCGACATCTGCCGGCGATTGTCGCCAAGCTCCAGATGGCGCCAGCGAAGTGCCAGGATCTCACCGCGACGGAGCCCGCACGTCACTGCCAAAAGGATCGGGATAAACATTCGCGTCGACCGAAGGGTTTCAAGCAGTGTCGCGGTCTGGCCCACGTCATAGGCGAGCATCTTCTGTCGCTCGACCTTCGGCGGCGTGGTCGCTAGGGCTGGGTTGCGAGAAAGCCTCTCCCACGTCACGGCTTGGCCGAGCGCCTTGACCAACACCCGGCGGTAGTGGTGAACCGTGCGGGGCGCCAGCGGCGGCAGAGGCCCGCGTTGGTTGCCATCCTTCTTGGAGCGGTGGTCAACACGCGGAGCCGTCAATGCGGTGGTGAAGGCGGCGTCGATCCGGTCCGTCTTCAGCTTGGACAGGATGACATTGCCGATGAGCGGAGCCAGTCCCTTGCGGCAAATCTCGGCATACCGCTCATGTGTCTTCGGGGCCACGGACGGTTTGATGAAGCCAAGCCACTCGTCAAGGAATTCGGCCACGGTCTGTTTGGTCGGCTCGACATAGAGGCCTTGGTCGAGGACAGTGACGAGGCGGGAACATTCTTTCTGCGCCTCGCGCTTCGTTCCCTTGAAGCTGTGCCACTTCCGCTTTTTCTTGCCAGTCTTCGGATCGATCTCACCGACGTCGAGGACGATTGCCCAGTGGCCTGGGCTGCGCTCGCGAATGTGGCCTTTCATTGGTGCTTTTCCTCCAGCCCAGCAATCAAGCTTTCCAGTTCGATCCGCTTCTCATCTGCAAGGCGCATCGCTTCCTTGACGTCTGCCCCTCGAGCGAGCGCCGAGCTTTGGAGGCGACCGACTTGCGCCCTGTACATCAGGATGTTGGTCCGCCTGTAGAGCTTCCGATACTCATCCTTCAGGAGTTCTACCTCGTCTACGGCTTCGCCTGATTTCTTCCGATCTCTCCAAAGGGCGGTTGTGGATTTCATCGCTTCCGCGACTTTCCTTAGCGCGCTCATGAGGTCGCTCTCTTGCGCCTCGTAGCGCATCGCAATCTGGCAAAGGCGCCGGATTGCCTCCGACCTGGAAGGCACCCGATTCGCGTGCTGCCAATGGTCGATCGCCTCAACCTCATCCTCCGTGATTACCATTTGGAGACGCTTGCTCTCACTGTCGCCCAGCTTCGGCCTGGCCATTTTTCACAGTCCCCAATTCGAATTTCATGTTAAAAATACACACGAAACGTTGCGGGTCAATCCAGAATGGGATACATGTGTATGATTGCTACTTAATCAACCCATGAAGGTCTCAGCATTATGACACTGGATGAAGCACTATCCCGCCCCACGATCTCAGTCCCGGATGCCGGCAGGCTGTTCTACGGGCTGGCCCGAAATGCGTCCTACGACGCGGCTCGAAGGGGCGACATTCCAACAGTTGAGATCGGAGGCAGGAAACTGGCTGTTGTGTCCGCGATCGCCGAGAAGCTTGGCCTTCGCTCGACGGCGGGAAGGGCGGCCGCATGAACGACGACGCCAGCATAGAGCGTCGTCTTCGCCGTCTCGCCAGGGACAGCGGCTTCGACATCAAGCAATCGACCTGCAGCATCGGCGACCACAACATCGGCGGGTACCAGCTCTTCGAGCGGGCAACCAATCGCGTCATTGCAGGCGCCCGGTATGACCTGGATCTCAAAGCCGTGGCAGTCGAGTTGCAGAAGCTCCATGTCCTCGGCCGATAAAAGGGAAGGGCACGCGAACCGATGTCCAGATACCGCAAGATCGACACCCGCATATGGAATGATGAGAAGTTCCGGGGGTTGAGCGATGAGGGAAAACTCGCGTTCTTCTTCATCCTGACCCATCCGAACATGACCGCCCTTGGCGCCATGCGAGCGACCTTGCCAGGGCTCGCAGCCGAGCTTGAATGGCCGCCGGAAGGCTTCCGGCAAGCCTTTGGAGAAGCCTTGTCGAAGGGTATGGCAGAGCACGATGAAAAGGGCTCCGTGATCGCCCTTCCGAACTTCCTGAAATACAACCAGCCGGAGAGCCCGAACGTCGTCAAAGCATGGGCGGCGTGTCTCGACCTCATCCCCGAAGGCGACCTGAAAACCCTTACAATTCAACGGGCAAAAGCCTTTCTGAAGGGCAAGACGAAAGCCTTTACCGAAGCCTTACCGAAAGCCTTTGCGGAAGCCTTGGCGAAGCCTATGCCTAATCAGGAGCAGGAACAGGAGCAGGAACAGGAGCCGAATTCAGATGGCTCTGGAGGTGAAAGGTTAACTCCTACGCCCGCGCGAGAAGACCCGAACATCCTGCTGATGCCAATGGCAGAGGCCAAGGCTTACCTTGAGAAACAACAAAGGCCGGCGAACGCCTACGCAGCGGCAAAGGGGATCACAGCATGATGATCTCGATCACCTTCATCGTCTTGGCATTCATCATCGGCTATCTGCTCGGCGACCGGCGCGGCGTGGGCGCTTGCAACAAGATTCTCGACCACAACAACAAGCTCTTGCTGGAGGTGATCGGCGAGCCCGGCGCGGCTCGCGACATTGATGAGAGCCCAGAAGTGCGCCCGACTGTCCACTAGGACCACATTCCTATAAGTGTTGCCTTATCTGTCCGCATCAGGTAATAGGATATTAATCCTAGGGCCGGCGGCGGGCGGTGGATGGCTTCAATCCTCGATGACCTCAAAGACGATGTGTCGGCGGCACTGACCGGCACGCTGCGCGCGGCGATCTATTGGAAGAACGCTGTCGACCACTACAACGAATACAACGAGCCCGTCTTCACCTGGACGCCTTACGCATGCGAGGGGATCCGAGGCTCCTACGACCCAATCACTGCGGGCATTCGTGGCATTCCCCGCGACCACGCCAGCATCGAAGTCCTCGCCTCCTCGCTTGCGGTCGAGCCCGATGAGACGGGCATCGTCGAGATCGAGAACCGGTTCTGGCAGATCACCCATGTCGACGTAGACCCCGCCACCGCATGGTGGACGCTGGAATGCAGCGTGACGGTCTCCCCAACATGAGGACCGTTCCCTTCACGCGTGAGCAGATCATCGAGGGCACCCGCCGGGCTGTCATCGCATTCGCCGAGGAGATGGGACGCGCTCCTAACGAGCGTGAGCAAGCCCTGCTCGTCGCATGTTTGACCCGGTACTTCATCGCGCCAGACGCGTCGCAGGTGCTGAACTGATGGCACGGGCGGTTCCAATGCCTCGAACCCCAAAAGGCGCCAGACCGGTGGCCGGAGTGTTGTCTTCTCATTTTCAGGCAAAAATGGCGGAAAAGACGCCAGCGGAGGCCGCCATTGCCTTCCTCGAGACCCTCAAAATTCCAGAGGGACCGAAGGCCGGGCAAAAGCTCAGGCTTGCGCAATTTCAGAAAACGTTCGTTCGGGGCGCTCTCGATCCTGGAAACATGGTTGCCGTACTCTCGATCGGTCGCGGCAATGCCAAGACGGCGCTTGCGGCCGGCCTGGCGCTCGGCGCCGTGATGGGCGAGTGGGACAAGCAACCGAAACGCGAAATCCTGCTCGCCGCGCGCAACCGTGACCAGGCCAAGACGGCTTTCAATTTCCTCGTCGGTTTCATCGAACGCCTTCCCCGCGCCAAGCGGGCGCTGTTCACCATTCGACGCGGTTCCCGGCTGGAGGTGGAATACGAGGGCGCCAGCGGCGGGCTTGCCCGATGCATCGCGGCCGACGGTCGATCGGTCCTGGGCGGCGCTCCGACGATGGCCATCCTTGATGAGCGCGCGGCATGGGAGCGGGAAAAGGGCGACGCGTTGGAAAACGCCATCTTGTCCGGGCTGGGCAAGCGCAACGGCAAGGCGCTGATCATCTCGACGTCGGCGCCCGACGACGCGAACACATTCAGCCGTTGGCTCGATGCACCTCCGCCGGGCACGTATGTGCAGGAACACCGTCCGGCCTATGGCTCTCCTGCCGACGACGCGGAAAGCCTGCTGGTCGCCAATCCTGGGGCCGTGGAAGGCATCGGCGCTTCCGTGGAATGGCTGCAGGCGCAAGCCCGGCGCGCGATCGCCCGCGGTGGCTCGGCGCTGTCTTCTTTCCGCAATCTGAATCGCAACGAGCGTGTCAGCGCCGACAATCGTTCCGTCCTCATTACTGTCGACGAATGGTTGGCAGCCGAAGTCAGCGAACTGCCGGCAAGGGCTGGTGCCTGTATCCTTGGCGTCGATCTGGGCGGTTCGCGGTCCATGTCTGCAGCTGCGCTCTACTGGCCCGAGACGGGCCGCCTGGAGGCCGTGGGCACGTTCCCGGCCGTTCCTTCCCTTGCCGATCGCGGCGCCTCTGATGGCGTCTCCAGCCGCTACGTGGACATGAAGGAACGTGGCGAGCTTGTCACGATGGGCGATAACACCGTGCCGCCAGGTCCCTGGCTCGCAGAAGTCGTGAACCGGGCAGGCGGCGCAACGATCTCTTGTGTCGTGGGTGACAGATTCCGCCATGCCGAGTTTGTCGAGGCAATGGCGAAGGCAAACCTTCGCGTGCCGTTCATCTGGCGCGGTTTCGGATGGAAGGACGGCTCCGAAGATATCGAGCGATTCCGCCGCGCCCTGTTTGATGGGCACGTAAAGACGCTCCCAAGCCTCTTGCTGCGCTCGGCGTTCTCGGATGCGATCACGCTGGTCGACCCGGCAGGGAACCACAAACTGGCGAAAGCCCGCTCGCTCGGCCGCATCGATGCCGCTGCCGCTGCCATTCTTGCCATATCGGAGGGCGCGCGCCGCGCTGCCCGGACCTCAAAGCAGTCGAGGGCTCCGACATGGGCATGAAAAATGGCCGCGCCGGATATTCAATCTATCGCTCGGCAGCATGGCAAGCGCTGCGCCTGGCCGCCAAGCGGCGCGACGGCTTCATGTGTACGCGCTGCGGCGCTCGCGGCCGCCTCGAAGTTCACCACGAAACCCCGGTGAGGCAGGCGCCGGAACTCGCGTACGACCTGGGCAATCTGAAGTGTCTCTGCCCGCCCTGCCACACCAAACAAACCAATGCCGAACGAGGCTCAACCGAACCCCGCGCGTGAAGCGTGGAAATCCCTCATCAAAGGAAACTTTTCGACATGCTGACTTCCGTGACAATCCAGCGCCGGCAGAGCGAGATCCGCCAGGCCTTGGCCGAACTGGCCGGCAAGGAAAAGCCGAGCGACGACGAAACCAGGAAAATGGGCGAACTCGACACCGAGTACCGCTCGAACGAAACCCGTTATCGCGCGGCGCTCACCGCCGAAGATACCGAACGGCGCGAAGCCGGTGCGGACCTCGAGACCCGTGGCGACAGGGAATTTGCCGCCATGATCAACCGGTTCGAAATGCGCCAGATTGCGCTGCTCCTCGATGAGGGCAAGGCGCTTTCCGGCCCGACGGCCGAGATCGTGCAGGAACTGCGCACCAAGGGCGGTTATCGTGGCGTTCCCGTGCCGTGGCAGGCCCTGGAACTCCGCGTCGGCGAGACCATCGCCAGCGGCACGCCAAACCCGATCCAGACCATGCCGATCATCGACCGCCTGTTCCCCGACAGCGTTGCCGGGCGGATGGGCGCGCAAATGATCAATATCGACAGCGGGCTGCAGGAATGGCCGGTGGTCACGTCGAGCGTAACCGCCGGCTGGGCGGCAACGGAAACCGGCAGCGTGGCCGGTCCAACTGTCTTCGCCACGACCGACCGGCAACTGGCGCCGAACAACACGCTCGGCATCCAGATGAAAATCACCCGCAAGGCCTTGAAGCAGTCCGGCGATGCGCTGGAGCAGGCAGTGCGCCGCGACATGAACGGCGCCATTGCCGCGAAGCTCGATGCGGCTGTCTTCCAGGGCGCGGGCTCCGGTGGGGAACCGCTCGGCGTCGTCACCGGCTACTCCACCTACGGAATCACTGCGACCGCCGTCAATGCGGCGGCTTCCTGGTCAGCGTTCCGGAGCGCGGTTATCCGGTTCATGGGAAACTATGCTGTCTCCGCTCCCGGCTCGGTCAATCTCGCGATCACGCCCACCCTTTGGGGAAAGCTCGACGGCGCACTGATCACCAACACGGCCGTTTCGGAATGGGATCGCCTGCTTGCCAACATCCCGGCAAGCAACATCGCCATTTCGGCCAACGCCCTGCCGGCGACCGGCAACTCACCGGATGAGGTGGTGGCGCTGCTCACGACTTCAGCCGGCGGCGTGGCGCCGATCTTTGTTGGCACCTGGGGCGCGGTCGACCTGATCCGCGATCCGTACTCGGACGCGGCATCGGGCGGCCTTCGCCTCACGGCGCTGGCAACCATGGACGTGACGGTTGCCCGTCCGGCGCAGCTCGAACTCCTGACGGACATTCAGTAAATGGAACGCCGGGTAGGAATCGAGTTGCGGGCAATTGGCCGGAAGCTGGCGGGTTATGCCGCCGTCTTCGGCCAGGATACGCGCATTGCCGACTTCACGGAGACAATCCTGCCCGGCGCGTTCACCAACACGTTGCGGGAGGGGCGGGATATCCTCGCCCTTGCCGACCACGATCCGCGCGCTGTGCTGGCAAGGACGCGCAGCGGCACGCTTCGGCTGTCGGAAGATAGCCGGGGCCTTGCCTTCGAACTGGACGTTCCCGACACAGGCGCCGGCCGCGATATGCTGGCCTTGGCCGAACGTGGCGACATTGGCGGGGCATCCTTCGGCTTCACCATCGGCAAGGACGGCGAGCGCTGGCAGGGCGATCGGCGCCAACTCTCCAACATCGTCCTTCACGAAATCAGCGTCGTTCAGTCCTGGCCGGCCTATGAGGGGACCGTTGTTCAGGCAAGGCATCGTCCCTTCCGGGAACCGGCCGACGCCGGCCTGCAGCGCGCCCTCAACCGCTGGAGAGCCTGATGACCGCGATCACGCTCAAACAGTCCGAAGACCTGCCGGCGAGCTATCCCGCTTCGCCGGCCGGCTTGACGCCTGCGGCTGACGCGCTCGACGCGGAGATGATCTGGCAGCGCATTGAGGCGTATACCGCGCATCGCTTCACAGAAAGGGCCGTGAGTTGGATCGTTGAAGGCTGCGGCGAATGGCATCCGCCGTTGACCCCTGCCACGATCACCACGGTCGAGCGGTGGGACCGGTTCGACATGAACTATGTCGCCGTCGATCTCGATGCTTCGCCGCTCGGCGGCTACTGCCTGCCAGGTGGCACCTATCGTTTCACCGGCACGGCCGGGAGCACGGATTCGCCCGCAACCGCGCCTGCGACCATCGAGGAGGCCTTCCGGCGGCTTGCCGAGTACATGGCCGCGACCCTGAAGGGCTCACCCGGCCTTACTTCCGAACGCGTGACCGCCGGTTCCGTCACGGTCGAAAAAAGCCGCTCGGCGTCATGGGCGGCCGAGGCAATGTCAAATTCCGGCGCTGGCGATCTGCTGCGCCCTTATCGGAGGGCGTGAAATGTGGCCGTTCAAGCGCAAGATCGAGAAACGTTCCTCAGCGTCCGGCTTCACCGCGGAAATCATAGCCGCGCGCGAATCGTACATCAGCGGCCGGGGCGGCATTGCCGAACTCACCGCCACGTCGCAATCCTGCATCAGCTTGTGGGAGAACGGCTTCGGCCTGGCCACCGTGCAGGGCACGAACATCCTAAACCGGCGCACCATGGCGATGCTTGGCCGCTCGCTCGCCTTGCGGGGCGAGGCGCTCTTCCTGATCCGCGACGGGCTTGTTCCCTGCAGCGACTGGGATCTTCGAACCCGCAACGGCCGGCCGAGCGCATACCGTGTCTCTGTCTCGGAAGCCGGTGGCGGCACCACGCAAACGGCTCTTGCCGGCGAGGTGCTTCATCTTCGCATCGGCGCCGATCCTGCCGCGCCCTGGCTCGGCACGGCACCCCTACGCCGGTCAAGCCTCACCGCGAGCTTATTGCAGGCGGTGGAAAGCTCGCTGGCCGAAGTCTTCGAGAATGCACCGCTCGGCTCGCAAGTCGTTCCCATGCCCGAGCAACCGGAAACTGACAACACGTCGCTCGCCCGGTCCTTCCGTGGGCAGCGTGGCCGCGTCCTGCTACGCGAGAGCGTGAACGTGGGTGCTGCCGGTGGACCGGCTCCAGCGGTCGACTGGAGGCCTTCCAGCCTGTCTCCCGACATGTCGAACTCGATGACAGCCGAAACGCTCTCTGCTGCCCGCAATGCCATTGCTGGGGCCTTCGGTGTTCTGCCCGCTCTGTTCGACTCGGCCGCACAAGGGCCGCTCGTGCGGGAAGCGCAGCGCCATCTGTGCCAATGGACGCTGCAACCGATCGCCGAGGCACTTGCCGAGGAAGCCACCGAAAAGCTCGGCGCTACCGTCTCAATCGACGTGATGACGCCGCTTCAGGCCTTCGATGCTGGCGGTTCGGCCCGCGCCTTCACAACCCTCATTCAAGGGCTGGCACAGGCCAAGGAAGCCGGGCTCGACCCTGGCGCCGTGGCAGATGCGCTTGCAAAACTGGATTGGGCTCCCGCCGCGCAAACGAGGTGAACCATGCTTTCGCGCCTGCCTTGGACGCCCGCGCCGGAAGCGAAGCCTCTGCCGAAGGTACGACCGCGCGCGATCAACCGCGATCGGCGCCGGCACATGGTCTCGATCGTTGCCACCATCCTGAACGCCGGAGATCCTACTCCCTTCGCCTTCGAGGCGACGTGCCGCTATAGCATCCGCTCGCGCCTATGCCTGAAGGGATGGGGTTGGCACGAGGCAGACGCCACGGCCGCCGACATTGTGGGCGAGGCGATGCGGCTCATCGGCGCCAGGCGCCCGCCATGGGCTGAAGGGCAACCCGAATATGTGCAACTCGGAGCCGGCGCCCTAATCGAGCGGACGCGTTGCGTTCAATGCCATGGGCCGCTGCCGGATGATCATCGGAAGTTCTGCGGCCAGCACTGCGCCCAGGCTCACCATGCGCTGTGGAATCGCCGCAAGGAAGCCTCCGAGGAATCGGCTTATGCTCTCGCGGCAAGACTTTGATGATCCATGTCCCGGTTGCGGCGCCCTGATCGACCGGGACAAGCCGCACGCCTCCAGGCGCGTCTATTGCACCGCCCAATGCGGGCAGCGCGATTATCACCGGATGGAGGCGGAGGCCGTCCTCGAGGCCAAGAGGAACCGACCGCCATGCCGGCGCTGCGGTAGGGCCATCCCGGCGGCGAAGCTGTCAACCAAGCTCTATTGCTCGAAGCAATGCCGCAATGACCACCACAACGACGCCAAGAAGGCGGCAAGCCGGAAGGCGAGGGCCATCCGCCCGCCATGCCGAAGCTGCGGCGGGCAGGTGCCGGTGGAGCTATACCCTCAGGCTGTGTTCTGCTGCGATGACTGCCGGTCCGTGGGCGGCATTCCCAAGACGTGCGAGTTCTGCGGCAAGGGCTTCATGGGCGTGAAACGCTCGAAATATTGCGGCCTGTCATGTGCGGCGCGGCATCGGCAGGCCGTGAGGCGGCGAACAGCTTAGGTTTTCTTCGGCCGGAGAACGTGGTTCCGAAAACCGATCGTACGCAGGCGAGCCTGTTCATGCTTTTCACGCAGTTCAACTGCCCGTCGCTTATCGTCTAACGTCGGCCGCTCGCCGCTGCCACCGGTGCGATAGTGGACGTCCCTGCGATTGTGTCCGACAAGCCAGATGGATTCATCGAGCGTCAGCCCGGCGAGAACTGTCTTGCCATCCTTGTCTGTGGACAGCGACAGATCTGCGCGATACCTCGCCTCTTCCTCAGCAGTAAAAACCAGTTCTGTCATGTTGGCATCTCATGTCGCACGGAACAGCCGGCGAACGCTCTGCTACGATTTTTGCAACGCAACGCTACGGTATCGGGCGGGACAGTCTCGCACAATGGGCACGCCCATGAGGCGGAACGCCTTGACAGGCAAGGACTTGACAGGATGGAACGGTAAGGGGCGGTACGGCGGCGAGCGAATTTCAAGACCGGTGCCTTAAACCGCTCGGCCATCCCTCCAGTGACTGTCCATCACATTCGACTGCTCTAGTGTGCCCGGCAAAGGCCTGTCAACCGGCATGCGTGGCCGCGCATGTTCCTTCACCAACCCGCGCAGCAGGGGAGACGCCACAATCTTGCCCGGTTCCGGCCACAATCGATTAATACCGTGATAAACAATTCCTGTGCACAAAGGATCGGGGTTCAAGGCGTCGTTGGCATTGTCGAGGGAGTGCTTTGGCTCCTCTGCTGTTCAAACGACGGCGTCTTGATTGAGACTGTAGGGGATTTCAGGATAATGCAGGCTACGACGCATCAGCGTCTTCGTCGCGCTTCCACGCTCACGCTGCTTGCTGCGTCGGCTGCCTTGCTGGCGGCTTGCGCGTCGCAGCCTGAGCCGAAGGCGATGGTCAATCCCAAGCATCGCTCCAAGGAATATTTCGCCGAAACCGAATATGGCGTGAAGGCGAGCCCGCGCGTCAATTTCATGCGGCGCGGCGGCGGTCGTGACCAGCTCGGCAAGCCTTACCAGGTGCGCGGCAAGTGGTACTATCCCAAGGAAGACCGGCACTACGCCAAGGTCGGTCTGGCCTCCTGGTATGGCGACGCCTTCCATGGCCGGCTGACCGCCAATGGCGAAGTCTATGACACGGCGCAACTGACCGCCGCGCATCCGACCATGCCACTGCCGAGTTACGCCCGCGTCACCAACCTCGAAACCGGCAGTTCGGTCATCGTGCGCGTCAACGACCGCGGGCCGTATCATGAGGGCCGCATCATCGACGTCTCCGAGCGCGCGGCGCAGATGCTCGACTACGACAAGGTCGGCACCGCCAAGGTCAAGGTCGAATATGTCGGTCGTGCGCCGCTCGACGGCAATGACGACCAGTATCTGATGGCCTCCTACCATCCGGGCAACAGGATTCCGGATCCGTCGGACGGCCTGCCAACCGGCGTCATGGTGGCCATGAACGGACCGTCGCCAAGCCTGCCGGTGGGCGCGGCCGCCGTGCCGTTCCCCGGTCAGCTGACGGATTCCGGTCAGGCCGTGCAGCCGTCCCTGTCGGCGCAGGCACCGGCTTTCGGCGATCTGGCACTGCCCGATTTCGGACCGATCGTGCCGGAGCGTCCGGAGATCGGCCTGCCGCCGCAGTCGCCGTTCGCTGTGGCCTCGCTGTCCTACGCGGATGAACGCGTGCACCGCGCCGACGTCTTTGCCGCGCTGGATGACAGCGGCATGTCGCCCGCCGATATCCTGCGGTCGTGGAAAAAATCCAATCCGCAGGCGTCACCGTCCAGTGCCGACTATGTCGCCGCCGGCACGTTCGACGACGCCACCGAAGCCAAGCGCGTGGCAACGGCACTTCAGCCCTTCGGCCGAACGGAAATCCAGCGTTCCGACCTCGACGGCAATGACTGGTACGCGGTCAATCTCTATCCGAACGGCCATGGCGGCCTGGACGAATTGCTGCAGGCGGCATGGTCGCACGGCGCACCCGATGCACTGGCTGTGCGCAACTGACCTATTTTGCCCGGGCGGTTGATCCGGCGGAAAAAACCCTGATAGCTTGGCTGTGCCAAAACCGGCAAACGGGTCGAGATTTCATGCAGTTGCGCGCCTTTCCGCCATTTGCCGGCTTTCTGGGACTGGCTTTGCTGCTGCTTTGCCTCGTACCAGCTCAAGCGCAGCTTTTCGAGACCAAGGCCACGCAGGCCTTCATGATCGATGCCGACACCGGTACGGTGCTGTTCTCGAAAGACGCCGACAAGCCGATCCCGCCGGCCTCGATGGCCAAGCTGATGACCATGGAGGTGGTTTTCAACGCCATCAAGTCCGGGCGCCTCAAGCTCGACGACACGTTCGTGGTCAGCGAAAACGCCTGGCGCAAGGGCGGCGCGCCATCGGGCACATCGACGATGTTTGCCAAGCTCAAATCGTCGATCCGGCTCGAGGATCTGATCCAGGGCGTGACCGTGCAGGCGGCCAATGACGGCTGCATCGTCATTGCCGAAGGCATGGCCGGATCCGAGGACAGTTTTGCCGCGCAAATGACCGAGCGTGCCCGCCAGATCGGGCTGAAGACATCGACCTTCGTCAATTCGACCGGCCTGCCGGCAGACGGCCAGCAGACGACGGTGCGCGAGCTGGCGCTGCTGGCGCTGCATTTGTGGCGCAATTATCCGGATTTCTATCGCTACTACGGGCTGAAGGATTTCACCTGGAACAAGATCTCGCAGAGGAACCGCAATCCGTTGCTGGCCATGGACATCGGGGCCGACGGTCTTGCTGTCGGCGCGAGCGAGGTCTCGGGCTTCGGTATTGTCGCTTCGGTCGGCCACAACGGCACGCGGGTGATCATGGCGATGAGCGGATTGGCCAACGACAAGGAGCGTGCCGAGGAGGCGCGCAAGCTGCTCGACTGGGGCGCGCGCTCCTTCGAGAAGACCGAGATCTTCGCCAAGGACGAGGTGGTCGGGGAGGCCCAGGTTTTTGGCGGTGCGAAATCCGGCGTGACGCTGAAGGCAAAAGGGCCGATCGACATCTTCCTGCCGATCACCAACCGCGACAAGCTGACGGCCAGGATCGTCTACACCGGGCCGGTTGCGGCACCCGTGGAGGAGGGGCAGCCGGTGGGTGCGCTGCGCGTCTGGATCGGCGACACGCTGAGCCAGGAGACACCGCTTTTCGCTGCCGAATCGATCGGCGTCGGCACATTGCCGCAGCGCGCGCTCGATGCCGTCAAGGAACTGGCGATCGGCTGGCTGCGATAGCACCGACGGCATGGACGTTTTCCCGAACCCGGACTATCTAGTGCGCAACAATCCACCTGGACAAAGGCCCTTTCGATTGGCGCGCGGATTTTTCATCACCTTCGAAGGCGGCGAGGGCGCAGGCAAGTCGACGCAGATCGAGCGGCTGGCGAGAAAGATGCGCGCCAAGAAGTATGATGTCTTGCTGACGCGCGAACCGGGCGGCTCGCCGGGCGCCGAAGCGGTTCGGCATGTGCTGCTTTCGGGTGCCGCCGAGCCATTCGGACCGAAGATGGAAGCGCTGCTCTTCGCCGCCGCGCGTTCCGACCATGTCGAACAGGTCATCCGGCCGGCGGTCGAGCGCGGCTCCATCGTGCTCTGCGACCGTTTCCTGGATTCCTCGCGCGTCTACCAGGGCGTCACCGGCGGGATCGACCCGGCGTTCATGGCCGCGCTGGAACAGGTCGCCATCAATGGCATGATGCCCGATATGACGCTGATCTTCGATATCGATCCGGCCGAGGGCCTCAGGCGCGCGACGCTGCGGCGCGGCAGCGACGCCGACCCCGACCGCTTCGAAAAGGAGACGCTGGCCATTCATCAGGCCCGCCGCGCGGCCTTTCTGGCGATCGCCGCGGCAGAGCCGGAACGCTGCATCGTCGTTGACGCCTCCGCCGATCCCAATACGGTGGAGGATGTCGTCACCGCGGCCGTCTTCGCGGCGCTGGAGGCGAGGGCGCCCGCGCGCAACAGGCAGGCCGCACCGGTATGATCTTCGAACGCATCGCGCCGGAACAGCATG
This sequence comes from Mesorhizobium sp. 2RAF45, assembly GCF_052115225.1. Classification (NCBI taxonomy): domain Bacteria; kingdom Pseudomonadati; phylum Pseudomonadota; class Alphaproteobacteria; order Hyphomicrobiales; family Phyllobacteriaceae; genus Mesorhizobium; species Mesorhizobium sp. 2RAF45. The sequence goes on along the minus strand of NZ_JBFRGG010000025.1, from coordinate 34,896 downwards.
ACACGCTGGACGGCGTGCCCGAACCGTCCGAAACGCCCCGTCTGGTCGGGCACAGGGGGGCGGCCGAGATGCTCGCCGCCGCCTATCGATCGGGAAAGCTGCCGCATGCGCTGATCTTCGCCGGGCCGGTCGGCATCGGCAAGGCGACGCTGGCCTTCCACCTGGCGCACCATCTCTTGAAGCACCCGGCCTTCGAGCAGGCGCCGGAACGCCTGGCCAGTCCTGATCCGGCCTCGCCGCTGTTTCGCCAGATCGCGACCGGGGCGCATCCGGGCGTGCTGCACCTGACCCGACCGATGAACGACAAAACCAAGAGCTTCAAGACGGTCGTCACCGTCGACGAGATCCGCAGGGTCAGTCGCTTCCTGTCGATGACCTCGCATGACGGCAGCTATCGGGTCGTCATCGTCGATCCGGCCGACGACATGAATGCCAACGCCGCCAATGCCTTGCTGAAGAATCTTGAGGAGCCGCCGGCGCGTACGCTGTTCATTCTCATCGTCCATGCGCCGGGAAGCCTGCTGCCGACGATCCGCTCACGCTGCCAGGTGATACGCCTGACGCCACTCGACGCCGAGGAGTTGATGGGTGTGCTGGAAACCGCCGAGCCGCCGCCGCCGGACGATCCGGCCGCGCGGGCGGCACTGGTCGAGCGGGCAGGCGGCAGCGCCCGCAACGCGATCCTTTTGACGCAATATGGCGGGCTGGAGATCGCCGAGACGCTCGATGCGCTGGTGGCGAAGGGAAAGAGCGACATCGGCGGCGCCTATCGGCTCGCTGAAGCCGTCGCCGGCCGCGACCAGGCGATCCAGTTCGATATCTTCAACCGCCGGGCGCTCGACCTTTTATCGGATGCTGCAAGCCAGGCTGCGCTCGCCGGCGACCTCGCAAGGGCGAAAACATTGTCGGACACTTGGCACGAGGCGCTGGACGCTATATCTGAGACCGACACCTACAATCTCGACAAGAAGCAGCACGCCTTGACCATGATCGACCGCCTGAATTCTGCGATGCGAATGTGACGGTCTCCACCGGGATGGCAATCGCCATTCCGATGCGATATCCACCGCCACGGCTTCCATTCAGACATTCATGACGGTTCATTCATGTCACGCGACACATTCTACATCACGACCGCGATTTCCTATCCGAACGGCAAGCCGCATATCGGCCATGCCTACGAGTTGATCGCCACCGACGCGCTTGCGCGTTTCCAGCGCCTCGACGGCAAGCAGGTCTTCTTCCTCACCGGTACCGATGAGCACGGCATCAAGATGCTGCAGACGGCGAAGCGCGAAGGCATTTCGGCGCGCGAGCTGGCCGATCGCAACGCGGCCGATTTCAAGCGCATGGCGACCGCGCTCAACGCCTCCAACGACGATTTCATCCGCACCACTGAAGATCGGCACTATGCGTCCTCGCAGGCGATCTGGAAGGCGATGGACGTCAATGGCGACATCTACAAGGGCGGCTATGCCGGCTGGTACTCGGTGCGCGACGAAGCCTATTACGGCGAGGAGGAGACGGAGGTCCGTCCCGACAATGTCCGCTACGGGCCGCAGGGAACGCCGGTCGAATGGGTCGAGGAAGAGAGTTATTTCTTCCGCCTCTCGGCCTATCAGGACAAGCTCATCGCGCTTTATGAAAGCCAGCCCGACTTCATCGGCCCGGCCGAGCGCCGCAACGAGGTGATGAGTTTCGTCAAATCGGGACTCAGGGATTTGTCGATCTCGCGCACCACGTTCGACTGGGGTGTCCCGGTGCCGGGCGACGAGAAGCACGTCATGTATGTCTGGGTCGACGCGTTGACCAATTACATCACCGGTGTCGGTTATCCCGATGAAAACGATGATAAATGGCGCTTCTGGCCGGCCGATGCCCACATCATCGGCAAGGACATTGTGCGCTTCCATGCGGTTTACTGGCCGGCCTTCCTGATGTCGGCGGGCATCCCGCTGCCGAAGCGGGTTTTCGGCCACGGCTTCCTGTTCAACCGTGGCGAGAAGATGTCGAAATCGGTCGGCAACGTCATCGACCCGTTCACCATGATCGAGCATTACGGTCTCGACCAGGTGCGCTACTTCTTCCTGCGCGAGGTGCCGTTCGGCCAGGATGGCAGCTACAGCCATGAAGCGATCGTCAACCGCACCAACGCCGACCTTGCCAATGGCCTCGGCAATCTGGCGCAGCGGTCGCTGTCGATGATCGCCAAGAACTGCGGCGGCGTGGTGCCGAAGCGCGGTGATTTGACGGAAGCCGACAGCGCCATCCTGGATCAGGCGGTGACCGCTCTCGCCACCGCGCGCAAGGCCATGGCCGGGCAAGGCATTCATCTGGCACTGGCGGCGATCTTCGATGTGGTGGCGGAAGCCGATCGATACTTCGCTGGACAGGCACCATGGGCGCTGAAGAAAACCGATCCGGAACGCATGGAAACGGTGCTGTGGACCACCGCCGAAATCGTGCGTCGCGTCGCACTTCTGAGTCAGCCTTACATTCCAGGATCGGCAGCGAAGCTGCTTGACCTGCTGGCGGTGCCCGCGGACAAGCGTGATTTCGTACATGTGCACGCCGACCACGCGCTTGTGCCCGGCACGGCATTGCCCGTGCCGGAAGGCGTGTTTCCACGTTACGTCGAACAGGCGAGCGCGAACGCCTGATGCTTGTCGACAGTCACTGCCATCTGGATTTTCCAGATTTCGCCGAGGAGCGGGCGGCCATTGTCGCTCGCGCCAAAGCGGCCGGAATTGGCCGCATGGTGACGATCTCGACCCGGGTGAAGCGGTTTCAGCAAATACTTGAAATCGCGGAAACTTTCGACGAAGTCTACTGCTCTGTCGGTACCCATCCGCACAATGCGGCAGAGGAGTTGGACGTGACGTCGGCGGAACTGATCCGCCTGTCGGCACACCCGAAAGTGGTGGCAATCGGCGAAGCGGGGTTGGATTATTTCTACGACAAGGCGCCGCGCGATGCGCAGGCGCAGGGCTTTCGCAATCACATTGCCGCCGCTCGCCAGACCGGCCTGCCTCTCGTCATCCATTCGCGCGATGCCGATGACGACATGGCAGCCATTCTCGAGGACGAAACAGGCAAGGGCGCCTTCCCCTTCATCCTGCATTGTTTCTCCTCCGGACGCCGGCTGGCCGAGGTGGGCGTCTCGCTCGGCGGCTATGTGTCGTTCTCGGGCATCCTGACCTTCAAGAACTCAGCCGAACTGCGCGCTATCGCCGCCGATGTGCCGCATGACCGGCTGCTCGTCGAAACCGACGCACCCTATCTGGCGCCGATCCCGTTTCGCGGCAAGCGCAATGAGCCGGCCTATGTCGCGCACACCGCCAAGGTGCTGGCGGAGACGATTGGTGTCAGCGAAGCTGAAATCGCGGATCTGACGACGAACAATTTCTTCCGCCTGTTCGGCAAGATGCCGCGACCTGCCGAACTGAGCGCCTGAACGATGACCGACCGGCTGCGCCTCACCATTCTCGGCTGCGGCTCGTCGCCAGGTACGCCGCGCATCACCGGCGACTGGGGCAATTGCGACCCGAGCAATCCGAGGAACCGGCGCATGCGCACGGCAGCGCTGGTCGAACGGATTGCGGCCGACGGCGGCCGTACCACCGTGGTCATCGACACCGGGCCGGATTTCCGCGAACAGATGTTGCTTGCGTCGGTCAAACGCATCGATGCGGTCGTCTACACGCACCCACATGCCGACCATATCCACGGCATCGACGATCTGCGCGGCTATGTGCTCGAGCAGCGCCACCTGATCGACATCCATGCCGACCAGCCGACGATGCTGCGCTTGCGGCAGGCGTTCGGCTATTGCTTCGAGACGCCGCCGGGCAGTTCTTATCCGCCGATCGTGCGGGCGCATATTATCGACCACGCAAAGCCTGTGATCATCGAAGGCGAGGGGGGTGCCCTCGCCCTTGAACCGCTGCCGCAGATTCATGGCGACATCATCTCGCTCGGCTTCCGCATCGGTGGCCTGGCCTATTGCCCTGATATCAGCGACTTTCCCGACGCCACGGCCGAGCGGCTGCGCGGCCTGGAGATGCTGGTCATCGACGCGCTGCAATACAATCCCCATCCCAGCCATCTGTCGCTCGGCCAGGCGCTCGGCTGGATCGAGAGGCTCACACCGAGGAATGCCGTGCTGACCCACATGCACGTGCCGCTCGACTATGCTACGGTCAAGGGCGAAGTGCCGGCCAACGTCACCCCGGCCTATGACGGCATGGTGATCGAAATTCCCTATGAATCAGCGTGATACGAACGGCTCTCATGAAGGTGTTCTGCTCTTTGGGGCGAATATCAGCAGCGTTCCAATCCGTTCATAGCCCATGCAGCGGCAATTCCCAGATGCTGGCCAACGCATAAGTTCCATAATCTATCTTATGCGACTTTTGTATGCGCACGCTTCGTCCACGCGCGGCCCCGGATAGCCTGCGAGATTCAACCGAATGGAGTCTGTTGCGGCCGAGACGAAACGAGGAAATGGCGGCTGCCCTACAGAGCGAGCTTTCTTCGTCGCCCTCGAGCCTGTCGTGCACCGACGACGAAGCCCTTTTGCGCGCACAGGCGCACAGCGCCCGCAAGCGCTGCATCCGCTTCCTCCGGGAGGCCGGCGATGTGGAGAACCTCACCAAGACCGTCGAGGACGAACGACTGGAGGAACAGAAAGTCCGTCGGCTCCGCGATTGCGACAGCCTCCCGGGCCATACGGAGAGCTCCCTCCACATCGCCCTCACGGACCGAGATCTTTGACCGAACGCATCGCAGCAGGCCTTGCGAGTACGTGTCGTCACTGCCGGCGATCCCCTCGCCCAACCGAACGAACGCCTCGGCCTCCTCGTACCGGCCTTGGACATAGATGGCCTGGGCGAGGATGCCGGCAATCGTAGGCAACCATGCGAACTCGCCCGTGCGTTGAAGGGTCCTTACGCCCCAGCGAAGCTCCCGCTCGGCGGCTGCCGCGTCGCCCGCCCAGAGCTCGGCCAGGGCGCTCATCTCAGTAAGAGGTCCCGCGCTCCACACGGTCAGTGCGACTTCCTCGACCATTGACCTCGCCTGCGCTATCAACTGCCGCGCTTCATCGAATCGGCCGCGCATCGCCTCGAGATTCCCCCAGCTGAAGAGCGCCGCCGACATCGCCTTGCGATCACCCTGCGCCCTGGCGAGCACGTCCTTGCACCGGCCGATCGCCGCCTTGACCGGCATACGGCCCGCCCACACGACAAGCGGCACCCATGAGAGCGACTCGAGCCATTCTCTGTCGTTGCCGGCTGCAAACGCATGCGCCGCCGCGCTCTCCCACGCCTCTTCAGAGGCGCCGAAATTGCATTTCGTCAGATGAAACAGGCCAAGCAAGGACCAACCCTTGGCCAAGCCGTGCTCGTCGTTCTCCTGCTCGAACATCGACATGGCCTGCCGTGCCTCTCGGTACGCCTCGTCCGCCCACCCCTCGGGCTCTGACAGGAAGCGCACCCACAGATCGAGAATGAGCGCATGCGCTTGCAGTCGACGATCGGCGGAGGCGGTCGCAGCCTCACGCATCTGGGCGATGGCGCCACGCGTGCGCTCGAGGTCGCCGGTCTCCAGCAGTGCAAATGCGAGCTCCGGCAAGAGTGCGAGTCGCCCAGGATCGTCGTGAGGGCCGAGCGAGATGGCGCGCGACAGCATGTTGACCGCAGCGGGCATGTCGCCCCGCGCGAAGGCGCGCTGCCCGGCAGAAGCCAGCGGCACGCTCGCACGTCGTGCCAGCGACTCGACGCGCTCGTTCGATAGACCGAGCTCCGCGAGAGACCTGTAGGCCCGCTCGAGGTGGTAGCCGACGATCTCTTCGTACTCTCGGGCCCGCTCGCGCATCCTTGCCTCTAGCCACGAAGCGAAACGCTCATGCATGTGGGCTCGTACGCCCTTCGGAATGCCATTGTAGGCCGCGTCCCCGACAAGACTGTGAGTGAAGCGAAAGGCATCTTCCTCCTCCAGATCCGAGCGATCCGGGTGGATCAGCTGCTTTCTCGCCAGAGACTGAAGCTGGCCGCCGACGCGAGGCCGCTGCTCTTCTGGCGACATCTCCTCGACGGCCCCCCACCAGAAGATGCGCCCGATCACGGATGCTCGTTCGATCACAGAGCGCTCCTCGGCGCCGAGCCGGTCCAGGCGCGCGTTGATAAGGGCGTTGATCGTCGGTGGAATCGTCAGCCTCGATAGGTGGTCAGCCGCCGTCCACGTTCCGTCGACGGCAATAAGCAAGCCGTCGTCGATCAGCATCCGCAGCGTCTCCTCCACGAAGAGAGGGTTTCCCTCAGCGGCATCGGCGATCCGCGCGCGGGCATCGTTCGCGAGCTCCGCTCCTCCGAGCAAGTTCCGGATCAAGCTGTCTGTATGAGCATCACTCAGCGAGCGCAGGGTGACGAGAGACGCGTTCGCCTTTGAAGTCATCCAGCCGGCGCGGACCTCGAGCAGTTCAGGGCGAGCGAGGCAGAGGAAGAACGCCGGTACGCCGCCCAACGAATCGGCGAGATATTCGAGGAGATCGAGGAACGTCGGCTCGGCCCAGTGAATGTCGTCAAACACAACGACCAATGGCCGATGCGTCGCCAGCTTGCCGAACAGCTTGCGCACGGCCCAGAACGTCTCTTGAACACCAGGCGTCGCGCGGGTGAGGCCCATGAGTGCCGACAGGCGTTCGACGACCAGCGCGGCATCGGGGCCTTCCAGCAATTTGCCAATCTTTGCGCGAGCATCGTCGGGCGAGTGACTATCCGTGATGCCCGCCGCGGCCTTTAGCACCTCGATGATGGGCCAAAAGGTAATCCCCTCGCCGTATGGCAGGCATCGCCCCCCCACGACCATCGTTGTCCTTTCGAGTCGGGGAAGAAATTCACGCGTCAGCCGGGACTTGCCGATTCCCGCCGGGCCCATCACCGTTACGACTTCGCATAATCGCGATTTGACCGTCCTTTCGAACATCTCGCCGATTGCGGCGACTTCTTTGTCGCGACCGATAAGAGGGGATTCGAGACCACGGGCAGCGAGGGCCGCGGGTGCCACATCCACGAGGTTCCAGGCGGCCACGGGCTCTGACTTCCCCTTCACGCGAAGCGGCTCGATCGGCGATGTCATCGCGACATCGCGGACCAGCCGATACGTCGCGTCTCCGATCAGGACCTGCCCTGGCCCGGCAGCTTGTTCGAGCCGAGCAGCAATGTTGACCGCGTCTCCGACCGCGAAAGTTTCGCCCTGGCTGGGATCCCCGGCGATCACCTCACCCGTGGTCATACCTATGCGGATCACGATCCTGATTCCCCAACGCGCCTCGAACTCATCGTTCAGCCGGTGAAGCGCACGAAGCATTGCAACTGCGGCTCGAACCGCACGCACCGCGTCGTCCTCATGCAGGAGTGGGATGCCGAACACCGCCATGATCGCATCCCCGATGAACTTCTCGGTTGTCCCTCCGTGACCACGAATTACCGCGCCCATCTCCCGAAAGTACTGGGTCATGAGATTGCGAAGCGACTCGGGATCGAGCTCGTCTCCCAACGCCGTCGAGTCGACAATATCAGCGAAGAGGACCGTGACCACCTTGCGCGTATCGGCGGCACCGGAAGCTCGTTGGGTTAGCGGCGATTCACAGGACGCACAGAACTGCAATTCGGCTGCATTGGCAGATCCGCATGTCGAACAGATCAAGCTCCCAAGAGCATATCTCATTAGCCTATGGACTGTACGGCCAGGCCTTACGGAGGGCAAGTCCGCTCTCTTGACAGACCCGTCTTAGTCTAGGATATTTTAGGATGGTCTAAGATAACTGGAGGGTGGGGCGATGGCAACAGAATTGCCACCACACGTCAAAAAGTATCTCGACGACATGGAGGTCTCGGCGGATGCCCTTCCACAGGACGCCTGGGAGACGTTTGCCAGCCTTTCGGGGGGCGAGATACTCCTCTTGAGGAAGCTGCGGAAGGACCTGGAGAAAGCAGATGTCGACGTCGTCATCAAGGTTCATTAGCCGCGCTTCTTAACCACCGGGATGCTTCTTAACCACCGGGATGCCGGCATGAGCGGGATCGAGATTGGGGCCGCTACTACGCCGAGCATTCGCCTCCGGCGGAAGATCGATCTTGCGGTTCAACCGTACGCACAGTCATGCCGCACCCTTGTGACGCACCCGAGGCTTGCTGACTTTTGGCCACAGTTCCTGCTCACTCAGCACCAAATCATCCGCGCAACGGTGCCCTTGACCGAAGCAGCAGCGGAGCGGGCGGACAAAATGGCGGCTGCTGACCCTGCCGCATCCGGCCTGGCCAGATATCTGAAGGAGCACGTCAAGGAGGAGTTGGGGCATGATGACTTGCTGCTCGATGACCTTGAACTGCTGGGTGTGAAGCGGGCGACGGCGCTGAGCCGCATACCATCTCCCACGGTCGCGAGCCTGGTGGGAGCGCAGTACTACTGGATCCATCACCATCACCCTATCGCGTTCCTTGGTTTCGTCGCGTTGATGGAGGGACACCCGCCGACACCCAAGCTGATCCAGACGCTGATCTCCGCGACGGGGTTTCCGCATGCGGCTTTCCAGACACTCACCGAGCACGGTGAGCTTGATCCCGGACACCGCGATCGGCTCTACCGCACGATCGACGCCCTGCCCCTGACGGCCGAGCACGAAACCCTCATGGGTATCTCCGCCATGCATAGCGCCACGCTTCTCCCACCCACGATCGAGGAGATCCTCGAACAGGGGTAGCGAGGCGGCAATTTGGAAATCAAAATGGCCTCCGGCAACGCGAACGATGGAAATGATCTGCCGCGGCTTGCACGGATTGACCCACGCCTATTCGATCTTCTTTTCAGCGGCTGCAAGGTCGAACGCTACTCGGCAGGCCAGCATCTCTTCGTTCAGGAAGATCCATCCGATCGCATTTACGGGGTGATGAGCGGGACGGTGGAGATATCGATCTATTCGCAGGGCGGCCAGAGGCTGGTGGCCAATATCGAGCTTGCGCACAGCCTGGTCGGCGAGGTTGGCGCGCTCGACGGGCGCCCGCGCACCGCAACCGCCATCTGTCTGACCGCTTGCGATCTAGCCTCGCTCAGCCGGACGCAACTCTTCGATCGCATTGAAAAAAACCCATCTCTGGCACGGGCCATGATTGAGCTGTTGTGCACACGGCTGCGTTGGATCAGCAGCGAACTTGGGGATCACGCTTTCTTCGGCATCGAGGCGAGGCTGGCAAAGCGACTGGTCTTCTTGGCTGGCGTAATGGCGGATGGGTCAGGCTGGATACCGATTTCCCAGTCTGAATTGGCGGAATTCCTGGGCGCCACGCGAGAGTCCGTCAACAAGACGCTTAACAGTTGGCGCAACCGCTCGATCATCGCAATCAAGCGTGGTGGCCTGCGAATAACCAACGTCGGCGCCCTTCGTCATCTGGCCGAGTCACAGAACGACAACTGATGTTCGCCACTTCGCAAGGGCGGAATGAGAGCCGCCAAATCGGATCCTGACAGTCCGTAGGAATGTCACTCCCCGCTCGAGGCGGGAGAGCGGTAGCTCTAGCCACCGCTCTCCACTTGTATCTCAGTTGCGGCAATTGGGGCTGACAGGGTCATACTGGTGCGGGCTAACCCCCATGCAATTGGAGTTCGAAACGCCACCAGCCAACCCGATCGATCCTGTCTGGAACCCATACACCGCTTCTCCTGAAGCCAATGGATGTTGGCCCTTGACCTGTCCCGGGCCCTCGAAGTCACCATTGTCGGCACGAAGGCTGTGCACGAATGTCGAGTCGATCGCGAACGCGGGCGCGGCAAGCATGAGCAATGCTGATGCAACTGTAATGATCTTATACATTTTGATCTCCTTTGTTTGGTTCCACCACAAATTACGACTAGAACGAAAAGTTACCTATCTGCGAAGACCGTCCTGCTCGTTTGATCTTATATTTCTGCTGCAAGATCTTTTCGCAAGGGCGGGTAACTTTCTGTTCTGGCATATCCTGTACGCCGCGCACGAATTTGTATGTGAAGGAGTTCACAAGAGTCTGCCAATATGACGTAGGTCGTTTTTCGGGGCAGTAGTCTGCCCGCCTGTCGAGAAGCGTCTGGAACAGATCCAGCGCGAGATCGACGGCACGACAATCGACTATAATCGCAAAAAATTCAGGGATGATCGAAGGCGCCGTGCTAGGCGACCTGCTTTGCGGCAGTCGGTGTTACGCGGTAACTTCCCCAGTCCGTGCCATCAAGGACCACCAAGAAAATGTCGCCATCATTCCTCGCCCTTCCCGATCGCCTCGCGGATGGCCGTACGCCTCGTGCGGTGATCTTCGGCGCCGGGCACGGCAGCACCTATCCCGGCAAGGACAGCAGTGGCCATGCGTTGGCGGCCGACGCCATCCGTGCGGCCAGCCAGGATGACGCCCCGCTTGTCGGGCACTGGGATTTCGATCTTGGCGGCCCGTTGTTCGACGGCAAGCCGGTCTGCTGCATCGATGCCGGCGACATCTCGACCATCCCGCACGACAATGCCGAAAACAGGGCCCGGATCGAGGCGAGGACGCGCGAGGTCCTGGCCTTGCCGGCCGTGCCGATCCTGCTCGGCGGTGACGATTCCGTCGTCATTCCGTTCCTTGCCGGCTTTGCCGATCACGGACCGATCTGGATCCTGCAGATCGATGCCCATATCGACTGGCGCGACGAGGTGCATGGAGAACGCCACGGCTATTCCAGCCCGATGCGAAGGGCGAGCGAGATGCCGCATGTCGCGGGCATGGTGCAGGTTGGCCTGCGCAGCGTCGGCAGTGCGCGCCTTGCTGAAGTCGAAGCGGCGCAGCACTACGGCAGCCGTTTCGTGACCGCGCGCGAGGTTCATGCACAAGGCGTGGAGGCGGCGCTCAGGCATATTCCGGAAGGCGCACGGGTGGTCGTCACCTTCGACTGCGACAGCCTTGATCCCGGCATCATGCCGGGCGTGGCGGCGCGTACGCCCGGCGGCCTCACCTACACGCAGGCGATCGACCTGATCGCGGGCGTTGGCAAGCGGACCAGGATCGCGGGATTCGACCTTGTCGAGCTCTATCCGCCGGCCGACATTGACGGCCTGTCGGCCCAGACCGCCGCGCGCCTTCTGGTCAACGTGATCGGCACCATCGCCCGGCAGGTTTGAAACCCATCGCAAAACTTTCCCGTCAGGTGGCGCCAACCGCTGAAATGCGCCGATGCACGCCGTCCAGGCTTTCCGCCAGCGCATCGAAGACGTTGCGGGCCGTGAGTTCCTTCAGGACCTGCTCGTTGATGCCGCCACGGGTCGCATAGTCCTGCGCCAGATGCGTGAAGTCCGCCTCAGGCGCCGTCTCCGGAGCGTGCCCGAGCGCCGTGAAGAGCGCGGCGATATAGTCACGCCCCTTGGTGTCCGGCACATCATGCGCTTTCAGCCAGCGATGGATCGTATCGAGGTACTTGAAATAGGTGGCATAGGTCGCGGTCACGACGCTCAACGCGTCGAACTCGCTGGAACTCTCGACCTCGATCACCTTCCCCAGTCCGCCGAACAACGCGGTCACGTCCGGATCAGGCGGATAAATGATCGTCGCCCCCAGCCGCCGGGCGATCATCGGCATGGGCAGCGCTTTGGTCACGCGGCTCGCCGGTGCGGTCAGGCCGGCTATCTCCTCGTGCGACAACGTGGCGATCAGGCTGATGAGGTGATGGTCGCGCCGAAATTTCAATTCAGGCAGCACCTGATGGGCATCTTGCGGCCGGACAGCCAGCATGACGGTATCGCAGTCGTCGAGCACCTCCTGATTGTCGGCGGCAACGCGTGTATTCGGATAGCGGGAAGCGAGCTTCGCCGCGATCTCTTCGTTGCGCGGCGACAACACCACCGACACCGGATCGCCATCGAGGGATTTGAGCCCGATGACAATGGCTGAAGTCAGCGCACCTGTGCCGATGAAGCCGAGTTTCATTGGGTGCTCCCAGGCGTTGATTCTGCGGTTGGCCGTCGGTCGGTCACCGCCGGCCCGGCTCCAGGCCGATCTGGTAGCTCAGCGAACGCTTCGCCCCCGGTTCGATCAGCATCACGCCGGGCTTGTCAGTGAATTCGCCATCGAAATCGGTCGGGCTCGCTATGCCATGCCAGGGTTCGATGCACAGGAAGGGCGCGCCGCCGGGCTTGGACCAGATGCCGAGATCCTCGACTCCCTGCCATGACATTTCGATCGCCGGACCGCGCTCGGCCGCATAGCGCACGCTGGTGCTCGCTGGCCGGTCCAGGATGACGGCGTCGTCATCGAACAGCCGTTCGGACAGCGCAAGCGTCCTGCCATCGATGGGCGTCGGCCGCGGTTCCGAGAGCAGCAGGCCGTCCTTCAGGCGGCGGATCGGTGCCGGCTCGTCGTCGGAAAAGGTCAGCCGATAGGCCTCCTTGGGCAATTCCGGCAGCAACGGCCAGTTGAATGCAGGATGCGCGCCGATCGAAGCCGGCAACGGCTCGTCACCGGTGTTGGTGATCTTGAAGGCCACACCAAGCTGCTGTCGGTCCAGCGTGTAGGTCACGGCAAGGCGAAAGGCGAAGGGGTAGTGCGCGCGGGTGTCGGCGTTGTCGGTAAGCACCAGCGTGCAGGAGTGGGGTCCCCTCTCCTCCCAGGTGAACGGTTTGTCGCGGGCGAAGCCGTGCTGCGTCATCGGATAGGTCTGGCCGCGATGGCGCAGCCGATCGCCCGTCAGCCGGCCGACTATGGGGAACAGCACCGGCGAATGGCGCCGCCACTCCGGCCCGGCTTGCCACAGAAACTCAAATCCCCGCCCATCCTGCAGCGAAACCAGTTCGGCGCCTTGCTCTGCAATAACGGCCGAGATGCCGTCGCCATGAAGCGTTTGGCTGTCCTGTGCCACATGTCCTCGCGCGTCGGTGTTGAAGGCCGCTGCGGCGGCAGACTAACAAAAGCTCCTGGGGACTCAAGGCATAGACGGGTCTTGCAGGAACGAATTGTGGCCGGAGGATTTCTCCTCCGGCCACCTCTCCGCATCAAGGGCGAGAACCCCGCCCTTGCCCACAGCGGACAGTCGTTACTCCCGCTCGCCCGTGAAGTTCAGCAGCAATTGGAAGATGTTGATGAAGTTCAGGTAGAGCGAGAAAGCACCGAAAACAGCCAGCTTCTGGCGCGATTCCGCGTCGAAATTCTCGGCATATTGTTCCTTGATCGTCTGCGTGTCCCAGGCGGTTAGCCCGATGAAGATGGCGATACCGATCACCGAAATGGCGAACTGCAGCGCGGTCGAGCCGAGGAAGATGTTGACGATGCTGGCGATCACCACGCCGATCAGGCCCATGATCAGGAAAGACGAGAACTGGGTCAGGTCGCGCCTGGTCGTATAGCCGTAGAGACTGGTGGCGCCGAACATGGTGGCGGCGATGAAGAAGGTGCGCGCGATGCTGGTGCCGGTGAAGACCAGGAACACGGAGGCGAGCGACAGGCCCATCACCGCGCAGAAGGCCCAGAACATTGCCTGAGCGCTGGCCGCCGACATGGTCTGCATCTTGAACGAAAACAGCATGACGAAGGCGAGCGGCGCCAGCATCACCACCCATTTCAGCGGGCTGGAGAAGATCGGCACGTAGAGCGCCGGCGTCGACGACACCAGGAAGGCGACCAGGCCGGTGACCACCAGGCCGAGGCCCATATAGTTGTAGACGCGCAGCATGTGCTGACGCAGGCCCTCGTCAAAGACGGCTCCGGCCTGGGCGCCGGTGCCGACGCGATATCCCAGATTGGGCGTGTTCATTTGCAGTCTCCTTTGTGGATCGGTCAGTAAAGCGTGGGTCGATCAGTAAAGCGTTTTGGCGAGCGTCTCGGCGGCGCGGTCGAGGTCATGAACCCCGCTTCTCGCGACCACCGCATAGGCGACCTCGCCGATCTGGAAATAGGCCGAGGAAATGTCGCCCGACGGCGCGACGGTCGGCTTGACCACGTCGAAGGTTCCCGGCCGGATCGCAAACAGCGACACCAGGCCCATATCCTTGGTGTCGACAGCCACCTCGACGCTCGGGCCGAAGCGCGACGGATAGATCTGCACGTCGCGCACCTTCCAGTCCTTTGGCAGCGACGGCATGACGATCGCGGTCGCAGCACGGATCTCGCCGGCACTGTAATTGGGCGCTTCCGGCTGCGAGGGCATGGTCTCGCGCACCAGCGTCGTCCTGTGTGCCCGCACGGCCTCGTCGACATAGGCGGGCGGCTGCGGCGACGCGACGACCTTGGTCACCGACATCGGCCCGATGATGCCGTTTGCCAGCCAGCCGGCGGCAACGAAGGCAGCAACCGCAGCGGCGCGCTGCAGCACGCCGAAGATGCGGCCACGGACAAGCCCCCTCTCCAGCCGCCGCGCCGCGTCAGCGGTCGCCGGCCGGGCCATGCCCTTGGAGCCGGCAAGCGCCACGCGCAGCTCATCGCGGGTCCGCAGATCCGACATGACGCGCGCGGCGGCCTCCGGGCGAGTCGACAGGAAGGCTTCGACCTCGATGCGGCGGGTGACATCCAGCTGGTCGTCGACATAAGCGTCGAGGTCGGCGTCGGTCACCGGGTCGACAAGAGCGCTCATGGCTCACCTCCCACGATCTTGAGATGATTTTTTCCGCGCACCGGGGCGGCGTCTTCCATCTGGCGAAGGGCGGCGCGCGCCCTGCCGATGCGCGACATCAGCGTGCCCAGCGGCACGCCGGTGGCACTGGCCGCCTGCTGGTAGGAAAGCCCTTCGATGGCGACCAGATGCAGCGCCGAGCGCTGCTCTTCCGGCAGGTTGAAAAAGGCGTCCCGCACCTGCGCCAGGCGCACCGAATGTTCCTGCGGCGCCGGCGTGGCGGCATCGGCGAGGTATCCGGCCTGTTCGATGCGCACGGCTTCCGATCGGCGCGAACGCACGCGGTCGATGAACGCGTTGTGGACGATGGACAGCAGCCAGGCCCGTAGGTTTCCGCCGGAGCGGAAGGTGCCGCGCCGCTCATAGGCGCGCACCAGCGCGTCATGCACGAGATCCTCGGCATCCGCGCTGTCGCGCGTCAGCGACTGCGCATAGCGCCGCAGCGATCCGAGCTGTCCTATGATGTCAAAGCGTGGCATCGACCGTTTCATGCCCTGTTTACGGAGCATGTGGGGATTTTAATCCCAGCCGCGCCTTTTTTCTTATGCCCGGTGGTTTCGCCGGGGGATCGCGTTTGCGATCCCCTCGCCCTGCCTGGCTCTCAAGGGCGAAGCGTTGTTGCGGATTTGGGCGCGGCTACACCGCAGGCGCGCAACACCCATCTGCGGCCGTCGCTGCGAAAATCGGTGATGCTCAGCGGCTCGATATCGATCTTCCAACAGGCCGCAAGCGGAGCACCCAGAACATGCACGATCGCGGTGCGGATGACGCTGGCATGGGTCAGCGCGATTGTGTGGCCAGGCTTGGCCATCAACCGGTCCATCAACTCGGAAGCCCGGCGGGCAACGTCAGCCAGCGACTCGCCACCACGCGTCGCCGTGTTGGGGTCTGATAGCCAGGCAGCGATGCCCTCGGGCTGCTCCGCCTGCAGGTCCTCAAAACGCATACCGGCCCAGCTTCCATAGCCCTGATCCGCCAGGAGCGGTTCGACCGATGCGTCCAGCGATAGCGCCTCGGCGGTCTGGCGGGCGCGAAGCGCGGGCGCTGTCCACACGCGGTCGGCGCGGCGCAGCGTCCCGCGCATCGCCTTCGCCAGCGCCAGCGAGCGCGGCTCCAGCGGCTCATCGAGCGGAAACGACCCCCGCCGGGTCGCGGCCGTGGCGCCGTTGCAGATCATCGTCAGCCGTACGAGCATGAGGCAGTCATTCCTTGAGCCGCTTTCGAAGCGACGCATACGCTGCAATTAGAATAGCTGCTATCGTTTCGAAAGGCCGCGCCCCTGGGTGCCGCCCTCCGTTTTGCGTAATTAAACCGCTGGCGAAGTGCGCTCTATTTGCGTATCACTCCGCCGCGCCAACGGAACCATAGCGATGTTCGAAGAACTGCAGCCAGCTCCCGCCGACAAGATCCTGGCCCTGATCGGCCTCTATCGCGCCGATCCGCGACCCAACAAAGTCGACCTCGGGGTCGGCGTCTACAAGGATCGCGACGGCAAGACGCCGGTGATGCGCGCCGTTCGTGAGGCTGAAAAGCGGCTGCTGAACAGCCAGGACACCAAGACCTATCTCGGGCTCGCCGGCGACACCGGGTTCAACGCGGTGATGGCCAAGCTCGCCTTCGGGCCGGGCGCGGACATGACGCGCATCCGGGCGGCACAGGCGCCTGGCGGCTCCGGTGCGCTTCGCCTGGTGGCGGAGCTGCTCAAGCGGACCCGTTCGGACGCCACGATCTGGCTGTCGGACCCGACCTGGCCGAACCATATGCCGGTGATGCGCGCCGCCGGCCTGCAGATCCGCGAATACCCCTATTTCGATGCGACCTCTGGTGCTGTTCGTTTCGACGACATGCTGGCGGCGTTGCTGACGGCCAAGAACGGCGACGTGGTGCTGCTGCATGGCTGCTGCCACAACCCGACTGGCGCCAACCTCGACGCGGCGCAGTGGCAGGCCGTCACCGATCTGGTCGTCGAACGCGGCCTGCTGCCATTCGTCGACATCGCCTACCAGGGCTTTGGCGACGGCCTCGAGGCCGACGCTATTGGCCTGCGCCTGTTGGCGGCGAAAGTACCGGAGATGGTCGTTGCCTCGAGCTGCTCGAAGAATTTCGCCGTCTACCGCGACCGTGTCGGCGCGGCGATGATCCTGGCCAGGGACAGCGCGCAGGCCGACGTGGCGATGAGCCAGATGCTGTCGGCGGCACGTGCCATGTATTCGATGCCGCCGGACCATGGTGCCGCGGCGGTGCGCATCGTGCTGGAAGACGCAAGCCTGCGCGCCGACTGGGAAGCCGAACTGGAAGAGATGCGCCTACGCATGCTCAGGCTTCGCGTGGCTTTCGCCGAGGCGCTGCGCCGGCAGTCCAACTCCGACCGCTTCGACTTCGTCGCCAGCCATCGCGGCATGTTCTCGCGGCTTGGTCTCACGGAAGCGCAAGTCGAGCGGTTGCGTGCCGAGTACGGCGTCTACATGGTCGGCGATAGCCGCATCAATGTCGCCGGTTTGCCAGAGGACGGCATGGACGACCTCGCCAAGGCGATCATCTCCGTGCTCGACTGAGGCGGCTCAGCTGTGGACAAGGCCCCCTTGCAGGCTGACAGCGTTGGCCGCGCGTCGGGTCGCAGGATAGCATCCGCCGCATGACGCCATCCAAAGACATTTCGCGCCTGATCGAGATCATGGCGGCGCTGCGTGCGCCGAAGACCGGCTGCCCCTGGGACATCGAGCAGGATTTCTCGACCATCGCGCCCTATACGATCGAGGAAGCCTACGAGGTGGCGGACGCCATCGCGCGCGGTGACCTCGGTGATCTGCGGGATGAACTCGGCGACCTCCTGCTGCAGGTCGTCTACCACGCGCAAATGGCCGAGGAAGCGGGTGAATTCGCCTTCCCGGATGTCGTCCAGGCCATCACCACCAAGATGATCCGGCGCCACCCGCATGTCTTCGGCGACGAGGAAGCCCGCGGCGCCGGCATGGCCAAGGGCATGTGGGAGAAGATCAAGGCGCAGGAGAAGGCGGAGAAGCGGCAAGCCCGTGTCGCGCGCGGCCTCGACCCCGAAGACAATGGCAAGGGATTTCTGGACAGTGTTCCGGTCGCCCTGCCCGCTTTGACACGGGCGCTGAAACTTCAGGAGAAGGCTGCCCGCGTCGGCTTCGACTGGAGCGAGGCAGCCCCCATCCTCGACAAGATCGAGGAGGAGATCGGCGAATTGCGCGAGGCTCTGGCGAAGGGCGAGACGGCCTCGATCAAGGACGAGTTCGGCGACATGCTGTTCGCCGTCGTCAATCTCGGCCGTCATCTCAAGCTCGATTCGGAAGCCGCGTTGAGCGGCACCAACGAAAAATTCCGGTCACGCTTCCACTATGTCGAGCAGGCCCTGGAGAAGTCCGGCAACACGCTGGAGAAGGCCACCCTGGACGAGATGGAAGCGCTCTGGCAGGAAGCGAAGAGCGCGACGTAGGGCCCTATAGGCCGGCAATCAGGACGGAAAAGCGTTATACGCTTTTCCTGCAATTTCTCCGTCCTAGCCGTTGTTTTTACGGCGCAATCGGCTTTCAATCTCTTCGCGGGCGCTTTGCGTGGCCTTGAGCGAGATGGTGGCGCTGCCGTCTTCATTGTCGGTGCGCGAAACGATATCGCCATTGCGATACAGCCAATCGACAAGGCCGAACTGCGCCGGCTCGATCGTCACCGTAAGGTCTTCGAGCTCGCCAGCCATGCGCGTTTCGATAACCGCCTTCAGCGCATCGATGCCCTCGCCGGTCACCGCCGATATGGCGATCGGCGGACCCTTGCTGCCGTCGGCGGCATCGGCAAGCAGACGGCTCCTGTTGCCTTCGTCCAGCAGATCGACCTTGTTCCAGACCTCGATCACACGCTTGGCATCACTGGCGTCGACACCGAGGTCGGCCAGGATGCGCTCGACGTCCTCGGCCTGTGCCGCCGTGTCGGGATCGGAAATGTCGCGCAGATGGATGACGAGATCGGCTTCGACCACCTCTTCCAGCGTCGCGCGAAAAGCCGCGATCAGATGCGTCGGCAGGTCGGAGATGAAACCGACCGTGTCCGACAGGATGATCGGCGTGCCATGCGGCAGGCGCACGCGGCGCAGCGTCGGGTCGAGCGTGGCGAACAACATATCCTGCGCCAGCACGTCCGCGCCGGTCAGCCGGTTGAACAGGGTAGACTTGCCGGCATTGGTGTAGCCGACGATCGCCACCACCGGGAACGGCACCTTCTTGCGCTTGGCGCGGTGCAGGTCGCGGGTGCGACGCACCGTTTCCAGCTCGTGCTTCAGCTTGATGATCTTTTCCTGCAACTGCCGCCGGTCGGATTCGATCTGGGTTTCGCCGGGGCCGCCGAGGAAGCCGGCGCCACCGCGCTGGCGTTCAAGGTGGGTCCAGCTGCGGACCAGGCGGCCCTTCTGGTAGTTGAGATGGGCAAGCTCGACCTGCAGCGTGCCTTCCTTGGTGCGGGCGCGCTCGCCAAAGATCTCGAGAATCAGGCCGGTGCGGTCCAGAACCTTGGCATGCAGTTCCTTCTCGAGATTGCGCTGCTGCACCGGGGTCAGCGGATGGTCGACGATGACCAGCTCGGCGTCGTTTTCCTTGACGATCTCGGCGAACTCTTCAACCTTGCCGCTGCCGAGCAAGGTCGCTGGACGCGGATCGTTGACCGTCACGACAGCCGTATGGACAGGGTCGAGATTGATGGCGCGCGCAAGGCCGACCGCCTCGTCATGGCGAGCGTCCGCCGAGCGCGTCAACCGAGGGCGGTTGGTGTCGTCGTCGCCGCGCGGCTGGCGGGTAAGCACGGGCACAATGACGACAGCCCGGGTCGGCCCCTTGGCTTCCGTCCCGGGATGATGCGCTGGTTTTCCGCGAACCGTGCCGTCCGCGTCCTTCTCGCGTGCCAATCAGGCGCCCTGGCTTTCCTCGCCATCGAACATCTGAACCGGCTGGCTCGGCATGATCGTGGAAATGGCGTGCTTGTAGACGAGCTGAGAGTGACCGTCGCGGCGCAGCAGCACACAGAAATTGTCGAACGAAGTAACCACACCGGTCAGCTTCACGCCGTTGATGAGGAAGATGGTGAGCGGGTTCTTGCTCTTGCGAACTGAATTCAGGAACAGGTCCTGAAGGTTTTGCGATCGTTCCGCCATTGTTCTTGTCTTTCGCCGATCCCCTTCGGTTTGCAAGCCAATGCGCCAAATTGTCGGGCACATGTCAAGCGCGCAAACACCGTCTTGTCGTCAGTAACGACAAGCAGAACGAGATATATTGATGTTCATTCCACCTGTGCGGTTATCAGGCTGGACTTTTTTCCGCAATGTCAAAAAAGGCCTGCCGTAACGAAAGTGTCACTGAGCCGGGATGCCCATTGGCCACAGGATCGCCGTCAATGGCCACGACCGGCATGGCAATCGTCGTAGCCGAACTGATGAACGCCTCGCGCGCCGCCTTGGCCTCGGCGACGGAAAAACCGCGCTCTTCGATCTTCAGGCCGAGCTTTGCCGCAACTTCGAACATGGTCGTGCGGGTGATGCCGCGCAGGATGCCGTGATCCGCTGGCCTCGTAACCAGGACGCCGTCCTTGGTGACGATCCAGGCGTTCGACGAGCCGCCTTCCTTGACGTTGCCGTCGGTGTCGACGAACCATGCCTCCTGAGCACCGGCCTCCTTGGCTTTTTGCTTGGCCAATACATTGGGCAGCAGTCCGACGGTCTTGATATCGACCCGGTCCCAGCGGTTTTCTGGCACGGTGATGACCGCGATACCGGTCTCTGCTCGCTTTGCTCCAGCCGCCGGATCGGCCTTTCTAGCAGTGACCACCAAAGACGGCTTGGTGTCCGCCGACGGGAAAACAAACTCGCGGCTGGCGACACCGCGCGTTACCTGCACATAGACCAGCCCATTGACGACATGGTTGCGGTTGACCACTTCGCGCAGGATGAGCGGCAGCACGTTACGCGCCACCGGCCACGCGATCGACAATTCGGTCAGCGAGCGGTTGAGCCGGGCAAGATGGCGCGGCATGTCGACGATGAAGCCGCGTGCCACCTCGCAGACCTCATAGACGCCATCGGCGAACTGATAGCCGCGATCCTCGATATGCACGGAAGCGTCCGCGTGGGCGACGTAGCGCCCGTTGACAAAGGCAATGCGCGGCATTGGCGACCCCTGGAAAATTCTCGGGCTTTCTTATGCGATTCCGCCGCCGCCGTAACCGGCAAATGCTTGGACCACGCGCGGTTCAGCACAGGTCCGCGCGTCAGACGCCCAGCGACTTCAGTTTGCGGTGCAGAGCCGAGCGCTCCATCCCGATGAACTCGGCGGTCTTGGAGATGTTGCCGCCAAAGCGGTTGATCTGGGCGATCAGATAATCCTTCTCGAACTGTTCACGCGCTTCGCGCAGCGGCAGCGCCATGATGTGCTGGTCGGACTGATTCGGCGTTCGCGGCATGACATCGCCAATCTCGGACGGCAGAAGGTCCGCGGTGATCGGCGCATCGACGTCGTCGCCGCGCGCCAGGATCATCAGGCGTTCGACATTGTTGCGCAGCTGGCGCACGTTGCCCGGCCAATTGTGCGCCTGCAGAACGGCAAGCGCATCGTCGCCGATACGGCGCGGCTTGATGCCGGCCTGGCGGGCGATCTGCTTCATGAAATTGTCGACGAGATAGGGAATATCCTCGCGCCGCTCGGCCAGCCCCGGCACCATCACCGGAACCACCGCCAGGCGATGGTAGAGATCCTCGCGGAAACGCCCGTCGGCAATCATGGCTTCCAGGTTCTGCGAGGTCGAGGAGATGATGCGGACATCGACCTTGACCCGCTTGGTGCCCCCTACACGCTCGAACTGCTGCTCGACCAGCACGCGCAGGATCTTGTTCTGCGTCTCGCGCGGCATGTCGGCCACTTCGTCGATGTAGAGGATGCCGCGATGGGCCTCCTCCAGCGCGCCGACCTTGCGCTCGACACCGTTCGATTCGGTGCCGAACAGTTCGATCTCCATGCGCTCGGGCGTGATGTTGGCAGCGCTCAGCGTCACGAACGGCGCGCCCTTGCGGGCCGACAGCGTATGAATGGCGCGCGCCGCCAGTTCCTTGCCTGATCCGGACGGGCCGATGATCATGACACGGCTGTTGGTCGGTGCGACGCGCTCGATGGTCTGGCGCAGCTGGCTCATGGCCGACGACATGCCGATCAGGTCGAAGGTCTCGCCGCTGCGCTGCTTGAGGTCGGAAACCTCGCGTCGCAACTTCGAGGTTTCCAGCGCACGCTCGGCGATGAGAATCAGCCTGTCGGCCTTGAACGGCTTCTCGATGAAGTCATAGGCGCCACGGCGGATGGCCGAGACCGCCGTTTCGATGTTGCCGTGGCCGGAGATCATCACCACGGGCAAAGTGGGATGCATGGTCTTGATCTCGTCGAGTAGCGCCAGGCCGTCCAAGCGAGAGCCCTGCAGCCAGATGTCGAGGAAAATCAACCTCGGCGCCCGGTCGGCAATGGCCGCCAACGCGCTGTCGGCGTCAAATGCCGTACGGGTTTCGTGACCTTCGTCGCTCAGTATGCCTGCGACGAGCTCGCGGATGTCTTCCTCGTCATCGACGATGAGAATATCAGACGCCATTATCGACCTTTTCAGTTTCTCTCTCGTGTTCCGACTTGCCTTCGCGCAACGGCGTGACGGCCGCGGGCGGCAGTATGATGCTGATCATCGCCCCGCGGCCGCCATGGAAATCCGCAGGCGCATCATGAAGTTCCAGCCTGCCGCCATGGTCCTCCACGATCTTCTTGACGATAGCGAGACCAAGCCCGGTGCCCTTCTCGCGCGTGGTCATATAGGGCTCGAGCAACCGTTGGCGATTCTCCCGCGGCAGGCCTTTGCCATTGTCGATGACGTCGATTCGAATCGCGCCATTCTGACGACCGGCTTGAATCCGGATTATGCCGTGCGAACCGTCCTTTTGTTCCAGTCCGTCGATCGCCTCGGCGGCGTTCTTGATCACATTGCCGAAAGCTTGCGCCAAAAGGCGACTGTCGAACGTGCCCTTGAGCGGTTCGTTACCGAAAATCCGCTCGAAGGTGATGTCGGCGCGGCTGACCTCGACCAGGAAGGACGCCTCACGCAGCGATTCGCGCAGATCGATGGCCTTCATCTCGGGCTTGGGCATGCGCGCGAAGGCGGAGAATTCGTCCACCATGCGGCCTATGTCCTCGACCTGCCGGATAATGGTGTCGGTGCATTGGTCGAAAACCTCACGGTCCTCGGTGATGACCTTGCCATAGCGGCGCTTGATGCGCTCGGCCGAAAGCTGGATCGGCGTCAGCGGGTTCTTGATCTCGTGGGCGATGCGGCGCGCCACATCGGCCCAGGCGGAAGAACGCTGCGCCTGGACCAGATCGGTGATGTCGTCGACGGTCACGACGTAGGATTTCTCCTCCGAGCCGTCATCGCCCCCCTCGACGGTGATCTGCACGTTGAATGTGCGCTCCGTGCCGGCGCGGAAAAACGTCACCTGCTCTCGGTAGACGGGCTTGCCCGACTGGCGGCCGATCTCGAAGACACGGCCAACATGCGGCAGAATGGCGGAAAGGTTCTGTCCGAGTGCAGCACTGGCGGAGATGGCCAGCATCGATTCGGCCGAACGGTTGACGATGGTGACGATGCCGTAGGGATCGACGCCGATGACGCCGGCGGTAACACCGGCAAGCACGGCTTCGGAAAAGCGCCGCCGTTCGTCGATCAGGTCCTTTGCCGACAGGATCTCGTTGCGTTGCGATTTGAGCTCCAGCAGCATCTTGTTGAAGGTGTCGCCCAGCGAGGCGACGTCGCCGTCGGAAGGCCTGACCGGAACCGCGACGTCTAGATTGCCTGTCGCGACCTCGTCGGCAGCGCCAATGAGCTGGCGAATCGGCCGCACGAGACGGTCGGCGACCGCGATGCCGGTCCAGATCGCCGACAGGATGATGATCAGGGTCAGCGACAGATAGGGCAGTGCGAAGGCCACTTGCGAGGTGCGCCTGTTGTCTTCGAGATTGCGATACTCGTCGGTGTTGGATCTGACGATCTGCCTCGCCTTGATCACCTCGGGATCGACAAGGCGGATGGTGTAGAGGTAGAGGCCCTCGATCTCGCGCAGCTTGACGATGGCGCCCATGATGTTGCGGGTGCGCGGCTCTATCAGCACCGGTTTGCCATCGGTGGCGCTGCTGACTGCGCCTTCCGGCGGTTCCGGCATGGCGAAATCGGCATCGGTCTGCGCGCTCATGACGAACGAACCGTCGGGCTTGATCAGCGCCGCATGGGCCAGCGACCGGCCCACCGCCTCCTTGTTCAAGAGGTCGAGAAAGCCTGTGCGATCAAGGCCGTAGAGTGTTCGCGACGCGTCGAGATCATAGGCCATCGACAGCGTCGTGCCCTGCAAGTTGCGGGCATTTTCCTGGACATAGGCATCGGCGATCGACAGCGAGGAATTGACGATCGTCTTGGTGCGGATCTCGAACCAGCGATCAAGGCCGATATCGAGCGTGATCGAGGCGATGATGGCCACCATGATGGCGGGAATGGCGGCAACCAGCGCGAACATGGCAACGATGCGCACATGCAGGCGCGAGGCCGCCTTGCCGTGCCGGCGCGCCATGACGATGCGATGGACCTCGCGCCCGACCAGCGCCATCAGGAACAGCACGAAAGCGGCGTTGAGCGCGATCAGCGCCCAGGTCGTCCTGGCGTCAGGCGCGATCGGCGTCGCGCCGACCAGGATGGTGAACGAAATGGCCGCCATGACCAGAGCGCCGACAACCGCCACCACGCCGGGCAATGCCAGCAAGCGGCGACCGTCGCGCGCGCCGGGTTCGCTGAATAGCGGTTGGTTGAGTACAGGTGCCTGCGGAGCCATGTCGCCGTCTGGGAGCCAATGATTGCGTCCGATCTATGCAACGCATTGTGGCGATTATGCAACAAGTGTGACAATGGCGGAAATCTTTCGCCGCTCAGTCCCCTGAAAAGAGTGCGTCAGATCAGCGCTCAGCCCGGCCGCGACGATTTATAGACGTTGACGCCCAGTTCGCGAATCTTCTTGCGCAGCGTGTTGCGGTTGAGCCCCAGCAGCTCCGCGGCCTTGATCTGGTTGCCGCGGGTTGCCGTCATCGAGGCCAGGACCAGCGGATATTCGACTTCGGACAGGATGCGCTGGTAAAGCCCGGCGGGCGGCAATTCGCCGGCAAACGAGGCGAAATAGCGCTGCAGGAAATGCTCGACCGCCTGGCCGATGGAGAGGTCGTCGGGAATGAGGTTGCCGCCGCCGGGCACCACGGGGCGCTCGCCGGTCTTCAGCTCCGCCTCGATGATTTCGGCGGAGATCTCATCCTGTGAATAGAGCGCGGCCAGCCGGCGAACCAGGTTTTCCAGTTCGCGCACATTGCCCGGCCACGGGTAGCGTTTCATCAGTTCGATGCCGCCGGACGAAATACGCTTGGTCTGCAGCCCTTCCATCTCGCCGAGCTTGAAGAAGTGGCGCACGAGATCGGGCACGTCCTCGGAGCGCTCACGCAGCGCCGGCAGCCTCAGCGGAACGACGTTGAGACGATAGAATAGATCCTCGCGGAACAGTCCCTGGTTGATCAAGGTGCGCAGATCCTTGTTGGTGGCGGCGACGATGCGCACATCCGTTTTGATCGGCGTGCGGCCGCCGACCGTCGTGTATTCGCCCTGCTGCAGGACACGCAGCAGGCGCGTCTGCGCCTCCATCGGCATGTCGCCGATCTCGTCGAGGAACAGCGTGCCGCCCTCTGCCTGCTCGAAGCGGCCGGTGGAGCGGTTCTGGGCACCGGTGAAAGCCCCCTTCTCGTGGCCGAACAGTTCCGATTCGATCAGGTCGCGCGGAATCGCCGCCATGTTGATGGCGACGAACGGTCCGCCGCGACGGCGGCCATATTCATGCAGCGCGCGCGCCACCAGTTCCTTGCCGGTGCCGGATTCGCCCGAGATCATCACCGTCAGGTCGGTCTGCATCATGCGCGCCAGCATGCGGTAGATGTCCTGCATGGCCGCCGAGCGGCCGACCAGCGGCATCGTTTCGGGCTGTTCATCGGGCCGCGCATCGATCTTCGGCCGGCGGGGCTCCGACAGCGCCCGGTTGACGATGTTGAGCAGTTCGGTCAGGTCGAACGGTTTCGGCAGATATTCATAGGCGCCGGTCTCGGATGCACGGATTGCGGTCATGAACGTGTTCTGGGCGCTCATGACGATGACGGGCAGCTCCGGCCGCGCCTTCTTGATGCGCGGCAGCATGTCGAAGGCGTTCTCGTCCGGCATCACCACGTCGGTGATGACAAGGTCGCCCTCGCCCGCCGCCACCCAGCGCCACAAGGTCGAGGCGTTGGACGTGACGCGCACCTCGTGGCCGACGCGCGAGAGAGCCTGGTTGAGCACGGTGCGGATCGCCGCATCGTCATCGGCGACGAGAATATTGCCGCGAACGGTCATTTGCGGTCTCCTTCACCGTCTTCTTCAGCGCCGAACGGCGTTTCCTTCCAGGCCGGCATCAGGATGCGAAAGGTGGTCCCGCGCGGGGTCGATTCGCATTCGATGATGCCGCCATGCTCGCCGACGATCTTCGCGACCAGCGCCAACCCCAGCCCCGAGCCGTTCGGCTTGGTGGTGATGAAGGGATCGAACAGGATCGGCAGGATATCCTCCGAGACACCGGAGCCATTGTCGCGCACGCAGAACTCGAGCGGCAGCGACACGCGGTCCTGCGTGCCTGGAACCGAAACGCGGATGCCCGGCCGGAATGCGGTCGACAGCACGATCTCGCCATGCGGGTCGCTGCCGATTGCCTCGGCGGCGTTCTTGACCAGGTTCAGGAACACCTGGATCAGCTGGTCGCGATTGGCGAATACCGGAGGCAATGATGGATCATAGTCCTCCAATATCCTGATTTTCTTCGCAAAACCGTTCTTTGCGATCGCCTTCACATGGTCAAGTACGACATGGATGTTGACGGGGTAGCGATCGATCGGCCGCTCGTCGGAAAACACCTCCATGCGATCGACCAGCGAGACGATGCGGTCCGTCTCGTCGGTGATCAGCCGGGTCAGTGCGCGGTCTTCGTCGGAGGCGGACAGTTCGAGCAGTTGGGCTGCGCCGCGGATGCCGGAGAGCGGGTTCTTGATCTCGTGGGCGAGCATCGCTGCAAGGCCTGTCAC
This sequence comes from Mesorhizobium sp. 2RAF45, assembly GCF_052115225.1. NCBI lineage: Bacteria > Pseudomonadati > Pseudomonadota > Alphaproteobacteria > Hyphomicrobiales > Phyllobacteriaceae > Mesorhizobium > Mesorhizobium sp. 2RAF45. The sequence goes on along the minus strand of NZ_JBFRGG010000025.1, from coordinate 8,020 downwards.
AGAGCGTGCGGCACCGCGATGCGTCATCTGCCGGTCGATCTTGTCGGCCATCGACCGTTCCTGGAACATGACCACGACGGAGCCCGGGAATTCCGACACTGGTGCGACATAGAGATCGACGACCTTCTCGATGCCGAGGCGTGGCGACGACACATCGACCCGATACTCGTTGACCGGAGCCCGGCGCTCGCGCACCTGATCGACCAGGGTCAGCAGCGGGCTGCCGAAGGGGACGAGCTTGGACAGCGTGTTGCGCGCCAGCATGGTCGCGCTGGAGCGAAAGAAGTCCTCGGCATCGGCATTGGCGAAGGTGATGAACCCGTCCTCGCTGATCATGATCACCGGGCGGCGGATGGTGTTGAGGACGATCTGGGCGGCATCCGCCATTTCAGTTCCCTGGCCAGCGGTGGCGTTCATGCGGCGCTCCGCAGGCTCAAGGGTTGCGGATCGCGCGAAAACACATTGCGCAGCAAGGTAATGACGCGAGCCGGATCGAACGTCGTCAGGATGGCCTTTCGATGGTCGTCGGCGACGCCAACAGCATGGCGATCGAGATACCAGCCCAGATGTTTGCGCGCCTGGCGCAAACCGCTCTCGACGCCATAAAGCGCCAGCATGTCCTCGTAGTGGCCAACGATATAGTCGGCCAGAGCCGCGGCAGTCTGCGGCACGTTGGCCGCCGTTTGGCCCGCCGCCGCTGCCGCGATGCCACCGGCGATCCAGGGCACGCCGTAATGCGCGCGCCCGACCATCACCGCATCAGCGCCCGATTGGTCGAGAATGGCGGCTGCCTCGGCCGGGGAACAGACATCGCCATTGGCAACGACCGGAATGGACACAACTTCCTTGACGCGAGCGATGGCGCGCCAGTCGGCCTTGCCCTGGTAGAACTGGCAGCGCGTGCGGCCATGCACCGTCACCATCTTGACGCCCGCCTGCTCGGCCCGGCGCGCGAGGATTGGCGCATTGAGCGCGCCTTCATCCCAGCCGAGCCGCATCTTGACCGTCACCGGCACCTTGACCGCGCCGACCACGGCCTCGATCAGCGACAGCGCATGGTCGAGATCCAGCATCAATGCCGAGCCGGCATAACCACCGGTGACCTTCTTGGCCGGACAGCCCATGTTGATGTCGATGATGTCAGCGCCCTCGCCCGCGGCGATCCGCGCGCCTTCGGCCATGTATGCCGCCTCGCGGCCGGCTAGCTGCACCATATGGACGGGCAGGCCCGAATGACGTATGCGCAGATCGAAGCCGGCTCTTCCCTTGGCGAGTTCGCCGCTTGCCACCATTTCGGATACAACCAGGCCCGCGCCATGCGCATGGGCGCGCCGCCGGAAAGGCTCGTCGGTGATGCCTGACATCGGCGCGAGGAATACGCGATTGCGGATTTCCACGCCGCCGACGTTCAAAGGCGCGGCCAATCTGGTTGAGTTAACCATGCACAAAAACCAAGCACGTCCATTCGTTGCACATTCTCTAGCCATATCAGCCGCAATGTGCAACGCGGAATGACGTCACATTGAGGCGCAATTGGGAAAATTCCGGACCCTTAGGGATTTGCCGTGACAAGGCGCCGCGCGTCCTTCATGGCGTGTGAAGGAGGCTTTGGAGTTCATATTTGACGCACGATCTTTTCGGAAAACCAATTACACTTTTGGGGATCGTGCGCTAAGCCAATCGCCATGACTGACGGAAGTGAAAACTCGAGCGCGACAGGTGAGGTTGCGGTGGTGATCGTCGCCGCCGGCCGCGGCGCTCGTGCCGGGCAGGCCAACGGACCCAAGCAGTACCAGAATATTGGCGGCCGCGCTGTCATTGCGCACACGCTGGAGATGTTTCTGGCCCATCCGCGAACCGGCCGGATCGTCGTCGCCATCCACGCCGACGACCACGAATTGTTCCGGCAAGCGGCGGGCGGCCAGGCTGAGCGCGTCACTGCCATCATTGGCGGACCGACCAGGCAGGAGTCCGTTCGGCTCGGGCTGCTTGCGCTGAAGGACCACGCGCCGGGCCAGGTTCTGATTCACGACGCCGTCCGCCCGTTCGTCGATGCGGAGTTGATCGATCGCACCATCGCCGCCATCGGCAAGAACGAGGGGGCGTTGCCCGCCCTGCCCATCGCCGACACCTTGAAGCGCGAGTCGGCCGCCGGCGTGGTCGCGGAAACCGTTTCCCGCAGCGGGCTGCACGCGGCGCAAACGCCGCAAGGTTTTCCCTACGGGCCGATCCTTGCCGCACACGACAAGGCCTATCAACTAGGCAGGCTGGACTTCACCGATGATGCGGCCATCGCCGAATGGGCGCAGATTCCAGTCAAGCTCGTTCCGGGCTCGCCGGACAATGTCAAACTCACCTGGGCACGGGACATCGCCATGGCGCACCAGCGGCTTTCCAGCGAACGCACACATTTCCCCGACATCCGCACCGGCAACGGCTACGACGTCCACGCCTTTGAGCCCGGCGATCACGTTACACTGTGCGGCGTCGCGATTCCGCATGACAAGAAACTATCCGGACATTCCGATGCCGATGTCGGGCTGCACGCCTTGACCGACGCGCTGCTTGCGACCTGCGGCGCCGGCGACATCGGCACGCATTTTCCGCCGTCCGAGCCGCAGTGGAAAGGTGCAGCGTCGCGGATCTTCGTCGAACACGCGGCGAAAGTGGTGCGCGAGCGCGGCGGACGCATCGCCAATGCCGACATCACGCTGATCTGCGAGGCGCCGCGCGTCGGCCCACATCGCGAGGCGATGACGGCGGCCCTGTCGCAAATGCTGGGGATTTCCGCCGACCGCATCTCGATCAAGGCGACAACCAACGAAAAACTCGGCTTTGTCGGTCGCGAAGAAGGCATTGCGGCGATCGCCACTGCCAGCGTGGTGTTTCCCGGCGAGGTGCCGGAATGAGCAACGCCGAACTCGCAAACTCCCTGCTGCTGGCCTGCCAGCAACGTGGCATCATGCTGGCGACGGCGGAAAGCTGCACCGGCGGCATGATCATTGCCGCGCTCACCGACATTGCAGGCTCCTCGGCGGTGGTGGACCGCGGCTTCATCACCTATTCCAACGAAGCCAAGATGGACATGCTCGGCGTTTCCGCCGAAACGCTCGACGCGCATGGAGCTGTTTCGCGCGAAACGGTCCTGGAGATGGCGGCCGGCGCGCTGGCGCATTCGCGCGCGAGCCTTTCTCTTGCCGTTACCGGCATTGCCGGCCCAAGCGGAGGTTCGGCCGACAAGCCGGTCGGTCTCGTCTGGTTCGGCCTTGCCCTGGCCGGCCAGCCGGTTGTCGCCGAGCGCCAGCTGTTTGGCCACAAGGGCCGCGAATTCATCCGCCACGAGACGGTGAGACATGCGCTGCAACTCGGCCTGCGCGCGCTTGGATAAGGCATGGACTCACTACGATAGCGTCATGCCGGCGCAACCCCATAGATGACGTCGGCACGCTTTTCGAAAGCCTCGGCGAACATGCGGAAGGCGCGGTCGAACATCGTGCCCATCAGCGCGCCCAGAATGCGGCTCTTGAATTCATAGTCGATGAAGAAGCGGACGGCGCAGCCGGCGCCATCGGGCTCGAAACGCCAGACATTGCTCAGGTATTTGAACGGGCCATCGATATATTTCACGTCGATGGCGTTCTCGTCGGGCTTCAAAAGCACCTGCGTCGTGAAGGTCTCGCGGATCGCCTTGTAGCCGATGCTCATGTCCGCCAGGAGAACGGTACGTCCGTCACGCTCCTTGCGCGAGCGCACCGTCAGCGCTTCGCAAAGCGGCAGGAATTGCGGATAGGCCTCGACATCGGCTACCAGCGCAAACATCTGTTGCGGCGTATGGGCGACGCGGCGGGTGGCTTCGAATTTCGGCATTCAACCAGCGCTAGACCGACTTCTGAAGCTGTGCTTCCCGCGCCGCGCGCAGCCGGGCGAAATCGTCGCCGGCATGGTGCGATGAGCGCGTCAGCGGGCTCGATGCCACCAGCAGGAAACCCTTGGTCCGGCCGATCGTCTCGAAGGACTGGAACTCTTCGGGCGTGACGAAGCGGATCACCGGATGGTGCTTCTTCGACGGCTGCAGATACTGGCCGATGGTCATGAAGTCGACATTGGCCGTGCGCAGATCGTCCATCAGCTGCAGGATTTCATTTCGCTCCTCGCCCAGGCCGACCATGATGCCGGACTTGGTAAAGATCGACGGGTCGAGTTCCTTGACCCGCTGCAACAGCCGGATCGAGTGGAAATAGCGAGCGCCCGGCCGAACCTTCAGATAGTTTGACGGCACGGTTTCGAGATTGTGGTTGAAGACGTCGGGCTTGGCCGCCACCACGATCTCCAGGGCGCCGTCCTTGCGCAGGAAATCCGGCGTCAGGATTTCGATCGTGGTCGACGGCGTTGCCGCGCGGATTGCGCGAATGACATCGGCAAAGTGCTGCGCACCGCCATCGGCAAGATCGTCGCGGTCGACGGAGGTGATGACGACGTGGCTCAGCCCCATCTGCTTGACGGCATGCGCGACGCGCGCCGGCTCATCGGGATCGAGCGCGGTCGGGATGCCGGTGGCGACATTGCAGAAAGCGCAGGCGCGCGTGCAGATCTCGCCCATGATCATGAAGGTGGCGTGCTTCTTTTCCCAACACTCGCCGATGTTGGGGCAACCAGCCTCTTCGCAGACCGTCACCAGCTTGTGCGATTTCACGATCTCGCGCGTCTCGGCATAGCCCTTGGAGACCGGCGCCTTGACGCGAATCCAGTCGGGCTTGCGCAACACCTCCTGGTCGGGCTTGTGCGCCTTCTCGGGGTGCCGCAGCCGTGGTGCGTTGGCGATCGTGTCGAGGACAGTAACCATCTGAACCCTGGCTTTTCTCGCGACCGCCCGTCGGCGATCGTCACTTTATCGTCATCTAGGACTTTTCAGCACAAAGAAAAAGGCTGCAGCGGCGCATGCCGCTACAACCGTTTTCGCATAGCCGGGAACGGTACCGACTAGCGGCGCACCAGGCGACCGACCCAAATCAGCAGGCAGGCACCGATGAAGCCGGTGATCAGATAGGCGGTCCAGCCAACGCCGAACGGGCCGAAATTGAGGGCCTGCAGGATGGCGTTCAACACGACCGCGCCAACGATACCCATGATAATGTTCATGAAAATGCCGGTGTTGCTCTTCATGACCATTTCGGCGAACCAGCCTGCCAGGCCGCCGATGATGATGGCTGCGATCCAGCCCACGCCGTTCAAGTGCATATGCCTTCTCCTTGCGCGCGTAAAAATGCATGCGAAAACGAACTGCCTTGCCGCCGAGTTCCGGCGGCTTTCGCGGCTGAGTCTCCTGCTGCGAATCTATCATGCGTTCAAGGCGCGGCCATAGGCGTCGAGCACGCTCTCCTTCATCATCTCCGACAGCGTCGGATGTGGGAAGATGGTGTGCATCAGCTCTTCCTCGGTCGTCTCCAAGTTCATCGCCACGACAAAGCCCTGGATCAGTTCGGTCACCTCGGCGCCGACCATGTGGGCGCCGAGCAGCTGACCGGTCTTCTTGTCGAAGATGGTCTTGATGAAGCCCTGGTCCTCGCCAAGCGCGATCGCCTTGCCGTTGGCGGCGAACTGGAAGCGGCCGACGCGGATATCCTTGCCTTCGGCCTTGGCCTTGGCTTCCGTCAGGCCGACGGAGGCGACCTGCGGATTGCAGTAGGTGCAGCCAGGGATCTTGAGCTTGTCGATGGCATGCACGCCGGGGAAATTGGCGATCTTCTCGACGCACACGACGCCCTCATGCTCGGCCTTGTGGGCAAGCATGGGCGGGCCGGCGACATCGCCGATGGCGTAGATGCCCGGCACATTGGTCTTGCCGTAACCGTCGACGACGACGCAGCCGCGATCCGTCTTCACGCCGAGCGCCTCAAGGCCGAGATTCTCGATATTGCCCTGGACACCAACGGCTGAGATCATGCGGTCGGCGGTGATCTTCTCAACCTTGCCGTCCTTCATCTCGACATGCGCGGTGACCGAGTTGGCGCCCTTCTCGACCTTGGTCACCTTAGCTTCGAGGATGATCTTCATGCCTTGCTTCTCGAACTGCTTTTGCGCGAATTTCGAGACCTCGGCGTCCTCGACCGGCATCACCGCCGGCAACAGTTCGACCACCGTCACCTCGGCGCCCATGGTGCGATAGAACGAGGCGAATTCGATGCCGATGGCGCCCGAGCCCATCACCAGCAGCGATTTCGGCATCTCCTTCGGCACCATGGCCTCGAAATAGGTCCAGATGAGCTTGCCGTCCGGCTCGATGCCGGGCAGCGCGCGCGGGCGGGCGCCGGTCGCCAGGATGATGTGCTTGGCTGTGTAGGTGCCCTCGCCCTTGACGCCCTTCGGCACCGGCGGCTGTGGCTCCATCGGCTTCTTGGCCGTCTTGGAGACGATGACCTCACCCGGCTTCGACAGCTTGGCTTCGCCCCAGATGACGTCGACCTTGTTCTTCTTCATCAGGAAGGCAACGCCGCCATTGAGCCGCAGCGAGACTTTGCGCGAGCGGTCGACGACGGCCGACGTGTCGACGCTGACCTTGCCGTCGAGCTTCAGGCCATAGTCCTTCAGATGATCGGAATAGTGCATGATCTCGGCCGAACGCAGCAGTGCCTTGGTCGGTATACAGCCCCAGTTGAGGCAGATGCCGCCGAGATGTTCGCGCTCGACGATGGCCGTCTTGAAGCCGAGCTGGGCGGAACGTACCGCCGTGACATAGCCGCCGGGGCCGGAGCCGATGATGATGACGTCGTAGTTCTCAGCCACGGATTTTCTCCTTCAGTCACAATTCCAGCATGACGCGCACGACCGATGTCAGCGCCTTGCCGATGTTTCGCGTGTTTTCGGCATCGAGATGGACGCCGTCGAGCGGTGTGGTTTGCGCCACCGTGCCGGCGTCGAAGAAGCCGCAGCCGACTTCGTCGGCGAGCGCCGCATATTGTGGGGCGAGCTGCTTCGACGCCTCATCGCCGCCGGCAAACATTTCCCTGAAGTCGGCATTTTCGGTGCGGCTTACAACGGGCGGCGAGACAATGAGTATCTGTGGCGCCGGCCAGTCGAACGGATAGTCATGACCACGCACGATGTCGATCAACCGTTGGATGCCTTGCTTAGCCGCGACCGGATTGCCGTGGATCCAAGGCTTCATGTCGTTGGCACCGAGCATGATGACGATCAGATCGATCGGTGCATGCGTCGTCAGCACCGTCGGCAACAGCCGCGCACCGTTGCGATCGGCACCTGCCAGATGATCGTCGAAGGCCGTGGTGCGGCCATTCAGGCCATCGGCGATGACCTGGACGCCACCGCCTAGACCCGCCTGCAGAACGCTTGGCCAGCGATCCTGCAGCGCATGGCGCCCGCCTTCGGCGTTGTAACCCCAGGTCAGCGAGTCGCCGTAGCAAAGCACCGTCTTCATGCGTTCACCTGTGCATTCATCAATCCGCGTCCCACCCGCCAGCGTACGAACAGCCAGTGAACCAGCACCGTGGCCAGGTTTGGCAAGACCAGGCCGGCGACGATTGGAAGGTCACTTCCCCACTGGCGCTTGTCGACCGGCTGCGAGAACGTCCAGCCGATCAGGCCGAGCCCGACAAGCACGAACAGGACAATGGTGCAAAGGGCCAGCCAGTCGATGATCGCGGGTGCATTCGAAAAGAACTGCGCGACGAAAAACACGATCGTCACGACGATGGTGACAAGCGCGGACGCCATGAACACCAGAATGTATTCTTCCTGCGCATCGGTTGCGATGGCCAGTCCGAGCGCGACCAAACCGCCGGCAAACCAGGAAATGAAAAAGGCGAAAAGGCTGGTGAAGAATTTCCGCACGAGCCTTTTCCTTTCCTAGACCAGCATGCCCATCGGGTTCTCGATCAGCCGCTTGAAGGCGACCAGAAGTTCGGCGCCGAGCGCGCCATCGACAGCGCGATGGTCGGTCGACAAGGTCACCGACATCACGGTGGCGATTTTGATCTCGCCATTCTTGACCACAGGACCACAG
>NZ_JBFRGG010000024.1:0-56183 GCF_052115225.1 Mesorhizobium sp. 2RAF45 | reverse complement strand
CAAACACTGGATGCGCCAGGCTCAGAAACGCACCGTCGAGGACACGTGGCGCTACATCGGCCACCTCGTCGAAACCATCGAGGCAGCCGAATGCAAGAACTACTTCGAAAACGCAGGCTACGCTTCCGTCAAAACGTGAAAGGCTCTAACTCCCTGTTTTGGCGCAATTTCCAAGGGAAAGCGCTATGCGCTCTTCCCGGGAAAACCGCTCCACACTTTTCCTGGAATTGCTTCGGCATCGATTTCCGGCGCCATTTCAAAGCCGGGTTCCAGCGCCTATATCGGACGGACCCAAGCCTGAGAGATCACATTTTGGCATCATCGCTGACCACCTTCACCGACGAGGCAAAAATTGCCCTCGATACGCTGTCGGGACGCGCCACCGGGCTTTTTTCTCCGTCGCTGCGGCTGGGTGTTACCGGCCTTTCACGCGCCGGCAAGACGGTGTTCATTTCCGCGCTGGTGCACAATCTGATCCACGGCGGACGCCTGCCGCTGTTCGAGGCACAGAAATCCGGGCGTATCGCCCGCGCCTTCCTCGAAGAGCAGCCTGACGACGCCGTGCCGCGCTTCCAGTACGAGGATCATATCGCCGCATTGGTCAACGACCGCGCCTGGCCCGATTCCACGCGCGCCATTTCGGAACTGCGGCTGACCATCGAATATGAATCGGCCTCCGGCTGGAGCCGCATGTTCTCTTCAGGCAAACTGTCGGTCGACATCGTCGATTATCCCGGCGAATGGCTGCTCGACCTGCCGCTGCTCGGCAAATCCTTCGCCGATTTTTCACACGAGGCCATGGAGATGGCCACTTTGCCGGTGCGCGAGGATCTTTCGCGGGCCTGGCGGGCGATCTCGGCGGAAATCGACCCGAATGGCGACGCCGATGAGATGACGGCACGCCGCCTCGCCGAAAGCTTCGCGGCCTATCTCAAGGCCTGCAAGCTCGACGAGCGCGCGCTTTCGACCTTGCCGCCCGGCCGTTTCCTGATGCCTGGCGACCTCGAAGGCTCGCCCGCACTGACCTTCGCGCCGCTGGCTGGCCTCGACAGGCGTCCGCGCCCGGGATCGCTGCACGCCATGATGGAAAGGCGCTACGAGGCCTACAAGACGCATGTCGTCAAACCGTTCTTCCGCGAACACATCACCCGCCTCGATCGCCAGATCGTCCTGATCGACGCCATGCAGGCGCTGAACGCCGGCCCCGGCGCCATGGCCGACCTCGAGCGTGCGGTGACCGAGATCCTCAGCTGTTTTCGCCCCGGCCGGGGTAGCTTCCTCACCGACCTGTTTTCGCGGCGCATCGATCGCATCCTGGTCGCCGCGACCAAGGCCGATCACCTGCACCATGAAAGCCATGACCGGTTGCAGGCGATCGTGCGGCGGCTGGCGGACCGTGCCGTGGCACGAGCGAACTTCACCGGCGCCGACGTCGACGTCGTCGCCATGGCGGCGGTGCGCGCGACCCGCGAAGGCACGGTCAAGCAAGGCCGTGAGACGTTGCCTGTCATCATCGGCACGCCGATCGCCGGCGAGAAGATCAACGGTGAAACGTTCGACGGAAAGACCGAAACTGCCATATTTCCCGGTGACTTACCGGAGAAGATTGATGCGGTATTCGACGTCTCCGGACCCGATCACAGGCAGGATTCCACGGACCCGGCAATCCGCTTTGTCCGGTTCCGCCCACCAAAACTCGAACGCACGGCCGAAGGCGTCACGCTGTCTCTGCCGCATATCAGGCTCGACCGTGCCTTGCAGTTCCTGATCGGAGACCATCTGGCATGACCGCGCCCCGCAAACCGGCGGCCTTCCGCATCGAGCCGGAAGCCGCGCCAACACAAGAGGCGTCAAAGACGCGGCAGGCCGAGCCCCCGCGCAAACCCCGCGGGCTGAAGACCGATGTCGCGCTGGTCATACCGGCGGAAATCGACGTCTTCGACGAACCGGACATCGTCGCCGCGGAACCGCCGCCGGCGGTCGCCCCCAGGAAACGCTCGTTGTTCGGCAGCATCTTCTTCGGCGCCATCGGCGTACTGGTTTCGCTGGCTGTCGGCCTGTGGACCGACCAGCTGGTTCGCGATCTCTTCGCCCGCGCCGAATGGCTGGGTTGGCTGGCCGCCGGCATGGCGGCGATCGCCGTATTGGCACTCGTGGTGATCCTGATTCGGGAATTCCTGGCGATCGCCCGCCTTGCCGAAGTCGAAAAACTGCAAAAACGCGCGCTCGACGCCATCGCGCGCGACGACCCCAAGGCGGCACGGTCGGTGGTCGACGAGCTTTCGGCTTTCGTAGCGGCCAAGCCCGAGACCGCGGCCGGACGGCGTGCGCTCGCCGAACTGCGCGGCGAAATCATCGACGGCGGCAATCTGGTGCGCCTGGCCGAAGCGGAAATCCTCGGCCCCCTCGACGCCAGGGCAAAGGTGATGATTCTCGAAGCGGCCAAACGCGTCTCGCTGGTGACGGCGGTCAGCCCGCGCGCGCTCGTCGATGTCGCCTATGTCGTGTTCGAGGCCGGACGCCTCATTCGCCGTCTGTCCGAACTCTATGGCGGACGCCCGGGAACGCTGGGGTTCTTCCGCCTGGCGCGCAGCGTGCTGGCGCATCTGGCGGTCACCGGCTCGATCGCCGTCGGCGACAGTTTCGTCCAGCAGATCGTCGGCCACGGCCTGGCGGCACGGCTTTCGGCCAAGCTTGGCGAGGGCGTCGTCAACGGCATGATGACGGCGCGCATCGGCATCGCGGCGATGGAAACCGCGCGTCCCCTGCCCTTCAGCGCCGCGAAGCGTCCGGGACTGGGCGATTTCCTCTCGGCATTGACATCGTTTGCAGCGAAGAAAGACACCGAAACCACACGCTCCGGCAAATAGCGTCCTCTTCTTCCTGACGATGAGCGGATTGCCGTTTCGAAGGCCCGCAGTGACGAAGCATTAACCAATGTTCTTCATGGTCGAACCGGTTCCAAACAGCCTCTTTGTTGCCAGGTGTCGTCGATGAAAAGCGTAATTCTGTCCAGCGTCCTGCCCCTGGCCGTTGCGATCACAGCAGTCGTCGGTCTCGCCTCGGAGGCTTCCGCCGCAGAGCCGGACAAGCAGTTCTTCCAGTCGGCCGAAGGCAAATGGGTCGGCCCGGGCGAAATCGTCGCCGGCAAGTACAAGGGCACGAAATTCAACTGCAGCTTCACCGGCTCCACGCCGGACGGCAAGATGGGCATGACTCTGGACGGCGGCTGCCGCGTCGGCATGTTCACCCAGCCGATGTCGGCCAAGATCGAGCGCAAGGGCCGCGATTACAAGGGCTCCTTCATGGGGGGCGCTGACGGTGCGGGCCTGGACATCATCGGCGGCAACGTTGTCGATGCCCGCAAGGTGGTCTTCACCATCAACCGCAATCAGCTCCGCGGCGTCATGCAAGCCCGCATTCCCGACGACAATTCGATGACGGTGACGGTTGCCGTGCGTGTCCAGGACCAACTGGTGCCGGTCATCGGCATGAGCCTGAAGCGCGTCGATGCCGTCGAAGTCGGCTCCATCGCGCCGAATTGAGCGCATTGTCGCGCCTGCCCCTAGCACATCCCCAAAAGCAAAGAGGCGGCAGCCCATCGCCACCGCCCCCTCGAACCAGCAAAAAGGCGCTTAGCCCTTGATGGCGGCCGTCACCTCGTCATACGCCTTGCAGGCGTCGGCGAGTGTCGTGGTGCCCTGGTACTTGGTTGTTACTGCCTGGACCTTGGCGGTCAGGTCAGCCGCCTTGGACGGATCCTTGGTGATCGCCTCCTGCAGTGCGGCGGCCATGTCCTGCGCCTTCTTGGTCGCGATCTCGGCCGTGCATTCCGGCGCCTTCGAGCAGGCCGAACCGGCAAGCACCGCCAGGCCGACGGCAACAAGCAAAAACTTCTTCATGTCAGTCATCTCCTCAAAAGGGCGCGACTTGATCGTCGCTCACCCTCCAATGGCCGAAGCCGAGCGTCCTTAGCCTTCGATTGTGGCAACAAGCAACGCGCGCATTGCGTAAACTTGTGTAACGCGTCTGCAATATTGTCCGGGTCGGATTCGGGCTGCTGTGTCAGCGGCGGCAAAGTTCAGTTACGCGGCTGTCGCAGCGCCAAGACGGCTGTCGATGCAGCAAGGATAGCAGTCACAGTCAAAGGCGCCGTAGGGCCGTAGGTGTCCACAACATAGCCGCCGACAACCGCGCCGACGGTGATGGCGACCTGAAAAGAGGCGACCATCAGGCTGCCCGCTGCTTCCAGCGCGTCCGGCGCGGCGCGAGACAAATTTGTCGGCAACACCACCGGCGCCATGCCGAAGGCGAAGCCCCACAGTGTTACGAAGCCAAAGGCAACGCCAATGTGCACGCCCCAAAGCACTAATGACAGCGCCGCAAACGCCATCAATGCGGCGGTAACCACGAGAGCCACGTGGATATTGGCGTCGGCCATGCGGCCACCGGCAATATTGCCGATCACTGCGGCGATGCCAAATCCGAGCAACGCCAGGGCAATTGGCCCAGTGGCAAGGAGCGTCACATGTTCGAGAAAGGGACGCACATAGACCGAGCCGGCAAAATGCCCCGTCATCAGCAAAAGGATGGCAAGCATACCAAGTTGAATGCCACGCCGCCGTGTCAGCCGAAGGACGTCCGCAAGACTATTGCTTGCCGTTGCAGGCAAAGACGGCAGGCTAAGCAACTGCAGTAGCATGGCCAGCAAGGCCAACCCTGCCGTCATGGCCATGGCGGTGCGCCAACCCAGCCAGTCGCTGATCAACGCGCCCATCGACGGTGCGGCAATGGTGGCGAGCGAGACGCCGAGGGTAACGATAGCCATGCCCCGACCTGTCGCACTGGCGCCAACCAGCCTGGCCACGACGGCGACCGAAAGCGCCCAGAAAGCGCTGAGAGCGATCCCCAGTCCGGCCCGACCCAGCAACAGCAGCCAGAAATTGGGCGCCAGCGCCGCAAGAATATTGGAAGCAACCGCTAGGGCCATAAGGCCGACCAGCACCGTCTTGCGGTTCAACCGACCGATGAGGACATTGCTCAACATGGCCGTCACGGCGCCGACTGAAGCGGTGGCGGTGACGACCTGTCCGGCCGTTCCCTCGCTGATGCCGAGATCGCGCGCCATTGGCGTCAACAAACCTGCCGGCAGGAATTCGGCTGAGACCAGGGCAAAGCTGGTGGCGGCCAATGAAATGACTGCGAACCAGGTGGTTGCGCTCCACGCGGCCGGCGCATCGGCATCAACGCCTATCGCCGCGTCTTCAAGTTGTAATGTTGTGTCAGTCACGGAAAGATCTCCAAGGTTTGGAGATCTTCATAAACGAGTCTTTTCGGATGATATGTACCTCAAAATCCGAAATCCATGCCTATTCGTCCGGCAATTGTGCGACGCACAACGCCTGGCGAGACGTTGGTGATGCGCTTGAAGGCGCGAGCGAAGGATGCCTCGGAATCATAGCCCAAGCGAGTAGCAACCTCGGCCACCGACAAACCGTTTTGCCCCAACAACTCGCGGGCAAGCTGCATGCGCAAACGGGCGAGATAGCGTGCAGCACCCTCTCCCAATACAGCGCTGAAGCGCTCGGCGAAAATCGAGCGCGATTGGCCTGCCAGGCTGGCGAGGCTTTCGAGCGTCCAGTTATGGCCGGGGTCTCTGTGCATGGCTGCCAGAGCGCGGCCAATATGGGGGTCGCGGATGGCAGCGAGCCAACCGGTGGTCGAAGCTCCCGTGCAATTGACCCAGCAGCGAATGAGCCGGGCTGTCAGCAAGTCCGCCATGCGCGACAAGATGGTGGCGCTGCCCATCTGCGGTTGCGCGGCCTCCACGGTCATGGCCGCCAGCAGAGGGCCAACGACCGGGTCATTGCCGGCCACGTCGCAACCCTTGATGATGGGCGGCATCAGCGTGATCAATGGATTTAACGCACAGGCGCCCAAGGCCATTGAGCCGCAGAAAAGGGTGCTTGTCGCGCCCGTGCCTTCCCGTACGACTTCGCAGACGTTGCTCCCCAACTTGGTCACCCGGCAATCATCGAGCGAGCCGCCTGCAACGTCCGGCGCGCTGGCCAGCCGATGGGGGATGCCTTGCGGCAGCAGCACCAGATCGCCATCGCGCAACTCCTGCCATCCATGCGCTTCGGTGTGGATCCAGCATGGACCCTGACCGACAAAGTGAAAACGAAGCAGCGATTGTTGCGGGAATTCTATGCTCCAGGGATGTTGGAGCTCGCAGCGGCCATAATTGACGCCACTCAAGCGAAAGTCTTGTAGGATTTCGCTGAGCGCATCCATCGGGATATCTGGCGGAGACGGCCGGGACGAATGGTCAATCATCCTACCGATATATATACCATTCGTCCGACAGGCAAGCGGAGACCGTTGTTCCACCAGGGGAAACGCTTCGACGGCACCCGTTAGGCTCCCCGCCCTTGCCTCCCGCTCCAACTGCATGCAAGGAGTGCTGTCGGACATAGGGAGACTTAGGGACAAGAGGCATGGCAGCGGAAACATCAGGCAGCGATCTCATTCAGGTGGTGGCGCTGCTTGCCGCTGGGGTTGTCGCCGTCCCCATCTTCAAGCGCATGGGCCTCGGCTCCATCCTAGGCTATCTGGCCGCCGGCGTGGTGATCGGCCCGTTTGGTCTTCGCATCTTTTCCGAATCGGGCGCCATCCTCCACGTCGCCGAACTCGGCGTCGTCATGTTCCTGTTCATCATCGGGCTGGAAATGCAGCCGTCGCGGCTTTGGGGCCTGCGGCGCGAAATCTTCGGGCTCGGTGCGCTCCAGGTCGGGGTCTGCGCGGTCCTGTTGACCGGCGTGGGAATGGCCGGCGGTTTTCCGGTCTCGCAATCCTTCGTCGCCGGGGCTGGTTTCGTGCTGACCTCGACGGCGATCGTCATGCAACTTCTTGAGGAACGCGGCGAAATCGCCTCGCCGAAAGGCCAGCGCATCGTCTCCATCCTGTTGCTGGAAGATCTGGCCATCGTGCCGCTGCTGGCCCTGATCGCGTTCCTGGCGCCGGGCGGCGCCGACACCAGCCTGTCGGAAAGGCTGACCGAGGTCGGCATCGGCCTTGCCGCGATCCTCGGACTGGTGCTGGCGGGGCGCTATCTGCTCAACCCGTTCTTCCGCATCCTGGCGGATGCCCGTGCCCGTGAGGTGATGACGGCCGCGGCACTGCTGGTGGTGCTTGGATCGGCGCTCGCCATGCAGCTCAGCGGCCTGTCGATGGCGATGGGGGCCTTCCTGGCCGGCGTGCTTCTGTCCGAATCGACCTTCCGCCATCAGCTGGAAGCAGACATCGAGCCGTTCCGCGGCATCCTGCTCGGCCTGTTCTTCCTTGCGGTCGGCATGTCGCTCGACCTGCATGTGGTCGCCGCGAACTGGAAGCTGATCGCCATCTATGTCGTCGCCTACATGGTCATGAAGGCGCTTGGCATCTACATCGTCGCCCGCATCCTCAAGACCGGCCATCGTGAAGCGTTGGAACGCGCGGTCTTCATGGCGCAAGGCGGCGAATTCGCCTTCGTCCTCTACTCCGCCGCCGCTGCCGTCGGCATCATCGACAACCAGGCCAACGCGACGCTGACGGCGATCGTCATCATCTCCATGGTGCTGACACCGCTGGCGATCATCGCCTTGCGCTATGTCACCCCGCGCGACGAGCAGTCGCTCGACGGCGTCGATGTCGCCGACGGACTGACCGGCAGCGTGCTGATCATCGGTTTCGGCCGCTTCGGCCAGATCGCCAGCCAGCCGCTGCTGCTGCGCGGCATCGATGTGTCGATCATCGACAACGATGTCGAGATGATCCAGGCGGCGGCGGATTTCGGCTTCAAGGTCTATTATGGCGACGGCACCCGGCTGGATATCCTGCACGCGGCCGGCGCCGGCCGGGCGCGCGCCGTGCTGATCTGCGTCGACAAGGCCGATGCGGCCGTTCGCATCGCCCAGTTGATCAAGGCCGAATTTCCGCTGCTCACCGTGCTTGCCCGGGCTTTCGACCGCGGCACCGCGCTGCAGCTCATTCGCGCCGGCGTCGACTATCAGCTGCGCGAGACCTTCGAATCGGCACTGGTTTTCGGCGGCTCGGCCTTGGAATCGCTTGGCGTTGATCCCGAAGACGTGGCGGAAACGATCGAGGACGTCAGGCGTCGTGACACCGACCGTTTCGAAACCCAGCTCGCCGAAGGCATTCGCGCCGGCCAGCGCTTCCTGCGGGGCAATATCGGCACGCCGATTCCGACACCGCTCTCCACGCCGCGCCGCCCCGGTCAGGCCCTCAACGAGGAGACGGCCGGCGTTCTGCACAAATCCGAAACAGCCGATTGAACCAAGGAATCATGCATGGAATTGGACAGCAGAGCCCTGTCGGTCACCAAATTCTGGCGCGACGCCGGCGAGGATGCATGGTTTGAGAAGAGCGACGCTTTCGATGCCGATTTCCGCGATCGGTTTCTTGACCTGCACTACGCCGCCGCGCGGCGTGAATGCGACGCCTGGTCGAACCATGCCGAAGGTTCGCTGGCGCTGATGATCCTGCTCGACCAGTTTCCGCGCAATTGCTTCCGTGGCACCGGCCATATGTACGCCACCGATCCGCTGGCGAAGCATTTCGCTGAAAAAGCGGTCGCTGCCGGGCATGACCTGGCGCTGGAACCGGAAGTCCGCGTGTTCCTGTATTTGCCGTTCGAACATGCGGAAAACCTTGCCGACCAGGACATTTCGGTCGAGCTGCACACCGCCAGGGCCGAGTTCAACCTGAAATACGCGCTGGAGCATCGCGACATCATCAAGCGCTTCGGGCGGTTTCCGCATCGCAACAGGATGCTTGGCCGCGAGACGACACCACAGGAGCAGGCCTTTCTCGACGAAGGCGGATTTTCCGGCTGATCGTTACGTCAGCCACCAATCCCGGCCGGACGGCAATCGCTCGATTCCGGCGGCGTCGACGGCGCCGAGCCGTTCCGATACGCTTCGCCCGCCGACGGCAAGATCCGGCGCGATCTCGGCCAGCGGCGCCAGCACGAAAGCGCGCTCCAGCATGCGCGGATGCGGCACTTCCAGCCCGGTCTCATGGATGACGCGGTTACCGAACACCAGAATGTCGATGTCGATCAGGCGCGGCCCCCAGCGCTCCTCGCGCACCCGCTTCAGCTTGCGCTCCGCGTCGAGGCAGAGGTCAAGCAGTGCCCGCGGTGCGAGCCGGGTCGACAGTTCGGCGGCGGCGTTGAGGAAATCCGGCTGGTCGAGCTTGCCCCAGGGCGGCGTGCGGTAGAGCGACGAGACGGCGGTAACGCGCGTATCCGCATCGGCGTCGAGAATGCGCAGCGCCGCCGCCATCGAGGCCGCCGGATCGCCCAGATTGCCGCCGAGGCTGAGGTAGACGGTGTTACTCGGGCCAGACAACGGTCACCTCGACATAATCGAGCACGCCAGGCACCGGCGCGTTCGGCTTGCGCACGGTGATTTCGGCCCTTTTGATCTGCGGAAACCGCTCCGTCAGCGCCTTTGCCACTTCCATGGCCAGGGCCTCGATCAGGAAACGCCGTTCGCCGGTGATGATCTTCTCGATCACCGTGAAGGCAATGCCGTAGTTGACGGTTTCCTCGATGGCGTCGTCGACAAGCGCGCGCCCGGGTTCGACCGACAGCATCGCGTCGACATAGAAACGCTGGCCGAGCGCCTCCTCCTCGTCGAGCACGCCATGCCGGGCAAAGAAGGCGCAGTTCTTCAGGCGGATGACATACATGGCTCAGCGTTCCGATACGGCGGTTTCAAGCGCCAGCATAGCATCCGCCACGGCCAGCGCGTCCACGTTGATTGCGACATCATGGACGCGAAACAGATGCGCGCCCTTGAGCCTGAGAATGACGCTGGTCGCCGCCGTTCCGGCAGCCCGGTCTGCCGCATCGCGGCCGGTAACGGTGCCGATGAAGCGTTTTCGCGAGGTGCCTGCCATCAGCGGAAAGCCTAGCGCATGGAGCTCGGAAAACCGCGCCATCAGCTCGAGATTTTCCTGCGCCGTCTCCTTGGCGAAGCCGAAACCGGGATCGAGCACGATGCGATCATCGGCAATGCCGTTGCGGCGGGCGACCTCCAGCGATCTCTCCAGGAACGCAAACTGGTCCGCGATCACGTCGGGCAGCTTCTCGCGATCCCGCCCGGTATGCATGATGATGAGCCCGGCTCCGGTTTCGGCGGCGACCCGCGCGATGTCGGGCTCGCGCTGGAGGCCCCAGACATCGTTGACGATATGCGCGCCGGCAGCCACGGCCAGCCGCGCGGTTTCGGCGCGATAGGTGTCGACCGAAATCAGCACGTCACCGGAGCGCGCCAACGCCTCGATCACCGGCAGGATACGTGCCTGTTCCTCGCTGGCCGAGATCGCGGCGGCGCCCGGCCGGGTCGATTCTCCACCGACATCGATGATCCGTGCCCCTTCCCCGATCATGCGGCGCGCCTGGGCCAGCGCCGCTTCGGGCGCATCGAACAGTCCGCCGTCGGAAAAGCTGTCGGGGGTGACGTTGAGGACGCCGACGACCACGGCCTTGCCGCCAAGGTCGAGATGACGTCCATGCGCCAGCTGCCATCGCCTCGCCGTCATTGCTCATCAACCATGGGCTCATCAACGATGTGTGATCCGCAAAGGATCAATTCCGTTGCGCCGGCAACGGCCGTAAAGCAAGGTGGGTAAAGAGGCAATATGATGAAACGATCCCTACTTTGCGCGCTGCTGCTTGCCATGACCGCTGTTCCGGCGGGCGCGGCCAATCTCGTCAAGACATACAGCTACTTTTCCATTGGCGGCAGCACGCTCGAAGACATCGAGAAGCAGCTCTCCAAACACGGGCCGCAGGTCAAAAGCACGGGCTCGCGCCACCCCGGCGCCACCCAGATGGCCTTCACCACCCGTATCAGCTACGCCACGCAGGCTGGCTCCTGCCGGATCGCCGACGCCGCCGTGACGGTCAAGGTCAAGGTGATCCTTCCGGAATGGCGCCGCCCGCGCAAGGCGGATCCCGACGTGAAGCTGTTCTGGGACACGCTGTCGGCCGACATCAAGCGCCATGAAGAACGCCATGTCGAGATCGCCAAGAACTATGGCCGCGAGCTGGAAAACGCGCTGAAGGCGACCTACCCGCGGACGGATTGCGCTACGGCCAAGGCCAAGGCGGCCGAGATCACCGCCGCCATTCTCGCCAGGCACGACCGCGCCCAGGTGCAGTTCGATCGCGTCGAGAGCGTCAATTTCGAAAGCCGTATCCTGCGGCTCATGCGCTACCGCATCCAGCGCATCGAGAACGGTCGGCTGCCGCCGCCGGCCTGAATTTCATCGGCGCGCGCGATGGCGCCGACGAAAGCCAACCGGGCCGAAGCGTAGTGCCAGAGTCGAAAAATTTTCGAACGGCAGTCGAAATCGGCCTAAACGGAACGACATATCACGGGTTGGCAAGGCGCAACCCTCAAGGCACGAGCACCACGACCGATCGCGCGGCGAACGCATCAAGCAAGCCCAATCGTCGACCCGGATCGCGCGCAAAGCATATGGATAATACTATGGACCAGGCTGTCGACAAGCAGACCATGGCGGCTGACGCCACGCCGCTGACCGAAAGCGAGAAGAACGCCATC
Source organism: Mesorhizobium sp. 2RAF45 (assembly GCF_052115225.1). NCBI lineage: Bacteria > Pseudomonadati > Pseudomonadota > Alphaproteobacteria > Hyphomicrobiales > Phyllobacteriaceae > Mesorhizobium > Mesorhizobium sp. 2RAF45. Next base: position 44,547 of record NZ_JBFRGG010000024.1, on the reverse strand, counting down.
ATCGGCGGCGTTCTTCTGTCCATGCTGTTAGCGGCGCTCGACCAGACCATTATCGCACCCGCCATGCCGACCATCGCGCGAGCACTCGGCCACGCCGAGTATCTCCCCTGGATGGTCACTGGCTATCTCCTGACCGCCACCGCCGTGGCACCGCTCTACGGCAAGATTTCCGACGTCTATGGCCGCCGCCCTACCGTTTACGCAGCGATCCTCATCTTCCTCGCCGGATCGCTGGTCAGCGCCATGGCCCCCAACATGTTCGTGCTGGTGATAGGGCGCGCGATCCAGGGTGCGGGCGGCGGCGGCCTGTTTGCGCTGGCGCAAACCGTGATCGGCGACCTCGTGCCGCCGCGCGAACGCGCACGCTACGCGGCCTGGGTCTCTGGCACCTGGGCCGTCGCCAGCATTGCAGGGCCACTGCTGGGCGGCACCTTTGCCGAGCATCTGCACTGGTCGCTGATCTTCTGGATCAACATTCCGCTTGGGCTGGTGGCCATGGCCATCATCAACAAGCCACTGAAGAAGCTGCCGATCGCGGCCAAACATCACCGTATCGACGGGTTGGGCGCCGTGCTTCTGGTTATCGCCACGGCACTTCTGCTTCTGGCGCTCAACTGGGGCGGCAGCACCTATCCCTGGTTTTCGGGCGAAATTCTCGGCCTGGTGACCGGGTCGGCCGTGTTCTGGGCCCTGTTCGCACTGAGGCTGCTGAGGGCCGCCGAACCGTTGATCTCGCTTGAAGTGTTGGGCAACCCGATCGTGCTCGCCGGTGCGCTGTCGATGTTCCTGCTGCAGGCCGCCAATATCGGCGCTTCGGTCTACCTGCCGGTCTATCTACAAACCGTGATCGGGCTCTCCGTCAGTGAATCGGGACTGGCCATGCTCGGCCTTTTGCTCGGCACGGTCGCCGGTGCCGCCTCCAGCGGCCGTCTGATCCCCCGCTTCGTGCACTACAAGCGTATCGCCATGATCGGCATCGCTTTGGCCATTGTCAGCATCGGCGTGCTTAGTGCCATTGCCGGACACGCCTCGCTGCTCGAGGTCGAGATCCTGACCACCCTGATCGGCCTGGGCAGCGGAACGACATTCCCCGTCGCGACCGTCTCTGTCCAGAACGCCGTCGATCGAACCCATCTCGGGGTCGCGACCGGCGTGCTGACCTTCTTGCGCACACTGGGTGGCGCGCTGGGCGTCGCCCTGCTCGGTGCGGTGGCGCTGGGCTATGGCCTGCCGCTCTCCGCCGAGGGCTCGCAGACACATATCCAGCTGACGTCAGCCTTGCCGTTCGTGATGATCTTCATCACCGCCGGCATCACCCTGGGGCTGGCGCTTGTCGCAATGATGCTGATGCCGGAAAAGGCGCTGCGCGGACGCGACGAGGCTGTCGCGCCCGTCATCGCGGAATAGAAGCGCTCTTTACTCCACCACGCCGAGCTTCTTCTGCAGGCTGGTCGACGAGGTTGTGTACTGGAACACGATCCGCTCACCGGGGCTGACGATGCGCTTGGCGGCCTGCGCCATAAGCGCCACCTCATGAAAACCTGACAGGATCAGCTTCAGCTTGCCCGGATACCAGTTGATGTCGCCGACGGCAAAAATGCCGGGCACCGAGGTCTGGAACTTCTCGGTGTCGACCGGGATCAGGTTCTCGTGGAGATTGAGCCCCCATTCCGCGATCGGCCCGAGCTTCATGGTCAGGCCGAAGAAGGGCAGCATGCGGGTGCATGGCACTTCGATATCACCTTCCGGACCACCCTTGATGGTGGCCGATGACAGCTGGCCGTCGGCGCCGGTCAGGCCGGTCACCTGCCCGACCCTGAATGCCAGCTGCTTCATCTCCTGCATGGCATACATTTTGTTGACGCTGTCGGGCGCCGCGCGGAATTCAGGGCGCCGATGAACGAGCGTCACGCTCTTGGCCACCGGCTGCAGGTTGAGCGTCCAGTCGAGCGCCGAATCGCCGCCACCGACGATGACAAGGTCGTGGCCGCGAAAATCCTCGATCCGGCGCACCGAATAGAAGACGCTCTTGCCCTCATAGGGCTCGATGCCCGGGATCGGCGGGCGTTTCGGCTGGAACGAGCCGCCGCCGGCGGCGATCACCACCACCTTTGCCTCGAACACCTCGTTCTCGTCCGTGATGACGCGAAAGCCGCCGTCCTCCAGTTTCTCGAGGCTGGAGACCATGCGGTTGTAGGTGAAGTCAGGCTTGAACGGATGGATCTGCTCGAGCAGCTTGTCGACCAGCCCTTGCGCCGAAATCGAAGGCCAGCCGGGAATGTCGTAGATCGGCTTTTCCGGATAGAGTTCCGCGCATTGGCCGCCGGGTTTGTCGAGGATATCGATCAGGTGGCATTTCATGTCGAACAGGCCGAGCTCGAACACGGCGAACAGGCCAACAGGCCCTGCCCCGACAATGAGAACGTCTGTGCTGATGATCCCGGTCATGCGCCCTGCCTCGTTGCTGGATGGCGTGAGACTGCATGACCACCGGCCCGCTGCCAAGCGGCAGTGGGAAAAATCCGCTTTTCAGCCCTGGCGCTCGGGTACCCGCACCACCAGGCCGTCGAGCGCGTCGCGCACCTTGATCTGGCAGGACAGCCGCGAGTTCGGCTGGACGTCGTAAGCGAAGTCCAGCATGTCCTCTTCCATCGCTTCCGGCTCGCCCACTCCCGCCGTCCAGGCCTCGTCGACATAGACATGGCAGGTGGCGCAGGCGCAGGCGCCGCCGCACTCCGCCTCGATCCCCGGCACGGCGTTGCGGATGGCGTTTTCCATGACCGTCGAGCCGTTTTCGGCGTCCACGTCGAATTGTGTGCCGTCATGGGCGATGAAGGTCAGCTTGGTCATTTGTCACCTGAAGGGAGTTTCCGCCGAGATAATCACTCCGGCAGACAAGTCAACTGCCGTGCGAAAGCGCCTCTCGGTGACGTTTTTCCACAAACCGGGTCAGCGATTGATGGCGGCGATGAAATCACGCACTTCGTCGATCAGTTTGCCGAGCCGCTTGAGGGCCTGGCCGTCTTCCGGCTGCCGCTCGATCTCAGTGGCACAATCGGCGATCGCAAAGGCGCCGACGCCGCGAGCAGACCCTTTCAACCCATGCGCCAGCAGAAGCCGGTCCTTGAGATCGGCATCGACTATTTTGTCGCGTACCGACAGCGCCTGCTGTACAAACAGCGCCAGCACCTCTTGCTCGAGGGCGCGGTCGCCCATCGTTTGCCGGGCAAGGTGTGCCAAATCGACCGGTCGGGACTGTCTGGTTCCCGAGACGTCGCCTCCGGGCATTGAAAAGGCAATGCCGCTTTCGCCACGCATGAACTCGAACTCCGTTTTCTTCGGCCGCCTGAAAAACTAGGCGAATCCAATGGACAACGGGTTAATGGATGGCCCGGAAAAATGTTGCGAAAACGGCGCCCGGATCACGGTTGCGTTAACCTTATATTTAAAGTTTTACGTATCCCGCGGAATGCATGTTTTCTTTACCCCCCTGTGTCATTACGATACGAAGGTCCATTTTCAGCCTCCTGCGCGGGGGTACGACAAAAGACAATTATAAGCCCCGCGGCAGCTAGTACAGGGTAGCGAAGGCATGGCAAAGAAACCAACGACGACGACGAGAAATCTCGACAGCGACGTGGCCAGGGAACTGGAAAAAGCGCTCGATCTCGACCTCAGCGGCGATATCGGCAGCGGCGATCTCGATATCGCGGCTTCGATGGAAGATCTGGAAGCGCAGATATCCCAGGCCGCCGACGAGCTGGCACGCGAGGGACGCAACCAGAAGCCGGCAGCCGCCGCCAATCAGGCTCCCATTGCCAATCAGCCCGCGAATCCCGCGCCGAAGGCCAAGCCGGCCGAACTGCGCCCCGTTGAGACACGCAATGGCAATGGCAATGGCACCCAGTCCACGACGGGCTTCGCGCCGGCCAATGATGATCGTCAGAAGGATTACAAGACCCTCCTGCACGGCCTCAACAGGCGCGCCTCCAACACCGTCTACTGGATTGTTGCCTTTGTCTCGCTCGCCTGGATCGCCGGCGCCGGCGGGCTCGCCAACCTGCTGTTCGGACCGAGCATCTGGAGGATCCGCACACTCGACCAGTTCCTTGCCCGTCCCGAGCTGATTGGCCTCGCCGTCGCGGCGATCGTGCCGATCATCCTGTTCTGGGCTTTCGCAGCCATGATTCGCCGCGCCCAGGACATGCGCATTGCCGCCCAGTCGATGACGGAAGTGGCCTTCCGCCTGACCGAGCCGGAAAACATGGCGCAGGATCGCGTCATGATGATCGGCCAGGCCGTTCGCCGCGAGGTGGCGGCAATGGGCGAAGGCATCGAACGCACGCTTGCCCGCGCCGTGGAGCTGGAAACGCTGGTCCACAGCGAAGTCAACCAGATCGAGCGCTCCTATTCGGAAAACGAAACCCGCATCCGTTCGCTCGTCGACGGGCTTGGCAGCGAGCGCGAGGCAGTCGTCACCCATGCCGAGCGCGTCCGTGCCTCGATCGCCGGTGCGCATGAAACGCTCAGGGATGAAATCGGCTCCGCCAGCGACATCATACGCGACTCGATCCTCAATGCGTCGACCAAGCTGTCGATGACGATCACCAATTCCGGCGACACGCTCATCGACCGCATCAATGAAAGTTCGATGTCGATCTTCGATTCGGTGGAAGGCCGGCTCGACACCATCACCGACAAGCTTTCGACCTCCGGCGAGGCCTTCGCCAGCCTGCTCGACACGCGCATCGCCAAGCTGACGGATACGACGGACGGCCTGACCCGGTCGCTGACCGATCTGCTCGACGATCGCACCACCGGCATGGTTTCGCTGCTCGGCGGCGCCGCGCGCACCCTTAATTCGGAATTCGAAGCCAGTCTCAACGGCATCGAACGTACGCTGGCCGAACGCGGCCAGGCCCTGATCAGCGAATTCCAGACCCGCGCCGAAGCGCTCGACACCGGCACGCAGAAGCTCAACGCCGCGCTCGAGGCCCGCGCCCGGCAGATCAACGAGACGCTGGTCGAGCGCGCCCGCGAAATCGCCCACACCTTCGCCGAGAGCAAGGATACGCTGGCCGCGATGATCGATCAGGGCAAGACCCAGATCGGCGCCGACATGGCTGACATCGTCACCTCGACGTCGAGCATGCTGGAGGCTCGCGCCAGCGATTTTGCCGGTCGCATGGAAGCGGCGCGTCATGTCGTCTCGCGTTCCTTCGATAGCGACATCCAGCGGCTCGCCGACGCCCGTGTCGGCATTGAGGAAGCCGTCGAAAACCACAGCCGCAAGCTGTCCGAAAGCCGCGACCGCATGGCGGCCGCCATGCAGGCGGACCTGGAGAAATTCGCCGAAAGCCGCGACGGCATCGATGCCGCGGTGACCAACCAGGTGCAGAAGCTGGCCGAAGGCCGCAGCCTGATCGCGCGCGCCCTCGAAGAGGATCTGCGCAAGGTCAACGAATCGCGCGCCGCCATCGACGCGTCGCTCGGCAGCCACCTCGAAAGGCTGGAAGAAGGCCGCAACCGGCTTTCGCTAGCTCTCAACGAAGACTCCGGAAAACTCGTGCAAGCGCGCACGATCATTGATGAAATGGTCGCCGGTCATGTTGGAAAACTCGCCGAGGGCCGCAACATTCTGTCGCGCGCCCTGGAAGCCGACCTCGGCAAACTGTCCGACAGCCGCGCCAGCATTGACGGGCTGGTTGCCGGTCAGGTCGAGAAGATCGCCGAAGGCCGTGCGGTGCTCGCCAAGGCCTTGGAAAACGATATTGCCGGCATTAAGAGCCTGATCGAGGTGCATTCGGCAAAGCTCGTGGAAGACCGTAGCCAACTCGGCCGTTCGCTCGAGGACGATCTATCTGGCATCAGGGGCTTGCTTGACGATCACTCGGTCAAGCTCGCCAACGACCGCAGCCTGCTGTCGCAGACGCTGGAAGCCGACCTTGCCAAGCTGGCCGAAAGCCGCTCGAGCATTGACGGCCTCGTCGCCGGTCAGGTCGAGAAGCTGGCCGAGGGCCGCGACATTCTCAAGCGCGCGCTGGAATCGGACCTCAGCACCATCAAGGGTGTCATATCGAGCCAGTCGGAAAGGCTGGCGGAGGATCGCGGACAGCTTTCGCGGGTCCTCGAAGCCGACTTGCAGAATGTGAACAGCGTCATCGCCGACCACATGAACAGGCTCGTTCAGGATCGTTCGACCTTGTCGAAGGCTCTCGAGGACGACCTCGCGAAGCTGGCCGACAGCCGCTCCAGCATCGACGGGCTGGTCGCAGGTCAGGTCGAGAAGCTTGCCGAAGGCCGCGACATTCTCAAGCGCGCCCTCGAAGCCGACCTCAACACCATCAAGAACACCGTTGCCGACCAGTCGCAGAAGCTGGTCGACGACCGCGCCCAGTTCGCCAGGGCGCTCGAAGCCGATCTCGAAAGTGTCAACAGCCTCGTCAACAGCCATTCCGAGCGGCTCGTCCAGGATCGTTCGACCCTGTCGAAGGCGCTGGAAGTCGACCTTGATAGCGTCAACACCCTCGTCAACAGCCATGCCGAGCGGCTCGTCCAGGACCGTTCGACGCTGTCGAAGGCGCTGGAAGCCGACCTCGAGAGCGTCAGCGGCCTGGTCAGCAGCCATGCCGACAGGCTTGTCCAGGAACGCTCGACCCTGTCCAAGGCGCTCGAGGACGATCTTGCCAAGCTGGCCGAGAGCCGTTCGAGCATCGACGGCCTGGTCGCCGGCCAGGTCGAGAAACTGGCCGAAGGCCGCGACGTTCTCAGGCGCGCCCTCGAAGCCGATCTCGCCAAGCTCGCCGAAAGCCGCTCCAGCATCGACGGGCTGGTGGCCGGCCAGGTTGAGAAGCTCGCCGAAGGCCGCGACATTCTCAAGCGCGCCCTCGAGGCCGACCTGCAGAGGCTGAGCGAAAGCCGCGGCGATATCGACGGCGTCATCGCCGGCCATGTCGGCAGGCTGGCCGAAGGCCGCGACATGCTGAGCCGCGCGCTGGAAGACGATCTCGGCAAGCTCGCCGAGACCCGCAAGGACGTCGACCGCTCGCTGTCCGGTCATATCGACCAGATCGCCGCCAGAAGCACCGACATTTCGGCCGCGATCGCCGCCGATGTGGAGAAGATCGAGCAGGCGTTCAGCCGTCAGACCGGCATCATCGAGGAACGCGCCGGAACCATGGAGCGCGCGCTCTCGACCGGCGTCGACAATGTCCGCAGCGTGCTCGAAAAGAGCGCGGTCTTCGTCGCCGGCGCCCTGCGCGAAAAGGTCCTGGAAGTCACCAGCGCGCTGCATGAGCAGGCCGGTGCAGCCTTCAGCGACGCCGACCGCAAGATCGCCGAGCGCGCCGAACAGACGTCCGCCGCCCTTTTGGCGCGGGCCGAAGACATCGCCCGTACCTTCGAGGAAGCCGACCGTCGCCTCCACGCCCGTGCGGAAGATACGTCCAACGCCTTGCTCGCTCGCGCCGACGACACCTCCAGCTCGCTGCTGGCCCGTGCCCACGAAACCGCCGATCAGCTGGCCGCCCGCGCCGGCGAGATCGCCGGCACCTTCGAGTTGGCGGACCAGAAGCTCGCCGCCCGCGCCCAGGAAACGGCCGACCAGCTGGCTGCCCGGGCCCAGGATACCGCGGATCATCTGGCGGCCCGCGCAAGCGAGATTGCCGGCACCTTCGACGCAGCCGACCAGAAACTGGTCGCCCGCGCCGTCGAGACGGCACAATCGCTGGCCGCCCGCGCCGGTGACATCCTGCGCAACTTCGAAAGCGCCGACCAGCGGCTCGGCATGCGCATCGGCGAATCCGCCGAGGCTCTCGCCGCCCGTGCAACCGACCTTGGCCGCATTTTCGATGCCGCCGATCAGCAACTGGTCTCGCGCATCGCCGAGGGCTCGGATGCTCTGTCCAGCCGTGCGTCCGAGATCGGCCGCATCTTCGACGAGGCCGACCAGCGCCTGGTCTCGCGCATCGCCGACAGCTCTTCGACGATCGGCGAGCATGCGCAGACCATCGTCGGGGCTTTCGCCAGCACCGAGCAGAAGGTCGCCGATCGTGCGCGCCAGACCGGCCAGGAACTGGCCGTGCACGCCCGCGAAATCGAGCAGGCACTTGCCGGCGCCGACGAGCGTCTTGCGTCGACCGCGGCGGCCGCGGCCGCCCGTGTCGAGGAGCAGATCGCCAGCGTCGAGAACCGCCTCGCCCACACCACCGAAACGATAGGCCAGAGGCTCAACGAGCAGGTGTCGAGCGCCGAGGCACAGCTCGTTTCGCGCGCCAATGTGATCGCCGAGACCTTCACTGCTGTTGGCCAGCATATCGGCCAGAGCACCAACGACGCCGCCAAGACGATCGGCGCCAACACCCGCGAACTCAACACCATGCTCGCGGCGCGGTCGGCCGAAATGTCGAAGATCCTCGACGAAACCGCGCGGCCTTTAGTCGAGCGCTTCGCCCAGGGCGGCTCGGAACTGCAAAAAAGCATGGAAGAGGTCACCGAACGCGCGACCGAGAAGCTGCGCAGCGAAAATGCTGCCCTGGTCAACGCGCTCGCCAACCGCACCGCCGAGACCTTGTCGGCGGTTGAAGGCGCCCGCTCGTCGCTGTCGGACAGCGTTGCCGATCTCATCGGCCGCATGACTAATTCCAGTTCGCAGCTCGGCCAGCTGATCGAGCAGGCCGCGGTCAATCTCGGCCAGGTCGACGAACGCCTGACCGGCAGCACGCAGAGCTTCGCGGCGACAACCGAAAAAGCGGCGCAGACCTTTGCCAGCTCGGCGCGCCTGGTCGACTCGAACACCACAAGGCTGACGGAACTGTCGTCGTCGACCTTGCGCGAAGTGGCCTCGATCGCCACCAAGTTCGATGAGCACAGCCGCCTGCTGGCCAGCGCCTCGGACCTGTTGAGTTCGGCCCAGAGCAACCTCGAGCACACGCTGGAAAGGCAGTCGTCGCTCGAAGACCTCGCCGTCGGCCTGGTCAAGAAGTCGGAAGACCTCGAAAGGGTCATGCGCTCCTTCGAAAACCTCGTCGGCCAGACGCTGCAGAACGCCGAAGGCAAGACGATGGAGTCGGCCGACAAGATCCGCAACGCCATCACCGACGTGGTCGATTCGGCAACCAAGCGCTTCGCAGATGCTACCGATGAGATGCGGCGCACCGCGAGCTCGATCAAGAGCGAACTCGACCTCACCCGCGCCGAGCTCAAGAAAGGCGTTATCGAGATGCCGGAAGAGGCAAAGGAATCGACCTCTGCCATCCGCCGCGCCGTTTCCGAGCAGATCAACGCCCTGAAGGAGCTTTCGGACATCGTTGCGAAGTCCGGTCGCGGCGGCGGCGACAGCCCGGAGCCACGCAATCTGCGTCCAGCGCCGCAAGCGCCGGCGGCACGCCCTGCCGAACCGCCGCGTCGCGCGCCGGCACCGCAGCCGGAGCTTCGCACGCCCCAGGCGCCGTTGGGCGGTGCAGCACTGCGCGGCACGCTCGATCTAGAGCGTCCGGCAGAGCCGCGCCAGCGTCCTGACGCCGGCGCCCGCACGCCGCAGGGCGGCTGGGTGCGCGACCTGCTGACCGCGGCATCGAACGAGGCGGATCTCAGGCCGGCAGCACCGCCTTCGGCGCCTGCCGAAGCACCGCGCGCGGCCCCTGCCCAGCGCTCGCCGCTGCATGTCGTGGAATCGCTGAACTCGCTGTCCGTCGACATCGCACGGGCCATCGACCACGATGCTTCGATCGAGTTGTGGAACCGCTATCGGCGCGGCGAACGGGACGTGTTCACGCGCCGGCTCTACACGCTGAAGGGCCAGCAGACGTTCGACGAAATCCGCCGCAAGTATCAGGGCGAGGCTGAATTCCGCGCCGCCGTCGATCGTTACTGCGACGACTTCGAAAAACTGCTCAAGGATGTCTCGCGCAACGACCGCGACAACATCATGGCGCAGACCTACCTGACCTCGGACACCGGCAAGGTCTACACCATGCTGGCCCACGCCAGCGGGCGCCTGCACTAACCACGAATTGAACAGGCGGGGCCATGGTCCCGCCTGGCCCTGGCTCCGTCGCGCGCTGAACCATTCACACCTGTCTGACCCTCGCCAAAAGGGTACCAACCGTGAAGACGGCCATCATATTCGACTGCGAGTTTCTCTGCCTTGAGGGGTCGCAACGTCGGTTTTGGTGCGCAGCCCACGATCCCGACCCGGTCATCGCGCAGATTGGCCCGGTCAGGCTCGGTCTCGAAGATGACTTTCCCGCTGCTCGGCACGCACAAGGCCTATATCAGACCGATCGACCGGTTTGGCCGGAGATACGAACTCGATCCGTTCTTCACCAGACTGACCGGCATCACCGAGAAAAACGTCGAGACCGAAGGGGTTGCGCTTGGAGAAGCACTTGCCGGGGTCGATCGCTTTTCCGATGGCGCGCGGTTCTGGTCCTGGGGCAAGGACGAACTGAACATGATGGCCATCAGCTGCTACGTCGCGGGCATTCGGCCGTCCATCCCCGCCACCCGGTTCGACAACGCCGTCAAGCTGCTGATCGCGGCCGGGATGCCGATCGAGGATCTGGCGCACACGCCGAGCAACAAGCTCGCGGACTATTACGGCGTCGAACACCCGCCATTGCAGGGACATGACGCGCTCGACGACGCGCTGTCCGTAACCTACACGCTGCAGCATCTGATGAAGACCGGGAAGCTGCGGCCGGAAGCCTTCGACCGCTTGTAGCTTGAAGCGTCTGGCGGGATTGCGCTCAGATCACCGAATCCGTCCAGCGAACGATCTGCTTGGCGGCATCGCCGAAGGCACTGTCGAGCGCACTGATATAGGCGGGATTGCCGCTGCCCGAAACGGGCGCGGACGCGGTGAAGCTCTTGGAAGCGCGCACCTCGCCGTTGCGATCGTTGAGCAGGCGCACGAACAGGTCGACCTCGGCATGTTCGCCACCGTCCACACTCACTTCGAAGGAACGGATCTCGACGATCACCTGGTAATCGATCGCCAGGCCCTCGCCCGGCTTGCCGACGCCGGCAAAGCTGCCGGAACGCTGGAAGGTCTCCGCTAGCCGCGCCTGCACGATTAGCGGCAGCCGGTCGGCCCATTGCGCGCCCTTCAGATACTGGATCGAGTGGTCGGAGGGCTTGATGACGATGTTCTGGCTGTCCAGCGCCTTGAGCGCCGAGGGCTGGGCGATCAGGATTTGCTTGCGGCTATGGCCATGGGCGTCAACCGACGGCGCCGAAAGCTCGAATGTGTCGAGCGGCGCAGGCTTGCCGCCCAGTACCGCACAGCCGGCAAGCGATAGCGCAAGCAGCGCCGCAGCCGGTGTCAATCCACCTGTTCTCACCCACACCGACTTCACGCGCGATCCCCGTTGTCCCCGGATCGTAAGATCAACCCGCATCCGCAACTCATGTTCTTGGGGCGAGGAGGCGCCGAAGTCAACGCCGCGCCCTGCCGTCGAATTGCCGAACCTCGCCGTCGCCACCCGAAAGAATGCGCTGCGGATTGCGGCTGAGATCCGTGACTGCTTCCTCGATGCGCGTGATCGAGCGGCGGCTGTCCTGCACCAGCGCCTCGACATTCGACAGGCCTTGGCCCGAGAAGCGCGCCAGATTGTCGGTGATGACGCCAAGTCGCGCATTCAGCGTATCGGCAACCTGCTTGAACGACTTCAGCGTATCCCTGGCGTCGGCCATCACGCCGTCCGCCTGCCCCGAGCCGAGCAAGGTATCGACCCTGGCGAGGATGCCGTCGACGCGTACCGAGGCGTCGTTGAGCCGCTGCGCCAATTGCTTGGCATCCTTGATCGTCTGGTCGATGTCATCGGCGCGGTTGGCGAACTTGTCGGTCACCACGGCAATGTCGGCAGCGGCCTTGTTGGCGTTTTCGCTGGCCTTCTGGATGTTGGCCAAAGCCTCACGCACCTGCGCCGGGTCGACACCCTCGAGCACGCCGTCGACCTTGGCCAGCGTGCCTTGCGTCTGCTTGGCGAAATCATTGACGGACCCGACCGCCGTGTCGACATTCTTGATCACGCCGTCGAGCTGTTGCGATGTCTGCTTGAGGTTCGCGGTCAACGTATCGACATTGGCGACGATGCTCTTGATCTTGTCCCTATCGACGGCATTGAGCAGGCCTTCCGCCGCCTTCAGCGTGCCGTCGAGCTTGCCGGACACGCCCTTCAGTTCGTCGGACAGCGCGCTGACGCTGGACAGGAACTTGTCGATGCCGTCGGAATTCCTGGCCAGCGCATCGGAGAATGTCTGCGCATTCTGCACGGTCTGCGTCAGCGGCCCCCGAACATCCCTGGTGAAGCCCTCGAGTTCGCTCAGCACCTTGTCGGCGCGGGTGAAGATGTTCTGCGCCGTCTGCAGCAGATTGGTCACGGCGGAAGGGTTGGCGACGATCTCGGCGACCTTGCCTTCCTTCTCGGCCTGGTCGAGGAGTTTCACTTCCTTGGGGTCGGCGCCCTTGAGCTCGATATTGGCCTGCCCGGTGAGGCCGGCAAGCCCGATATCGGCCTGCGTCGACTTGGTGATCGGCGTCAGCCGGTCGATCTCGGTGTCGGCGATGGCGACAGTCGGATTGTCGACGTCGATATAGACGCGCTTGACGTCACCGACCTTGACGCCGTTGAACAACACGAAGCTGCCGCGGCCAAGACCGGAAGCCGAACCAGGGATGCGCACGCGCAGCAGCGTCGTCTCGCCTCTGTCGCCGATCGCCGCCGTCCAGTAAACGAAGCCGAACGCCGCCAGGATCGCAACCAGCGTAAAAATGCCGACAATGACGTAGTTGGCTCTGGTTTCCATTATTTCACTTATGGCTATGCACGTGCGGCAAGATCAAGTTGGCGGGCGCGTTTTCCGCGGAAATAGGATTTTACCCACGGTTCCTCGCTCTTCAGCATGTCGTCGATGGTGCCCTCGACCAATACTTTCTTCTTACCGAGCACCGCCACGTGGTCACAAGCGGTAAACAGCGTATCGAGGTCGTGCGTGACCATATAGACGGTCAGATCCATGGTGTCGCGCAGCTTGACGACAAGTTCGTCGAACTCGGCAGCACTGATGGGATCGAGGCCGGACGTAGGCTCGTCGAGAAAGACGATATCCGGATCGAGCGCCAGGGCGCGCGCAAGTGCTGCGCGCTTGATCATGCCGCCGGAGAGTTCGGAAGGGAATTTCTGCGCCGCGTCCGGCGGCAGCCCGACCAGCTCGATCTTGAGCAGCGCCAGCTCGTCCATCAGCTTCCTTGGCAGGTCGAGATATTCGCGCATCGGCACCTGCACGTTCTCCTGCACGGTCAGTGCCGAAAACAGCGCGCCATGCTGGAACAGCACGCCAAGGCGCATGTCGATGCGCAGGCGCTCGATATCGCTTGCCTTGTCGACGTCGACACCAAACAGCTTGATCGTTCCCGACTGCTTGCGCATCAGCCCGAGAATGGTCCGCAAAAGGACGGACTTGCCGGCGCCCGAAGCGCCGACGAACCCCAGGATCTCGCCGCGCTTGATGTCGAGCGAAAGCTTGTCGAGGATCAGTTTGTCGTCGATGGCAACGGTGACGTCGCGCACCGAAAGGACGATCTCGTTCTCGTCCTTTTCCTCCACCTTGATGCCATTGCCCTTCGCCATGGTGTCAGAACTCGATGGCTGCGTAGAACATGGCGAAAAGCCCATCGAGGATGATGACGACGAAGATCGACTTCACCACGGAGGCGGTCACGTGCTGGCCGAGCGATTCGGCGCTACCGCCGACCTTCATGCCTTCGACCGAGGCGATCGTGCCGATGATCATGGCCATGAACGGCGCCTTGATCAGCCCAGCGAAAATCGTGCTGAGATCGATGGCGACACGCAAGCGGTCGATGAACGCGGCGGGTGGGATATCGGAGTAGAGCCACGCCGCGACGATGCCGCCTCCGAGTGCGGCAAAATTGGCGATGATCGTCAGGCACGGCAAGGCGATCACCAGCGCAACCAGCCGCGGAAAGACCAGGACCCCTATCGGATTGAGACCGATGACCTTCAGCGCGTCGACCTCCTCGCGCATCTTCATCGAGCCGATCTCGGCGGTGATCGCGCTGCCGGAGCGGCCGGCGATCATGATTGCCGTCATCAGCACGCCGAGTTCGCGCAGGATCAGCACGCCGACGAGGTCGACGACGAAGATATCGGCGCCGAAATAGCTGAGCTGGTAGGCGCCTTGCTGGGCAACGATGGCGCCGACGATCGCCGACATCAGCACCACCACAGGAATGGCGCCGACGCCCATGCGGTCGATCTGGTTGAAGATCGCCGCCGGGTTGACGGCATGGCCACGGCCGAGCTTCATCTGCGCACCGCGGATGGTGGCGCCCAGAATATTCATCGAGGCGAAGAAATCGTCGCGCATCTCGTAGACGCGCCGGCCAACCGCCTCCAGCGCCCGAATGACGATGTTGGGCGGCCGCGCCGGGCCGGATTCGGGTTCGCGCCGCACAGCCTCGCCGACCGCGTCGAGCAGGATGGCGGCGATCTCGCTTTGGCCTTGCATCCGGACCTCGACGTTCTTCTTCTCGAAGGCGCTGACCAGCCGGTCGATCAGCCAGGCGCCGGCGGTATCGATCTTCTCGATTTTCGAAAGATCGAGCGCCAAGGTCTTGAAACCGTTTCGTTTCTCGATCTTGCGCATGTCGGCGTCGATCAGCGCCACCGTCCGTGTCGTCCAGATTCCGGAGAACGCGCAGCCGAGCACGCCACCCTCCTCGCCGACCGCGACGCGCGGTTGGTGGTCAGCCTCCGAGGCGGTGGTGCCGCTTGCGTCGCGCTTGCCGATGGTCAACATGGCGTCCTGTTTAGCCTGATGGGTCCGACCTTGTCGATTTGCCGACAACCCTTCTGGCACAGCCGGAGCAGAAAAATATGGCGCGTGTCATTTCGGTTGAGGCCGAGCGTTTTCCAATCGCCGGCACCTTCACCATTTCGCGCGGCTCCAAGACCGAGGCCGAGGTCATCACATGCACGATCAGCCAGGATGGTCATAGCGGGCGCGGCGAGTGCGTTCCCTACAAGCGCTATGGGGAAACCATGGACGGCGTACACGCCGCGATTGAGGCAATGCGCGAGCGGATCGCCGGCGGCATCGACCGGACCGCTTTGCTCGACGCAATGCCGGCGGGAGCCGCCCGCAACGCCGTCGACTGCGCGCTCTGGGACCTTGAAGCCAAGATCAGCGGCAAGCCGGTGGCAAACGCAATCTGGCCCGCACCGCTGCGTCCACTGGAAACCGCCTACACACTGTCGCTAGGCGAACCCGAAGCGATGGCGGCACAGGCCCGCGCCAATGCCGGCCGGCCTTTGCTAAAGGTCAAGATCGGCGGCGACAACGACATGGCCAGGATTCGTGCTGTGACGGAAGCAGCGCCTCAGAGCCGAATCATCCTCGATGCCAATGAGGGTTGGACCGACGACAACATCGTCGCAAACCTCGCCTTCGCGGCGGAGCGAGGCATTGCGCTGGTCGAACAGCCCCTGCCCGCTGGCCAGGACCAGATCCTGCGCCACATCGCCCATCCGCTGCCGATCTGCGCCGACGAAAGCGTGCATGAGGCGAAGAACCTGGAAACGCTGGTCGGTCTCTACGATGCCGTCAACATCAAGCTCGACAAGTCGGGCGGACTGACGGCGGCGCTCATGCTGCGCGACCGCGCCCGCGAGCTCAGTTTTGGCATCATGGTCGGCTGCATGGTCGGCACGTCGCTTGCCATGGCGCCGGCGGTGCTGCTCGCCCAGGACGCCGATTTCGTCGACCTCGACGGTCCGCTGCTACTTGCCCGCGACCGTGTTCCGGGTCTCGTCTACCAGGGATCGCTCGTCTCCCCTCCGGACCGGGCGCTTTGGGGCTGAGCGCGCGGCGAACCCGATCAGCACCAGGCCAACGATCGCGATCGGGATCATCACCAGGAAACCATCGACGCCGAGACGGTCATAGAGCGGGCCGGAAGCCAGCGTAACGGCTGCCATGAAGAAGCCGTTGAAGAAATAGGCGATGCCTTGCGCCGCACCCGTGCGCTCTTCGGAGACAGTCTCGGCGATCATTCTCTGCAGACCGATGAGCACCATTGCGACAGACACCGAGTGCAGTGACTGCACGGCGAAGAAGCCGGCGATGCCGAGCCCGAGCGGCCAGACCAGTGGAAAGATGATCCAGCGCACGATGGAGCCGATGCCGGCGATCACCATCACCCTGACGACCGACACGGAAGCGAAAATACGGTTGAAAAACAAGAACATGCAGACTTCGGACACCACGCCCCAGGCCCACAGCAGGCCGACCACGGAATCGCTGATGCCGATCGATTTCCAGTAGATGGAAACGAAACCGTAGAGGAAGGCGTGGCTGGCGGTGATGATGCCGACGCCAAAGGTGAAGTAGAGGAAATAGGCATTGAACAGGCTCGGCGCCGCGTGCTGGATTTCCGCGGCCGACAACGGCGAGGCCTTGCGCGGGCGCCCCATGCGCGGCGCCAGCAGCCCGGCGACGAGCGCCGCGCCAAGGGCAAGGAATATGATCACCGGAACGGCTTGGGGTCCGGTGGCCGCCAGGATGAAGCCGCCCGCGACATTGGCGCAGAGATAACAGATCGATCCCCATTTGCGCATGCTTGCATAGTTCGAGCCGAAGCGGCGCACGCCCGAAAGCGCCAGCGAATCGGCGATCGGCGAATGCGGCGTCCAGACAATGGTCAGCGCCAGCGACACCGCCAGCACCATCGCGTAGGTTGGCGTGAGGAAATAACCCGCCGACAGCAGCAGCGAGGCTGCCACCAGCGCGACATAGACATTGGCACGGTCCCTCGCCCGATCGGCGAGCGTCGTCAGCAGTGGAGTGGTCACCACGCGCAGGAACATTGGCGCGGCCAGGATGACGGCGATCTGTTCGGCGTGAAACCCCTTGGCCTGCAGCCACAGCGGGAAATAGGGCAAATGCGTGCCGAGCGATATGAACAATGTGCCGAAGATCAGGCTCATGCGCAGTTCGAAATGGCGCGGTTTGACGAGCTGTTCTGGCAAAAGCGGCGGCAGGGACATGAATCGATCCAATTACGCCGCGCTCTACCGGCTGACGACGTGGATCGATCCCTTAACATGGCGGAAAACCAGGGGAAACCGGCTGGACCAATCGATTGACGCTTAAAGTTGTCGCGGCCTTCGTGTCAGGCCGCCTGCCCGACCCGATCCTCGATGAGCATCGGGATGAAAGGTTCGTCAAACGACTCCGGCAGCACCTGCGCCCAGGTCAGGATTTCCATCCGGCCATCGAAGTGCTCGACCACGGCCGTGCAGCTTTCCACCCAGTCGCCGGTGTTGATGTAGCGCACGTCATCGAAATTCTCGATCGCGGCATGGTGGATATGGCCGCAAATAACCCCGTCGACATGCGAGCGGCGGGCTTCCTCGGTCAGCACGGTCTGGAACGAGCCGATGAAGTTGACCGCCTTCTTGACCTTGACCTTGGCCCAGGACGAAAACGACCAGTAAGGCAGGCCGAGCAATTGGCGCAGCCGCGTCACCACGCGGTTGACGATCATCGCCGCGTCATAGGCGTGATCGCCGAGATAGGCGAGCCAGCGCTGATTGTGGACGACGGTGTCGAACTGGTCGCCATGGATGACGAGCAGGCGCTTGCCGTCGGCCGTTTCATGGATGGCTCGGTCGGCGACGACGATGCCGCCGAAATGTACGCCCTGGAACTGGCGGGCGAACTCGTCGTGATTGCCGGCGATATAGGTGATGTTGGCGCCCTTGCGCGCCTTGCGCAGCAATTTCTGCACGACGTCATTGTGGCTTTGCGGCCAGTGCCAGCTGCGCCGCAGCCGCCAGCCATCGACGATATCGCCGACCAGATAGATGATGTCGGCGTCATGGTAGCGCAGGAAATCGATCAGGAACTCGGTCTTCGCCGCCTTCGAGCCGAGATGGACGTCGGAAATGAACATGCTTCGGAAAGTGCGGGGCTCTGGGCCTGACATCGCGATTTCACCCTTGCTTTCGCGCAGCCTATGCCCCGATTCATGCAACAACCGTATGACGGTTGCGATTGGTCCAGCCTAAGGACTAGCTTGCCGGCCAAATCACAGGAGAAATCGTCATGGATCTTGGTATCCGCGGAAAGAAGGCTATCGTCTGCGCTTCGAGCAAGGGTCTTGGAAAAGGCTGCGCCATGGCGCTGGCCGAGGCCGGTTGCGATATCGTCGTCAATGGGCGCAACGCCGAACTGGTGGCCAAGACCGCCGCGGAGCTGCGCGCGCGTTACGGCGTGACCGTGACGGAAGTCGTCGGCGACGTCTCGAAGCCGGAAGTGCAGAAGGCGCTGCTTGCCGCCTGTCCGGAGCCCGACATCCTCGTCAACAACAATGGCGGCCCGCCGCTGCGCGATTTCCGCGAACTCGATCGCGCCAAAATCCTCGAAGGCGTGACCCAGAACATGGTGACGCCGATCGAACTGGTGCAGGCCGTCCTCGATGGCATGGCGAAGCGCGGCTTCGGCCGCATCGTCAACATCACCTCGCTGTCGGTCTATGTCCCAATTCCCGGTCTCGACCTGTCGTCGGGCGCGCGCGCCGGCCTGACCTCCTTCCTTGCCGGCGTGGCGCGAACGGTGATCGACCGCAACGTCACCATCAACAGCCTCTTGCCCGGCAAGCTCGACACCGACCGGCTGCGCGGCCCGCATGAGGCCGGCACACCAGAGGATCCGGCGGCTGCCGCCGCGCGCAAGACCCGCATCAGCGCCGATGTCCCGGCCAAGCGGCTCGGAACGCCGGAGGAATTCGGCCAGATCTGCGCCTTTCTCTGCTCGGTCCATGCCGGCTATCTCACGGGCCAGAACATACCGGTCGATGGCGGCCTCTACGTCAGCGCCTTCTGACCTAGAGGTCAGCGAAGCGGCGCGACTCATCTGGCATGAAATGGCCGCAAGCATCTGATATATATTGATTGTCGACGCGCCGCCACTTAATGCTGCCGGCGCGTCAATTAGCGTCGCGAAAAATCTAGGCCGCATGCTAAAAGGACTCCCGACACAGGTTTCGAGGGAGCGGCCGCATGGAAGGCGAGAACAAGAAAACGGCACGTTCGGACCTCGACGAAGCCGCCCTCTACTTCCACAAGCATCCGACGCCGGGAAAGCTCGAGATCCAGGCAACCAAGCCGCTCGGCAACCAGCGCGATCTGGCGCTCGCCTATTCGCCCGGCGTGGCTGCGCCTTGTCTTGAGATCCGCGACAATCCGGCAACCGCTGCCGATTACACGGCGCGCGCGAACCTCGTCGGCGTCGTCTCCAACGGCTCGGCCGTGCTCGGCCTCGGCAATATCGGCCCGCTGGCCTCCAAGCCGGTCATGGAAGGCAAGGCGGTTCTGTTCAAGAAGTTCGCCGGCATCGACGTCTTCGACATCGAGATCGACGCCCCCGAGATCGAGCGCATGGTGGAGACCGTCGCCGCTCTCGAACCCACTTTCGGCGGCATCAATCTCGAGGACATCAAGGCGCCGGAGTGTTTCGAAGTCGAGGAACGGCTGAAAGCTCGCATGAGCATACCGGTGTTCCACGACGACCAGCATGGCACCGCCATCATCGTCGCTGCCGCCGTGCTCAACGGACTGGAATTCGCCGGCAAGACCATCTCGGACATCAAGGTCGTCACCTCCGGTGCGGGTGCGGCCGCCCTTGCCTGCCTGAACCTTCTGGTCTCGCTCGGCGTGCGCATCGAAAACATCTGGGTCACCGATCGTTTCGGCGTCGCCTACAAGGGCCGCACCGAAGAGATGGACCGCTGGAAAGACCCCTATGTGAAGGACACCGAGGCGCGCACGCTGGCCGACGTCATCCCGGGCGCCGATGTCTTCCTCGGCCTTTCGGCCGCCGGCGTGCTGAAGCCGGAACTGCTGCAGCACATGGCGCCAAAGCCTTTGATCCTGGCGCTGGCCAATCCCAATCCCGAGATCATGCCGGAAGTGGCGCGCGCGGCGCGTCCCGATGCGATGATCTGCACCGGCCGCTCCGATTTTCCCAATCAGGTCAACAATGTCCTATGCTTCCCCTACATCTTCCGGGGCGCGCTCGACTGCGGCGCCAGCGCCATCAACGAGGAGATGAAGATGGCTGCCGTGCGGGCCATCGCCGCTCTTGCCCGCGAAGAGCCTTCGGACGTCGCCGCACGCGCCTATTCGGGCGAGACGCCGATCTTCGGGCCCGATTTCCTGATCCCCTCGCCCTTCGACCCCAGGCTGATCCTGCGCATCGCGCCGGCCGTCGCCAAGGCGGCCTGCGACACCGGTGTGGCAACGCGGCCGATCACCGACTTCGCCGCCTATATCGACAAGCTCAATCGCTTCGTCTTCCGCTCCGGCCTGGTGATGAAGCCGGTGTTCTCGTCCGCCAAGGCATCGAGCGCCAAGCGCGTCATCTATGCCGATGGCGAGGACGAGCGCGTGCTGCGCGCCGCCCAGGTGGTGCTCGAGGAAGGCATCGCCGAGCCGATCCTGATCGGCCGTCCGCATGTCATCGAGGTCAGGCTGAAGCGCTACGGGCTGCGCATCAAGCCGGGCGTCGATTTCGGCCTGATCAACCCCGAGGACGATCCGCGCTACCGCCACTATGTCGACCTGCTGATCGAACTCGCCGGCCGGCGCGGCGTCACGACGGAGGCCGCGCGCACCATGGTGCGCACCGACAACACGGTGATCGCGGCACTCGCGCTGAAGCGCGGCGACGCCGACGCCATGGTCTGCGGCCTTGAAGGGCGCTTCGAGCGGCATCTGCGCAACGTGACGCTGATCATCGGGCCGCGCGCGGGCATCAAGGACTATGACCTGTCGACGCTTTCGATGCTCATCTCGCAGCGCGGCATCATCTTCCTCACCGACACCCACGTCTCCGTCGACCCGACGGCCGAGGAGATCGCCGAGATGACCGTGCTGGCGGCCGAGGAAATCCAGCGCTTCGGCATCGAGCCGAAGGCGGCCCTTCTGTCGCATTCGGATTTCGGTTCGCGCGATTCACCAAGCGCGCTCAAGATGCGTCAGGCGGCGGCAATCCTGGCGCGCATCGCGCCGGAGTTGCAGTGCGACGGCGAAATGCATGCCGATTCCGCGCTGTCCGAGCATCTACGCCAGCGCGTCTATCCGCATTCGCGGCTGAAGGGCGAGGCCAATCTGCTGGTGTTCCCCAACCTCGATTCGGCCAACATCACGCTGACGGCGCTGCGCGCCATGATGGATGCGTTGCATGTCGGCCCGATCCTGCTCGGCACCGACATGCCGGCCCACATACTGACGCCCTCGGTCACGTCGCGCGGTGTGGTCAACATGACTGCGCTGGCGGTGGTCGAGGCCGCGCACAAGGCACAGGCCGTCGCCAATCTGGACTAGGCCGAAGCCGGCTTCAGCTGGCTCGGCCTGGTCTTCCGGGCAGCATCCTCACATGCCGGCGACAAGTTGTTGCAAATGGTGGTGTTGCCGATAGGCAACTTGCGATTGTGGAAATTCGGCCTTGGCTGGAAGCAGATTTCGCAGGAAAGGCCGACCTGATATGGTTGCACATCTGATCTGACGGCGAGGACGTCATGAAAGGCTTCTTGCTCGCATCCGCATTGCTGTCGTTGATCGGCGGACAAGCTCTGGCCGCGGACGCCATCGGTTCCGAGCCCGCGACCGTCCATGACTGGTCCGGCGTCTATGTCGGCGGGCAGATCGGCTACGGGTTCGGCAGGACCGACGCGGTTTTCAGTTCGCCCAACACGCCAACGTTTCAGGCAAGCCAGGACTACGACATCGACGGATTCCTGGGTGGTGTTCAAGTCGGCTATAACTACCAGATCAATTCCATGGTTCTCGGCGTCGAAGCCGACATTGCCGGCGCGGACATCAAGGGACACTCGGGCGAAATCAATGTCGGCGTCCGCGGCGATACATACGATACCAAGGTGGACTGGTTTGGAACGCTGCGCGCCAGCGCCGGATATGCGTTCGACAACAGCTTGATCTATGGAACCGGCGGCCTTGCTTACGGAAGCGTTGAAAACCGATACCTTGACGGGCCTTTCAATAGCTTTTCGGAAAAGGGCACCAAAACTGGATGGACTCTCGGCGCAGGATTGGAACAGGCATTTACCGATCATTGGTCGGCGAATGTCGAGTATCTTTATGTCGATCTGCGCGACCAGACCATCGACTACGGCGGCAGCAACACCGAGTTCGATAACAAGTTCAGCACGGTCAAGATCGGCATGAACTACAAGTTCTGACAAGCAGCCGAAATAGACGATTAACCGCGAACGGGGTAGCTTGGCGGGCACGGGCTAGCGGGATTGAGACGGATGACAAGCGGAGGGTCGAAGCGGGCGCATGCTGCCATGCTGCTTGGCCTCCTGCTGTCCGGCGCCACCATCACCGAGTCACAGGCCGCCTCGCGGGTCTGCCGTCAATTGGCGGCCGATCTTGCCGCGGCTTCGCGTGGCGGCGGTGGTGGTCCGGCCATGATCCGCAAATACGATGCCGCGATCGACCGGCAGCGCGAACAGATCTCCAAGGCACGCGACCAGGCGGACAATGCAGGTTGCGGGTTTTCGCTGTTTTCCCGCAACATCAATCGATGCGCCGGGCTCAACGCCACCATCGACCGCATGAACGCCAATCTCGACAGTCTCCAGGCCAAGCGTGCGCAACTCGCCGGTGGCGGCGGCTCGCGTCACGACCGTGGCCGCATCCTGGCTGCGCTCGACGCCAATGGCTGCCGCGACGACACGGTTGCGCCGCGCCGCCCGCCGCTGCAGGAAGCCGACCGCGAAGACGGCAACGCCAACCTGTTCGACCAGCTTTTCGGCGGCGACAACCAGCCGAGCGACACGCCTGACCAGCCGGACGATCCCGGCGAGGAACGCAATGTCCACCGCGTCCTGAACCTGCCCGGCGTTCCAGACGCTCCGGGCACCGGCGGCGAGTTCCACACCACCTGCGTGCGCACCTGCGACGGCTATTTCTTCCCGATGTCGAATGCCGCCTCGGTCGGCGATTTCGAGCGCGACCAGAAGAATTGCCAATCGAGCTGCCCCGGCACCGAGATGCAGGTCTTCTATTCGCGCGGCATGGACGACGATTCAGCCTCGATGACGTCATCGGTCACCGGCAGGCCCTACAGCGATCTGCCGACCGCCTATCTCTACAAGCAGTCCAACATATCGCGGCCGCCGGCCTGCGGCTGCAATGCCGCGCAGAATTTCCAGATCATTGGCGGCAACCCGCCGGCCCCGCATCAGTCGCTGCCGGAAACGGAAGCGGCACCGTTGGTTCCCATGCCGGCCTCCAAGCCCGATCCGGGCACCGACCCGGAAACCCTGGCCAACAGGGACGGCGGGCTCGACCGCGACGCCATCAAGCGGCTTTCCGCCAAGCCGGTGACGTCGCCGGTATCCGCCTTGCCGCCGGAGCAGCGTAAGGTCAGGGTCGTCGGGCCAACGTTCCTTCCCGACCCATCAGCGGCAATAAATCTGCAAGCTCCGGCCCCGAAGGCAGTCCAGTAAGGGCAAGCCTCAGTGGCATGAACAGCCCCTTGCCCTTGCGCCCTGTCGCTTCCCTGATCTTGCCGGTCCAGTCCTTCCAGACCGCTCCGTTCCAGGGCTCTTCGGGCAGGACTTCGAAGGCCTGTCCGAGGAAGTCACGATCGTCGTCCGAGAATTCCGGTCTGTCCTGCGGCCCCTCGCGCAGGATTCGCCACCAGCCCACCGCATCGGCCAGCCGGTCGAGATTGCCGCGCACCGCCAGCCAGAACGGCTCGGCCTGTTCGCCGGAGATGCCAAGCACCATCAGCCTGTCGCGCGCCTCGTCGAACGGCATATGGTGCATCAGCGCGCGGTTGAGCACGAACAGTTCGTCCGGATCGAACTTGGCCGATGATTTCGAGGTCGCGGCCGGATCGAAACGGCCGGCGAGTTCGGCGAGGTCATGCGCGGCCGCGACATTCTCCGAGGTGCCGACCAGAACGGCGAGCGACGCGACGGCCATAGGCTCGATGCCATCCTCGCGCAGGCTTTCGATGGAGAGTGCCCCGGTGCGCTTAGACAGCCCCTCGCCCGAGACGGTGGTCAAGAGATTGTGGTGGCCGAAGACAGGCGGCTCGGCGTCCAGCGCCTTGAACAGGGCAATCTGCACGCCGGTGTTGGTCACATGGTCGTCGCCGCGGATGACGTGGCTGACACCCATCTCGATGTCGTCGACGACGGACGGCAACGTGTAGAGATAGGTGCCGTCCTCGCGCACCAGCACTGGATCCGAGAGCGAAGCCAGATCGACCGTTTCCTGGCCACGCACCAGATCGTTCCAATGAACCTCGGTGCGTTCGGGCTGCAGCGGGTCGCTGGTAAAATTGGGCAGCAGGAAGCGCCAGTGCGGCCGGCGCCCGTCGGCCTGGTATTCGGCCACCTGCTCCTGCGTCAGCGCCAGGGCCTCGCGGCCATAGACCGGCGGCAGGCCGCGCGTGCGGCGCACCTTGCGCCGAAGATCGAGTTCTTCCGGTGTTTCGTAGCAGGCATAGAGAACGCCCGCTGCCTTCAGCCGCTCGACCGCCGCGTCATAGACCTCGAAGCGCCGCGACTGATATTCGGTAGCATCGGGAAAAACGCCCAGCCAATGCAGGTCGTAGAGGATGGCGTCGGCGAATTCCTGCTTCGAACGGCCAATGTCGGTGTCGTCGAAGCGCTGGATGAAGCGGCCCTTGTTGTTCAGGGCAAACAGCCAATTGAACAGAGCGGTGCGCGCATTGCCGATATGGATGCGGCCGGTCGGTGACGGGGCGAAACGAACGGTAACTGTCATGAGCGGGGCGTACCGGATGCCTTTGTGATTGACAAGATGCGCCCCCGCGCTGGTCG
Source organism: Mesorhizobium sp. 2RAF45 (assembly GCF_052115225.1). Taxonomy (NCBI): domain Bacteria; kingdom Pseudomonadati; phylum Pseudomonadota; class Alphaproteobacteria; order Hyphomicrobiales; family Phyllobacteriaceae; genus Mesorhizobium; species Mesorhizobium sp. 2RAF45. The sequence goes on along the minus strand of NZ_JBFRGG010000024.1, from coordinate 19,637 downwards.
GCACACATAGAACATGATGCGCGCGATGAAAAGACTAGGCCATGCGAAGCGCATGGCCCTTATCCGATCAGAACAGCTGGTTGAAAGCGATCAGCGGCCGAAGTCGTCGGAACTGAGGCGGGTCCAGCGGTCGCCCATCAACCCACCGATAAAGATGTCGCCGGAGCGGACCGCTTGCGCGACCTCGGGGATGCGCGAGCGCACCATCGTCCCCCCGGCATAGCGGAAGAAGACATTCTTGTAGCTGAAGAGTTGCGGCATGAACCTGCTCTGCGTCTGCCCGATGATGCCTGCGCAGCCCATATTCCACGCGTCCTTCATCACGCCATCCAGCGTCGCACCCCAGTGAGGTCCAGAGGACTGGAGTTGCAACAGGTTCGCGATGCCGCCGGCCTGCCCGTAGAAAGCGTAGCAACCGAGCATTTTACCAGTCTCGTCGTAGGTCCCACCAAAATGAAGGGGGCCGTCGGCCCGTTTCTCGGCCGCCAGCGCGAGCAGCCGTGGCAGTTCGCCATCCTGCCAGCGCGGCCGAAGCGCGTAATCTGAGATAATGGCCGGCAGCCGCTCCGCAAACTGCGCGGCATCCATCGGCTCGCGATGGACCCGGTGTGACGAGGAATGCTGGACAGGCGGCTCGAACCTTTTTCTCGTAAAAGCGTCGAATGCTCGGGCGCAGGGATCGAGCACGAAGCGCGGCAGACCCGGCCATTTACCGCGCGCCACGGCGGAGGCCACCGCGGCCGGGCGGAAAATGCGGGTCCATCCCAGGCAATGCGCCGGCAGCAGCTGATATTTCATCGGGCGCGCGAAGGCCAGGGATACCCGGTTGGCCGAATCGGTGAGGTGCAGATCGAATTCGCCTTGATGCACGGCACGCAGCAATTGCGGCCCGGCCGAACCGTGATCGGTGCCGGTGTCAGCCATGAGCGGACCAATGATTGCGGCATTCAATGTCGCGCCGTTGAGCTCGTAGCGGGCCTTCAGGACACCGAGGAAGCCACCCAGATCTCCCTGCGGGTTGATCTGGACAAGAGCGTTGCTCGCGCCTGGCTGCCCGGCAGGGTCGAGATAGATCTTGCTCATATACTCGGCCACCTCAGCGATCGCACGATCGAGGAGGTGACGTCGCCGACGGCGAAACTTCGTCAGGAAGAGTGCGGCGACCCGTTCGAGATCTTCGGCGGCGAGTGGCCGAACCGAGCCATGGTGAATTGCCAGCACCGGCGGCGCAGCTGCTTTTTCCGCACCAGTATCTTCGGAAGCAAGCTGCATAAGTGAAGCCGAAATCCCGCGCTGACCAATCTGATCCCAGGATACGGGCTTACGCTACCTGGATTGCTTTTGCGTAAATATATGACAACCAGTGGTAGAAATGGCGTGTCGTTCCCCGGCATCGTAAAAAACGTCTAAACCGCGGGAATGCCGCAAGAGCATGCTGCGCAGGTCACTCCGGCTGACAGCGCCTGATGGAGATGGCCTCCGGCCGATGCCGGAGGCCATCTCGGGTCAAACGACCAGTCCCTTGGTCAGTTCGAGCGCCTGACGCTCGAACAGGCGGCGGTAGATGCCGCCTTTCAGCCGGATCAACTCGTCATGCGAGCCTTCTTCGACAATGTTGCCGCGATCGAAGACCAGCAGCCTGTCGAGCGCCCGCACCGTCGACAGCCGGTGGGCGATGACCAGCGTGGTGCGCCCGACCATCAGCCGCTCCATCGCCTGCTGGATCAGCACCTCCGATTCCGAATCGAGGCTCGACGTCGCCTCGTCCAGGATCAGGATGCGCGCATCGGCCAGGAAGGCGCGCGCGATCGCCACGCGCTGCCGCTCGCCGCCCGACAATTTCACGCCGCGCTCGCCGACCAGCGTGCCATATCCCTTCGGCAGGCTGGTGATGAAGTCATGCGCGCTCGCCAGCTTCGCGGCATGCTCGATCTCCTCCTGGGTCGCGTTCGGCCTGGCATAGGCGATGTTTTCGGCCAGCGAGCGATGGAACAGGATCGGCTCCTGCTGGACGATCGCGATCTGCCCGCGCAGCGACGCCTGCGCCACCTGCGAGATGTCCTGGCCGTCGATCAGGATCTTGCCCGCATTGACGTCATAGAGCCGCTGGATCAGCTTGACGAAGGTCGTCTTGCCCGAACCGGAGTGACCGACGAGCCCGACGCGTTCACCCGGCGCGATATCAACCGAAAAGTCGCGATAGAGCGGCGACCGGTGATTGCCGTAGTGAAAAGTGACCTTGTCGAAGCTGATCGACCCTTGCGTGATCCGGATCGGCCTGGCGCCGGGCCGGTCTTCGATGCCGAGCGGTTCGGACTGGAAATCGACCAGTTCCTCCATGTCGTTGATCGAACGCTGCAAATTGCGGATATGCGTGCCGATATCCCTGAGATAGCCCTGCAGCACGAAGAACGAGGTCAGCACGAAGGCGACGTCGCCGGCGCTCGCCTGCCCCCACGACCACAAGAGCAGCGACAGGCCGATCACAGCGGCGCGCATGACCAGCAGCAGCGCCCCTTGCGTGGTGCCGTTGACGGTGCCGCGCACCCAGGTGCGCCGCGTGCGCGCCCGCCATTTGGCGACAACCCTGGCGAGGCGGCGCTCTTCGCGCTCCTCGGCGCCAAAGCCCTTGACCACGGCGTTGCAGCTGACAGCGTCGGCAAGCGAACCGCCGAGGCGCGTGTCCCAGGTGTTGGCGAGCCTGGCCGCCGGCGCGACATATCCAAGCGACAGCATCGCCGTCACCATGATGAACAGCACCGAGCCGGCGGCGACGACCACACCCATCAGCGGCCAGAACCAGCCAAGCAGCAGCGTCGAGCCGACGAGCATGACCACCGACGGCAGCAGCGCGATCAGGATGGTGTCGTTGAGCAGGTCGAGCGCCCACATGCCGCGCGTCACCTTGCGCACGGTCGAGCCGGCAAACGAGTTGGCGTGCCAGTCGGTGGAAAAGCGCTGGACGCGATGGAAGGCATCGGCGGCGATGTCGGCCATCATCTTCAGCGTCAGTTCGACGATGCCCATGAACGCCAGGTTCCGCAGCACGACGCCCGTCAAGGCAAGCGCCATCAACATCGAAAACGCCGTCATCGCGGCATTCCAGGCAATGGCGTCCGCGCCGGCGCTGCTGGCGACGGCGTCGACCAGCCGGCCGGAATAGAGCGGCGTCAGGACGTCTGCCAGCGTCGACAGCAGGAAACCACCCATGATCAGCGAAAGCCGCCAGGGCTGGCGCCGCCAATGGGTAAGCGTGAAACCAAGAACGCTACGAAAGGCGCTCGCGCGCAAATCGATCTTGAAACGAGCCATGATGTCATTCGGGCGCAAACGAGCCCGATCCCAGTAAGGTCGAAAATTGAAGAAGCCGCGCAAGGCGCGAATGATTGCCCAGAAGCGGAGTGGCATATTTTGGCGTTACGCCCGTAGTCGGGCGGCGACCGGCATCGGCAAAAGCCTGTGCTCAAACCGGCTCCAATGCGAAGGACGGACCTTCGCGGGGCGCCGGATGAGACCTAGGCTTCGCGGCCTCGCATTACCATCTTAAATACTGCCATTCGGACCTCCCGCAAGTGAATCGCGGAGTGGTCCTTATAGAGACGCTCTGATGCATCGCCAAGACGGGCTCTGCCCAAAAGCATATCTGGTCCAACCACTGCGATTATTTTGCAACAACGGTGGCAGAAGCCGTTCGCCGCGCGCCGATCACTGGGGCATGCGGTCCAAGCGCATGTATCGACCGTCGGTCGATGCCTTGAGGCCCAGCTTTTCGTAGACCCCATGCGCATCACCGGTCGACAGGCTCCAGTGCGAGACGTTACCGAGCTCGGGATGATCGATGAGTGCCTGCACCAGCCGCTGGCCGATGCCCTGCCCGCGATTCTGCGGCCAGACGATGATGTCGGCGAGATAGGCGAACACCGTGCGGTCGGTGATTGCCCTGCCGAAACCGACCTGCTTGCCATCGATGTAGCCGGCCGCGCAGAACGAATTGGCGAAGGCCTGGCGCTGAAACTCATCGCTGCGTCCAGCCCCCCAATAGCTCGCCATCAACAGGTCGGAGGTCGCACGGAAATCGATCCGCGCGAGGTCAAAGCTGATCTCACAGTCCGGCATGTTGCATCCTCGCGGTACCGTCTATTTCGCCCAACGGACGAACGCTTACCCACGATCCCTGAAACGGTTGGTGATGGGATAGCGGCGGTCGCGCCCGAAATTCTTCCGGGTGATCTTCACACCCGGTGCCGCCTGCCGGCGCTTGTATTCGGCGATGTAGAGCAGGTGTTCGATGCGCGTCACCGTCGCCCGGTCATGGCCGCGCGCGACGATGTCGTCGACGCCCATCTCATTCTCGACCAGGCATTCGAGAATGTCGTCCAGCACCGGATAGGGCGGCAGCGAATCCTGGTCGGTCTGGTTCTCGCGCAACTCCGCCGACGGCGCCTTGTCGATGATATTCTTCGGGATGACCTCGCCCGATGGCCCGAGCGCGCCCGGCGGCACATGGCTGTTGCGCCAGCGCGACAGCGCGTAGACCTGCATCTTGTAGAGGTCCTTGATTGGATTGAAGCCGCCGTTCATGTCGCCATAGATCGTGGCATAGCCGACCGACATCTCGCTCTTGTTGCCTGTCGTGACCACCATCGAGCCGAACTTGTTGGAAATCGCCATCAGGATGGTGCCGCGCGCGCGGCTCTGCAGGTTCTCCTCGGTGATGCCTTCCTTGGTGCCCTCGAAGAGCTGCGTCAGCGCATGCAGGAAACCTTCGACCGGCTCGAAGATCGGCACAATGTCATAGCGGCAGCCGAGCGCGCGGGCGCAATCCTCGGCGTCCTTGAGCGAATCCTTCGAGGTGTAGCGGTAGGGCATCATCACCGCGCGCAGCCGCTCTTCCCCGAGCGCGTCGACGGCAAGGGCCGCGCAGATCGCCGAATCGATGCCGCCGGACAGGCCGAGCACCACATTCTTGAAGCCGTTCTTGTTGACGTAGTCGCGCAGGCCCAGCATGCAGGCGCGATAGTCGGCCTCCTCCCGCTCGGGGATCTTCGACATCGGCCCTTCCGAGCAGACCCAGCCGTCCTCCCCGCGCTTCCACGTGATGACGTCGACCGCTTCCTCGAACTGGCTCATCTGGAAAGCCAATGTCTTGTCGGCGCCGATGGCAAACGATGCGCCGTCGAAGATCAGCTCATCCTGGCCGCCAAGCTGATTGGCATAGGTGATCGGCAGCCCGCATTCGATGACCTGACGGATGACCACCTGGTGGCGGACATCGATCTTGGCGCGATAGTAAGGCGAGCCGTTCGGCACCAGCAGGATTTCCGCCCCGCTTTCCGCCAGCGATTCGCAGATGCCGACATCGCCCCAGATATCCTCGCAAATCGGAATGCCGATGCGCACGCCACGGAAATTGACCGGTCCCTGGATCTCGGGTCCAACCTGGAACACGCGCTTCTCGTCGAACTCGCCATAATTCGGCAGGTCGAGCTTGTAGCGTTCGGCGATGATCTTGCCGGCGTCGGCGACGATGATCGAATTGTGCGTGCCGCTCTTACGCTTCAGCGGCGTGCCGATGATGACGCCGGGGCCGCCATCCGACGTATCGGCGGCAAACTCCTGCGCCGCCTTTTCGCAGGCCTTCAGGAAGGCCGGCTTCAGCACCAGATCCTCCGGGGGATAACCGGCAAGGAAAAGCTCTGTGTAGAGCACGAGATCGGCGCCCTGGCGCGCGGCATCCGCCCTCGCCTCGCGGGCCTTGGCGAGATTGCCGGCGACATCGCCGACGGTCGGGTTGAGCTGGGCGATCGCGATGCGCAGTATGTCGGGCTTCTTGGTCATGCCTGCTGACTTAGCGCGGCAAAATTCGCCTCGCAATGGCGTTCGCTTGGACCAACCCCGGGCCGATTGACATGGTCAATCGTGTCGGACCGATTGACGTGGTCAATCGTGTCGAGACCGTCGATCAGTCGTCGCCCATATATTCGCGCAACGACTGCGGAGAATGGTTCTCGCCGATCGACATCGCCAGGATGCGCGAAATGTGCCGGCGCGGCAGGCCTGTGTCCGCCACCCATTGATTGATCTGGGCCTGGATCTTGTCGAGATCCTTCTTCGAGGTCGGGCTTTCGGCGATGTCGAGGCCGGCGTCACGAAGCGCTGCCGCCATATCGGCCGAGATGACGAAGGCGTCCCAGCCCAGCCAGCGAAGGAAATACTGGCCTGTATTGCCGCCCAGTCGGCTGCCATGCTTGCCGAGATAGGCCATCAGTCCGACCTGGTCGTCGGCAGGCCAATTGGCGAGGAATTCGCCGAAGCCGCCATGCTCCTTCGACACGCGTTCGACGAAGGCAGCGTTGTCGCGGACGGATTTGATTTTCTGCGGGTTGCGCACGATGCGCTGATCGGAAGCCAGATCGTGCCAGAAATCGTCAGGCTGGAACAACAGCCGCTTCGGCTCGAAGCGCAGAAACGCCTCTTCGAAACCGGGCCATTTCTGCTCGATGACGCGCCAGACGAAACCGGCGGCAAAGATCCGCTCGGCCATGGTCGAGAGAATGCGATCGTCCGGGATATCGGCGACCGCGGCATTGTCGGGCACTGGCCCGAGCAGCGTTGCAAGCTCCGCTTCGCCGCCCTTGCGTTTTGCCGCGCGCAGGCGAATTTTCTGGAAATCGGCCATGGGTCCCTCGCTGTTGGCTTGAATGTAACACTTCCCGCGAGAGGCGGCAGCCTCTACGTCTATCTCCACCGACGACGGAGACGGCCATGTACAAGACAATCGACGACCTGGCGAACCGCTGGCTCAAGCGACGGCCGGACGGCCTCAGCAAGTTGGAGAGCCGGGTGCTGCAATCGACGCTCGAGCGCACCACGATCTCCAGGGACACCAACAAGGCGGTCGCTTTTCACCAGACCTTTGGCGACCGCCTTGCCGATACGATCGCCCGCATCGGCGGCTCCTGGTCCTTCATCATGGGCTTCATCGCTTTCCTGATTGTCTGGACAGTTGGCAATGTCTGGCTTCTGACGCGCGATGCCTTCGACCCCTACCCGTTCATCTTCCTCAATCTGGTGCTGTCGATGGTCGCCGCCTTGCAGGCGCCGGTGATCATGATGGCGCAGAACCGCCAGACCGAACGCGACCGCATCGACGCCGCCCACGATTACGAGGTCAATCTGAAGGCCGAGATCGAGATCATGGCGCTGCACGAGAAACTCGATGAACTGCGCCACAGCCAGATCATCGGCATGCGCGACGAGATCGTGCGGCTGGCGGAAGCGGTCAAGCGCATCGACGAGAGGCTGGCGCGGCAGCAGTCGGCCTCATGACCGAAGCGATCCATCATTTCATCGAACAATATGGACTGCTTGCCGTCTTTCTCGGCTGCGTCGCCGAAGGGGAAAGTGCTGCCATCCTCGGCGGTTTCTTCGCCCACCAGAATGTTTTCGTGCTGTGGCATGCCATTGTCGCGGCAGCGCTCGGCGCCTTCGCCGGCGACACCTGCTTCTTCATCCTGGGCAGAAGTTTCGCCGACAACCGCCATGTCGTCAGGTTGCGCAGGCGGCCGGGCTTCCGCCGCGCCTACCGTCTGCTCAACACCCATCCCAACATCTTCGTGCTGTCGAATCGCTATGTCTACGGCATGCGCCTGGTCGGTGGCATCGCGGCCGGCCTGTCGACCATAGCAGCACCCCGCTTCGTCATTCTCAACGCCATCTCATCGACGATCTGGGCGGTGCTGTTCAGTACGATCGGCTATGTCTTCGGGCTCGGCGCCGAGCATTTCGTTGGCCAGGCGCTGATGCGCCACGAGCGGCTGTTCATCGGGCTCGGCATTGGCCTCACCGTGGCCGTGCTGGCCTGGCTTGTCGCCCGCCACATCGCCAAGCGGGAACGTCGCCGGGAGCAGTGATGCCGCCGGCCTCACTCGGAAGGTCAGATCGGAAAGCCGGTGAGCCGCTCGATGAGCGCAATGCCCCAGACGCCGGCGACGATGACCACCGAGATCAGCACCGCCAGCGAGCCGCAATCCTTGGCCAGTTGGATGTCGACATTGAACTCCCGGCTGAAGGAATCGCAGGCCGCCTCGATGCCGGTGTTCAGCACCTCGACCATGATCAGCAACAGCACCGCCCCGATCAGCAGGGCATAACCGCGCCAGGAGACCGAAACGAACCACGCCGCCGGCAGGGCGAGCACCAGCAGCATCAGTTCCTGCTGGAAAGCCTTCTCGCTGGCGGCCAGCTTGCGAAACGCCCGCACCGAATTGAAAAAAGCGTCGATCAGCCGCTGCATGCCCAAACCTCATTCCGAGTTATCGGCACGAGATAAAGCAACGGCCCGATCAAGGGAATAAGGCGTCTCGTCCAAAATTCATTCAGCGACCGCTATCGAAGGCGTCGACTTTTCAAACTGCGGCAGCCCGTCGTCGATCGAATAATAGTCGCCCTTGTCACCAACAAAGATATGACAGTCGCCCTTGAGACCTGTCGGCTTGTCGAACGCTCCCGCCATGACCGAAATATAGTCTTGAGCCCTTGGCTTCCAGAAAAGCACGGACCCGCATGTCCTGCAGAAGCCGCGCCCGGCGAAAGCGGACGCTTCATACCATGTGATGCTTTCCGTGCCTTCGATAACGATGTCGGCGTCGGCGACGTTGGTCGCGGCATAGAAATGCCCGCTTTGCTTCCGGCATTGCGAGCAATGACAGTAGACGACGCCGCGCAATGCTCCCCTTGTCCGGAAGCGGACCGCGCCGCACAGGCATGATCCCTGGTGACTGTCACTCATTTCGGCACTCCCTGGAGAAACCTCGCCCAACATCGTTGCCAGGATTCCAGCTTTGCGGTGGTTGCGCGCAAGCAAATGCGACATCGATTGGCATGACGGATTCGAAATTCAGTTTCATTTCCATCAGCACAACGCCCGGATTTCGAAGTCAAAGCCTTCAAAACTGGGCTCTGTCCCGCGATGGTGGTACAAAATTTATGCTTCTACAGCCACAGGTAGCGAAAAACCTGTGGAAGTCGTGCGGATTAAGGAAACTTTAGCGCCACCGCATCTATGGTCACGCCAAGCGAAGATGGCGGGTGGGGACGCGTCTCTTCGCAAGATGTTCTGGACGATCAGGTCGCGCTCCCCAGGTCGGCGATCAATGGAACCCGCAAATTCCGCGCCGGGATCCGAGGGGAAGAGTGGATCAGACATGCAGCCGGCAGCCGCCACAACCGAACGAAGCACCGACATCGCAGCCACGGTTGTTGCCACCATGCGCCAGCTTGGCGTCCTCGGCCTGCCGCGCAATTACGAAATCTTCTACGAGGCATTGAGCGGCACCAACCGCGAACTCAGTCTCGCCGTCGTGTCGCTGAGCAGCCGGCCGACGCAGGACGAGCTGGATCAGATCGGACGCGCCTTCTTTGCCCAGAACCACGGCCCCGGCATCGTCGAGCATGCGCGGGACGTCATCGCCCGGGAACTCGAGGAGGTCGCGGCGCTTTTGCGGAGCGAACGCAGCCACATCGAAAAATACGGCAGGATCCTCGACGAGACATCGAATGGCCTGAGTGGCCGCAGCCTGCTCTCGCAGGATCTTCTGCAAAAAATCGCCAACGCCATGGCCGTTGCCACCAATTCGACGATCGATCACGGCAAGCAGATCGCTTCGACGCTTAGCGACAAGACGGCCGAACTCGAAAGCGTCAAGTCGAAGCTCGAGGAATACAAGCGGCTGGCCGATACGGATCCGTTGACCCAAATCTGGAACCGCCGCGCCTTCGACAAGGAAATCACCCGGATCTACACCAGCAACAAGGGCATCCTGTTCAACGCCTTGATCCTTGCCGACATCGATCGGTTCAAGGACATCAATGACCGCTACGGCCATCCTGTCGGCGACAAGATCATCCAGATCATCGCCGAGATTTTCCAGACCAGCATTCGCGGCGACATGTTCGTCGCCCGCACCGGCGGCGAGGAGTTTGCGCTGATCGTCGAGGGTGCCAGCGAAGACGCCACCTACGAGATCGCCGAGCGCATTCGCGCCCTGATCGAGCAGACGCCGTTCACCAGCAGCCAGACCGGCATGAATTACGGCACGGTGACCGTCTCGATGGGCATCTGCATGGCATCCGAGGCCGAAGGCCCGGAGGACCTCTACACCAAGGCCGACCGGGCGCTCTACCGTTCGAAAGTGAGCGGCCGCAACCGCGTCACCAAACATTCGACGATGGCCGGCCGCGCCGGCAAGAGCTGGCTGCTCTACAAGAAGGACTGACGCCAGTCGCCGTCGACAGGCAATGCGGGCCTCTTTCCAATTGGATGGCGATGCCCGGCCGGCTCAATCAGACATAGACGAATTCAGACATAGGCGAAGCCGGCCGCGATCACACCCAGGGCGCCCAGCGCCAGCGAGCCGATCCACGGCCAGCGCTTGCCACGGGTGATGATGGAGAGCGTCGCGACGGCGATCGAGATGTGCAGCAGCGTCACCGCCAGCGTCAGGACATGATGACGGCGTTCGCGCACGTCGCTATCGCGCAGCTTTTCGTCGACCTGCTTTTCAAATTCGGTCGCCTTGGCCTGGATCTCCGCACCATCGGCTTCATTGCGCTTCGCGGCGGCCTGAAATTGGTCGGTTCCTGGGCCACCCGTCGCCGCCGCGATCTCATAGCTGTTCTTCTTGATGCTCTTTGCCTGGAAGAAACTCCACTGATCGCTGGCCTTGTTCTGGAGATAGGCCGCCTCGCTCTTGTCGTTTATCGCCTCCGCGGTTTCGAGCGACTCGAAGCTGCCGACCGTCGCGGCGAGAACCGCCAACACCGCTATTGTGACGGAGACCGTGGTCAGAAAGGGATTGCCCTCATGCGCGGCATGTTCGGCATGCACGGCGTTCTCGAGGTGCTCCTGGGTAGCGTCTTCCATTGCCATTCGTCGAATCCTGGCCAGCGATGATTGGGTCGACGGCGAACCTTAACCTCAATCTTGTTTTGCACAGGTCGCGTCAGCATAAATTTTCGTAAGGTTTGACGTGACGACCGCCTGGACAACATCGTCCCGGAACAAGAAAAGGCGCCGGATTTCTCAGGCGCCTTCGCATGTTGGTCGTTTGGGATCGGCAGGATCAGCCGTTGACGGCCTGCTTGTGCTGCACCGGATGGCTTTTCTTCAGGAGATCCGACACCAGGAAGGCCAGCTCGATCGCCTGATCGGCATTGAGGCGCGGGTCGCAATGCGTGTGGTAGCGGTCCTGCAATTCCTCGGCCGTGATGGCGCGCGCACCACCCGTGCATTCGGTGACGTTCTTGCCGGTCATCTCGACATGGATGCCGCCCGGATGCGTGCCTTCGGCGCGGTGCACCTCGAAGAAGGTCTGCACCTCCTTCAGGATGCGGTCGAACGGCCGCGTCTTGTAACCGGCGGCTTCGATCGTGTTGCCATGCATCGGGTCCGACGACCAGACCACGCTGCGGCCTTCCTTCTGCACCGCCCGCACCAGCTTCGGCAGATGGTCGGCGACCTTGTCGGAGCCGAAGCGGGCGATCAGCGTCAGCCGGCCGGGCTCGTTCTCGGGGTTGAGCAGGTCGATCAGCTCCAGCAAGCCGTCAGCGGTCAGCGACGGGCCGCATTTCAGGCCGAGCGGGTTCTTGATGCCGCGGCAATACTCGACATGGGCATGATCGGGCTGACGTGTGCGGTCGCCGATCCAGATCATGTGGCCTGACGTGGCATACCAGTCGCCGGAGGTCGAATCGACGCGGGTCAGTGCTTCCTCATAGCCAAGCAGCAGCGCTTCATGGCTGGTGTAGAAATCGGTCTCGCGCAGCGCGTAATTGGTCTCCGAGGTGATGCCGACGGCCTTCATGAAGTCCATCGTCTCGGTGATGCGGTTGGCGAGCGACTCGTACTTTTCGCCCTGCGGGCTGTCAGCGACGAAGCCGAGCATCCAGCGATGCACGTTCTCCAGGCTGGCATAACCGCCCTGGGCGAAGGCGCGCAGAAGGTTGAGCGTCGCCGCCGACTGGCGGTACGCCATTTCCTGGCGGGCAGGATCGGGAATACGGGACTTGGCGTCGAATTCGATGCCGTTGATGATGTCGCCGCGATAGCTCGGCAGCGTCACCTCGCCCTTGGTCTCATTGTCGGACGAACGCGGTTTGGCGAACTGGCCGGCAACGCGACCGACCTTCACCACGGGCTGTGCGCCGGCGAAGGTCAAGACGACCGACATCTGCAGGAAGACCCGGAAGAAGTCGCGGATGTTGTCGGCGCCGTGTTCGGCAAAGCTTTCGGCGCAATCGCCGCCCTGGAGCAGGAACGCCTCACCGGCAGCGACCGCCGCGAGTTGCTTCGTCAGCTTGCGCGCCTCACCGGCAAAGACCAGCGGCGGAAAGGTGGCGAGCTGAGCTTCGGTGTTCTTCAGCGCAGCAAGGTCCGGATAGGCAGGAACCTGCTTGATCGGCTTTGCTCTCCACGAATTCGGCGACCATTTCGTCATCGCTGCACCCAACACTCTTTCCGGCGAGCACCCTCGCCCGCCTTTTCCGCCCCTATATGGGTTGGCGGCTCCATACACGAAGCCGATTTCCTATTCTAGACCGGAATTTCAGCACTGGCGAATGGGTCGCGTGGGCTACACAGCCTTCTCAACTAGGCGCGCCAGTTGCGTCATGACCACCGCCGAGCCCGCCAGCCGCTTCTCGGCGGTCGGCCAATCGCGGGTGAAGACGACGCTGTGGTCGGGGCGGATCTTGGCCAGCGAACCCTGCTCGCCGATGAACTTGACCAGGCCGACCGGGTTGGAGAACTCGCGCTTGCGGAAATGAATGACGACGCCCTTCGGGCCCGCATCGAGCTTCTCGACATTGGCTTTGCGGCAGAGCGCTTTGATGAAGACGATCTTCAAGAGATGCTTCACCTCGTCCGGCAGCGGGCCGAAACGGTCGATCAGTTCGGCGCCGAAAGCGTCGATCTCCTCGGTGTTTTCGAGGTCGCCGAGGCGGCGGTAAAGCGCCAGCCTGAGCTGCAGGTCCGGCACATAGCTTTCCGGGATCATCACCGCCGTGCCGACGGCGATCTGCGGCGACCAGCCGCCATCCTGGACCTCGCCGGAATCCTTCACCTCGGCTACGGCCTCTTCCAGCATCTGCTGGTAGAGCTCGAAGCCGACCTCCTTGATATGGCCGGACTGCTCTTCGCCCAAGAGATTACCGGCGCCCCTTATATCGAGATCGTGGCTGGCGAGCTGGAAGCCGGCGCCCAGCGTGTCGAGCGACTGCAGCACTTTCAGCCGGCGCTCGGCCGTGTCAGTCAGTTTGCGGTTGGCCGGCAGCGTGAACAGCGCGTAGGCGCGCACCTTGGAGCGGCCGACGCGGCCGCGCAACTGATAGAGCTGCGAGAGGCCGAACATGTCGGCACGATGGATGATCAGCGTGTTGGCGGTCGGGATGTCGAGGCCGGATTCGACGATGGTGGTCGACAGAAGCACATCGTATTGCCCATCATAGAAGGCGTTCATGATGTCGTCGAGTTCGCCTGGCGGCATCTGGCCGTGGGCCACAGCCACTTTCAGTTCGGGCACCGATTCTTTCAGGAAATCATGGATTTCCGAGAGATCGCTGATGCGCGGGACGACATAGAAGGAGTGTCCGCCACGATAACGCTCGCGAAGCAGCGTCTCGCGAATGACCAACGGATCGAAAGGCGAGATGAAGGTGCGCACCGCCATGCGGTCGACCGGCGGCGTGGCGATCAGCGACAGTTCGCGCACGCCCGTCAGCGCCAGTTGCAGCGTACGCGGGATCGGCGTCGCCGACAGCGTCAGCACATGGACATCGGTCTTCAGATCCTTCAGCCGTTCCTTGTGCTTGACGCCAAAGTGCTGCTCCTCGTCGATGATCAGCAGGCCGAGATTCTTGAACGAGATCGAGGAGCCGAGCAGCGCATGGGTGCCGACAACGATGTCGACCTGGCCCTCGGCCAGAGCCTTCTTCGTCTCCGCCAGTTCCTTGGCACCGACCAGCCGCGAGGCCTGCGCGACGCGGACGGGAAGGCCCGAGAAGCGCTGGGAAAAGGTCTTGAAATGCTGGCGTGACAACAGCGTCGTCGGCACCACGACCGCGACCTGGAACCCTTCCATCGCCGCGATGAAGGCGGCGCGCAGTGCCACTTCGGTCTTGCCGAAGCCGACATCGCCGCAGATCAGCCGGTCCATCGGCTTGCCGGCGCCGAGGTCATCCCTGACCGAGTCGATGGCCGTCTGCTGGTCGTCGGTTTCCTCATAGGGGAAACGCGCGGCGAATTCGTCATAGAGACCTTCGGCCGGCACCAGCGCCGGCGCGGCGCGCATCTGCCGCTCGGCGGCGATACGGATCAGCTGCCCGGCCATGTCGAGCAGGCGCCGCTTCAGCTTGGCCTTGCGCGACTGCCAAGCGCCGCCACCCAGCTTGTCCAGCGTCGCCTCGGCGGAGTCGGAGCCATAACGCGACAGAAGCTCGATGTTTTCGACCGGCAGGAACAGCCGGTCATCGCCGGCATAGTGGATTTCCAGGCAGTCATGCGGCGCGCCGACCGCCTCGATGGTGCGCAGGCCGATGAAGCGGCCAATGCCATGGTCAGTGTGGACAACGATATCGCCGGCCGACAGCGCAGAGGCCTCCGCGATGAAGTCGGAGGCGCGCTTCTTGCGCTTGGAACGCCGGATCAGCCGGTCGCCCAAAATATCCTGTTCGGCGACGACGACCAGTTTTTCGGTCTCGAAGCCGGATTCAAGCGGCAGCACGGCCAATGCCGCCTGCCCCGGCTCGAGCTGTTCGGCTTGCGCCAGCGTCTCGACCTGCTTGAGATTGCCCAGATGATGCTCGGTGAGAATCTGGCCAAGCCGGTCGAGCGAACCCTCTGTCCAGCCGGCGATGACAATACGCCGACGTGCCGCGCGCTCGTCGGCGATATGCCTGACGACGACATCGAAGACGTTGATATTTGGATCGGCGCGCTCCTCGACGAAGCTGCGGCCATGGCGCGAGCCGGCGTGATAGACCTTTTTCGCGCCGGCATCGGGCGCGTCGAAGGGCGTGAAGTCGATCGCTTCGCGTGGACCGAGCGAGGCGATCAGGTTCTCCGGCGAGAGGTAGAGCAGATCCGGTGCCACCGGCTTGTAGGGCACGGCATCCTTCAGCGCAGCATCGGCCTGCTTTTTGCGCGCTTCATAGTGATCGAGGATCAGTGTGTGGCGCTCGGCCAGCGCCTCATGCGCCAGATGGTCGAAAACCACAGGCGTATCCGGCAGATAGTCGAACACCGTCTCCAGCCGCTCATAGAAGAACGGCAGCCAATGCTCCATGCCGGCAAACCGCCTGCCCTCACTGACTGCCGCGTAGAGCCCGTCGTCGCGCTGCGGCGCGCCAAAGGCTTCGATATAGGAGCGGCGGAAGCGGCTGATGGTTTCAGGCGTCAGCGCCACTTCGCTCATCGCCTGCAGCGCCATCGACTTGCGCTGGCCGGTGGTGCGCTGGGTGGCGGCATCGAAGACGCGGATCGATTCCAGCGTGTCGCCGAAGAAATCGAGCCTGAGCGCCTCGGTCCAGCCGGGCGCGAAAAGGTCGAGAATGCCGCCGCGCACCGCGAACTCGCCGATGCCGCGAACTGTCGGCACCCGCTCGAAGCCGGACGTTTCCAGCCGCGCAATCAGCGCGTTCATGTCGATCTGGTTGCCAGGCCTGGCATGAAAGGTTTGTGCCTCGACCAGATCAGCCGGCGGAATGCGCTGCAGCAGCGCATTGGCGGTGGTGAGGATGACGGCGCGATGCGGCTTCTTCGCCAGCGCGATCATGGCCGTCAGCGCGTCGAGGCGCTTGGCGGCGGCATCCGAGCCGGGCGAGACGCGATCGTAGGGCAGACAGTCCCAGGCCGGCAGTTCCAGCACCGGCAGTCCGGGCGCGGCAAAGGCCAGTGCCTCGATGATAACAGGCAGGCGCTGGCCGTCGCGCGCCACGAACAGCACCGGCTTGTCGGGCGCGATCTCGAATGCGGCCTGCACCAGTGCAAACGCCTCGTATCCATCGGCGACACCATCGACGATGAACTGGCCGGCACGGCCTTTCGGCAGACCAATGGTGGGAATGAGGCTCATCAAATCACGGTCTTTGTCTGTCGCAATTCCTGTGGGGAAAACCGCTTCGCACTTTTCCTGGAATTGCTCTTGTTCAGAAAGTCATGGTCCGGCGGGACGCCAGGATCTTTTGCAGGACAGGACAATCGATATCCGCCGGGATCGGGCGTTCACCGGTGATCAGCGGCAGGAATTCGGTGTCGGAAATGTCGAGGAGCCTCTCATATTGTTCGATTTCCTCAGCCGTCAAGGCGCCGATCTCGGCGTCGGCGAAGGTGCCGAGAATGAGATCCATCTCGCGCATGCCGCGGTGCCACGAGCGGAACAACAGCTTGCGGCGGTGGGCGTCCAGCCCCTCGCTTGATCGTTTCGTTCCGGTCATTGTGGCGCATCCTCACTTGCTGCGGCGCATATAGCGTGGATAGAAGGGGCTGTCAGCCTTGCGCTGTGGCCGTCGCGACATAAGCTGACATCATGCGTCCTTCCATCCTCGATCCGCTGTTTGTTCCGATCACTTCGCTTGCCGGCGTCGGACCCAAGGTCGGCGCGCTGATCGAGAAGGTCGTCACGGCGGATCTTGGTGATCGAGCGGCCCGCGCGGGCGACCTTCTGTTTGTGCTGCCGCACACCGTCATCGACCGCCGCAGCCGGCCGGGCATCGCCGGTTCCGCGGAAGGCCAGATCGTGACCCTCGACGTGCGCATCGACCGTCACCAGCCGCCGCCGCGCGGCAACCGGTCGGTGCCTTACAGGGTCTTTGCCCATGACGATACCGGCGAGATCGGCCTGACCTTCTTTCATGCGCACGCCGCCTATCTCGAAAAGGCAATGCCCGTGGGCGAGCATGTCGTGGTCTCGGGCCGCATGGAATGGTTCAACGGCCGTCCGACCATGGTCCACCCCGACCATATCGCGCTGGCCAGCGAAGCAGAGAACCTGCCGCTGGTGGAACCGGTCTACCCGCTCACCGCAGGGCTCTCGGGCAAGGTGCTGCGCCGCGCGATCGGCCAGGCGCTGGCGCGCCTGCCCGAATTTCCGGAGTGGCAGGACGGCGCCTTCATGCGCCGGCACACCTTTCCCACCTTTGCCGACGCGCTTACCCGCATCCACAATCCGGCCGATCCCATCGACGTTTCCATCGACGGCGCGGCCTGGCGGCGTCTTGCCTATGACGAGTTGCTGGCGGGCCAGGTCTCGCTGGCGCTGGTGCGGGCAAAGATCCGCCGCCTGTCCGGCCGCCCCCTGGTCGGCGACGGCCGCATCGTCGAGAAACTGCGCGCAGCCCTTCCCTATTCGCTGACCGCAAGCCAGGAATTCGCGCTGGCCGAAATCAATGCCGACCTTGCCGACCCCGAGCGCATGTTGCGGCTGCTGCAGGGCGATGTCGGCTCAGGCAAGACGGTGGTCGCGCTGCTTGCCATGGCGCGCGCCGTCGAGGCCGGCGGCCAAGCGGCACTGATGGCACCGACCGAAATCCTGGCGCGCCAACATCTGGCGACGATCGCGCCGCTCGCCGCCAGAGTCGGGCTGCGCATCGCCATACTCACCGGCCGCGAAAAGGGCCGCGAACGCACCGAAACACTGGCCGGCCTGGCAAGCGGCGAGATCGACATCGTCGTCGGCACCCACGCGCTGTTCCAGGAGACGGTTACGTTCCACGATCTGGTGCTGGCCGTCATCGACGAGCAGCATCGTTTCGGCGTCCATCAGCGGCTTGCCATCACCGCCAAGGGCGATGCGCCCGACATGCTGGTGATGACGGCCACACCGATCCCGCGCACGCTGGTGCTGACCGCCTTCGGCGACATGGATGTCTCCAAGCTGACGGAAAAGCCGGCCGGTCGCCAGCCGATCCGCACCGTCACGCTGCCGCTGGAACGGCTCGACGAACTGGTCGCCCGCATGCAGGACGCCGTCGCCGGCGGCCAGAAAATCTACTGGATCTGCCCGCTGGTCGAGGAGTCCGAAGAGATCAAGCTGATGTCGGCCGAGGATCGCTTTGCCTCGCTGAAGCCGCTGTTCGGCGACAGCATCGGCCTTGTCCACGGCCGCATGAAGGGCGCCGAGAAAGACGAGGCGATGCGCGCCTTCAAGGAGGGCGAAACCCGCATCCTGATCGCCACCACGGTCATCGAGGTCGGCGTCGACGTGCCCGACGCTACCGTCATGGTCATCGAACATGCCGAGCGTTTCGGCCTTGCACAGCTGCACCAGCTACGCGGACGGGTCGGGCGCGGCGACAAGCCCTCCTCTTGCGTGCTGCTCTACAAGGATCCGCTCGGCGAGACCGCAAAACGCCGGCTGTCGGTGATGCGCGAGACCGAGGACGGCTTCTTGATCGCCGAGGAAGACCTGAAATTGCGTGGCGAAGGCGAGCTGTTGGGCACCCGCCAGTCCGGCACACCGGGGTTCCAGGTGGCGCGCATCGAGGCGCATGCCGATCTCCTGGAGGCAGCCCGCGACGATGCAAGGCTTATCCTGTCACGCGACCCGGAATTGCAATCCGACCGCGGCGAGGCGCTGCGCCTGCTGCTCTATTTGTTCGGCCGCGACGAGGCCGTGCGGCTCTTGCGCGCCGGATGAGGCCCCAGCGGCGGATTGGCGACCGTTCCGTTGATCGGCTCGCCATTCAGCGTCACCATCTTGCTTTTCACCTCCGGCGCCACCAGCCCGGCCGAGACAATCAGCTTGGCGCCGTCCTCGATCGTCATGTCGAGCAGCACGATGTCCGACTTCAGCACATACATCAGGAACCCGGTCGTCGGGTTCGGCGTGCAGGGCATGAACACGGCAATCAGCGGGTCGCCTTCCTGGTCAAGTTTCTCGTTGATCTCGGTTTCCTTCTCGCTGGCGACGAAGACCAGCGACCACACGCCCTTGCGCGGATATTCGACCAGCCCGACCTGGCGGAACATGTCGCCCTTGTTCGACAGCACGGTCTCGAAGATCTGCTTCAGCGAGCCATAGATGCCGCGCACCAGCGGCATGCGGCCAAGCAGGCGCTCGCCGAAACCGACAATGGCGCGGCCGACGATGTTGGCGGTGAGGAAACCGATCAGCGTGATCAGGATCAGCGCGACGATTAGCCCGAACCCCGGAACAGGGAACGGCAGATAGGTGTCGGGACTGTAACGCGCCGGAATATAGGGCTTCACCCAGGAATCGACCCAGCCGATGAACGACCAGGCGATATAGGCGGTGATGGCCAGCGGCGCGCAGACGACGAAGCCCGTGAGGAAATAGTTCCTCAGCCGGGTCATGCCGGAGGTCTTGGGAGCATCGGACATGGTTCACCGGGCGCAGGTTGCAGCGCAACATTAGTGAACCGGGACGCCGTTTGGAACTGCGAAGTTTTTAAAGAGCGCCTGTTAAGGCCTCTACTCCACCGTCACCGATTTCGCCAGGTTTCGGGGCTGGTCGACGTCGGTGCCCATGAACACGGCGGCGAAGTAGGCCAGCATCTGGATCGGCAGCGCATAGATGATCGGCGAGATGATTTCGGGCACGTCGGGCAGGATGATCGTCTCC
>NZ_JBFRGG010000023.1:0-65907 GCF_052115225.1 Mesorhizobium sp. 2RAF45 | reverse complement strand
TCGGCATGCTTGTGCTTGACCATGGCACTTTCGGTCCACGAGGCATTGGCATCCGGCACAGCCATCAAGGCCATCGCCATCGCCTTGATGACCATGTCGTTGACCGACAGCTTGTAGGCGGGAGCCTCGCCCTTGTCCGCTTTCTTCATCGGGGCGGCGGCATTGATCTGCATGCGCAGCGCCAGCAATGCATCGAGTTCGCAGTCGAGCGTCAGGTAGAAATGCGGGATGGTGGATTTTGCTTCGACCAGGCGCCGCGCAATCGTCTTGCGCATATTGTCGTGCGGGACCAACTCGTAGGAGCCGGGTTCGAACAGCTTCAGCACCTGGTCGTCCGACATCGCCTTCACCGCCGGAGCAGCGGCCGCAGGCGCGCCGGCAGGAGCCTTGGCGGCGGGAGCTGCCTTGGCGCCGCCGCCAGCAATCGCGGCATCGACATCGGCCTTCACCACGCGGCCATGCGGGCCGGTGCCGGTCACAGCCGACACATCTACACCGGCCTCCTTGGCGATACGGCGCGCGAGCGGCGATGCAAAGGTGCGCTCGCCAGTCGCATGGCCATTGGCGACCGGAGCCGGCTCTGCCTTCGGAGCGGCTGCGGCAGCAGGTTCAGCCTTTGGCGCCTCAGCCTTTGGTGCCTCAGCCTTGGGAGCGTCCGCCTTCGGCGCTTCGGCTTTCGCCGGTGCGGCACCGCCACCACTTTTTGCGGCGGCGCCCGCATCCTCGCCCTCGGCCGCAAGCACGGCGATCAGCGCATTGACCTTGACGCCTTCGGTGCCGGCGGGAACGACGAGCTTGGCCACCGTGCCCTCGTCGACGGCCTCGACCTCCATCGTCGCCTTGTCGGTCTCGATCTCGGCGATGACATCGCCCGGCGAAACCTTATCGCCCTCCTTGACCAGCCACTTCGACAGATTGCCCTCTTCCATCGTGGGCGAGAGCGCCGGCATGGTGATGTTGATTGGCATTTTGTCCTCCCGGCCGGTTCAGCGATACGTGACGGCTTTGACCGCCTCGATGACCTCGCCGACATTCGGCAAAGCCAGCTTTTCGAGGTTGGCCGCATAAGGCATCGGCACATCCTTGCCGGCAATGGTGATGACCGGCGCGTCGAGGAAATCGAAGGCGCGCTGCGACACCTGGTTGGCGATATGGTCGCCGACCGAGCTTTGCGGGAAGCCCTCCTCGACCACGATCAGCCGGTTGGTCTTCTTGACCGAAGCGATGATGGTGTCGAGGTCGAGCGGACGGACGGTTCGCAGATCGATGATCTCGGCATCGATGCCCATGCCGCGCAATTCGGCTTCCGCCTTGACCGCATAGGTCATGCCGATGCCGAAGGAGACGATGGTGACGTCCTTGCCTTGCTTGTGGATGCGGGCCTTGCCGATCGGCAGCACGAAATCATCAAGCTTCGGCACATCGAAGGACTGGCCGTAGAGGATTTCGTTCTCGAGAAAGATGACCGGATTCGGGTCGCGGATCGCGGCCTTGAGCAGGCCCTTGGCGTCCGCAGCGGTATACGGCATCACGACCTTCAGGCCAGGAATGTGACTGTACCACGCGGCGTAGCACTGCGAGTGCTGAGCGGCAACGCGGGCGGCAGCCCCGTTCGGTCCGCGGAACACGATCGGCGCGCCCATCTGGCCGCCGGACATGTAAAGCGTCTTGGCGGCCGAATTGATGATCTGATCGATCGCCTGCATGGCGAAGTTGAAGGTCATGAACTCGACGATCGGCTTCAGCCCGGCCATCGCCGCACCGACGCCGACGCCAGCAAACCCATGCTCGGTGATCGGCGTGTCGACGACGCGACGCGGTCCGAATTCCTGCAGCAACCCTTGGGTGATCTTGTAGGCGCCCTGATATTCGGCAACCTCCTCGCCCATGACGAAGACATCGCCGTCGCGGCGCATTTCCTCGGCCATGGCATCGCGCAGCGCCTCGCGTACCGTGGTCGAGACCATTTCGGTGCCCGCGGGGATATCCGGGTCTGCGGCAACCTCGGTCTTCGGCGCCGCCGCTACTGGTGCGGAGGCCTCGCTCTTGGCCGTAACTGGCGCCGGTGCAGCCGTTTCAGCCTTGGCGGGCTCTTCGCCGATGCCTTCGCCGGCCTTGTCGGTGTCTTCGCCTTCAACCGCGAGCACGGCAATCACCGCGTTGACCTTGACGCCTTCGGTGCCGGCGGGCACCACGATCTTGGCAAGCGTGCCTTCATCGACGGCTTCGACTTCCATCGTCGCCTTGTCGGTCTCGATCTCGGCGATGACGTCGCCGGCTACGACCTTGTCACCCTCGTTCTTCAACCACTTGGAAAGATTGCCCTCCTCCATGGTCGGCGAGAGAGCGGGCATGAGAATTTCGATCGGCATGTCCTGGCTCTCCCCTTACAATACGATATCGGTCCAGAGCTCGGACGGATCCGGCTCCGCATCGTTCTGGGCAAATTCGGCGGCGTCGGCGACGATGTCGCGAACCTCCTTGTCGATGGTCTTGAGTTCGTCCTCCGTCGCCCACTTCTTCTCGGTCAACCGCGCCTTGACCTGTTCGATCGGGTCATGCTCGGAGCGCATCTTCTGCACTTCTTCCTTCGAGCGGTATTTCGCCGGGTCGGACATCGAGTGGCCGCGATAGCGGTAGGTCTGCATTTCGAGAATGATCGGCCCGTTGCCGGCGCGGCACCATTCGGTCGCCTGATCGCCGGCGGATTTGACCGCACGCACATCCATGCCGTCGACCTGGATGCCGGGAATCTTGAACGAGGCGCCGCGATGCGAAAAATTGGTTTCGGCCGACGAGCGCGACACCGAGGTGCCCATCGCGTAGCGGTTGTTTTCAATGATGTAGATCACCGGCAGCTTCCACAGCGAGGCCATGTTGAAGCTTTCATAGACCTGGCCCTGGTTGGCGGCGCCGTCGCCGAAATAGGTCAGCGAAACGTTGTTGTTGTCGCGGTAGCGGTTGGCGAACGCCAGGCCCGTGCCAAGCGACACCTGCGCGCCGACAATGCCGTGGCCGCCGTAAAAATGCTTTTCCTTGGAGAACATGTGCATGGAGCCGCCCTTGCCCCGCGACAGGCCGCCACGTCGTCCGGTCAGCTCGGCCATGACACCGCGCGGCGAAAGCTCCATGGCCAGCATGTGGCCGTGGTCGCGATAGGCTGTGATCATCTGGTCGCCATCGATCAGCGCCATCTTCATGCCGGTGACGACAGCTTCCTGGCCGATATAGAGATGGCAGAAGCCACCGATGAAGCCCATGCCGTAAAGCTGGCCGGCCTTTTCCTCGAAGCGGCGGATGAGCAGCATGTGCCGATAGGCGGCAAGCTCTTCTTCCTTGGTGAATTCAGCGGGCTTGGGCGCGGAAAGCCCTGATTTACCTTCGGATTTCGATTTGGCAGGCGCTTTTCTGGCTGCGGTGGCCATGCATCACTCCCTGTTGGCGTCTCTTTGCGGACATTAGGGCAGGATGAACTCCGCCCCGGGGAGATCAGCTCTCCCCACCGATTTATGCAAGGCTAACACGCGTCAGAGCGTTGCGCCATGACGAATTTGCATAGCTGGCATGCGCCTAAGCGATTAAAATCATTGAAAATATTGTCGATTAACTGAAATTCAGTTATTTCGACGAGGCCGGCAACATGATGGTGATTTCATCGGCCTGGGACAGATTGAGCGCCCTGCGCGCCTGCTCGTCAAGCATGTCCTTCTCCAGCGTGCCGTCATGCATGAGCCGAACGCGCCGTTCGAGTTCCATCCGGCGCGCCTTGATCGCATCGAGCTGAGCCTGCAGCGCAACCGTCTGGGCTTCCAACTGATATTTCGAATTGATGCCGAACTCGCCGTGATAGGCATGGAAGCCGAAATAGGCCAGGAACACCACGCAAAGCGAAGGGATGATCAGCCGACCGGTGTTTCTCTGCTTGTGCTGACGCGTCCACATGCCCGATTCCCCATGGTCGCAAACTCAAACGACCCGCAACCTTTTTCGCCTGATTGTGCTTAACGGACGGTTACGGAGACCGACCCGCGACAAGCCAAATGAGAAAGGGCGGGAATGATCCCGCCCTTCGTGCAGTATCCGAGCTCAATGTTTCGGATCAGCCCTTGATCACCGACTTGCCGGCGTAACGCGCCTGCTTGCCAAGCTCTTCCTCGATGCGGATCAGCTGGTTGTATTTGGCCATGCGGTCGGAGCGCGACAGCGAACCGGTCTTGATCTGCCCGCAATTGGTGGCGACGGCGAGATCGGCGATGGTCGAATCCTCGGTTTCGCCCGAGCGGTGCGACATGACAGCGGTGTAGCCGGCCTTGTGCGCGGTCTCGACGGCATCGAGCGTTTCAGTCAGCGAGCCGATCTGGTTGACCTTGACCAGGATCGAATTGGCAACGCCCATGCGGATGCCGTCGCGCAGGCGCGCTGTGTTGGTGACGAAAAGGTCGTCGCCGACCAGCTGCGTCTTCTTGCCGATCAGGTCGGTCAGGTATTTCCAGCCTTCCCAATCGTCCTCGGCCAAGCCGTCCTCGATCGAGATGATCGGATAGTCGGCGGCGAGCTTGGCGAGGTACTTGGCCTGGGCCTTGGGATCGCGCGTCTTCTTCTCGCCTTCATAGACGTAGTTGCCGTCCTTGAAGAACTCGGTGGCGGCGCAGTCGAGGCCCAGCGCGATTTCCTCGCCCGGCTTGAAGCCGGCCTTCTCGATCGATTCCATGATGAAATCGAGCGCCACAGGCGCGCTCTTCAGGTTCGGGGCAAAGCCGCCTTCGTCGCCGACATTGGTGTTGTGGCCGGCATCCTTCAGCTTCTTGCGCAACGTATGGAAGATTTCCGAGCCCCAGCGCACGCCTTCGCGCAAAGTCGGCGCGCCGACCGGAAGGATCATGAATTCCTGGAAGTCGATCGGGTTGTCGGCATGGGCGCCGCCATTGATGATGTTCATCATCGGTACGGGCAGGATGTGCGCCTTGGTGCCGCCAACATAGCGATAGAGCGGCAGGCCGGAGGCGTCAGCAGCGGCCTTGGCGACCGCCAGCGAAACGCCGAGAATGGCATTGGCGCCGAGCCGGCTCTTGTTGGGCGTGCCGTCAAGCTCGATCATGGTCTGGTCGATATGGATCTGGTTCTCAGCTTCCATGCCGCCGATCGCCTCGAACAGCTCACCATTGACCGCCTCCACGGCCTTGAGCACGCCCTTGCCGAGATATCGGGCGCCGCCGTCGCGAAGCTCGACGGCTTCATGGGCGCCGGTCGAGGCGCCCGACGGCACCGCGGCGCGGCCCATCGAACCGTCTTCGAGTACGACATCGACCTCGACGGTCGGGTTTCCACGGCTGTCCAGGATTTCACGTCCGACAATGTCGATGATGGCGGTCATTGCGATGTCCCCGATTGATCTGACGAAAGGTCGCGCCCGTCTTAGCCAAAGCGACGCAAAAGGCAATCCGGCCATGGCCGAATAGTGCCGCCTCCCCGATTCACGAAGCGCAAATTTCTGTCATCATAAGTCATGCGCCCGGACATGCATTTCGGGTTATGGCTGTTGTCGCGCGGGGCGAAACATGAGGAGTTTCGCCATGTCAGAGTTGAGCGGTATCGTGAGTTTGTTCCTGATCGCGGCGGCGTTCCTGACGTCGTGCGATACACAGCAATCGCCACCGAAGGCTTTCGAGCCCTTGCCGGCTTTGCACCTCAGCAAATAGCGTTGCCTTTGAATAAAAAGGGCCTCGTCGAAACGAGGCCCTTTTTTATTGCGGTTGCCTCAATGCCAGTAGGGCGTGACCTTGTAGTACTCATAGGATGCATCGCGCGCCGCCTCGCCGTCCGCGCCGGCCAGTTCGTTGATCGAATAGGCGGGTGCGGCCTTCAGCTGCTCCTTGGAGAAGGGCACGACATAGCCGCCCTTGTCCTCATCATAGTCGAGACTGGCCCAGGGAACGGCGTGGTACTTCTCGCCGATGCCGAGAAAGCCGCCAAAGCCGATCACCGCGAACATGATGCCGTTCGACGTTTTGTCGAGCATGATGTCCTCGATGCTGCCGATGCTCTTGCCTTCGTTGTTGTAGACGGACGTGCCGATGACGCGCGAAGCGGCAATCGCTTCGGTGTGGCCTGTCTGGGTTGTCATGGTCTGCTCCTCATTGTCGTTGAACTCTGCTTTGACAATGAGGGGCGCGGGTGAAAGTTCCCGAGTTTTTCGGCGGCGACCAATCACTCCGCGAGGATGAAAGTCACCTTCATGTTGACGCGATAGGCAGCGATCTTGCCGTCCTCGACGACGATCTTCTGATCCTGGATCCAGGCGCCTTCCACGTTCTTGAGGGTTTTCGCCGCGCGGGCGATTCCCTTCTCGATGGCGTCCTGAAAGCTCTTCTTCGACGACGAGGTGATTTCGGTGACGCGGGCGACGGACATTGGCTTCCTCCTGCCAAAACGCTCATTTGCCGGCCAAGCGTACAACCGGTCCCTCGCAACCACAAGCACAGGCAGGAAGCGCCGGCTCAGCGGCCCTTCGCGATCCGGTCGAAAGCCATCAGCCTTTCCAGGAGCGCCGGCATATCCTTCAGCGGCAGCATGTTGGGCCCATCGGAAGACGTCGAATTGTCGGGATCCTGGTGGGTCTCGATGAAGACACCGGCGACGCCAACGGCGACGGCCGCACGAGCCAGCGTCTCGACAAAGCGGCGCTCGCCACCAGACGAGCCGCCCTGCCCGCCCGGCTGCTGGACCGAATGCGTGGCGTCGAAGATCACCGGCGCGCCGATCTCGGCCATGACAGGCAGAGCGCGCATATCAGACACCAGCGTGTTGTAGCCGAAGGACGCGCCGCGCTCGGTGGTCAGAACGTTGGCGTTGCCCGAACCGGTGATCTTCGCGACCACGTTCTTCATGTCCCAGGGCGCGAGGAACTGCCCCTTCTTCACGTTGATGACCTTGCCGGTTTTCGCGGCGGCGACCAGCATGTCGGTCTGGCGCGACAGGAAGGCCGGGATCTGCAGCACATCGACATGCGGCGCGACGATCGCGCACTGTTCCTCGGTGTGGACATCGGTCAGCACGGGAAGCGAAAATTCCTTGCGCAATTCGTCGAAGACCGGAAGTGCGGCATCCATGCCAGCGCCGCGCGTTGCCGACAGCGAGGTGCGGTTGGCCTTGTCGTAGCTGGTCTTGTAGACGAGGCCGATGCCGAGCTTGGCCGTCAGCTCCTTCAGCGCACCGGCCATGTCGAAGGCATGCTGGCGCGATTCGAACTGGCACGGGCCGGCGATCAGCGCCAAGGCCGCCTTGTTGTCGAAGACGACATTACCGACCGTTACCGACGAATTGGGCGCCATCGAATTGGGCACTTGGGGCTTGTTCATTGTATCTCCCGGAAGATGAAAGCCGCGCCCTGTCCGGATGCCGGCCGCACGACAATATCAGCGCCTGCTATATCGTGCTGTATAGCATTGGCTGCAAGCAGGCTCGACGCGGCATCGATGCTGCGGACCGCAAAGACGATCGCGGCGAAGCGGAGCTTTGTGGATGAACCCGCCGGGATGCCAAAGCGAGCGGTGAAAGATTTGGGGTCAAGCACGCTCAAGGTTGCATTCGGCAGGAGAAACGCGCCGTCCTTAGCGTCGGCAGGATCGTTCACCGCCACGGAAACCAGCCTGCTCTGTTCGGTAGGCTGGTCACTGACCGCCACCACCTCGAGGATTCCGCTGGCTCTGTTGGCATGAGCCTGCAAGGCCGCACGGTCCACCTTTGGCGCATTGATCCGCTGGCAGGCGAACAGGAACGCGTCGGGTGCTCCACGGGTCGCGGCAAAGGCGAGCTTGAACGATGCGGTATCGCTCTTGCCCGACGTATCAGTGAAAGCGCGCGAAAAGCTCAGTGTGTCTCCCGCCGACAGACCGGCGTCGACAAAGCGTGCATGGTCGGTATCGGCATTGTCGGTCCCCAGGACCACAGCCGAAAACCCCTCATCGCCGCGGCTGTCGCGATAGAGGCGGTCGCGCGCGACGAAGACGTTGCCGGCGGCCGTTGCGCCGATCGCTGCCTGTTCATTGCCGATCGCGAGCGGCTCCAGATAGGTGCCGTCAGCGAGGAAAACGCAGCAGTTTTCCGTTCCAAAGGGATGGATACCGGTCGGCGCGACGACGAAGCCCAGCGCAGCGAGCCGGGCTCGCGCCACCTCGAGGCTCCCGGTCGGCAGAACGAGATGGTCAAGCGGATGCGTGCCGGTGGTTGGTCTGTCGGTCATCAGGCGCGGTGTGCATCATTCCAAAGAGCGGTTCAAGGCCATTTCCCCTCGGCGGCCGCCGGGACTTGTCGATATCCAGAACCGCGCCCGGGATCAGCTGCCGGCCACGACATCGGCGGAATAGCGCAGTTCGCGCAAAGGTTTGACCTTGGCTGTGGTCTGCGCATAGAGCGGATGCGCCTTGTAGGCGGCCAGCGCCGCGTCATCGGGAAATTCGGCGTAGACGACGACATCAACTTCGTCCGACAGCGGGTCGACCTTGGTGTTCAAAGTGACCTCGAAGAGACTGGAATGAGGAATGTTGCCGAGTTCCAGCAGCCCGCTGCGCACTGCCTCCACATCCTCCTTGCGCCGTGCGCTGAAGAAAACGATATGCCGGATCAATCCCGCCTCCTCGATCTGAATGCCGGGGTCTTTTGTGACGGCGGTTTCCTCGCGTCAACCGTTCATGGCGCCACGCGTCTTTGCGACGCGCCTCAACGGTGCGGGACCTGATCAAGCAGCAACGGGCACGTCGCACGACGCGCCAGGTTGCTCTCTTCGGGCGGGATATTCAGGCCTTGCCGGTGACGTAACGCACGACGTGGTTGAGCTCCCTGACCGAAATGTCGAGATACCGGCCTTGATTGTAGAGACCGTCCCAGATCAGGAAGAACGCGATTGCCGCAATGACGATTACATAACGCATGGCTAAAGCTATCGCACATGCGCTGCGGCGGCCATAGACGTTTTTGATTGTGGACAGCAGCATTACGCAAGGCCCAGATGCCACGTGGCACAGCCCAGCCATGGCCTGCCTCTTGAAGTTCCCCCTCATCACGTGGAAGATTGTGGCAGGCATTCACTGGGAAGCACTGGGAGCTCCCGGGACCAGGCAAGACGTTCGAACCTGGCGAATGATCCAAGAGAACCGTGACCCGGCAATTTGCGCCGGCACCACGGAAATCCAGGGGCATGAAATGGCAGACGGGGACCATCATAGCGTAGCGCCGGGCGAAGCGGTCAGGCTCGACGAGTTCAATTTCGCCGAGATCGTCAAGGGCCTGCCGGCCAAGGCGCGCATGGTGCTGTCGGCGGCGATGAACCTGCCGCGCGGTTCGCTCAAGGTCAGGATGCCGGATGGCCGAGCCGTTCTGGTTGGCGGCAAGGGACCCGGCCCGGACGCCGAGCTGGTGCTCAAGAACTGGCGCCTGCCAGGCCGCGCCTTTTCCGGCGGCACGATCGGCGTTGCCGAATCCTACATGGACGGCGATTGGGAAAGCCCTGACGTCACCAGTTTCCTGGAATTGTTCGTGGTCAATTCGGCGATCGGCGAACGCGTCGCCGGCGGCGCCAGCTGGCTCATCAACACCGTCCAGCGCATCCGCCACTGGTTCAACGAGAACACACGCACCGGTTCGAAGCGCAACATCTCCGCGCATTACGATCTCGGTAACGCCTTCTACAAGGAATGGCTCGACCCGAGCATGACCTATTCCTCGGCGCTCTACACGCATGGCGCCAACGACCTGGAGAGCGCGCAGGCCGCCAAATATCGGGCGCTGGCCAGGGACACGGGTATCGGCCGAAAGGATCATGTGCTGGAGATCGGCTGCGGCTGGGGCGGTTTTGCCGAATTCGCGGCGCGCGAAATCGGCTGCCACGTGACCGGGCTGACGATCAGCCGCGAACAGCACGATTTCGCCAAGGCACGCATCGCCAAGGCGGGACTTGCCGACAAGGTCGACATCAAGCTGCAGGATTACCGCGACGAAACGGGAACTTACGACCGCATCGCCTCGATCGAGATGTTCGAAGCGGTCGGCGAGAAATACTGGCCTGTGTTCTTCTCGAAGATGAAGTCCTGCCTGAGGCCCGGCGGCACTGCGGGCCTGCAGATCATCACCATCAACGAGGCCGCCTACGACACCTATCGCGCCAGGCCGGATTTCATCCAGCGGTATGTGTTCCCGGGCGGCATGCTGCCGACACCGTCGATCCTGAAGTCGCTCGGCAAGGATCATGGCCTTGCGCATCTGCGTGAGCGCGTGTTTCCCGATGACTATGCGCGCACGCTCGCCGAATGGCGCAACCGTTTCTGGGGATCCTGGGAGAAGATCGTGCCGCTCGGCTTCGACGATCGCTTCAAGAAGCTCTGGGAGTTCTACCTGCACTATTGCGAAGCCGGTTTCCGCGCCAGCTACATCGATGTGCGGCAAGTGGTCTACAAGGCCTAGGTCGCCACGAACTGCCGATGTCGGGCCTGATCTCGACATCGCCCTGTGATCGCCGTCAAAAAGTCCGATCCTCAAGCAGGATGTCGCCCGGGACAGGCGAATCGATAAATCATGCGCAAACGGACAATCTTCTTCACGTGCGTCACCGTCGCCTTGGGAGGTATCTGGCTCAACAACAGCTCATTGCCGTCGAGCCGTCCTGCCGGCTT
This sequence comes from Mesorhizobium sp. 2RAF45, assembly GCF_052115225.1. Taxonomy (NCBI): domain Bacteria; kingdom Pseudomonadati; phylum Pseudomonadota; class Alphaproteobacteria; order Hyphomicrobiales; family Phyllobacteriaceae; genus Mesorhizobium; species Mesorhizobium sp. 2RAF45. The sequence goes on along the minus strand of NZ_JBFRGG010000023.1, from coordinate 55,240 downwards.
TCCGGCAGTACTTGCCCATCGCGGTCTTGCCCAGGATTTCGACCGCACGGATCTTGGGTCCGACACATGCACGGCCAGTCGCATGCTGCCGCCGCGCCATGCCCACCTCGAGAACACGATCGCCTCGATGGAAGCTGCCTTCGCGCTTGGCGCGGACGCGCTCGAACTCGATGTCCACCCGACGACGGACGGCAAGTTCGCTGTCTTCCACGACTGGACGCTGGATTGCCGGACCGAAGGCAAGGGCGAGACCCGCGGCCATTCCATGACCGAGTTGAAGACGCTCGACATCGGCTACGGCTACACGGCCGATGGCGGCAAGACCTACCCGTTTCGCGGCAAGGGGATCGGTATGATGCCGTCGCTAGACGAGGTCCTGTCGCACTTCCCGGCTCGCCGCTTCAACATCAACGTCAAGAGCAACGATCCCCATGAAGGCGAGGCGCTCGCTGACTGGCTCGCCAAGCTGACGCCCGCGGAGCGCGGCTACCTTTCGGTCTATGGCGGCGACAAGCCGATTGCCGCGGTCAAGGCGGCGCTGCCGGACATGCATACGCTGAGCCGGGCGTCGCTCACGCAATGCATCGCACGATACGCCGCGCTGGGGTGGAGCGGATATGTTCCGGATGCCTGCCGCCAGGGCATACTGCTGATCCCCATCAACGTCGCCAAATGGATGTGGGGTTGGCCCGACCGTTTTCTCGACCGCATGCAGGACGTCGACACGCGCGTCTACCTACTCGGCCCCTATTCGGGCGGCGGTTTTTCGCAAGGGCTGGACGATCCCCAACTCATCAACCAATTGCCGGATGGCTATTCCGGCGGCATTTCCACGGATGCGCTGGATCGCGTCATGCCTGTGATCAAGCAGCGTTTTGCATCCTAGGCCAGCCGGCCCGCTGTTGTGCCCCTTCACCCCCTTCGATCGCAACCTCTTGATACGAACGTGATGAAACCGGGATCACGCGGCTATCGTTTCGACGCATCCGACGCCCGCGCCCAACCCAACGCCGAGCGCCTCTGATCATAGGAGGCTTCCTTGAAGCGAACTGTTACCGCCATTGCCATCCTGCTTGCCGCCCTATCCGCCGCCGAAGCACGGCGCGTAGTTCCACCAACAGTCATGAATGATCCGCTGGGCCGCAGCCTCAGCCCAGCCTTGACGCCTGGTGCGAGCGATCTCATCGACAACACGCCAACCTCGACCATCCACGAGGTGCACACTCCGGCCGGTACGTCGCCCCTGACCGTGCCCAGCGACCCGACTGGCACGTCCCTCGAGCCGACGCAGCCAATCAGCCCGCAAGCCCCCGCGACGGCCTTGCCGCTGGCGCCGGCGCCTGCAAACTGACGCTGTGCGATGCGGATCAGAGAAGGATGCGATATCTAGCGAACCCCGCTTCGCCCTCGCCCGCCGGTTCAATCTTCAGCGACTTCATATCGGCAATGAAATCCTTTGCCCTGACGCCTGTCTCGAACACGACGCTGGTTCCCGGCAGCGGTGCGAACGACCAGTTGCCGTCGGCCGACGGGTTGATCGTGCCCTGGCTCACAATGTAGCGAACGATGACGTCGCGGTTGGTGTCCGGCGCCTCATAGATGATCTTCGAGGCATTGATATCGGGGAAATTGCCGCCGCCGCCGGCTCGGTAGTTGTTGGTCGCGACGACGAATTTCTGATTGGGATCAATTGGTTTTCCGTCGAACATCAAGTCGACGATGCGGTTGGCGCCGGCGTTCGCCACTCCGCCTTTGGCATCATATTTCGGCGGCTGCGACAGGTCGATCTTGTAGGAGACGCCATCGATGACGTCGAAATTGTAGGACGGGAAATCGGTGTTTATGAGCGCCTGATCAGCCTTCCCCACCTCGATCTTGTTGAAAATGCCGGCCGACATCTCCAACCATTCTTTCACCTGCGCCCCCGTGATCTCAACGGCCCGCACGGTGTTCGGGTAGAGATAGAGGTCGGCGACGTTCTTGATGGCAATGTCGCCGGCCGGCACGTCGGTGTAGTAGTCGGCGCCGTTGCGCCCGCCCGCCTTGAAGGGAGCAGCGGCCGACAGCAGCGGCACGTCCTTCCACTGCGTGTTTTTGAGAATATCCTTCAAGTACCAGGTCTGCGCCTGGCTGACGACCTGCACCGACGGATCGTCGGCGACCAGCGCGAAATAGGAATAGAGCGGCGCGGAGGTCTTGCCGACCGGACGGCGCACATAGGCCAGGGTCGCCTGATGGTCCTGTTCGAGGGCGGCGATGATGCGCTTGTCGTCAGGAACAGTCGGCTTGTTCTTGTTGTCGACGCGCTCGCAGATCGGCCGCGCCTCGGAGGTCGCGGAGACGACCTTCCATTTCGATCCGTCACGCTCCAGCATCAGGTCGATCAGCCCCATATGCGAGCCCCAGAAACCGCCCATAACGGCGGGCTTGCCCCGCAGCGTGCCTCTCTGCGTGTCGACGCCTTCGAGCGACTGGAAGTCCTTCTTGCCGGGGAACACCAGATGCTGGTGGCCGGTGAAGACGGCATCGATGCCATCGACACCGGCAACGAAGAACGAGGCGTTCTCCATCATGTCGCCCTGCTTCACGTCGATGCCGGAATGCGAGAGCGCGATGACGATGTCGGCGCCTTCTTCCTTCATTTGCGGCACCCAGGCCTTCGCCGCCTCGACGATGTCTCGCGTCTTGACGTTGCCTTCGAGATTCTTGAGGTCCCAGACCATGATCTGCGGCGGCACGAAGCCGATGATGCCGATCCTGATCGGCTGCTCGGCGCCCGAGCCGTCCTTGATCTTCTTGTCGAGGATCACATACGGCTTGAGATAGAGCTTGTCGTCGCGCGGGTTGGCGGCAAGCTCCGTGCCGCGGATCAGATTGGCGCAGACGAAGGGGAAATTGGCGCCCGCCAGCACCTTGTCCAGGAAAGACAAGCCATAGTTGAATTCGTGGTTGCCGAGCGTCGAGCACTCGTAGCCAAGCAGGTTCATGCCTTTCATGATCGGATGCAGATCGCCGTCCTTCAGGCCTTTTTCGTAGGCGATGTAGTCGCCCATCGGATTGCCCTGCAGCAGGTCGCCATTGTCGATCAGCATCGAATTGACGGCTTCCTTGCGCACCGCGTCGATCAGCGACGCCGTGCGCGACAGGCCCATCGTGTCGTTGGCTTTGTCGGCGTAGTAATCATAAGGCAGCACGTTCACATGGATGTCAGTGGTTTCCATGATCCGAAGATGCGCCTGGTTGGCCTGCGCCCGGGCGGAGAAGGGATGAAGCACGATCAGCGCCCCTGTGGCTGCGGCGCCGGCGAGGAAACCGCGGCGGGAGACGGGATGGAGCAGTTGCGACATGTTCTCTCCTCATTGACAACGTGACACGCCCTGCCCCGCAGCGAACTTCGCGCCGAATTCGGCTCAAGTCCACTCAACAAGTCGCGCGCATCCGCACATCAATCCATCAGCGAGAGATGACGGGCGGATGAATGGGACAGTGGAGAAAAGTCAGGCCTTGTCGTCATCGCCATGGGTGATCAGCCGGGCGCTGCGCTGGCCCGTGACGTAGATCCATAGCCAGCTCAGGGAAACCGCAAGCCGGTTGCGGAAACCGATCAGGAAATAGATGTGCGCGATGCCCCACAGCCACCAGGCGAGCCAGCCCGTGAGCTTGATCCAGCCGAAATCGATCGCGGCTGCGCGTTTGCCGATCGTCGCCAGATCGCCGGCATGTTTGTAGTGGAATGGCCGCACGGTGTTGTCACCGGCGAGCCTGGCCTTGATCGTCGCGGCGACGTGGCGACCCTCCTGCTTGGCGGAAGGCGCCACGCCGGGTACCGGCCGACCATCGGGCCGCAGCACAAGGGCGGCGTCGCCGATGACGAAAATCTCCCGGCTGCCGGGCACGCTGAGGTCAGGCTCGACGAGCACCCTGCCCGCGCGGTCCGCCTTCGCACCCAGCCATTCGGCGGCGGGCGAGGCGGCAACGCCGGCTGCCCACAGGATCGTTCGGGCTGCCAGTTGCTTGTCGCCAAACACGACACCTTCGGCGTCGCAGCGCGTGACGGCCCGGCCGAGCTCGACCGTCACGCCGAGCCGCTCGAGCGCCTTGCTGGCGTATTCGGAGAGTTCTGGCGCGAAATTGGCCAGGATGCGGTCACCGGCCTCGATCAGCACCACGCGCGTTTGCCGCGTGTCGATGTTGCGGAACTCGCCGCGCAGGGTGTCGTGCGCCAGTTCCACGATGGTGCCGGCCAGTTCGACGCCAGTCGGCCCGCCGCCGACGATTGCAATGGTCAGCAGCGCCTGGCGTCTGGCGGGATCGGTTTCCCGCTCGGCCTGCTCGAAGGCCAGGAGAATGCGCCGCCGAATGGTGGTGGCGTCCTCCAGTGTCTTCAGGCCAGGCGCGAAAGGCTCCCATTCGTCGTGGCCAAAATAGGCGTGACGGGCGCCGGTGGCGAGCACCAACGTGTCATAGGCGACGGCGCTGCCGTCATCGAGCAACACGCGTTTGCCGGTACGGTCGACGCCGGCGACGTTGGCCAGAAGCGTCGTCACGTCCTTGCGTTTGCGCAGAAGATGGCGAATCGGCCAGGCAACCTCGGAGGTCGCCAGCGCGGTCGTCGCCACCTGATAAAGCAGCGGCTGGAAAAGATGGTGGTTGCGCTTGTCGATCATGGTGATGCGCACGGGCTGTCCAGCCAGCGCGTGGGTGAGTTCGAGGCCGCCGAACCCCGCGCCGACGACGAAAACATGGTGGCTGGCCTGGTTCATCTCATTCACCCTGATGGCAAGATACCTGTCCCGGATGTAGGTATTTTTGTGCAATGCAACAACAGAAGGATAGTGCCCGGGACTCGCCGTCCCATGTCGTGAATGCACAAGTTGTATCGTGTCGCGAGGTATAGCGTCACCGAACACGCTATGAGGTGACGCATGGCCAACGATCATGACCAAGGTCCGGGACAGTATGCCTCGCCTCCCTGCTTCATGCACGAGTTCGATCCGGAATTCCGGGCGCCGCTGTCCGACTGGACCGATGTGCGGCGCTGGCGCAAGGCCGAACGCGAGCGACTGATCGCGGCCCGCCTTGCTGTTTCGGCCGACGCGCGAGCAGCAATGTCTCGGCGCATCGCCAAAGGGCTCGACACGATCATCGGCGAGATCCGCGGCCGCATGGTCAGCCTTTACTGGCCGTTTCGCGGCGAACCGGATCTGCGATCATGGATGGCGTCCGTCAACGAGCGCGGCGGCCGCACAGCGTTGCCCATCGTCGTCGAGAAAGGACACCCCCTGATCTTCCGTGCCTACAAACCGGGCGACCGATTGGAAAAGGGCGTCTGGAACATTCCGATCCCGGCCGAGGGCGATCCGGTGCTGCCGGACATCGTCATCGCGCCGATCGTCGGCATTGATCCGGCAAATTATCGCCTGGGTTATGGCGGCGGCTTCTTCGACCGCACACTGGCCGCCATGCCCGTCAAGCCGCTGGTCATCGGCGTCGGCTACGAACTGCAGCGCATCGCCACCATCTATCCGCAGCCGCATGACATTCCGATGGATCGGATCGTCACTGAAGCCTGAAGCCCGTCTAGAGCAAGGTCAGGCCGGCAAGCTCAAGCCATCTCAGGCTTCATGCCCATGGCGGTGCGGTCGACGATTTCGCGCAAGGCGAAGGACGAGTTGATCTTGGTCACGTGCGGCATGGCCGACAGCCATTCCTTGTGGATGCGCTCATAGTCGACCAGATCTTTCGCCGCGATGCGCAGGATGTAGTCGTACTCGCCCGACATCAGGTGGCAGGACAAGACATTGGGGCAGCGCTTGATGGCTGCTTCGAAATCCGACAGCGTCTTCTCGAACTGGCCCGACAGCGATATATGCACGATCGCCGTCATCTGATGACCGAGCGCGGCATTTGACAGCCGGGCGTGGTAGCCGCGAATGGTTCCGGATTTTTCCAAATTATCGAGCCGGCGCGAACAGGCCGACTGCGACAGGCCAACTTTCTCGGCGAGCGCCGCATTGGGTATCCTGCCGTCCTTCTGCAAAGTCTCAAGAATGGCGATATCGATCCTGTCGAGCGGCATTTTTCGTGAATCCTGCGAATATCCTGCTAATTCACGCAAGGATTATCGAAACCGACCTGCCCGCGCAAGCGCATTCGCAAACACTTGCGAGCCGATTCATGGTTCACTCCGACAATACAGGGAGTGAGCCCAAAAGGGCCGGATCAGGAGAAGAAAATGCGCGTCGGCTGCCCCAAGGAAATCAAGAACCACGAATATCGTGTCGGCCTCACGCCAGGCTCGGTCCGCGAATATGTGGCGCACGGCCACGAAGTGCTGGTCGAGGCCGGCGCCGGCGCCGGCATCGGTGCCGATGACAACGCCTATCGCGCCGCCGGCGCCACCATCGCCAAGACCGCCGCCGACGTATTCGCCAAGTCGGACATGATCGTCAAGGTCAAGGAGCCGCAGCCCAATGAGTGGGTTCAGCTGCGCGAAGGCCAGATCCTCTACACCTACCTGCATCTGGCTCCGGATCCGGAGCAGACCAAGGGCCTGCTCGCTTCGGGCGTCACGGCGATCGCCTACGAAACCGTGACCGACGATCGTGGCGGCCTGCCGCTGCTCGCGCCGATGTCGGAAGTCGCGGGCCGCCTGTCGATCCAGGCCGGCGCCACGGCGCTGCAGAAGGCCAATGGCGGCCGCGGCGTGCTGCTCGGCGGCGTGCCTGGCGTGCTGCCCGGCAAGGTCACCGTGCTTGGCGGCGGCGTCGTCGGCCTGCACGCGGCCCGCATGGCCGCCGGCCTTGGCGCCGATGTCACCATCATCGACCGCTCGATCCCGCGCCTGCGCCAGCTCGACGACCTCTTCGCCGGCCGTGTGCACACCCGCTACTCCACCGTCGAGGCGCTCGAGGAAGAATGCTTCTCGGCCGACATCGTCGTCGGTGCCGTGCTGATTCCCGGTGCCGCGGCGCCGAAGCTCGTCACCCGCGAAATGCTATCGGGCATGAAGAAGGGCTCGGTGCTGGTCGACGTCGCCATCGACCAGGGCGGCTGCTTCGAGACCTCGCATGCGACGACCCACGCCGAGCCGACCTACGAGGTCGATGGCGTCATCCACTATTGCGTCGCCAACATGCCAGGTGCGGTGCCGGTCACCTCGGCCCACGCCCTCAACAATGCGACGCTGCACTACGGCCTGCAGCTCGCCGACAAGGGCCTGAAGGCGCTGGTCGACGACCATCACCTGCGCAACGGCCTCAATGTCCACAAGGGCAAGATCACCAACCGGGCGGTCGCCGAAGCGCTCGGCTACGAGCTGGTCGAGCCGAAAGCTGTTCTGGCCGCCTGATACACCCAGAAAAAGTCAACTTGCTATTCTTGCCCGCCGGTCCACGCCGGCGGGCTTTTTATTGGCCGATCTAGGGCAGCGGCCTGGTTACTGGGCAGAACAGTGTCGACCGCAGGTTTTGGTTTGCCCAAAACTGTTGCATATTTGTCATTCCTGGTCTGACCGACTCCCTGCTAGAGACGTGGTGGGTTTATTGATTAGGGGTTGGGCTATGTTTCTTCGCGTTTCTGCGAAATCTTTCCTTTTGGGTGCCGTTTCTGCAGTGGCTTTGATCTCCGCCGCGCATGCGGCTGATGTGGTGCAGCCGGTCGAGGCGTCCGGTTTCAACTGGAGCGGTGCTTATGTCGGCATCGGTGGCGGATTTGGCGCCAGCGTGCACAAGTTCAGCGTGGCGCCGATTGTCGACTTCAACGGTATCGGCGGCAATGGCGTCTTCGGCGAACTGACCGCTGGCTACGACTATATGGTCAATGAACGTTTCCTGCTCGGCGGCTTTATCGATGCCAATATCGGCAATATCGGCCCGTCGATCAGCATTCCGGACGCCGATATCGACCTGACCAATGCCTACGGCTTCGACGTTGGCCTTCGCGCTGGCTACCTCCTCAATCCAAGCACGCTCGGCTATGTGCTCGGCGGCTATAGCTGGCAGCATTTCAAGTTGGACGGGTCTGGAGATGCCGATGGGCTCGAATTCACCGAGGATCGTGGTGGCTATGTTCTCGGCGTGGGCATGGAAACCGTGCTGCGCGGTAACTGGACGCTGAAGACCGAGTATCGCTACGCGAACTATGGTGACAAGTCGGTTATTGATTTTGGCGGAGGTTCTCTGAACGTCGAGCCGTCCACCCACACCTTCCATATCGCCGCCAACTATCGCTTCGGCGCTCAGAGCGGTGGCGGCGCCTCATTTGCGGCCCCGACCTACAACTGGACCGGCTTCTATGTTGGTGGTGCGCTTGGCGCCGGCACGGCGGTTCACGACCTTGGCGTCGACCTTGGCGGCGGCGGCGCTCTCGATCTCAATGGCATTGGCAGCGAAGGCGTGCTCGGCGAAGCCAGCATTGGTTATGACTACGATTTCGGCAGCTGGGTTGCCGGTGTACAGCTCGATGGCAGCTATTCTGGAATTCGCTCCAAACTCGACATCCCTGGCGGCTCGATCAAGCTCGACAACGATTATGGCTTCGATGCTTTGGCCCGCGTTGGCGCCAAGGTCAACGAATCGACCCTTGCCTATGTCATCGGCGGCTACAGCTACCAGCATTTCGATCTGCACGCTTCGGACCCGGTCGGCGATATCATCGATTGGAGCAAGAGCGGCTTCACGGTGGGTGGCGGCCTCGAAACAGCTGTCTCGAACAATGTGACGGTCGGCCTCGAATATCGCTATTCGCAATTCGCCAAGAAGGACTTCTCGTCGGAATTTGGCGCACCGGATGGTACACTCACCGACAAAGCTTCGTTCCAGACCGTGCGCATCGGCGCGAAGTACAAGTTCAACTAAAAGCCCTCCAGGCTAAAGTTGCGGCCCGCCGGCCTAGCCGGCGGGCTCTTTTTTGCGTTGAAGGCTTGCGCAGAACCCAAGGCAACAAAAAAGCGGAGCCAAAGCCCCGCTTCCTCGATATCGAGATCGCCGCCGGTTCATCCGCGGTCGGCCAATCTATCGACACTCGCGTTCTATCCGACCTATGCGACGGGAGTACGACAGGCTTCCTGGGCGCAATCCTTTGCGTTTCAGGCTCGCTCAATCCGGCACTGGTAGCAGTTGTTACGCGCCGAGCGGACATGCACGTAGGCGATGTCATCGCGCTCGAACAAGGTCTCGGCCCGTGCCGCAATTGCGTCGGTAGGAATGACCCCGCCACTGCCGTAGACGATTCGATCATCCCTGCCATAGCCGCGCACGATGTAGTCCGGGCTTTCGAGGACCTCGGGAAGCAATTCGGTCTCGGCCGCACGCTCGCACTCTTCCGCATGCAGAAAGATCGGCCCGGTTTCGGCATAGGGCTGAAGCTCCGGAAAGGGGCGGTAGGCAAGAATGAGATAGGCATCGCCGGCGGCGATGTTCTTCAGGCAATGGCGGCAAGGCATGCCGTCGCCGTCGGAAATCCTCAGCTCTGGCGTCTGGCCGTAAGCATCGGGACCGCCGCGTTGCAGCGTCCTGACTTGTTCGCTGGGTAGCGCTTTGAACTGAATGGCCATGGTGAAAACCTCCGGTTTGCTGACCGGAAATTATGTGGTCGGGCCAATGCTTCCCACCCGATTCTTGCCAAGGCATAGAGGGACCGATCCGATGTCGGTCCCTCCCATAGATCAAAAGCATCATCGATAGCGCCAGCCGATTAAAATACGCCAGCTCATTAAAGTTGACCGAACCCTGGTTCACCGAATGAAATCGTCGAAGCGTCGCAATGTCACCCTGCGATTCCGCCAGTTTTCGTTCTGCGTCGGCACGAGCAGGAACTCCTCGCCGTAGCCAACGGTTTCCAGGGCATAGCCGGGCACGCCGAATTCGCGCACCAGCGTGCGTTTCAACGAAGCGGCCCGTTGTTCGGACAGGATCTGGTTCGACTGGAAGGAACCGACGGCATCGGTATGCCCTTCGATCAGCACGCGGGCGCCGGGATCGCGGCGCAGGATGCGCTGCAGCGCGTCGGCGATATTCTCGATCTTGTCGTATTGCGAACTGGAAATAGCGGCCGAGCCAAAAGCGAAATTGATCGACTGGATGTCGATCGAGCGCGCCATGCGGCGCAAATCCGGCCGGCGCTTGAATTCGCGGATGGTGACACGCTCGTTCGGCCGCAACTTCACCCGGGGCGTCGCCTCGAGCTTGCGCTCGATCGTCGCGGCCGAAGGCGTCGTCGCCTGGGCGGCGGCAAGGCTCGGCATGGCGATCGCTGCGATCAGCGCGACGACAAGTGTACGGCGTGTCAGCATGTCTATCCTCCTTCGGCCTCAGCCGCATTGATGATGCGGGCAAGATGCCAAAGGCAGGCTGAAGCGCCGATGAACGGCCGGTTCAGGTTCCGGCCGATTTCGGATTCCAGCTGAAATCAGGGCCGCATGACGCTGGCCGAGCGCTCGGCGAAAGGCAGCGGATGCACGACCTCCTTCTTCTGCGCGACCGGCTTGAAGCCGAGCTTCTGGTAGAGCGGCAGAGCCGCCGGATGGTCCAGCGTGCAGGTCTGCACCGTCACTCGTTTTGGCCCATACGACCAGGCGGCTGAAATCGCCGAACCCAGGAACCAGCGGCCAATGCCTTGCCCGGTGGCATGTTCCATCATGCCGAAATAGGCGAGTTCGACTTCATCAGGCAGATGCGGCTTGAGGTCAAAGAAGCCGGCTGGCGCGCCGTCGAGGTAGAGCACCCTGATGTCACGGTCCTCGCGGTGGATGCCGGCCGAAAGCTCCTCATCGTCCAGCCTGAGAACATTCACCCAATGCCATTTGCGCCCGACCCGGTCCATCAAATAGCGATAGAAATGCAAGGGGATGTCCTTGGTCTTCAACAGCGCGACCTGGCGGTTGTAGGGCACTGGCGGGGAGACCGCAGGGGGGGCATGCATTTCGAGAAAAGTCACGGTGACTTCAATGTCCTGCAGCACACCGTTTTCCATCGCGTTCATTCCTTGCTGGCCTTGGCGGGGCCGGTCTTAGCGGGGCCGGCCGTCGCGGGGCCGGTCACGACAGGCGTGTCGGAGAGCCCGCCCCATTCCGTCCATGAGCCGTCATAAAGCCTGTTGTCGGTGTGGCCAAGCGTCTCCAGCGCGAGCGTAACCACCGCGGCGGTGACACCGGAGCCGCAAGATGTGATGACGGGCTTCGACAGGTCGATGCCGGCGTCCTCGATCACCTTGCGCAAACGGTCCTTCGACAACAGCATGCCGTTTTCCGACAGTGCGGAGTACGGCACGTTGCGTGCGCCCGGCATATGGCCGGAGCGGATCCCCGCGCGCGGCTCGGGCTCGACGCCGGTGAAGCGGCCGGATCCACGGGCATCGGCAATCTGGCTGGCGCCGGTCTCGACGATCCGGCGCATGTCGGCGAGGCTGGCGACGCGGCCGGCGTCGAAGTCGGCATGGAACACGCTTGGCGCGATCTTCGTCGGCTCGGACGTTACCGGGCGGCCGGCCGCCTTCCAAGCGTCGAAACCGCCATCCAGAATATAGGTCTGGAAAACACCCATGATGCGGAACATCCACCATGCCCGGGGTGCCGAGAAGAAACCCGGACCATCATAGACGACAATGGTGTCGTCGGCGGACACGCCCATCGCACCGACATATTGCGCGAAATGCTGAGGCGAAGGCAGCGTGTGCGGCAAGGCAGCGTCGGGATCCGACACCGCGTCCTGATCCAGGAAGCGGGCGCCTGGAATGTGGGCGGCATTATATTCGGCGCGCGCGCCGCGCTTCTGCGCCGGCAGGTACCAGGACGCGTCCACGATGGTCAGGCCGGGCTCGCCCAGGCGCGCCTGCAGCCAGTCCGCATCGACGGTGAAAGGACTGTCTTCGGCCATTCTGGTTCTTTCTGTTCCGGGTAGGGCTAGGTTGCGTGTCAGGCGGCCGGCATCGGGCCGAAACGAATGCGGAAGCGCCTGTTCTCACGGCCCTTCTTTTCGATCTTGCCGATGTGGATTTCACCGATTTCGCCGGTGCTTTTCACGTGCGTGCCACCACAGGGCTGGCTATCGACCGCGCCATTCTCACCAATGCAGACCAGGCGGATCTTGCCGGTGCCGACCGGCGGCAGGACATTCTTCGACTTGACCAGGCCTGGGTTCGCGGCGAGTTCCTCGTCGCTGATCAGCCTGGTGAAAATCGGATGATCGGCGCGCACCAGATCCATCAGGCTCGCGGTGACCTCTTCCTTCGAGAAGCTGGCGTCCGGAATGTCGAAATCGACCCGGCTATCGTCCTCGGAAACCGCCGCACCGGTGATCGGAAACGGGCAAACGACGGTAAGCAGATGGCAAGCCGCGTGCATGCGCATCAACAGGTGCCGACGTTCCCAGTCTATCGCGAGTTTGACCTTCTCGCCAACCGCCAGGGCCGCCTGCTCCGGCGCCGGCACGTGGATGATCTCGTCCTTGGTCTCACCTGTGATGGTGGCGGCAATGACGATGCGGCTGCCGTCGGCACGTTCGAGATAGCCGGTATCGCCCGGCTGGCCACCCGAGGTGGCGTGGAAGATCGTCCGATCGAAAATGATGCCGCCACGATCATTGACGGCAGCAACCGCCGCATCCGCCATGGCGAGATAGGCATCGTCGCGAAACAGCGCTTCCGTCTTGTGCGCCATCATGCGACCTTTTCGAAAGGCACCGAAATCTTGCTCTGCAGTTCCATCCAGCCCGGCACCGGGAGATTCTTCTCGCGCAGGAATTCCGGATTGAACAGCTTCGACTGGTAGCGCGTGCCGTAGTCGCAAAGAATGGTCACGATGGTGTGGCCGGGGCCCAATTCCCTGGCAAGCCGGATGGCGCCGGCAATGTTGATGCCGGTCGAGCCGCCGACGCACAGGCCTTCTTCCTGGATCAGGTCGAAGACGATCGGCAGCGCGTCCTCGTCCTTGATCTGGAACGAGAAATCCGGCGTGAACCCTTCGAGATTGGCGGTAATACGCCCTTGCCCGATGCCTTCGGTGATCGAACTGCCTTCGGACTTCAATTCGCCGCTGGTGTAGAAACTGTAGAGCGCGGCGCCAAGCGGGTCGGCAAGCGCGATTTTCACATCCTTGTTCTTGGCCTTCAGCCCGAAAGCGACGCCGGCCAGCGTGCCGCCGGAACCCACCGCCGAGACGAAACCGTCAACCTTGCCGCCGGTCTGAGCCCAGATTTCTTCCGCCGTGGTGCGGATATGCCCATCGCGGTTGGCGACGTTGTCGAACTGGTTGGCCCAGATGGCGCCGTTGGGCTCGGTCCTCGCCATCTGCTCGGCCAGCCGTCCCGACAGTTTCACGTAATTGTTGGGGTTCTTGTAGGGCACGGCCGGCACCTCGATCAGCTCGGCGCCGAGCAACCGGATCGTGTCCTTCTTCTCCTGGCTCTGCGTATCGGGAATGACGATGACCGTGCGATAACCCAGCGCCTTGGCGACCAGCGTCAGCCCGATGCCCGTATTGCCCGCCGTTCCCTCGACGATGACGCCACCCGGCTTCAACAGGCCGCGCCGTTCGGCGTCGCGGATGATGAAAAGGCCGGCGCGATCCTTGACCGATTGCCCCGGATTCATGAATTCGGCCTTGCCCAGGATCTCGCAGCCGGTTTCTTCGGACGCTTTGTTAAGGCGGATCAGAGGCGTGTTGCCGATCACGTCGATCACAGAACGGGGCATTCAAGATTCCTTGTGTGCATGCGCCGAAACCCTAGAAACCCGAAGCTTCGGTTTCAAGGCAAGAATTCACCTGGTCCAGTCGCATTTCCGGCACTGCTGTGCGTCTACACCCCTTGCAGCCTGCTCGATATCCCAAAGTTCATTTGCACCCGTGGTCGAAAAGCACTCTTTTCATTCGATTTCCTGACCGCTAGAGCAAGGCACCAACAACTCGGCAGGGCGCAACATGACACTCTATCGGGCCGATCCGGAACACGGCGTCGCCTGGGTCACGGGCGGCAGCAGCGGCATCGGCCGCTCGCTGGCCAGGGATCTGGCGTCACGGGGCTATACGGTGGCCGTAACGGCACTGGACGATGATCCGATCGACACGCTCATCGTCGAGACCGCGCAGATGCCGGGCAGCGTCACCGCCTTTCCCTGTGACGTCACGGATGAGCCGCGCATGGCAAGAACGGTGGCCGCGATCGAGAGCGAACTCGGCCCCATCGTGCTCGCCGTCTTCAATGCCGGAAACTACATTTCGACGCCTGGAGAGGCTCTGGTCGTCAAGGACTTTCGCCGGTCCTTCGAGGTCAACTATTTCGGCATCATCAACGGCCTGGTGCCGGTCGTGGAGTATATGCGCGTGCGGTCGCGCGGCCACGTCGTGCTGGTCGGATCGGTCACCGCCTATTTCGGCTGGCCAACCACGGCCGCCTATGGTGGCACCAAGGCGGCGATCAACATCCTGGCCGAGTCACTGAAGTATGATTTCGACAAGATGAACATCCGCGTCCAGGTGATAAACCCCGGTTTTGTCGACACGCCGCTGACCGAAAAGAATATGCTGCCAATGCCAGGCCTGATGCCGGTCACCCGGGCAACACGCCGCATGGTGAAGGCTATCAAATCCGGCGGCTTCGAAACCACGTTTCCTTACCGCACGAGCTGGCCACTGAAATTTCTCGCCATGTTGCCGAGGCCGATAAGCCGATGGGTGATCATCTTGATGACCAGTTGGAAGGCAAGGCCGCTGCATTACGAGCGCAAGCCACCCAACGAATAGGATGCCCACAGGATTGGTGGTGTGGCTGCCTGAACGGCCGTTGCCTGTTCATGGCCACCACCATAGGCTTGTTGTTGTTGCGTGGAGTCTGCGATGGGGCGACGGATCGTGCTTGCTGTGCTGGCCCTGGTCGCCGTCCTTGCATTGGCCTTCGTCCTCGGTCCGCGCGTTCCCGTCGACACCACGATCCGCTTCGATCCTTCCGTCGTCGGTGACGATCCGCAGGCCTATGTGGCAAAGGTGGAGGCCGCCGTGCCCGGTATCCACGACGGGCTGGAGAAGGAGATCGTCTGGGCCAATCCCATGGTGCATGCCAAGACGCCGCTGTCGATCGTCTACATCCACGGTTTCTCGGCTTCGAAGGGCGAGGTCCGCCCCCTGCCCGACGACGTGGCCGACCTGCTCGACGCAAATCTCTTCTACACCCGCCTGACCGGTCACGGGCAGGACGGCGCGGCGATGACGCAAGGCAGCGTCAATGCCTGGATCAACGACTATGAGGAAGCGCTCGCCATCGGCCGCGCCATCGGCGACAAGGTGATCGTCATCTCGACCTCGACCGGCGGCTCGCTGGCGGCATGGGCGGCTACGCAGCCCGCGGCATCGAATGGGGTGGCTGCCATTGCATTCATCTCGCCCAATTTCGGTGTGAAGGCATCCGGCGCCGAGATCCTGACCATGCCCTGGGGCAAACAGATCGCCGAACTCGTGATCGGCAAGGAGCGCAGTTTTGTGGCGCGCAACGCGCTGCACGAGAAGTTCTGGACCATCAAATATCCGGTTGCCGCGACGCTGCCGATGCAAGCGTTGACGGAACTCGCCTACAGGGCGCCGGTGGAGAAGGCTGATATCCCGGCTTTGTTCATCTTCTCGGATTCGGACAAAGTGGTGCGGCCAGACCGCACCCGCGAAATCGCAGGGCGCTGGGGCGCACCGCACGAGCTGGTGCCGGTCGACGACACCGGCGACCCGGACAACCATGTCATTGCCGGCGACGTGCTGTCGCCATCGACCACGGCATTTCTCGCGCAACGGATTGCCGTCTGGGTCGAGGCGGTGGCGAAGTAGGTGCGCAGACGGAAAGGGCGGCCGAAGCATCGCTTCGGCCGCCCTTTCTCTAATCGGTCAGGCAACCAGCCAAGCGCTAAGACTTGGCCGACCGCGACGAGGCTTGGTTAAGCAGCCCGCGCTGCCGGACGCTTGCCGCCGAAACGGCGCTTGTTGTTGCCCTTGAAGGGCTTGGCGCCTTCCGGCTTGCGCTCACCGGCAAAGGCCGGCTTGTCGCCGAACCGCTTCTTGCCAAAGCCGTTGCCCTTGTTTTCGCCGCCCGGCCGCCGGCCGTCACGACGGCCATTGCGGTCGTTGCGATCATTGGCGGGCTCGAAGCGCTCGTTCTTTTCAGCCGGATTGCGCTGCGGATCGGGGCTGCCGAGATGGTCGGCGACGATCGGCAGTTTGGTGCGGATGATGCGCTCGACCTGGCGCAGCTTGCTGTTCTCAGAAGGATCGCAAAGTGTGATCGCGATGCCGTCCATGCCGTTGCGGCCGGTGCGGCCGATGCGGTGGACGTAGCTTTCCGCCTCATCCGGCAGGTCGAAATTCACGACATGGCTGATGCCGGGGACGTCGATGCCGCGCGCCGCGATGTCGGTCGCGACCAGAATGCGGACCGATCCATCGCGAAAATCGTTCAGCGCCTTCTGACGGGCATTCTGCGACTTGTTGCCATGGATGACGGCCGCCTTGAAGCCATCGCGCTCGAGGTCCTTGGTCACCCGGTCGGCGCCATGCTTGGTGCGCGAAAAGATGATGACGGACTTCATCGCCTCGTCAGCGAGCATCGTCGACAGAACCTGGCGCTTCTGCTTGGTGCGGGCGAAGACGACGCCCTGGACAATCTCGGCCGCCGCGGTGCTTTGCGGCGAGACTTCGATACGGACCGGGTTCTTCAGAAGACCCTTGGCCAGTTCGGCGATCTCGTCAGGCATGGTGGCCGAGAACAGCGCCGTCTGGCGGTCAGGCGCGGTCGCCTTGGCGATGCGCTTGACGTCGTTGATGAAGCCCATGTCGAGCATGCGGTCGCCCTCGTCCAGCACCAGCCATTTGGTGTCGGAGAGGATGAGGTCGCCCTCGCGCACCAGGTCGGTCAATCGGCCGGGCGTAGCAATGAGGATGTCGACGCCGGGAGCAACCTTCTTCACCTGGCTGAAGCGCGAGACGCCGCCCAGCACGAGTGCCGTCGAGACATGCGCGCCCTTGGCGAGGATCTTGATGGTGTCCTCGATCTGCACGGCGAGCTCGCGGGTCGGCGCCAGGATGAGCGCGCGGGTCGTCTTGGCGCGCCGCTTGGTGCCGAGCGCGATGATCTTCGACAGGATAGGCAGCGCAAAGGCCGCGGTCTTGCCGGAGCCCGTCTGCGCGATGCCGAAAATGTCACGGCCTTCCAGCTGGGGCGGGATTGCCTGCATCTGGATCGGCTTCGGTTCGGTGAATCCGGCATTGTGGGTGGCCTTGAGCAGCGCACCCGTGATTCCCAGCGCTGCGAAACCGAAGAGTTCCGCGGTATCGTTGCCGGGCAATGTGTTTTCGTTGGTCAAAATAATCTTCTTTCACGCGGCTTCTTTGCCGCAAACATCAATGGCGGCAGGGCGCAACCTGCCGTCGAAAAATTTGATATGAAACGACAAGGCGGGCGGACGTGTGCGTCCACTCGGCTGCGCTGTCGTGCCCGCAGGCATCATGCCACGGGGCTTTTTCGCCGCCTTGCCGATTTGCCGGAAAGAGGGAAAACAGACGCAACCAGTCTCATTTGTCGAGAAGGCCGGAATCTCCCGGCCCAAGCGCCTATGGGCTGCATATGGCTGAGTTCGCCCCGGAATGCAAGGGGCGTAATGTTGCAGCGCAGCAAAAGCCGGCTAGAGAGCAGTCCGAAATGTCCGCTCAGACCTCATCCGGCCACTTCCTGGCGCCATGTTGCACAAACAGAATTTCTATCTGAGTGTCCGTGACCCGATAGGCGACGATGTAGGGTGTGCCGGGAATCACCAGTTCACGCGTGCCCTTGATCTCCCCAACTCGTCCGATGAACGGGTTGGCGGATAACAGCCGGGGGGTCTTTGAATGGATCTCACTGACGATCCGGGCAGCGGCCCGCGGCTTATGTTGGCCAATGTAGTCGCCGATTGACGCTAGCTCGATCAGATAGTGTCGGGTCCAGACAATTCACACAGAGGCTGATGCCTGACTGTACTTGTTGAGAACGGTCGCGATCTCTTCCTCATTGGCGAAGTCGCCACGGTCGGCGCCCTCTATTCCCGCCTGAACGCCTGCGACCCATTTTTCTTGCCACGCCAGCGAACGTCCATGGGACAGCGCATCCTCAATGATCTGATCACGTGTCAGTGTCGAGCGGGACGTGAGCATATCAATCCGGCGGTTCAAATCCTCGGATATTTCTACGTTGTTCTTCATAGGCTTATTCTGCCATATCTGGCGAATGCCTGCCAAGAAGTATCGCGCATGGGGGACCGAGCGATGAAGGACGTGCTGAAGGAACTCGAGCGCCGGCGCGACATCGCCCGCATGGGTGGCGGCCAGGCGCGCATCGACGCCCAGCACAAAAAGGGCAAGCTCACCGCGCGCGAACGCATCGAGGTGTTCCTCGACGAAGGCTCGTTCGAAGAGTTCGACATGTATGTCGAACACCGCTCGACCGATTTCGGCATGGAGAAGACCAAGATCGCCGGCGATGGCGTCGTCACCGGCTGGGGCACGGTCAACGGTCGTCCGGTCTACCTCTTCGCCAAGGATTTCACCGTATTCGGCGGCTCGCTGTCGGAAGCGCATGCCGAAAAGGTCATCAAGGTGCAGGAGATGGCGCTGCGCAACCGCGCGCCGATCATCGGGCTTTACGATGCCGGCGGCGCGCGCATCCAGGAGGGCGTTGCGGCGCTCGGCGGCTATGCCGAAATCTTCCAGCGCAACGTGCTGGCCTCCGGCGTCATTCCGCAGATTTCCGTGATCATGGGTCCATGCGCCGGCGGCGACGTCTATTCGCCCGCAATGACCGACTTCATCTTCATGGTGCGCGACACCTCCTACATGTTCGTCACCGGCCCGGATGTGGTGAAGACCGTCACCAATGAGACGGTGACGGCCGAAAGCCTCGGCGGCGCCTCGGTGCACACAACCAAATCCTCCATCGCCGACGGCGCCTACGACAACGACGTCGAGGCGCTTCTGCAGATGCGCCGGCTGGTCGACCTGCTGCCGGCTTCGAACACATCGGACATTCCCGAGATCGAATGCTACCAGTCGGTCACCGACCACGATCTGTCGCTCGACCGGCTGATTCCCGACAACGCCAACAAACCCTATGACATCAAGGAGTTGATCCTGAAGGTCGCCGACGAGGGTGACTTCTTCGAAATCCAGCAGAGTTTCGCCAAAAACATCGTGACCGGCTTCGGGCGCGTCGAGGGCCGCACGGTCGGCTTCGTCGCCAACCAGCCGATGGTGCTGGCCGGCGTGCTCGATTCCGACGCCAGCCGCAAGGCGGCACGCTTCGTGCGTTTTTGCGATTGTTTTTCCATCCCGATCGTCACCTTTGTCGATGTTCCTGGTTTCCTGCCCGGCACCGCGCAGGAATATGGCGGGCTGATCAAGCACGGCGCCAAGCTCTTGTTCGCCTATGCCGAGGCGACCGTGCCGAAGATCACCGTCATCACCAGAAAGGCCTATGGCGGCGCCTATGACGTGATGGCGTCAAAGCATCTGCGTGGCGACATGAACTATGCCTGGCCGACGGCGCAGATCGCGGTGATGGGCGCGAGAGGCGCGGTCGAGATCATCTACCGCAAGGACATTGGCGACGCGGACAAGATCGCGGCCCATACAAAGACTTACGAGGATCGCTTCCTGTCGCCCTTCGTCGCCGCCGAGCGTGGCTATGTCGACGAGGTGATCATGCCGCACTCGACCCGCCGCCGCATCGCCCGGGCGCTGCGGATGCTGCGCAACAAGGACATGCAGAACCCCTGGAAGAAGCACGACAACATCCCGTTGTAAGCCGCCGAAGGGCGTTTACCGGGAAGCAGTAGCCGCTCATTCCTCCTCAGTCGCGCCGAACCCAGCGTCCCTGGGCATGCTGGTAGCGCTCGCCCAGGGTGTCGCGTGGTTGTCGATGCGCATCTGGAAGATGAAATAGGTCGGCGAGCAGAAGCCGATGCCTTTCACTTTAGGAGCGCCCGGCGTGTCCGGCGGTAGCGACTGGCACATATAGTCCTCGCGGCAGAAATGATCGGCCGAGCAGGCCGGCCGGTTGCCGCGATTGACTGCGCCGCCGAGGCACTGGTCGAAATTGTTGGTCGCCACGCAAGTATCGAATTTCTTGCCGCCGACCAGCCCGCAGATTTCGTTCGGCATCGGCTTGCCCTTCTTGAAGGCGGCGAAGCTGCGATCCTTGTCGTCGCAAGCGCGGTAGGCGATGCCGGCCGGCACACCGATCTTGGGCGGCCGGCAGGTATAGGCTGTCCGCGAAATCCCCGGCGCGAAGGCGGCGAACTGGCCGGTAATTTTGTAGCGATCGTTGAAGGGCTGCGACTGGTTGCTGGCGATCGACCCGTTCAGGCAGGGATGGCCGGAGAACATCCTTTCGCTGTCCTTGGGCAACAGACACTGCGCCAGAGTGGTGCGCACGCCGGACGCGGCCACCAGCGGCGTGCAGACCGTACCGCCACCGCATCGCCAGGTCGCTCCGAAACGCTTGGCATCGTCCGGCATCAGGCACGGCATCGCCATTTCTGCCGGCGCGTAGTCGATTTCGCCGGCATCGCTCCATGTGGCTGGCGGCGCGAAGGACAGCGGCCGGTACCGGTTCGGCTCCTTGCCTTCTTGCGTTGCGCGCAGCCAGGCCTGGCGCCGGGGGACCTCGGCATGCAGATGTGGCGAGATACCGACCTCGATGCGATTGAGCGGTGATGTCGTGCTGTCGTCGAGGCCGATGAAGTGGAAGCCGGCCGTGGAGCCCGCCTGGTGGCAGCCCTGGCAGGCGCCATTGTCCAGCCGCTCGACCAGTGCCTCCGGTGTGCGCACCAGCTTCAGCGCCGCATAGTCCAGGCCGGCGAAATCCGTGGGCTTGAACAGCGGCGTGAACGGATGGTTGGCCTGTCTTGCGCTGCCGAAGGTCGACCATGAGATGACCTTCTTCGCCAGGAATTCGCTGGGGAGTTCGTAGACGCCGAGATCGACCGCCCCGACATTGGCGCTGACATAATCGGCGAGCTTTTTCTTGAGCGCTGCGTCTTGCGAGAGCCGTGGGGTGTCCGGCGTGTTCTCCAGCGGCTTCTCACTGACGGCGGCGCCATCGATGCCGAATATCCGCATGAGATAGGCGGCCTGCCCGCCGAATTCGGTCTCCTGGCCGGAGGGAAAACGCACGATCTGCGCATTGAGTTCAAGCTGCTTGAAGGTCAGACCGGCCCGCTCCAGCGGCCCACCGGTCAGCCAGCCGGCATCGACGCTCTCATCGAGTTGCGGCGTCCAGCGCCCGGCAACGCCGACGCAGCCGCCGTCGGCATCGGGTGCCGCACGGTAGACGGCGTTGAAGTTGAACGGCAGCCGGGAGGCCAGGACCTTGCCGTCCTTCTTGAAACTGTAGGCCAGGCGATAGATGAACCGCACCTCGCCGCAGCTCTTGTCACCTTCCAGGGCAGCGAAATCACGCCGGTCGAGCCGGTTGACGACGCCGACCAGCCGGAAGCGCGCCGCCTCCGTCTTCAGCCAGCGCATATCCATGATGCGGCCGACATTGGCGTCGGTCACCTCGTAGAGCGTGCGCCCGCCGGCCTTCATCTCGGCGCGCAGCGTGGCAATGTCTGATGCCGCCGTATCGACGACCGCATGATAGGCCGGCGCCCTTTCATAGAGTGTCTTCAGGTTGTCCTCGCCATCGACGGCGAAAATGCCGGCGAAGCCAAAACCCCCGGCATCGAGGGCGGCGAGCACCGCCGGATCGTCGACGATGGTCACCGGCTGCTCGGCGCGCACGCCTTGCGATGCAAATAGCGCGATGACGGCCGCGACGGCGAGCGCGAAACGCTTCATTCGACGGGCACCTTGCGACGTGCTTCGACCAGTTCGCGCAACACAGGCACCAGCGCCAACGGCAGATCCTCGGCAATCAGCCCCGGTCCGAACCGGCTGCCGGCCTCGGCATGGATCCACACCGCCGCGCAGGCCGCTTCGAACGCCGGCATGGCTTGCGCCAGCAGACCGGCTGATATGCCGGACAGCACGTCGCCAGACCCGGCAGTGGCAAGCCACGCCGCGCCATTGGAATTGATCGCCGCCCTGCCATCGGGCGCAGCGATCACCGTGTCAGCGCCCTTGTAGACGATAACGGCATTGGCACGTGCGGCCGCCGCGCGCGCCTTGTCGAGCTTGGACGAGGCATTGTCATCGGCGATATCAGGAAACAGCCTGGCGAACTCCCCTTCGTGCGGGGTCATCACCAGGGCCGGTGCATTCGGCCGGCGCGCCGCTTCGAACAAGATTTCTGGCGCCTCACGAAACGCGGTGATCGCGTCAGCGTCGAACACAAGGCCATCGACCTGTGTGGCGGCATCCTGAGCTTGTCCGGAGGCGAGGAGCGCCAGCCCAAAGCTTCGCGTTTTGTCACCAACGCCGAAGCCCGGACCAAGGATGAAGGCCGAAGGCCGGCGTTCGCCGACAAATTCCCGGATGTCCGCGACATCATCGGTCTTGCGCAGCATGATCGAGGTCAGATGGCCGGCATTGACCTGCATGGCGTTGCCCGGCGACAGCACGGTCACCGCCCCTGCCCCGCTTCGAGCCGCGGCAAGCGCCGACAGCCGCGCCGCCCCGGTAGCGCTCGGCCCGCCGGAAAAGACGCCGACATGGCCGCGCTTGTACTTGTGTGCATCGACAGCCGGCACCGGGAAATCGCGCAGCCAATGCACTTGCCTGTTCTCGAACGTCCGGGGCTGGAGCCGTGCGATGATGTCATCGCCGATGCCGATATAGGCAAGCACGATCTCGCCGCATCGCTCACGGCCAGGCAGGAGCAAATGGCCTGGCTTCTTGCGCGCGAAGGTCACGGTGACGGCGGCGGTAAATGCCACGCCCAAAACTTTGCCACTGTCGCCGGAAACGCCCGAGGGCAGATCGACCGCGACAACCGGCAAACGCCGATCGGTGGCGACAGCCACCGCCCTGGCGGCATCGCCGGACAGCGGTTTGGACAGCCCTGCCCCGTAAAGCGCATCGACCACGATCGAGCCAGGCTCGGCTTCGAACCCGGACAATGGCCGGGACGCGATCGGGCACTGTGCCGCGGCAAGTGCTGCGTCGCTTCGCGGCCTCGGCGCACCGGACGCCCAGATCGTCGTGGCAACGCCGCTGTCAGCCAGGATACGGGCGACGACATAGCCGTCGCCACCATTGTTGCCGGGACCACACAGCACGTGGACATGGGTCGCTGAGGGGTAACGCCTGAGAACTTCGCCCGCGACCGCTTCGCCGGCGCGGCACATCAGGCCGATGCCGTCGACCGGGCCGGCGGCAATCGTCAGCCGGTCCGCCTCGCCCATTTCGGCGGAAGTAAGAAGTTCATCGCTCATGGATTGCCGATCCGCATTCGATCAAGCATTGTCCAGTTTTCGAGCCGAAGCAAACAAAGAGGAGCGCATCAGCAACTGCGGCCATGCCACCAAGGCGGGCATCAAGGCAAAAAGCGCACACCAGATGAGCATTCCGCCTAATTATTAGGCGGACGCAAGCATGGGGACTGTGTAGGCTTCAGCAGGCCATGCCGCATCCGATGCAGTGAATGACGCGAATTTGCATCTCGGTGCGGCATGGGTTGGAAATCGTATGAAACCGCTTCGAATCCAGCTATCTGGCACAGTTCGTGCTTGATGGAGGCGCAAGCGGGGGTTCACAACCCGTTTTTTTGGCAGTGGAGGCCACTTTTTACATGAAAAAGATCGAAGCGATCATCAAGCCATTCAAGCTGGACGAAGTGAAGGAAGCGCTTCAGGAGGCCGGACTGCAAGGTATCACCGTAACCGAGGCCAAGGGCTTCGGACGTCAGAAAGGCCATACCGAACTCTATCGTGGCGCCGAATATGTCGTCGATTTCCTGCCGAAGGTGAAGATCGAGGTCGTGCTCGGCGACGACGCGGTCGAAGGCGCCATCGAAGCCATCCGCAAGGCGGCCCAGACCGGCCGTATCGGCGACGGCAAGATCTTCGTCTCCAATATCGAGGAAGTCGTGCGCATCCGCACCGGTGAGACCGGAATGGACGCAGTCTGACGCGACCAGCCTTCTAAGAAACGTCATCCATCAAAAAACGTCATCAAACAGGGATACATGACATGACGACAGCCAAAGACATCATGAAGCAGATCAAGGACAACGACGTGAAATTCGTCGACCTGCGCTTCACCGACCCGAAGGGCAAGCTGCAGCACGTGACGATGGATGTCGTGGAGGTCGAGGAAGACATGTTTGCCGATGGCGTCATGTTCGACGGCTCCTCGATCGCCGGCTGGAAGGCCATCAACGAGTCCGACATGGTGCTGATGCCCGATCCGGACACGGTCCACATGGACCCGTTCTTCGCCCAGTCGACCATGGTCATCCTGTGCGACATCCTCGACCCGGTCTCGGGCGAATCCTACAACCGCGACCCGCGCGGCACGGCCAAGAAGGCCGAGGCCTACATGAAGTCGGAAGGCATCGGCGACCAGATCTTCGTCGGCCCGGAAGCCGAGTTCTTCGTCTTCGATGACGTCAAGTACAAGGCCGATCCCTACAACACCGGCTTCAAGCTCGACTCCACCGAACTGCCGTCCAACGACGACACCGACTACGAGACCGGCAATCTCGGCCACCGCCCGCGCATCAAGGGCGGCTATTTCCCGGTGCCGCCGATCGACAGTGCGCAGGACATGCGCTCAGAGATGCTGACCGTGCTCGCCGAAATGGGCGTGCGCGTCGAAAAGCATCACCACGAGGTCGCGGCTGCGCAGCACGAACTCGGCATCAAGTTCGACACGCTGGTCCGCAACGCCGACAAGATGCTGATCTACAAGTATGTCGTGCACCAGGTCGCCAACGCCTATGGCAAGACGGCCACCTTCATGCCGAAGCCCATCTTCGGCGACAATGGCTCGGGCATGCACGTCCACCAGTCGATCTGGAAAGGCGGCAAGCCGACCTTCGCCGGCAATGAATATGCCGGCCTGTCGGAAAGCTGCCTGTTCTACATCGGCGGCATCATCAAGCACGCCAAGGCGATCAACGCGTTCACCAACCCGCTGACCAACTCCTACAAGCGTCTGGTGCCCGGCTATGAAGCGCCGGTGCTGCTCGCCTACTCCGCGCGCAACCGTTCGGCCTCCTGCCGCATCCCGTTCGGCTCGTCGCCAAAGGCCAAGCGCGTCGAGGTCCGCTTCCCCGATCCGGGCGCGAACCCTTACCTTGCCTTCGCCGCCATGCTGATGGCCGGCCTCGACGGCATCAAGAACAAGATCCACCCCGGCCAGCCGATGGACAAGGACCTCTACGATCTGCCGCCGAAGGAGCTGAAGAAGATCCCGACCGTCTGCGGTTCGCTGCGTGAAGCCCTCCAGAGCCTCGACAAGGACCGCGGCTTCCTGAAGGCCGGCGGCGTCTTCGACGACGACCAGATCGACAGCTACATCGAACTGAAGATGGCTGAGGTGATGCGCTTCGAAATGACCCCGCATCCGGTCGAATACGACATGTACTATTCGGTGTAAGAACCCGTACCGATAGCGTTGAAAAGGCCCTTGAAGGATTTCCGCCTTCAAGGGCTTTTTGCTGTCGTCAATGCGCATCGATGAGCGCGCGAGTGGTCAGCCACGCAAGCGCGAACACTCTCGCTCGGTTCCAAAGCATCGTTTGATGGCGCGACTTGCCAGCTTCGTGGCCGCCGGCGGAAATCGCAAATGAAGGCTGGTGCGTGGCAGTTTCGAGCGCGCAATCGAACGCCAGGAGCGAGCGGCGCACTGCCTCAGGCTGCAATGCCCGCTCGTCCGGCGCCCCCGCCAATGCCGTCGTTCAAGAAACCCCGCCCCGTTCGAACAGCATCGCTTTGGCGTAACCCATGGCCACGAATACGCATGCCGCAGCGTGATCTGTCAACGTCGCCCGACGAATGCATAAATCGCCGATTTCGATGTATGAACAGAGGCTTATACTGGGGATCGTTGGAGTGCGGATGAGCCGGAACACGCCGTTTTCCGGGCTTTTTCGACGAAGTCGAGAGCGTACGACACCAGTGGCGGCAAGCAGCATCAGCCAAAAGCCTCTCCATCCGGCGTATTTGCCCTGGCCTTTTCAACCTGACTTTTTTTGGGGGTATTCGCTTCGCCGGCCAGCACTGCAAAAAAGAATCACGGCGAAGGCCGGGATTCTCGCAAGGACAGGGCGTCGGAGGGCGACGCCTATCCTGCATGGACGATTTCTACGCAGCCGTCGTACAGGCGACCGAGGAGGCGGTGCTCAACGCGCTCGTCGCCAACGATGACATGATCGGCCGCGACGGCAACCGGAGCCCTGCTCTGCCCCATGCCAAGGTGCTGGCGGCGCTGAAGGCACGTGGGGCTGTCGCCGGTTGAGAACGGCAGACGCGCCTCGCAAACACGAAAAAGCCCTGGCGTTTCCGCCAGGGCTTTTTGTTGTCGAGTTCTGGTCGCGGCGAAGACCTTGCGATCCGCGCCGCGAAAACAATCAGGCGGCGGCCGAGACCTTAGCGTCGGTCGCAACCTGCGAGATCGTCTTCAGCACCTGCGAGGCGATCTGGTAGGGGTCGCCCTGGGAGTTCGGACGACGGTCCTCCAGATAGCCCTTGTAGTCATTCTTGACGAAGGAGTGCGGCACGCGGATCGAGGCGCCACGGTCGGCGACGCCATAGCTGAACTTGTTCCACGGCGCGGTCTCGTGCTTGCCGGTCAGGCGCTTGTCGTTGTCCGGACCGTAGACGGCGATGTGGTCCATCAGGTTCTTGTCGAACTGCGCCATCAGGGCTTCGAAATAGGCCTTGCCGCCGACTTCGCGCATGAACTTGGTCGAGAAGTTGCAGTGCATGCCGGAGCCGTTCCAGTCGGTGTCGCCGAGCGGCTTGCAGTGGAACTCGATGTCGATGCCGTAAGTCTCGGTCAGACGCAGGAGCAGGTAGCGCGCCATCCAGATCTGGTCGGCGGCCTTCTTGGAGCCCTTGCCGAAAATCTGGAATTCCCACTGGCCCTTGGCCACTTCGGCGTTGATGCCTTCGTGGTTGATGCCGGCAGCAAGGCACTGGTCGAGATGCTCTTCGACGATCTTGCGCGCGACGTCGCCGACGTTCTTGTAGCCGACGCCGGTGTAGTACGGACCCTGCGGCGCGGGATAACCGCTCTCCGGGAAGCCGAGCGGGCGACCGTCCTTGTAGAAGAAATATTCCTGCTCGAAGCCGAACCAGGCGTCCTCGTCGTCGAGGATGGTCGCGCGGCTGTTCGATTCATGCGGGGTGACGCCATCGGGCATCATGACCTCGCACATGACGAGAATGCCATTGGTGCGGGCGGGATCCGGGTAAAGCGCCACAGGCTTCAACACGCAATCGGAGCTGCGGCCTTCGGCCTGCATGGTCGAGGAACCGTCGAAGCCCCACAGCGGCAGCTGTTCGAGCGTCGGGAATTCCGCGAATTCCTTGATCTGCGTCTTGCCGCGAAGGTTGGGGACCGGGGTGTAACCATCGAGCCAAATGTACTCGAGCTTGTATTTCGTCATTCTAGCCTCTCGTTGCTTGTTCACCGAACACCAAACGGCCTCGACACGCGTCTGCCGTCGGCAGCCGGCGCTGCCGATCCCTAAAATGCAATTCATGTGCCACTCCGACTTCGGCGGGTGCGGCAAAATGGCAGGGATATCGCGTCGAATTTGCTGAGCCGCCTCAGCACTGGGTCCAAATCAATCAAACGCGAATTATGCATAAATATTAGGCAATTGCTGATCTTTTCGTAGGCATATTGCCTAAAGGAATCGCAGGACTTATCTTGTAGGAAAGCTGAATCGACAAGCTCCTGAAAAAGAAAGGAGACCGCCCATGGAAGTCGTCCCCTCCCGTCCGTCGGCAAAAATTCTGATGTTCCCTCTGGCAGCGCGCAAATCTGCCTCAAATTTAGGCGCAAAGGCGAAATTCGCGGCAGAGGTCGCCTCGTTGCGCTACACGTACGCCGATTTTGACGGCTGGTATCACGAGGCGGCCATCGAGGAAGATAATCAGCCAAAGAGCTGATCCGCTTCTTCGGGTCTCAGACATGGAAAAGCCCGGCGTGAGCGATCACGCCGGGCTTTCTCTTGGCCGATGACGGCTAGGCTATTCCTTGCCGTGTAGGTCGGTGCCAAGCGTATCCTTGACGAAGATCATGCCGATGATCAGCGTCATCGCCGCGATCACCACCGGATACCACAGACCATAGTAGATATCGCCCTTGTAGGCGCTGAGCGCGAAGACTGTTGCCGGCAACAGACCGCCGAACCAGCCATTGCCGATATGATAGGGCAGCGACATGCCGGTGTAACGAATGCGGGTCGGGAACATCTCGACCAGGATCGCCGCGATCGGCCCGTAGACCATGGTCACGAACAGGACCAGGATGAACAGGATGCCGATCGTCATCGGCCAGTTCACGGCGGCCGGATCGGCGAACATGGCGAAGGCACCGCCGCCCGGTATGTTGTAGACGGTGACCTCTGGCGCGCCGGCGGCCTCCTCCGACGTCAACAACTTGTCCTTGACCGCCTGATCGATCGGCACCGCGGTCTTTTCGCCGCCGCGAATGGCAGCCGCGTCGAGCTTGAGTTCAGGATTGGCCGCGACGAAGGCGTCGAGCTTCTGGTCCGCTACCTTGATCGCCGCACGCTTGAGCGGATACCCGCCGTCCTGCAGCGACATGTTGACCGCCTTGACGAAGGCCGCGTCCTTGGCCTTGGCCTGATCGCCAGCGGCGACCGCGTCGTAGGACGACACCGTCTCGTTGCCGATCTTGACGGTAGCAGCCGTACCGGCTGCCGCCGTCGATACCACGTCATAGGGAACCGAGTTCTTGGTCAGGAACGAAGTCGCGATGTCGCATGACGTCGTGAACTTGGCGGTGCCGACCGGGTTGAACTGGAACTTGCAGTCGCCGGGTGCTGCCGTGACCGTTGCCTTTGTATTCAGCTGCGCCTTGGCGAGTGCCGGATTGGCGGCCCAGGTCAATGCCTTGAACAACGGGAAGGTGCAGACGATGGCGAGCGCAAGGCCAGCCATGATGATCGGCTTGCGGCCGATCTTGTCGGAGAGCCAGCCGAACACGACGAAGAAGATCGAGCCGAGTGCCAACGCGATCGCGATCATGATGTTGACCGACTGCGCATCGACTTTCAGTACGTTCTGCAGGAAGAACAGCGCGTAGAACTGGCCATTGTACCAGACGACGGCCTGTCCAGCAGTGAGGCCAAGCAGCGCCAGCAGTGCGATCTTGGCGTTCTTCCACTGACCGAAGGCTTCCGAAAGCGGTGCCTTCGAGCCCTTACCTTCGTCCTTCATCTTCTGGAAGGTCGGAGACTCCGAGAGAGACAGTCGAATCCAGATCGAGACGGCGAGCAGCACGAAGGAGACGATAAACGGAATACGCCAGCCCCAAGCGGCGTAGGTTTCCTTGCTCAAGGAGCCCTGAACAATCAGAATGACGATCAGCGACAGGAACAGGCCAAGTGTCGCCGTCGTCTGGATCCACGACGTGTAGAAGCCGCGACGGTCGTCAGGCGCGTGCTCAGCGACATAGGTCGCCGCACCGCCATATTCGCCGCCGAGGGCCAAACCCTGCAACATGCGTAGCACGATCAGGATCACCGGAGCCGCGATACCCAAGGTCGCATAACCGGGCAGCAAGCCGACCAGGAAGGTCGACAGACCCATGATCGTCATGGTGACGAGAAAGGTATATTTGCGGCCGACGAGGTCACCGATACGGCCAAACACCAGGGCGCCGAACGGGCGGACGAGAAAACCGGCGGCAAAAGCCAGCAGCGCGAAGATGTTGCGCGTCGCCTCCGGAATGGTCGGACTGAAAAAGGTCGAGCCAATGAAGGCCGCCAATGAACCGTAGAGATAGAAATCGTACCATTCGAAAACGGTGCCGAGTGAGGAAGCGAAGATGACCTTCTTCTCTTCCCGAGTCATGCCGCGGCTCGTTCTGCCGGCGGTCGATGCCATTGCCATTGAGTTGTCCTCCCGTGAGACGCTGTCCTCGATGCCGGGCGCCAGTGTCAGCGTTCTCCTCCGAACGCGGACTCGGAAATGCCGGGCCATCACGGGAAAAATGACAGAAAGCGCCCGCCGGCGGCAGAGCGACGATGGGATTATGACTTTGGTATTAGGTGCGGTGCGGCAATCGCCGCAGGGTCAACCCTTGAGCGCCTCGAGAAGGCTGACGGCAGCCATCATATCGCGTTTGCGGGCGGCACGGCGCGCGACCGCTTCGGCGTCCTGCCCCCAATGCTCGATCTGCCAGTCCTCGTCGACATGGCCGGCGGCCCAGGCAGTCTCGGCATCGAGCTCGCCGAAATCGACCGCCAGCGCCAGCAGCGCCGAACCCGTCAGCGAGGTCATGAGGTGGATGGCGGCCAACCGCAGCGGCTCGGCGCGCTGATTGAGATGACTGCCCAGAACGGCGATCGTCTCGCGTGGCTGCTCGACATGGATGATGCCCTCGGCAAGGTTGAAGCGAGCCCCCAATGTCGTGCGCGCCCAATCGATGACCGGATCCCACTGCTCGTTCTGCCGCGCGACCAGCCCTTGGGGAGCGTCGGCGCGGTAACAGAGCAGATCCGATGAGGCAAACCGCAGTATGTCTTCCAGCACCGCCTGCGGATCGTTGGCAACGCCGTCGATGGTAGTGTTGACCAGGCGCATCACCGGCATCGTCACCGGATTGATCGTCTCGCCCTGTTCCGCGAACTCGCCTGCAACCAGCACTGCCGCCGCCTCGGTCGGCAGCGCCAGCAGCGCCTTGCCCGGCGTGCGCACCGGCTTGCCGTCGAGATGCACGGCAAAACCTCCCTCTATCGGCACAACCGAAGCGGTTTTGTAGAAGCGCTTGGGCAGCGGCGTCTTCATCTGAATCTGGGCGCGGCGGACCGGATCCGGATCGGAAAGATACTTGCCCGCTTCGAGGTCGTTGAGGATGTCACGCATGAAAAGTCACTCTCACACCGGTGTCGGCTTGCGCGCCGGCCGGTTAACGATGATCAGGCCCGCCGCAATCAAGCCAAGTGCCAGAAAAATGCGAATGGTCAGCGGCTCGTTCAAGATGATCGCGCCGCACAGGACACCGAAAACCGGCGACAGGAAGGTAAAGCTGGACAGGCCGGAGGCCGGATAGCGGCGCAGAAGCCAGAACCACAGGACATAGGTGAAGGCGACGATATAGATCGCCTGGAAAAGCAGCGCCAAAGTTGGCAACAAGGACGGATCGCGCACCGGCGGGCCGGCGAGAGGCAGCACCAATATGCCGACGATAGCCGCGCCGGCGAGTTGGTAGAGCAGCAGCTTCTCGGCGCTCGCCACGACCAGTTTCGACCGCTTGATGAGGATATTGGTCAAAGCCCAGAAGAACCCGGAGCCAAGACTGAGCAGATCGCCGAACAGCATGTCGCCGCCGCCAAGCTTGTCGGAAAAGACGGCGGTGAGGCCGGCAAAAGCCAGCAGCAGGCCGAGGAACTTGCGCATGGTGATCTGTTCGCCAAGCAGGAAGTGACCGCCAATCAGCATCCAGAACGGCATTGAGTTGACCAGCAGCGTGTTGCGGGCAACAGTCGTATGCTCCAGGCCGACATAGAGGCAAAGGAACTCGATGCCGAAAAGCACGCCTACGGCAATGCCGGCGAGCAATGTGCCATCGCGCCTGAACAGAGCGATGCCGCGCCAGCGGCACCAGAGGAAGACGCAGAAGCCGCCGATGATCGAGCGTGCGATCGACAGGAAGACGGGATCGTAGCCGGCATAGGAGATTTTGGCGGCGACATAGTTCAGGCCCCAGGAAAAGGTCAGGCCGACCATGATGGCGGCGGCGGCCATGTCGACTGTGTCGCGCCGATCGAGCGCGTCAGTGGCGCCGCTCAAGATCAATCCTCCGCGCTGGCGTCGTCGAAGCCGATCAGGTTCCAGCTCTGGCGCATGTGCGGCGGCATCGGCGCGGTGACGTCGATGACGCCCTTGTCGGGATGCGGAATGATGATGCGGCGCGCATGCAGATGCAGGCGATTCTGGATACCGCCGGGGAAATCCCAGTTGGTGTCGGCCTCGAAATATTTCGGATCGCCGATGATCGGGCAGCCGATATAGGCGGCATGGACGCGAAGCTGGTGGGTGCGGCCCGTGTAAGGTTCCATCTCCAGCCAGGTCATGGTCTGCGCCGCCTGCTCGATGATGCGGTAGTAGGACACGGCATGGTCGGCGCCTTTTTCACCATGCGCTGCGACCCGGACGCGGTCGCCATCCTCGGTCGGCTCCTTGATCAGCCAGGTCGAGATCTTGTCCTCGCGCTTCGGCGGCACGCCCTTGACCAGCGCCCAGTAGGTCTTCTTCGTTTCGCGGGCGCGGAACGCTTCCGACAGCTTCATGGCGGCCAGTCTCGTACGGGCGACAACCAGCACGCCCGACGTGTCGCGGTCGAGCCGGTGGACCAGCCGCGGCTTCTCACCCTTCTGGTTGCGCCAGGCTTCCAGCATGTCGTCGACATTGCGGGTGACGCCCGAGCCGCCCTGCACCGCAAGGCCCGCCGGCTTGTTGAAGACGAAAACCTTCGGATCCTCATGGATCAGCATTTTCGCCAGGACGTCGGCATCGCCCTGGTTGCGGATCGAATGGCCAGTCAGCGCGCTCTCGCCCTTCTTGTCGACCTCGAGTGGCGGGATACGCACCACCTGGCCGGGCTCGACACGGCTGTCGGCCTTGACGCGGCCGCCGTCGACGCGGATCTGGCCGGAGCGCAGCAGCTTCTGCAAATGGCCGAAACCAAGGCCCGGGAAATGCGTCTTGAACCAGCGATCGAGCCGCATGCCCGCCTCGCCGGCCTCCACCGTGATCTGTTCAACGCCTGCCATTTTTTCTTCGCTTATCCGTTTCCAAAGCAGGACTCGGCCTGCGCTTGGCGCGGCAATAGCATTAAGGCAGGCTTCTTGCGAGCCAAAGACCCAAAAACAGGGCGATGATCGCGCCAATGACACTGGCCAGCGCATACCCAAATGCCGGCAGCGTGGCTCCGCGCTCCCACAGCGTCGCGAAATCGAGCGAAAAGGCGGAAAAAGTCGTGAAGCCGCCAAAGATGCCGGTGGCGACGAACAGCCTGACTTCGTTCGACCCGCCGCGGCGCGCCAGGGCGGCGATGAACAGGCCCATGGCAAAGGAGCCGACGATGTTGATGACCATCGTGCCCCAGGGGTAGTTGGGGCCGACAAGACGCAGCGCGCCCATGTTGGTGAGATGGCGGATGCCGGCGCCGATGCCGCCGCCGACGACCACGAGAAGCAGATTGAACATCATCGTCTACTGCCCGTGTCGAGGCCGTGGCGTCAATCCCTTCGCAATCACCATTCAGGCACCGTCCAGTCTGGATACTTCTTCTTGAATTCGACGTAGAGGGCATCGACCTCGGCCTTTCTGACCGGGCGTACCTGTTCGTAGAGATAGCCGGCGACACCGCCTGACAATCGGTACTGCGCAATGCGCCTGTACGCGGCACCGATACCCTTGCCTTCAAGAATATACTGGTTCGGGAGCGTGACGCAGATCTGCGCGCCCGGTTGCAGATGAGTAACCGGCCGGTCGGTCACGACAACATATCTGGATTTCAATGCGTCCGGTCGGAACCGATCACGACTGTCCACCTGGCAAATCCATCCGACATGGGTAACAAGATCCCGTTTCATGCCGAACAACAGGGCGTCGCTCATCACAGGACCCGACGCAAATACCGAAAAGCGGTCCTTCGGTTCCATCCTGTCGACGAGGTCATCGATCAGGCGGCTGTATTCGGGGAGATTGTCAAGGTGAAGGGGAAGCGTGGCTTCCCTGGCGAAGACGAAGCCAACCGGGGACAACAACTGACGGCCGGCTGGAAAAAACGTGCCCAAAAAAGCAAATCCGGCAACAGCGGCCATGGCGACGGTCGGCCATCGTGATTTCAGTCCCGGCACGGAGACGATCGAAACGATTGCCTGGGCATAGGCGGGAAAGAGCCAAAGAAAAATCGGCAAGGAATGATGACGTTCCGGGTCCTGCGTCCGGATGAAAGCCAAGAAGGTAAGCACCGAGGCCATGGCACAGAAGACGGCAAATCTGTTGCGGCGCACAACCGAGATGTAGAGGCCCACCACAATCAACGCCCAGTTCAGATAGCTGAGCCGGGATCCGACGTCACCGAGCTGGGTGACAAAGGTCGTCTTGTATCCGCTGTAAAGGTCGGCGTAGCTGGTTTGCAGAATCTTGGCAATTAGCGGCAGCTGGAAGTTCAACGCCGTCGCGGCAATAAGGAAAATCGCGCACGCGCCGCCCAGAGCCGCGTTGCGGAAGGCCGGCAAATCCCGCTCCCTTGCGATCTGCAGCAAACCCAGGAATGCCGCGGAAACGGTGATCCCTATGTCCGCATAGGCGTACCAGCGGCGCAGCATGAACGCCAACCACAGGCAGGCGCCGACGGCTATTCCGCTCACCACCGGTTCGCGGGTCAGGAATTTGGATTTCCAGAAAAAATAGGTTGCCGCGGTCAGGGCGAGACAGCCGGCAATGTCAGGCATTCCCCGAA
Source organism: Mesorhizobium sp. 2RAF45 (assembly GCF_052115225.1). Classification (NCBI taxonomy): domain Bacteria; kingdom Pseudomonadati; phylum Pseudomonadota; class Alphaproteobacteria; order Hyphomicrobiales; family Phyllobacteriaceae; genus Mesorhizobium; species Mesorhizobium sp. 2RAF45. Next base: position 20,616 of record NZ_JBFRGG010000023.1, on the reverse strand, counting down.
GCGTCGGCGCCCAGAACGGCGTGTACAGGAAGGCCGCGATCCAGACGGCGATCCAGCTACGGGACGGTATCTCGGAGACCGCCTCCTGATAGCTTATTCTGCCTATCAAAAGAACCGCTGGAACCAGGTAGACCGCGACTATTCCGGTAACGAAGGAAAGCCTTGAACCGCCAAAAACAAGGTGAAACGGCATCAGCGGCACCAGGATCGCCACGCCGTAATCTTCCGTGGCGATAGAGGTGCCCAATTGGCTCAGCCATTCGAAAGGGCTTTCGACCAGAAGTGCGCCCTGCTGGTTGAACATGTTGAAATAGGCCGCGAAGTCCCAATAATAGACGGACTCTTCGAGACTTATGTACGCGGCGCTCACAGCAGCGCCAAGTAACACGGCGCAGATGTAAGCCCCCCAGAATCCGAAGATTTTTTTCCCGATCACTTGAAGCCGCCAAGAATGGAAGAGACGGGGTCCGCCTAAGTCTTATTTAAGCTATTTCTAATACACTCGAATGCCGTTTCCGCGATCGGGATTTGCCAATTCGTATCACGAATTATTGATGACTTGATAAAGATGTATACTTGAACGCATGGACGTCGCAAGCGTCGACGACACACAGAAATACCGCCGAAGGGACCGCTTCTTCCAAGCAGCCGTTCGATATATTATTCATATGTGATATACAGAAGCCGTGCGCGAGAAGTCGGCAAAAGATAATGCATCGCACCCTGACGCTGCCAGCAGAGCCGGCAGCGTCGACGTTTTCAGGTCAGGTGGTTTCGATCTTCTTCGGCTTGGTCGAGCCGATCATCTTCCAGTTCTTGTAGAACATCGAATTGATGCGCTCGACGCTGACCGAGACAACCGCGAGCATGCCGGCAATGAGTCTCGGGAACGGGGACGGCCTGATGATGTCCATGAACACGCAGTAGCGGCGGCCGTCATATTCGTTGACCGAACGGTGCAGCAGCGTGTCGTCGAAGATGAACTGCGGATTGTCGTACCAGTAGTTCTTGACGTTGCCGCATTCGACGAAGATTTCCGCCTTCACCGGGATCAGATTGTAGAGGATGCGAAGGCTGAGGCGCAGCGGGCCGAAGTGCCAGGAGGTCGATTCGCGCTTGCTGAAGACCGAAACGGCGATGGTCTTGATGTATTTGAAATCCTTGTTGAACTCGGCGACGTTGTCGATCCGGTGTTTGCCATACCACTGGTAGACATACATGCCACGCCGGCCGGCGCCGAAATTGGCATCGATATCGGCGATGATCTCATCCTTGCGCGCCTTGAAGATGTCCAGGACCTCATTGACCTCGCGCTGATAATCCTCCGGAAACTGCTCCAGCTTCCACACACCGGGATTGCGGTAGCAGAGCAGATCGACCAGCAGGTTGAACGGCGACAAGAGCCAGGTGAACAGGCCGTTGCCTAGGAAGTAGCCTGAGAACAGCGCCAGATCCTTCCTGTCGTTGCGCAGCACGTCGATCAGGCCGCAGACGATGAAGATCGTCGTCAGAATGGGGATGAAGTAGAAGCCAAGGGCGAGAAGCGGGATGGCGATGGCGAATTTGCGAAGGGTTTTGCGAAGGGTTTTTGTCATTTTTCCACGCGCGGAGCGCGATCCTGTTGCGAATGAGTGTGCCAAATCTCGGCAACGACCACCGCCCGGCCGTGCGCCTTGATAAGGTTTTTTGGGTCGCCGCACAACGCCACGACATCGTGGCCTGGCAGTTGCCTGGTGGAATTTGCCAGACTTCGGTCAATGCATCGCTGGGGTCAATGCACCGCTGGCAAGCCGAGCTCGTTCCATTTCTCCCTGGCCACGGGATCGCCGACCAGGAACTCAAAGCCGATGACGCTTTCGCCGTCCCGCGCGAGCTGGCATTTGAACTTCAGACCATACCAGTTTTTGCGACTGCGGAAAGCCGCGCCGTCCGCGGTGATCGTGGTGCCGCCGATCTTCTCCTCAGCTGTCGCATAAGGCACGACGCGTTCCGGCTGAAAGTCCACGCGCCATCGCCGGATCTGGTCCATGGCCTCGAGATTGCACAATTGCACCATGCGTTCGTCGGAAGCGAAGGTCGCGAGATCGGCGCGCGCCTGCCGGCTGCGCGGATCGGCGAGCGTCTTGGCCGACAGCATTTCGGTCGGCCGAATCATGGTCGGCGCGGTGGGCGATATAGATCGAGGAGTGGTTGATGGTGTTGTTGGTGTTGGTACGGACGCTTGCGCCTCGGGCGCTGAAGGCGGTGCTGGCGCCGGCGGCGGCCTTGTCGAGGCCTCGAACTGCTGGGGTGTCAGAATGTCGACCGACACCCCTTCCTCGTCCAGCCGCTTCGGCCGCTTTGGCAGCGGCATGAGCGCCAGCATCGCGGCCAGCAGTGCGTGGAGAGCAACCGAGGTTGAGATACCCCATGGCGGGGCCTCGCTTCGAAGCGTGACGACCACCGGGCCACGCAAATCCGCTATTCCCGTTCCTTGCGCAGCTTCGCCCAATAGTCGAGCCGCTTCCTGATGTCGCGCTCGAAACCACGCTCAGGCGGATCGTAGAAGGTCTGGCGGCCCATCTTCTCCGGAAAATAGTCCTGGCCCGAAAATGCGTCGGGCTCATCATGATCGTAGCGATAGCCCGCGCCGTAGTCCTCTTCCTTCATCAGCTTGGTCGGCGCATTGAGGATATGCTTCGGCGGCAGCAGCGAGCCATGCTGCTTGGCTGCCTGCGTCGCCGCCTTGAAGGCCGTGTAGACGGCATTGGATTTGGGCGCGGTGGCGAGATAGACGGTGGCCTCGGCAAAGGCGAGCTCGCCTTCCGGAGAGCCCAGATAGTCGTAGGCGTCCTTGGCGGCATTGGCGACGACCAGCGCCTGCGGATCGGCTAGGCCGATGTCTTCCATCGCCATGCGCACCAGCCGGCGGCCAAGATAGAGCGGATCCTCGCCGGCGTCGAACATGCGCGCGAGATAGTAGAGTGCCGCGTCGGGATCGGAACCGCGCACCGATTTGTGCAGCGCCGAGATCAGATTGTAGTGGCCGTCCTGGCCCTTGTCGTAGATCGGCGCACGGCGTTGGACGATACGCTGCAGCCCTTCGGGATCAAAGACCTCACCGGGCTTGGCGGCGCGCCAGACTTCCTCGGCCAGCGTCAGCGATGCGCGGCCGTCGCCATCGCTCATGCGGATCAGCATGGCGCGGGCCTCGTCATCGAGCGGCAGCGCCCTGCCCTCCATCTCCTCAGCCCGCACCATCAGCTTGGCGATGCTCTCCTCGCCGAGCGAATGGAAAACCATGACGCGCGCGCGCGACAACAGAGCCGCGTTGAGCTCGAAGGACGGGTTTTCCGTCGTGGCGCCGACCAGGACGACCGTCCCGTCCTCCATGACAGGGAGAAAGGAATCCTGCTGGGCGCGGTTGAAGCGATGGATCTCGTCGACGAACAGCAAGGTCTGGCGGCCGTTGGCGCGGCGCAGCTTGGCCGTCTCGAACACTTTCTTCAGGTCGGCAACGCCGGAAAACACCGCCGAAATCTGCTCGAAGGCAAGGCTGGTCTCGCCGGCGAGCAGCCTTGCCACCGTGGTCTTGCCGGTGCCCGGCGGCCCCCAGAAAATCATCGAGCCGAGTGAGCCCGAGCCGATCAGCCGGGTCAGCGCGCCATCGGGGCCGGTCAGATGCTCCTGGCCGACGACCTCGCCAAGATTTCTCGGCCGCAGCCTGTCGGCCAGCGGCCGCCCGGGCGGCGCCTTTTCCGGTTCATCGACACTGAACAGATCGGCCATGTACTTCTTTTGGTTTGGAGCGCGATCCCTTCAGATCGAACTCAGTAACGCAGCACCTGGCGCAGTATCTGCCCGCCGCGCTCGACGGTAAAGCGCCACCAGCGCGTATCCTGCTGGGCTACCTGCGCCAGGGTCGCGGCGGTATCGATGGTGGTGCCGTTGACCTCGCGCACGATGTCGCCCGGGATGAAGCCGAAATCGGCGGCCGGCGAGTCGCGGTTGATGTCGATCACCGTCACGCCCTTGAGATCGGTGCGCAGGCCAAGCTTCTGGGCAAGCCGCGGCGACAGTTCCGCGACCTTCGCGCCCGAGAACGGGCTGCGGCCATGCAGCGTCACTTCCGAGGCTTTCGCACCTTCCGGCGCGCGCTCCAGCGCGATGTCCATGGCTGCTTGCTGGCCCTTGGTCAGGATCGCGAAATTCGCCTTTGTGCCGATCGACAGCGTCGCCATGCGATAGTCCAGCGCCTCGATGCTCTCGACCGGCTTGCCGTTGATCTGCAGCACGACATCGCCAGCCTTCAGCCCGGCCTTGCCGGCTGGCCCAGTAGCATCGACCGAAGACACCAGCGCACCGGTCGGCTTTTCCATGCCGAGCGATTCGGCGATCTGCGGCGTCACCGCCTCGAACTCGGCGCCGATATAGGGCCGCTCGAAGAAATCGAGGCCGGCCTTGGCCGCATCGGCGAAAGCCCGCACCATGTTGGCCGGGATGGCGAAACCGATGCCGATCGAGCCGCCGCTGCGGCTGTAGATGGCGGTGTTGATGCCGACCAGCTGGCCGCCCATGTTGATCAGCGCGCCGCCGGAATTGCCGGGATTGATGGCCGCGTCGGTCTGGATGAAATAGCCCGAATCCGAGACGCCGATATGGCTGCGGGCAAGTGCCGAAACAATGCCGCTGGTGGTGGTCTGACCGACGCCGAAGGGATTGCCGATGGCCAGCACTAGGTCGCCGACCTCCAGCGCGTCGGAATCGCCAATGGCGATGACCGGGAACGGCTTGTCGGATTCGATCTTGAGCACGGCTAGATCCAGCGTCTCGTCCTTCAGCATCACCTTGCTGGTGAATTCGCGCCCGTCGGCGGTCGCCACCTTGACCTCGTCGGCATCCTTGATGACGTGAAAATTGGTGACGATGACGCCGCTCGGATCGACAAGCACACCTGAGCCCAGCGAGGATTGGGCGCGCGGCTGCGCACGGCCGAAAAACTCCTCGAAGAACGGATCGCCTTCAAAAGGCGATGTGACCTTGGCCGTCTGCGAGGCATAGACATTGACCACGGCCGGCGCCGTCTGCTTGACCAGCGGCGCGAACGAAAGCTGTACCTCCTCACGGCCGAACGGCACGCGCTTGTCAGGCCCCGAGGTGGCATTCTCGCCTTCGACACCGTGCAGCAGATCGGTCAGCACGTCCGACAGGCCCGGATCGGCGGGTTTTGCCGCGTCTTCGGCGAACGCCTGCCGGACTGCCGGTGCGGCTGCGAACACCATGAAGGCGCAGAGCAGAACAAGGGACAGTCTTTTGGCGCGCATTCGCGAATCCTCCAAGGCAAGTTCGGGCGCATTGTCCCGACGATTGTGCAAAATGAAAGGCTAAGCCGCTGAAATCCGATTATTTTCGCGCCGGCAGATCGTTTAAGGTGCGCCTTGGTAGGCGTAGGGCATGAAAAAGGGGCCCGCAGGCCCCTTCAATTCATTCCGGAAAGAGGTGGCCTTATGCGGCCGCGGCTTCCGCGTCGGTGCCTTCGGCTTCGAGGCGGGCGCGGTCGCCAGCGCCCTTGGCCGAGGTGTCGCGATCGACGAACTCAATGACGGCCATCGCGGCGTTGTCGCCGTGACGGAAGCCGGCTTTCATGATGCGCAAATAACCGCCGTTGCGGTTGGCGTAGCGCGGGGCGATGGTGTCGAACAGGCGCTTAACGACGCCTTCATTGCCGATCTGCGCGATCACCTGGCGGCGGGCGTGCAGGTCGCCGCGCTTGCCGAGTGTTACCAGCTTCTCGACGATCGGACGCAGGTCCTTCGCCTTCGGCAGGGTGGTGACGATCTGCTCGTGCTCGAGCAGCGACACGGCGAGGTTGGCGAACATCGACTTGCGATGGCTAATGCTTCGGGCGAAGCGACGGCCTTTGAAACCGTGGCGCATGGCTCTTTTCCTTCTTCAGTTGTTCAAGAGGCCAAGGCCTCTGATGGTTTTCCGCATGACCGTCGGATCGAGCGGCTCACGCCGCCGATCCTTGGAATTCATGCTCAATATTGGTCTTCGTAGCGCTTGGCGAGGTCTTCGATGTTTTCCGGCGGCCAGTCCGGCACTTCCATGCCGAGGTGCAGGCCCATTGCCGCCAGCACTTCCTTGATCTCGTTCAGCGACTTGCGGCCGAAGTTCGGGGTGCGCAGCATCTCGGCTTCGGTCTTCTGGATGAGATCGCCGATGTAGACGATGTTGTCGTTCTTCAGGCAGTTGGCCGAACGCACCGAAAGCTCGAGCTCGTCGACCTTCTTGAGCAGCGCCGGGTTGAAGGCGAGCTCGGTGACGGCTTCGGCGGCGACTTCCTTCTGCGGCTCGTCGAAGTTGACGAACAGGCCGAGCTGGTCCTGCAGGATGCGGGCGGCGAAAGCCACCGCGTCCTCGCCCGAGATCGAACCGTCGGTCTCGATGGTCATGGTCAGCTTGTCATAGTCGAGAACCTGGCCCTCGCGGGTGTTCTCGACCTTGTAGGAGACCTTCTTGACCGGCGAATAGAGGCTGTCGACCGGGATCAGGCCGATCGGCGCGTCCTCGGCGCGGTTGCGCTCGGCCGGCACGTAGCCCTTGCCGGTGTCGACGGTGAATTCCATGCGGATTTCAGCGCCTTCGTCCAGCGTGCAGATGACGTGGTCGGGATTGAGGATCTCGACATCGCCAACCGTCTGGATGTCGCCGGCGAGAACCGCACCCGGTCCCTGCTTGCGCACGACCATGCGCTTGGGGCCGTCGCCTTCCATGCGGATGGCGATTTCCTTGATGTTCAAGACGATGTCGGTCACGTCCTCGCGCACACCGGCGATGGACGAGAATTCATGCAGAACGCCGTCGATCTGCACGGCGGTCACAGCCGCACCGCGCAGCGAAGACAGAAGCACGCGGCGCAGCGCGTTGCCCAGCGTGAGGCCAAAGCCACGCTCAAGCGGCTCGGCGACCAGCGTGGTCAGCGTCTTCTTCTTCGACGAGAACTCGATCTTGTTCGGCTTGATCAGTTCCTGCCAATTTTTCTGGATCATGATGCTTTCCTTCCGTTGACCCGCCACCATCCAATCGTGGCGGGCGACCTGGAATACCGCGGAGGAACGCCCCTGTGGGCGTTCGCGCGGCGTTCGGTAATTTCTTAGACGCGGCGCTTCTTGCGCGGGCGGCAGCCATTGTGCGGGATCGGCGTCACATCACGGATCGAGGTGATGGTGAAGCCGGCCGCCTGCAGGGCGCGCAGCGCCGATTCACGACCGGAGCCAGGTCCGCAGACCTCGACTTCGAGCATGCGCATGCCGTGTTCCTGGGCCTTCTTGGCGACGTCCTCGGCAGCCATCTGGGCGGCGAACGGGGTCGACTTGCGCGAACCCTTGAAGCCCTGGGCACCGGCCGACGACCAGGCAATCGAATTGCCCTGCGCGTCGGTGATGGTGATCATCGTGTTGTTGAAGGTCGAATTGACGTGGGCAACGCCCGACGAGATATTCTTGCGTTCGCGACGGCGAACACGAGCGGCTTCCTTGGCCATGGTATTCCTTTCAGTTGATCTCTACACCGCCGTAATGCCAGCGGCTCCACCTTCGTAAGGGAGTAGGGGAATAGGGCAGTAAGGGAGTAGGGAGAAATGCGACCCGACTGGCGGGCATTCCCTACTGCCTTACTCCCCTACTCCCTTATTCACCCAAATTACTTCTTCTTGCCGGCGATCGACTTGGCCGGGCCCTTGCGGGTGCGTGCATTGGTGTGCGTGCGCTGGCCGCGGACCGGCAGCGAGCGACGGTGACGCAGGCCGCGGTAGCAGCCGAGGTCCATGAGACGCTTGATGTTCATCGACACTTCGCGACGCAGGTCGCCTTCGACCTGGTAGTCACGGTCGATGGTCTCGCGGATCTGCAAGACTTCCGCGTCGGTCAGCTGGTTGACGCGGCGCTCGGCCGGGATGCCGACCTTGTCGACGATCTCCTGGGCGAACTTCTTGCCAATGCCGTGAATGTACTGAAGCGCGATGACGACGCGCTTGTTGGTCGGAATGTTGACGCCGGCTATACGAGCCATGTTCTTTCCTTCTCCATGTGGGCCGGCCAACCTTTAAAACAAGGTAGTCCCGGCGCTGTCAAAGTTGCCCCGCGTCCGGTGGAGGCCGGCCCTTGCGGGAGTTTCCAGTTCAAAGCGACTGCCTTGCCCTTGCGGACAAGCAAAGTTCGCACCTGATAGGAAGACGGGCCGCCATACCGCAGCGAGCCGCTCCCGTCAAGCCTAATCTTTAGATTCCGTTACCGCGCCTTGGCGGCGGCCGCGAGCACGGCTTCGATCTCGGCGGTCACCGCGTCGATGCTGGCCATGCCGTCGACCGTCTTAAGCTTGCCCTTGGCGTAATAATAGCCGGTCAGCGGAGCGGTCTTCTTGTAGTACTCGCGCAGGCGCTCCTCGAACACCGCCGGATTGTCGTCCTTGCGCACCGGCTGCCCGGCGGCCTTGGCGTCCTCGGCGCGCTTGACGATGCGGCCGACCAGGGCCCTGTCGTCGACGACCAGTTCGATGACCGTGTCGAGGCCGATGCCACGCTCAGAAAGCATCGATTCAACCGCATCGGCCTGCACCAGTGTGCGCGGGTAGCCGTCGAGGATGAATCCCTTGGCGCAGTCGGCCTGGTCGATCCGCTCGGCGACGATGGCATTGACGATGGCGTCGGACACCAGTTCACCGGCATCCATCACCGCCTTGGCACGCTTGCCGACTTCGGAACCGGCCTGAACGGCGGCACGCAGCATGTCTCCCGTCGAGAGTTGGGGTATGCCGTGTTTTTCTACCAGTCTTTGTGCTTGTGTCCCCTTGCCCGCCCCTGGCGGCCCAAGCAAAATCAACCTCATCTGGCTTTCTTCCCCCCGCGCAGCTTCGACTTCTTGATCAGGCCTTCATACTGGTGCGCGATCAGGTGGCCCTGAATCTGCGCAACCGTATCGAGCGTGACACTGACCACGATCAGAAGCGATGTGCCACCAAGGTAGAATGGTACGCCAGTCGCCGAGATCAGGAACTCCGGCAGCAGGCACACCAGCACCAGATAGATGGCGCCGACGACGGTGATGCGGGTGAGAACGTAATCGATGTAATCGGCGGTGCGCTCGCCCGGGCGATAGCCCGGGATGAAGCCCGAATGCTTCTTGAGCTGGTCGGCGGTGTCCTTCGGGTTGAAGACAATCGCTGTGTAGAAGAAGGCGAAGAACACGATCATCGCCGCGTAGAACGCCATGTAGAGCGGCTGGCCATGGCCGAGCGAGGCCAGGATGGTGCTCGCCCAGGCGGGCATGTTGGTGGTCTGCGAGAAGCCGGCGATGGTGGCCGGCAGCAGGAGCAGCGACGAGGCGAAGATCGGCGGGATGACGCCCGACGTATTGAGCTTCAGCGGCAGATGCGAGGTGTCGCCCTGGAACATGCGATTGCCGACCTGGCGCTTCGGATACTGGATCAGCAGGCGGCGCTGGGCGCGTTCGAAGAACACGATGAGCGCGATGACGACGATGGCCAGGACGATGATCGCCAGGATCAGGCCGGTCGACAGGGCGCCGGTGCGACCAAGTTCCAGCGTGCCGGAAATGGCATGCGGCAAGCCGGCGACGATGCCGGAGAAGATGATCAGCGAAATGCCGTTGCCTATGCCGCGCGCGGTAATCTGCTCGCCGAGCCACATCAGGAACATGGTGCCGCCGACCAGCGTGACGACGGTCGAAACGCGGAAGAACATGCCGGGATCGCTGACGATGCCGTTGCCGTTCTCCAGCCCCACCGAAATGCCATAGGCCTGTACCAGTGCCAGAAGCACGGTGCCGTAGCGCGTGTACTGGTTGATGACCTTGCGGCCCTGTTCGCCTTCCTTCTTCAGCGCTTCCAGCGACGGAATGACCGAGGTCATCAGCTGCATGATGATGGAGGCGGAGATGTAAGGCATGATGCCGAGCGCGAAGATCGCCATGCGCTGCACGGCGCCGCCGGCGAACATGTTGAACATGCCGAGCACGCCCTTGCTCTGCGAGGAGAAGGCTTGGGCGAAGGCGTCGGGATTGATTCCGGGCAGCGGGATATAGGTGCCGAGGCGGTAGACGAGCAACGCGCCAATGGTGAACCAGATGCGTTTCTTCAGGTCCTCCGCCTTGGCGAAGGCCGAGAAATTCAGATTCGAGGCTAGTTGTTCAGCAGCCGAAGCCATGCCTGATTCTCCGCTTGGTAACGCTTGATGGCCCGTGAGGTCAGGCGGTGCGTTTCACCGAAGCTCACGAGATAAGCTCCGGGCTCTAAACATGCAAGCGGCCGCGTTGACGCGGCCGCTTAATTGAGCAGATCAAAGCGCAATCGTGAGCAAAAACGGGATCCCACTCTTGCCGATCGCGCTTCAAATTGCCGTTACTCGGCAGCTGCCTTTTCCGGCAACTTGACCGAGCCGCCGGCCTTTTCGATCTTCTCGATCGCCGCCTTGGAAGCACCGGCGACGTCGAAGGCAAGCTTGGCCTTGAGTTCGCCATCGGACAGCACGCGCACGCCATCCTTGACGCGGCGGATGACGCCGGCGGCGACGAGCGCCTCGGCCGTCACGGTTGCCTTGGCGTCGAGCTTCTTGGCATCGACGGCTTCCTGGATGCGGGCCAGCGACACGACGACGAAGCTCTTGGCGAAGATGTTGTTGAAGCCACGCTTCGGCAGGCGCCGGTAGAGCGGCATCTGGCCACCCTCGAAGCCGTTGATGGCGACGCCGGAGCGCGCCTTCTGACCCTTGACGCCGCGACCGGCGGTCTTGCCCGAGCCGGAACCGATGCCGCGGCCGAGACGCTTCTTGGAATGCGTCGCGCCGTCCTTGTCACGCAGATCGTTGAGTTTCATCTGAGTTCTCCTGCGCTTTGGCTCAGCCCTCGTCCACGACGCGGACGAGATGCTGAACGGCGGCGATCATGCCGCGCACGGAAGGCGTATCTTCCAGGGTGCGCTGCTTGTGCATCTTGTTGAGGCCGAGGCCGACCAGCGTCGCGCGCTGTTCCTTCGGGCGGCGGATCGGCGAACCGATCTGCTCAACGGTGATGGTCTTGGTTGCTTTCTTGGCCATGGTCAAAATCCCTGGTCAGATCGACTATTCTTCAGCCGCAACGGCGGTGCCGCGGCGGGCCTGAAGGGTCGAATACTTGATGCCGCGAGCGGCAGCCACATCCTTGGGATGCATCTGGCTCTTCAGCGCATCGAACGTGGCGCGAACCATGTTGTAAGGGTTCGACGAACCCATCGACTTGGCGACCACGTCATGCATGCCGAGCGTCTCGAAAACGGCGCGCATCGGGCCGCCGGCGATGATGCCGGTACCCTGCTTGGCGGCGCGCAGCAGAACGCGTCCGGCGCCCCAGCGTCCCTCGACGTCGTGATGCAGCGTACGGCCCGAGCGCAGCGGCACGAAGATCATGTCGCGCTTGGCCGATTCAGTTGCCTTGCGGATGGCTTCCGGCACTTCGCGTGCCTTGCCATGACCGAAGCCGACGCGGCCCTTCTGGTCGCCGACGACGACGAGTGCGGCGAAGCCGAAGCGACGGCCACCCTTGACGACCTTGGCGACGCGATTGATGTGGACCAGCTTGTCCACCATGCCGTCGTCGCGCTCTTCGCGCTCACGCTCGCGGCCGCGGCCGCCTTCCCTACGTTCCTGTGCCATATCCTGTTCCTTGTTTTTTTCCGGAAGCACGGTTGATGATACGATCCGGCGCCTCTGTGGGTCACCGGGGGCGAAATTAGAAGCTCAGACCGCCTTCGCGGGCAGCTTCAGCCAGCGCCTTGACGCGGCCGTGATAGATGTACGGGCCACGGTCGAAGACGACTTCCTTGACGCCGGCCTTGGTGGCGCGCTCGGCGATCAGCTTGCCGATCGCGGCGGCGGCGGCCGTGTCGGCGCCGGTCTTGAGCGAACCCTTGAGGTCCTTCTCGAGCGTCGAAGCGGCAGCGATGGTGTGGCCCTTGGCGTCGTCGATCACCTGGACATAGATGTTTTTCGAGGTGCGGTGAACCGACAGGCGCGGACGCTCACCGGCGACCTTCCTGATCTGGCGGCGAACGCGCTGCGCACGGCGCTGCGTGGATTCCTTGGTACCCATGATGGTCTTCCTTGCCTTCAAAAAACGGGGGCCGCCATATGCGGTAGGCGAAGCGCCTCCCGCGACCGCTCCCCGCGGCGTTACACTTACTTCTTCTTGCCTTCCTTGCGGACGATCTTCTCGCCAGCGTAGCGGACGCCCTTGCCCTTGTAGGGCTCCGGACCGCGATATTCGCGGATCTCGGCGGCGACCTGGCCGACCTGCTGCTTGTCGATGCCGGTCACGGTGATTTCCGTCGGCTTCGGCACAGCGATGGTGACACCGGCCGGCGTCTCATAGACGACGTCATGGCTGAAGCCAAGAGCCAGCTGCAGGTTCTTGCCCTGCATGGCGGCGCGATAGCCGACGCCGGTGATCTCGAGCTTCTTCTCGAAGCCGTCCTTGACGCCCTGCAGAATGTTGACGATCTGCGTGCGCGACATGCCCCACTTGGAGCGGGCGGTCTTGGTCTGGTCGCGCGGCTGGACAGCGATCTCGCCGCCTTCCATCTTGACCAGGACTTCGTCGTTCACCACGAACTTCAGCTCGCCCTTGGGGCCCTTCGCCGTCACGGTCTGGCCGTTGACGGTCGCGGTCACGCCCTGCGGCAGCGAAACGGGTTTCTTTCCAATACGAGACATTTTGTTGTCCTCGTCACTTCTCTTGTTTCAGGTCTCTGTCTTCGGAACGATCCGAAGACCGGATTCCAATTTTCGGTCAGCTGCCAGATCAGAAGATCTGGCAGAGGATCTCGCCGCCGACGTTCTGTTCGCGGGCTTCGTGATCGGCCATCACGCCCTTCGGCGTCGAAAGGATGGCGATGCCGAGGCCGTTGGCGACGTGCGGAATCGACTTGGCCGAGACGTAAACGCGGCGGCCCGGCTTCGAGACGCGGGCGATTTCGCGCACGACCGGCGCACCGTCGAAATACTTCAGCTCGATTTCGATCTCGGACTTGCCGTTGTCGAAGTCGGTCTGGCTGTAGTCGCGGATATAGCCTTCAGCCTTCAGCACGTCGAGGACGCGGGTGCGCAGACGCGAGGCCGGCGTCGAGACACTCGACTTCTTGCGGCCGTAGGCGTTGCGGATGCGGGTCAGCATATCGCCGAGAGGATCGCTCAATGACATGTTATGTCCTCCTTACCAGCTCGACTTGACCAGGCCCGGGATCTGGCCGTTGTTGCCGAGATCACGAAGCGCGATGCGCGATACTTTGAGCTTGCGATAGTAGGCACGCGGACGGCCGGTGACTTCGCAGCGGTTGCGGATGCGGATCTTGGCCGAGTTGCGCGGCAGGGCAGCAAGCTTGAGCTGAGCGCGGAAGCGCTCTTCCATCGGCTTGGACTGATCCATGATGATCGCCTTCAGGGCAGCGCGCTTGGGACCGTACTGGTCGGCAAGCTTGCGGCGCCTGTTGTTCTTCTCGACTGAGCTGGTCTTTGCCATTTCAGATTTTTCCTTTTCTCGCTGCCGTTACTGGCGGAAGGGGAAGTTGAAAGCCTTGAGCAATGCCCGGGCTTCGTCGTCCGTCTTCGCAGTCGTACAAACGATGACGTCCATGCCCCAGATCTGATCAACCTTGTCGTAGTTGATCTCCGGGAACACGATATGCTCCTTGATGCCCATGGCGTAGTTGCCACGGCCATCGAAGCTCTTGGGGTTCAGTCCGCGGAAGTCGCGGACGCGCGGCAGCGCGATGTTCACGAGGCGGTCGAGGAACTCGTACATGCGTTCCTTGCGCAGCGTGACCTTGGCGCCGATCGGCATGTTCTCGCGGACCTTGAAGCCGGCGATCGAATTGCGGGCGCGGGTGACGACGGCCTTCTGGCCGGCGATCAGCGCCAGGTCTTCGGCCGCAACCGAAGGCTTCTTCGAATCGGCGGTCGCTTCGCCGACACCCATGTTCAGCACGATCTTGTCGAGGCGCGGAACCTGCATGTCGTTGTCGTAGCCGAACTGCTCCTGCAGCGCCTTGCGGATGGTCTCGTTGTAGACCTGCTTCAGACGCGGCGTGTTGGTGGCAGTCGCCTGCTTGCTTTGAGCCTTAGCCATTGATGACTTCTCCCGAGCGCTTGGCGACGCGCACCTTCTTGCCGTCCTTCTGGAAGGTGAAACCGACGCGGGTCGGCTTGCCATCCTTGGGGTCGGCCAGCGCGATGTTCGACAGCTGGATCGGCGCTTCCTTGGTAATGATCCCGCCCTCTTGGGACTGGGTCTGCTTCTGGTGACGACGGATCATGTTGACGCCGCGCACCAGCGCGGTGTCATCCTTCGGCTGAACCGAGAGGACTTCGCCCGAACGGCCCTTGTCCTTGCCGGCCAGCACGACGACCTTGTCGCCTTTTCTAATCTTTTGCATTGGTCCGGCTCCTTACAGCACTTCAGGCGCGAGCGAGATGATCTTCATGTGGTTCTTGGCGCGGAGTTCGCGCGGAACCGGTCCGAAGATACGCGTGCCGATCGGCTCTTTCTTGTTGTCGACGAGAACGGCCGCGTTCTTGTCGAAACGGATCACGCTGCCGTCCGGGCGGCGGATGTCCTTGGCCGTGCGAACCACGACCGCCTTCATCACATCGCCCTTCTTAACGCGGCCGCGCGGAATGGCTTCCTTGATGGACACCACGATGATGTCGCCCACGGAAGCGTATTTCCGCTTCGAGCCGCCCAGCACCTTGATGCACATGACACGACGCGCGCCGGAATTATCCGCCACGTCGAGGTTTGTTTGCATCTGAATCATGACTGGCCGCCTTCTTCTTTTCTAACGGGACGGGCTCGAAGCCCCTCCCCGGTCTGTCCAAAATTCGTTGTTTACGCCCGGAGGTCAGGCTTGGTCCGAAGACACGACGATCCAGCGCTTGTCCTTGGAAATCGGCTTCGATTCCTGGATGAACACCTGATCGCCAACCTTGTGGGCGTTGTTCTCGTCGTGCGCCTTGTACTTCTTGGTCATGCGCACGGTCTTCTTCATCACGGGATGCGTGAAGCGCCGTTCGACCTTGACGACAACCGTCTTCTCGTTCTTGTCGCTGACGACGGTGCCCTGCAGAATGCGCTTTGGCATGGTTTTCGTCCTTAAGCCTTCTTGGCCGCGGACTTTTCCGCAGCGATGGTCTTGATACGCGCAATGTCCTTACGGACCTGCCTCACGCGCGCGGTCTTCTCGAGCTGGCCGGTGGCCTTCTGGAAGCGCAGGTTGAACTGCTCCTTCTTCAGGCTGGCCAAATCGTCGGTCAGCTGGTCCTGGGTCTTGGTCCGGATGTCTTCGGCTTTCATGATCAGCCCGTCCTTATTCTGCGATGCGCTGTACGAAGCGCGTCCTGACCGAGAGCTTGGCCGCGCCGAGACGCAGCGCCTCACGGGCGGTTTCTTCACTGACGCCGTCGATCTCGAACATGATGCGGCCCGGCTTGACGCGCGCCGCCCAGTAGTCGACGGCACCCTTGCCCTTGCCCATGCGGACTTCGGTCGGCTTCGACGTGACCGGCAGATCCGGGAAAATGCGGATCCAGACGCGGCCAGCACGCTTCATTTCACGAGTGATCGCGCGGCGGGCCGCCTCGATCTCACGCGCGGTGACGCGGTTCGGCTCAAGCGCCTTCAGCCCGAAACCACCGAAATCCAGGTTGGTGCCGCCCTTTGCGGTACCATGGATACGGCCCTTGAACTGCTTGCGGAACTTTGTGCGCTTTGGCTGCAGCATCGTTCTAACTCCAAATTCCTAAATGTCTCAGGCGTTTTCGCGACGACGACCGCGTTCGCGATCACCACCACCGCCATGCGCAGCATCACCCTCGGTCGCGCGACGTTCCGAAGCCATCGGATCGTGCTCGAGGATCTCGCCCTTGAATACCCAGACCTTGACGCCGCAGATGCCATACGCCGTATTCGCCTCGGCCGTGCCGTAGTCGACATCGGCGCGCAGCGTGTGCAGCGGCACGCGGCCTTCACGGTACCACTCCATGCGGGCGATTTCGGCGCCGCCGAGACGGCCCGAGCAGTTGATGCGGATGCCTTCGGCACCGAGGCGCATCGCCGACTGCACGGCGCGCTTCATGGCGCGGCGGAACGCGATACGGCGCTCGAGCTGCTGGGCGATCGACTGGGCGACCAGGGTCGCGTCGATTTCCGGCTTGCGCACTTCAACGATGTTGAGGTGCGTCTCGGACTTCGTCATCTCCATCAGCTTCTTGCGAAGCTTCTCGATGTCGGCGCCCTTCTTGCCGATGATCAGACCCGGGCGCGCGGCATGGATGGTAACGCGGCACTTCTTGTGCGGGCGCTCGATCACGACCTTGGAGATCGCGGCCTGCTTGAGTTCCTTCTCAAGATACTTGCGGATCTTGATGTCCTCATGCAGCAGCTTGCCGTACTCGCCGGTGTTCGCGAACCAGCGCGAATCCCAGGTGCGGTTGATGCCGAGGCGAAGACCGATCGGATTGACTTTCTGGCCCATTATGCGGCCTCCCCTTTTTCTTCGACTTCACGAACGACGATCGTGAGGTGCGAGAACGGCTTCTCGATACGGCTGGCGCGACCACGGCCACGAGCGTGGAACCGCTTCATGACGATCGACTTGCCGACATAGGCTTCCGCCACCACCAGCGCATCGACATCGAGGTCGTGGTTGTTTTCCGCGTTGGCGATCGCCGATTCCAGCGTCTTCTTGACCGTGCCGGAAATCCGCTTGGCCGAGAATTCGAGGTCGGAAAGCGCTGTCGCGACCTTCTTGCCGCGGATCAGCGCGGCAACGAGGTTCAGCTTCTGCGGGCTGATACGGATCGTGCGCAACACGGCGCGCGCTTCGTTGTCAGCAAGCCTGCGCGGAGCTTTGGCCTTGCCCATGATTATTTCCTCTTCGCCTTCTTATCCGCGCCGTGACCGTAATAAGTCCGCGTCGGAGCGAATTCACCGAACTTATGACCGACCATGTCCTCGTTCACCGAGACGGGAACATGCTTCTGGCCGTTGTAGACACCGAAGGTGAAGCCGACGAACTGCGGCAGGATGGTGGAGCGACGGCTCCACATCTTGATCACCTCATTGCGACCACCTTCACGAACCTTGTCCACCTTCTTGAGAAGGTAGCCGTCGATGAAGGGGCCTTTCCAAATAGAACGAGTCACTTGGCGTTACCTCTTCTTAGCTCTTGCGCTGATGGCGCGAGCGCAGGATGAACTTGTCGGTCGCCTTGTTGGACCGCGTCTTCTTGCCCTTGGTCGGCTTGCCCCACGGGCTGACCGGATGACGGCCACCGGAGGTGCGGCCTTCACCACCGCCGTGCGGATGGTCGACCGGGTTCATGGTCACGCCGCGATTGTGCGGGCGCTTGCCACGCCAAACCGTGCGGCCGGCCTTGCCGTCGTTGATGTTGCCGTGGTCGGGGTTCGACACGGCACCGACGGTGGCCATGCAGGAGCCGTGAACGACACGCTGCTCGCCCGAATTGAGGCGCAGGATCGCCATGCCCTGGTCGCGACCGACGAGCTGGGCGTAACCGCCGGCCGAACGGGCGACCTGGCCACCCTTGCCCGGCTTCAGCTCGATGTTGTGGACGATCGTACCGACCGGCATCGATGCCAGCGGCATCGCATTGCCCGGCTTCACGTCGACCGCTTCGCCAGCCACGATCTTGTCGCCGGCGGCAAGTCGCTGCGGGGCGATGATGTAGGACAGCTCACCATCGTCGTACTTGATCAGCGCGATGAAGGCGGTGCGGTTCGGATCGTATTCAATGCGCTCGACCGTGCCGACGACGTCGAACTTGCGGCGCTTGAAGTCGATGATGCGGTACGAACGCTTGTGACCACCGCCGATGAAGCGGGCGGTGATGCGGCCGTAATTGTTGCGGCCGCCCGACTTGGTCAGGCCCTCGGTCAGACCCTTGACGGGCTTGCCCTTGTAGAGGCCCGAGCGGTCGACGATGACCAGCTGGCGGGTGCTCGGCGTTACCGGGTTGAATTTTTTCAGTGCCATTGTTCTGTCCTCGCGGCCTTGCTCAGAGACCCGTCGCGACGTCGATCGACTGGCCGTCGGCCAGCGTCACAATCGCCTTCTTGACGTCGCTCTGGCGGCCGATCGTGCCGCGGAAGCGCTTGATCTTGCCCTTGCGGACAAGCGTGTTCACGGCCATCACCTTGACGCCGAACAGCGCTTCGACGGCGGCCTTGATTTCCGGCTTCGACGCCTTCTTGGCGACGTTGAAGACGACCTGGTTCTGCTCGGAAGCCATGGTCGACTTTTCGGTGATCGCCGGGCTGACGATCACGTCGTAGTGACGAAGGTCGGTCATTTAAAGCGCTCCTCGAGAGCCTCGACGGCGGCCTTGGAAAGGACCAGCGTGCCGCGGCGCAGAATGTCGTAGACGTTGATGCCCTGGATGGGCAGCACGTCGATGTTGGGGATGTTGGTCGCGGCCAGCTTGAAGTTCTTGTCAAGCTCGGCACCACCAATCACCAGTGCGTTGCTCAGGCCCAGCGTCGCGAAATTCGCGATCAGCGCCTTGGTCTTGGCCTCGGTCAGCTTCAGCTCGTCGATGACGATGATCGACGCGCTCTTGGCCTTGGCCGAGAGAGCATGCTTCAAGCCGAGAGCACGCACCTTCTTCGGCAGGTCGTGCTCGTGGCTGCGAACGACCGGGCCGTGGGCCTTGCCGCCGCCGCGGAACTGCGGAGCGCGTGCCGAATGGTGACGGGCGCGGCCCGTACCCTTCTGCTTGTACATCTTGGCGCCGGTGCGCGCGATTTCGGCGCGGCCCTTGGCCTTGTGCGTGCCCTGCTGCTTCTTGGCGAGCTGCCAGCGCACGACGCGCTGCAGGATGTCCTCGCGCGGATCAAGGCCGAAAATCTCCTCGGAGAGTTTCACCTTGCCGGCGTCCTTGCCGCCAAGCGTTGTGATCTTGAGATCCATTATTCCGCTCCCTCTGTGGCCGGAGCCTCGTTCTTAACAGCGGCGCGGATCGCGGCGGGCTTCGGCGCATTCGCCGGCAGTGCCACCTTGGCCGCATCGCGGACCAGGATCCAGGCGCCCTTCGATCCGGGAACCGCTCCGCGGATCAGGATCAGGCCGCGGTCGGCATCGGTCGAGACGATCTCGACATTCTGCGTCGTCACACGGGTATCGCCCATGTGGCCGGCCATCTTCTTGCCCTTGAACACCTTGCCGGGGTCCTGGCGCTGGCCGGTCGAACCGTGCGTACGGTGCGAGACCGAGTTACCGTGCGTCGCGCGGCCACCACCCATGTGGTGACGCTTGATGACGCCCTGGAAACCCTTGCCGATCGTCGTGCCCGTCACATCGACCTTCTGGCCGGCGACGAAGTGCTCGACGGTAATCTCGGCGCCGACATCGATCATGTTGTCGGCCGAGACGCGGAACTCGGCAACCTTCGCCTTCGGCTCGACGGAAGCGGTCGCGAAATGGCCGCGCATCGCCTTCGACGTGTTCTTCACCTTGGCGAGGCCAACGCCGAGCTGAACGGCGGTGTAGCCATTCTTCTCCTGCGTGCGCTGCGCCACGACCTGGCAGTTCTCCATCTGGAGAACGGTGACGGGAACATGTTCCCCGGCATCGTTATAGATGCGGGTCATTCCCACCTTCTTTGCAATCACACCTGAACGCATCGGTTCAATTCCTTTAGAGTTCCGGGCCAGGGGCACCGCCCCTTACCGCGCTCTCATTCCCTTAGAGCTTGATCTCGACGTCGACGCCGGCGGCCAGATCGAGCTTCATCAAAGCATCGACGGTCTGCGGGGTCGGATCGACGATGTCGAGCAGACGCTTGTGCGTGCGCATCTCGAACTGCTCGCGGCTCTTCTTGTCGACGTGGGGCGACCGGTTCACCGTGAACTTTTCGATCCGCGTCGGCAGCGGAATGGGGCCGCGGACGTTTGCGCCGGTGCGCTTGGCCGTCGACACGATTTCCTTCGTCGAGGCGTCGAGCACGCGGTGATCAAACGCCTTCAGGCGGATGCGGATATTCTGTCCGTTCATGCGTCACTTCCTTGTTCTGGCGCGGCGCGGGCAACTTCCGCGCCCGCGACAGATCGGTTTAAGTCCAAATTACTCTTTGATGGTGACGACGATGCCGGCACCGACGGTGCGGCCGCCTTCACGGATGGCGAAGCGCAGCTTCTCTTCCATGGCGATCGGCACGATCAGCTCGACATCGACCGTGATGTTGTCGCCAGGCATGACCATCTCGGTGCCAGCCGGCAGCGACACGATGCCGGTCACGTCCGTCGTGCGGAAGTAGAACTGCGGACGGTAGTTGGTGAAGAACGGCGTGTGACGGCCACCTTCGTCCTTGGTCAGGATGTAGGCCTCGGCCACGAACTTCTTGTGCGGCTTCACCGTACCGGGCTTGGCCAGAACCTGGCCGCGCTCGACACCTTCACGATCAACGCCGCGCAGCAGCGCGCCGATGTTGTCGCCAGCCTGGCCCTGATCGAGCAGCTTGCGGAACATTTCCACGCCCGTGCAGGTCGTCTTGGTCGTCGGACGGATTCGGACGGAT
>NZ_JBFRGG010000022.1:0-74590 GCF_052115225.1 Mesorhizobium sp. 2RAF45 | reverse complement strand
CTGTGGTCAAGAATGGCGAGATCAAAATCGCCACCGTGATGTCGGTGACCTTGTCGACCGACCATCGCGCTGTCGATGGCGCGCTCGGCGCCGAACTTCTGGTCGCCTTCAAGCGGCTGATCGAGAACCCGATGGGCATGCTGGTCTAGCTTGTTGTAAGCCGGTGCCAAACGTTACGCCGGCTTACGACAGAAACGACTTGTCAGGCGCCGACCCTTGACCCATCTTCCCCAGTGGATCGCGACCAAGGGAGGCCAAAATGCCTGCATTCGACCCGTCTGACGTCAAAACCTTGTTCGGCAAGGTCATGGGTGCCTCGCCGTCCGACATCAAGCTGGTGGCGCAGCGCCTGCACGACCATGCCTTCGAGCCGCGCATGTCGGCGGAGGAGACCAGGCAGCTTGTCGCTGACCTGGGCTATGACAGCCTCGATGCGTTCTGTGCCGATATCGGCCTGCCCGCTCATATCGCCGAGCGCTGGAGCCGTTTTGGCGTTTCCGGTGAGATGAAACAGGTGTTCACCCTTTTGGCGGCCCAGCGCAAGCGGGTGGCCGAGGCGATCGCCGAATTCGAATCCATGACCCATGTCGGCGTCGAGGATTATTTGCGCGAACGCGGCCTCATCTAAGGTGTATCTATATTCGGGTGAGGTCGGCCTGCAAATGGCAGGACCTCAACCGCCCTTGGCCAGCAGTGCAGTCGCCGTGTCGCTGTCGGTGATCAGCACATTGGTGCTGACCGCCTTGAGTGCGGCCAGGATCGCCGCCACCTTGCGTTTTCCGCCGGCGGCCAGCACGACATTCGGCACCTGGCTCACCACATCGAGACCGATGGCCATGACGCGCCCGTTGACCTCATGGTCGACCAGCCGGCCGGCGGCATCGACGAAGTAGCACAGCATGTTGGCGACCGCGCCTTTCGCCTTCAATGGCGCGATCAGCGATGACGGCACGATCCCGTGGCGAAAGATGGTGGCGTCCGCGGACATGTCGCCGACGGTGAGCAGTGCGATGTCGGCGGCCGCCGCCCGCTGGCGTACGTCCTGCAGGGTCGGCTGCGCCCACAGGAGGTCGCGAAGCGCCGGATCGTCAACCATCACCGGCGCGGTGATCTGGTAGGAGTCGACCTCGAAGACATCGGCGACCTTGGCGGCGACGATCGAGGGGTTGATCCACTGCGAATGCGGCAGGCTGCCGACGAGCGCCACCACCGAGGCGCGCCTCAGCTGCTGGCGGGCGAGGAAGCCCAGGCTTGCATGCAGTGTCGCGCCGCCGCCGATCGCCAGCGTCATGCCGTCGTGCATCTGCTCGCCGAGATAGGCCGCCACGGCATGGCCGATCGCCTTTTCCAGATGCTCATGCGCCGAGGGTGTCGGGATGACCACCGCGGCGTCGAGGCCCCAGCGCTTTTCCAGTTCCCGCTCGAGCGCAACCTGTCCGGCGGTCGGTGCGTTGATCATGGTGACCACGATGCCTTCGGCGGTGCAGGCAGCCAGCGTGCGCATGACCTTCACGCGAGAGACATCGAGCTTCTCGGCGATCTGTTCCTGCGTGAAGCCCTCGACATAGTAGAGCCAGGCCGTCTTAACGTTGAGATCGGACGACACCATCGGCAGGCGGGCCGGTGTGGGTTTTTCCGTGGGCATCTGTTCTCGTCCCTCATCAGCCATGGCCGACCGCGTCGTCCTCATCGGAGAAACGCCGGCCGGATGTCAACCGGATGCCGGTTTCAGCCAAGCGGATTGTTGCACATCTCTGATCATTTGTAATTGACAATGTACAAATGAACATATTTTGTGGGTTTCACGCGCAGTGTCATCCACCAGTCATATGCGCCGTGCAGGGAGGAAGAGACGGGGAGCCGGCCAGGGGCCGGACCGGTCATGCACAGACAAGACAGGAGGTCTCATGAAGACGCTACTCATCAAGCTGCTGGCCAGCCAGTTGGCGCTCGCGGCAATTTTGTTTGCCGGCGTGGCAAACGCCGAAACACTGACGCTCTACACATCGCAGCCGGAAGCCGACGCGGCCAAGACCGTGGACGCCTTCAAGAAGGCGCAGCCCGGCATCGACGTGACCATCTATCGTTCTGGGACCAGCGACATCCTCACCAAGATGGCGGCCGAGTTCGGCGCCGGCAGCCCGCAACCCGACGTGCTTTTGATCGCCGACGCGGTCTCGATGGAGCTATTGAAGAAGGACGACCGGCTGCTGCCTTATCCCGAAGCCAAGCTCGATGGCATCGAGGCTGATGCCTATGACGCCGATAGGACCTATTTCGGCAGCAAGCTGATCACCACCGGCATCGTCTACAACACCGCGGCTGCTGAAAAGCCGCAGCATTGGGCCGATCTTGCCAAGCCCGCCTATGCCGATGGCCTGGTCATGCCGAGCCCGCTCTATTCGGGCGCGGCCGCCTATCTGCTTTCCGGCTTTGCCGGCGATACCAACTTAGGCTGGGATTTCTTCCAGAAGCTGAAGACCAACAACACCGTCAGCGTGCGCGGCAACGGTGCTGTACTGAAGTCGGTGGCATCAGGCGAGAAGCCCTATGGCATCCTCGTCGACTTCATGGCGATGAACGCCAAGAAGAAGGGCTCGCCGGTCGAGTTCGTGTTCCCGAGCGAAGGCGTGCCGGCGGTGACCGAGCCGGTCGCCATCATGAAGACCGCCAAGAATGTCGACGGCGCCAAGAAGTTCGTCGACTTCATTCTGTCGGATGAGGGCCAGAAGCTGGCGCTGTCCATGGGCTACCTGCCGGCGCGTGCCTCGGTCGGCCGTCCCGAATGGCTGCCGGAAGGCGTCAAGGTCAAGGTGATGCCGTTCGACACCAAGGCGATCGTCGCCAAGACCGACGCCGACAAGGCGAAGTTCCAGGAACTGTTCGGCGGCTGAGCCGGCAATCGTGGCGGGATGTCGTCTCGACGGCATCCCGGACCTCAGGAAACACAACCATGCCAACACGCGTCAGGGAAAGCCGGGGCCAGGAAATGGTCCTGACGGCGGCGGTGGCCGTCGTCATCGTGCTGCTTTCGCTGCTGCCCATGCTGCGCCTCATCAAGGAGATCGTGGCACCTGGCGGCACGCTGTCGACCGTGGCCATTGCGGCCGGGCTGAGAAACCCGGCGACCTGGATCGCGACATGGCATACGCTGGTCGTCGGCATCGGCGGCACCTTGCTTGCGGTGCTGTCGGGAACGCTGGTGGCGGTGCTGGTCTCGCTGACCGACATACGCGGCCGCAGCGCCCTGGTGCTCTGCTACGTCATGCCGCTGATGATCGCGCCGCAGGTCACGGCGCTGGCCTGGCTGCAGCTGTTCGGCCCGGCAAGCCCATTCCTCAAGCTGTTCGGAGCGGCACCGCCGCTCGGCACGAAAAACCCGCTTTACTCAACGTCAGGCATCATTCTGCTGCTTGGCGTCCAATATGGCCCGCTGGTGTTCCTGCTGGTGCGTGCCGGCCTGCGCAAGCTGCCGCGCGAACTGGTCGAGGCCGCGCGCGCCGGCGGCGCGGGCTGGTTCACCGTGCTGGTCACCATCGTTCTGCCCTTGATGACGCCGTCGATCATGGCGGCCGCGGCACTCGCCTTCGTGTCCTGCGTCGGCAATTTCGGCATTCCGGCTTTCCTCGGCATTCCCGCCAACTACCTGGTGCTGCCGACCCTTATCTATCAGAAGCTGGCCGGCGGTGGTCCGGCCGTGCTCGGCGAGACCGCGTTCCTATCGGCTCTGATCGGCGTTATCGCCATGGCCGGCATTCTCGCCCAGGAGGTGATGAGCCGCCGCCGCGACTACCGTATCTCTTCGACATCGTTGCCGGCCGAACCCTACGAACTCGGTCGCTGGCGGGCTATTGTCCAGGCCTGCATGTGGCTGCTGATCGTGCTGGTGCTGTTCCTGCCGCTGTTCGGGTTGGTGCTGACCTCATTGGTACCGGGCTATGGCATCGCGCTCACCGCCAAGACGGTGACGCTCGACAATTATCGTTTCGTGCTGTTCGAGCATGACGCCGCCAACCGCGCCTTCTTCAACAGTTTCTGGCTGTCGATCGCGGCCGCATTCTTCGCGGTCGTGGTCGCCGTGCCGGTCGGCTATCTCATCGCCTGGGGCAGGCAGCGCTGGGTACGGCTGCTCAATCTGGCGGTCGAACTGCCCTATGCCTTGCCCGGCGTGGTGCTGGCGATCGCCTCGCTGCTGCTCTTCCTCAGGCCGATCCCACTGACCGGCATCCAACTCTACAACACGGTCTGGATCATCCTCTACGCCTACCTCGCCCGCTTCCTGGTGTTGGCGCTGCGGCCGACCATCAGCGGCTATCACCAGATCGATCGGGCGCTGGAGGAGGCCGCGCAGGTGGCGGGCGCCGGCCTGTTCACGCGCATGCGCACCATCATCTTTCCACTGGTCGCGCCGGCGGCGATCGCCGGTGGTCTGCTGATCTTCATGACGGCGCTCAGCGAACTCACCGTCTCGGCGCTGCTGTGGTCGTCAGGCTCGGAGACGATCGGCGTGGTGATGTTTTCCTTCGAACAGGGCGGCGATTCCAACTACGCGGCGGCGATGTCGGTCATCACGGTCGCGGTCACCTTCGTGCTGATGCTGGTGACCAATCTGCTTGCCCCCTACCTTCCCAGCGGAGTGCTGCCATGGCGCGACTGAGCCTGGACCATGTGACCAAGAGCTTCGCCAACTTCGACGCCGTGAAGGACGTCTCGATCGACGTTGCCGATGGCGAGTTCCTGGCCGTGCTTGGACCGTCCGGCTGCGGCAAGACGACGTTGCTCAGGCTGGTCGCCGGATTCGAGAAAGTGACTTCGGGAGCGATCCGCATCGGCAGCGATGTCGTATCGAGCAGCGTCGGCAGCGTCGCGCCGGAAAAGCGGCGCGTCGGCATCGTCTTCCAGAACTATGCGCTGTGGCCGCACATGACGGTGGCCGAGAATATCGGCTATTCGCTGAAGGTGGCGAAGCTCGACAAGACCGTCGCGCGCCATAAGGTCGAGGACGCGCTGGCTCTGGTCAATCTGCAGGGGCTGGGCGAGCGCAGGCCGGCCAATCTTTCCGGCGGTCAGCGCCAGCGCGTGGCGCTGGCGCGCTGTCTTGTCGCCGCACCGTCGCTGGTGCTGTTCGACGAGCCGCTCGCCAATCTCGACGTGCATCTGAGAGCCTCGATGGAGGACGAGTTCGCCGCCTTTCACAAGCGCACAGGCACGACCATCGTTTATATCACCCACGATCAGGCCGAGGCGATGGCGCTGGCCGACCGCATCGCGGTGATGGACCATGGCCGCGTGGCGCAACTGGCGACACCGCGTGAACTCTATCATGAGCCGGCAAATGAGATGGTCGCCTCCTTTATCTCGCAAGGCATCCTGCTGCCGGCGGATGTCCTGACGGGCGAAGACGGCGGCCATTGCAAGGTCAGGGTTCTGGGAACCGAGCTGGTGGTCCGCTGCCGGCCCGGCGAGCGGCCGCGTGCGGGTGCCAAGATCTGCTGCCGGTCGGCCGACCTTGACGTCTCACCGCATGGGCCAGGCTTCGATGGCCTCGTGAAACGGGTGATCTACCAGGGTGGCGCCGCACGCATCGAATTCACCCCTGCCGCGGGGCCTGACCTCACCTTGCATTTCGAGCAGCCAGACCCGGTTACGCTGGAGAGTGGAGCCCAGGCACGCCTGCGCATAAGATCCGGCTGGCTGATCCCGGTGGGGATGGCCTCGTGATGATGCTCGATCTCCTTGGCGGCTTTGGGGAAAAGGGCCGCACCAGCCTCGCCGTCAGCAGCGGCGGCGACCGCATCCTGCTCGATATCGGCGTCAAGGTCGGCGCCTCCGGCGCGGAATATTATCCGGCGCTCGACGGTCGGGTCGACGACATCGATGCACTCTTCGTCTCGCACGCCCATGAGGATCATATCGGTGCGCTGAGTTGGCTGTTGTCGCGCGGCTATGCCGGCCCGATCTTCATGACGGCCAAGACGCGCGACGAGGCTGCGGCCACGCTTGCCGCCTATGCCGATCCAGGGGATTTCAAGCGCTTTCCGTTTCCAGCCAATCGCATCGAGCTCTTCGAACCCGGCGATACGCTGAAGAGTGGAAATCTCACGATCGGGACCGGGCGATCCGGGCATGTCGTGGGCGGCGTCTGGTTCGCCGTCGATGATGGCAAAAGCCGCGCCGCCTATTCCGCCGATGTCGTGCCGGACAGCAATGTGTTTGTCATGGACACGATCCCGCATTGCGATCTTCTGGTCTTCGATGCCTCCTACGGCGCCGATCCCGTGCCGGGGGCTGCGCGGGCGCGGGAAATTTCTGAATGGGTAGCGCGGCATCCGCGGGGATGTCTGCTGCCGACGCCGCTGTCGGGGCGGTCGCTGGAATTGATCGCGGCGCTGCCGGGCCCATTCGCCATCCATGCCGGCATGCGTTCGTCGCTGGCGGGGCAGATCGGGGCCACAGCGGCCTTGTTGCCGGGCGTTTCCGAGCACCTGCGTGCCCGCTTGGCGAGTGCTGCGGACTGGACCGATGCCGATCCCCTGCCGTCGCTGCCGTTGCTGGCCGATGACGGCATGGGCGAGGCCGGCCCGTCGTCGCGGCTGTTGCCGCGTGCCGACGATGCCGGGTTTCCCGTGCTGCTCACCGGACATTTGCCGGCAGGTTCTCCTGGCGATCTGCTGCACAGAGCCGGTCGGGCGGATTGGGTGCGCATGCCCACCCATCCAACGCTGTCGGGCAATGTCGAAATATGGGAGAAGGCAGGACGGCCTGAAGCGCTCGGCCATTCCTGCGTTGCCGATCTTCTCGATGACCTCAAAAGCCACATCCCGTCGCTGCGCACGCAATGCCGTACCGGCCAGCGCATCACGGTGCCGCAAGGAAGCAAAGAATGAGAATCCTGATCTGCAACGATGACGGCATCGAAGCGCCGGGACTTGCCCGTCTCGTCAACGCCGCCGGCGAGCTGAGCGACGATGTCTGGGTCGTCGCGCCCGATGGCAAGCGCACCGCCGCCGGCTCGTCGCTGACGATCGCGAGGCCGCTGACGATGCGGCGCGTCAAGCCGAACTGGTACTCCTGCTCCGGCACGCCGGCCGATTGCGTGGTCAGCGCGATGACGTGGCTGTTTGCCGACGCGAGGAAACCGGACCTGTTATTGGCGGGTGTCAATGACGGCCGCAACGTCGCCGAGGATCTCGCCTATTCCGGGACGCTCGGCATTGCCCGGGAGGCGACCTTCTGGGGCGTCCCGGCGATCGGCTTTTCGCGCGTGAAGAATCCTGAGTTCACCGATAGGGACGATCCATGGCTTGGCGCGCTGATCGCCTCGCTGTGGCAGTCGCGCGCCGGCTGGGCGACAGAAGGCCATTGGTTGAGCGTCAACCTGCCGACCGCGCTGCCGGCCGAGATCCGGCAGCCACGCATCGGCCGTGACAAGATCGGCCGCACGGCCGAGATCGTGGAAAGCGATGGCGATCGCACCGTCATCACCGTGCCGCGCGGGCGCGCTCATGCGAGCGAGCCGGGCGACGAGAACGAGGCGATCGATACCGGATACGTCAGCATCAACAGGCTGAACTGGTTTGGCGAAACGCGGCTGGACGAACGGTTTGTAGGCGGGATTCTGGACTGATCTTCCTGTGTGCGACCATCCCGATCACCAAGCTGTCAGCGGCTAAACCGCGCCAATCCGATGCCTGTGCTTGAAGCCGCCGCTATTTCATTCCACATCGGGCGCAATGAACGGCAAGATACGAGAGTGGTTTCGCAATTGGCGATGGGCTTTGGCCGCATCGCTGATCCTGCATGCCTTGATCGGAGCGTTCTTGTTCTTTGGCGTGCCGAGATCCGAGCAGCAGACGGAACAGCAGGAACAACCCGTCAATGTCGCGATTGTGCCGCCGCCCGAGAAGCCCAAGCCCAAACCTGCTCCAAAGCCACCGGAGCTGACACCCGAAAAGAAGGCTGAAAAGCCGCCTGAACAAAAGCCGCCTCCGGAGCCCCCGAAACTGCCAGACGACCATGTTCTGAAGCGCGTCTTCCAGTACGGCCAGAAAGATACCGGGCCGGAGAAATCGCTCGACGGAAGCAGCGCTAAACCCAACACGCCGTCACCGGCCAAGGATGAGGCGGCGAAGCCGCCTATAACACCGACACCCGCGCCGACCCAGCCCGCCCCGGCCGCAACGCCACAGCAGAAGGCAGAGCCCAGCAAGCCTGACGAGAAGCCGGCCACCATTGCGCCGGAGGAAAAGCCCGCGCAAGGCGAGGAAAAGCAGGAGGCCGCCGCGCCGGACGCCAAACCTGCGCAAAGCGAGGAGAAGCAGGCGACCGAGGACGCTGACAAACAGCAGCCGGACAAACAGGAGCTCGCACCGCAACCCGCCGAAAAGCAAGCGGTTGTGACGCCAAAGCCATTGGCGGCTGAGACTGGTGCTAAGCCAGCGCCTCCAGCCTCAGCTGGAAAGGCAAAGCCTGCCAAGACGTTGACGTTCAAACCCGCCAGAGCCTTCAAAGCGCCGATCGGGAACGCTGGGAGGTCAAATCCCACCAACAACGATGTTGCAGGATCGCCAATCTATTCCGGCCTTCCGGGCGTCAGAAAGCTTTACTCGCAGGGAGCAACCGGCAATGCCTTCGCCACAAGTTCCATGGAGAATGTGCCGCGCGGTCAGCGTGTGGCCACCCTTTGCGGCAATGTTCTGAGCCAGGAACTGCAAAGTGCCGACTATTCGGTCAAATGGGTGCCAACCATTACGCTGGACAAAGGCAATGTTCTGAACCCTGGTCAAGCGGCCTTCAGCACCAGAAACACTTGGTACAATCTAAACTTCCGATGTGAAGTCGACCCCGATGCGACGAGGGTCCTATCCTTCAACTTCCGTGTGGGGTCATTAGTCCCGCCTGGTGAATGGGCCAGCCGTGGATTCACCAAGTATCCGCTGAATTAGGCCGGCACGCCAAGCAGGGACAATTGCCGGCTAATTTCTTGCCAGTCGGCGCAGACGAAATCGGCACCGGCAGCCGTCAGCCATAGCGGTGTGCTCGGCAACCGCGCCCTGGATGCCGACGGACCAATCCTCGATGACGATGCAGCCGGCCGGATTGGCACTCATCCCGGCGGCGAACTGGCTGATCTCAGGTCTTGCTGGATCGGATCGTGCGTAGCCGCTTATTGAGCCGCCACAGCGACTTGGCCAGGCTCCCCTGGGTGTGGTGATCCAAATCGACAAGCTGTCAGCGGCTATATGCGCAAATCCAGTGCTTATGCTTGAAGCCGCCGCTATTTCATTCCACATCGGTCAGGATGAAGGGCGAGACAGAAGAACGGCGTCGGTATCTGTTGTGGGGTATTTCCGCATCGCTGATCCTGCACGTGCTTGCCGCGGCACTCCTTGTGTATGGCCTGCCCGTTCCTCCCCAACAGCCGCGCGAGGAGCAGCCAGTCAATGTCGCGATCGTGCCTGCGCCCGATCAGCCAAAGCCGAAACCCGTTCAGCCGGCGCCAAAGCCACCGGAACCGAAGGTTGAAAAGCCACCTGAGCAGAAAGTTGAAAAACAACCTCCGCCGGAGAAGCAGTCTCAGAAGCCACCGCCAAGCGCGGTCCTGAAGCCTGTTTTTCAGTTCGGCGACAAGGATACCGGCCCGAGGAAATCCCTGGACGGGGCCAGCGCTCAGGACAGTTCGCCGTCTCCCGCCAAGGATGACGATTCGAAGCCGCCTGTCGTGCCGAAGCCTGCAGACAGCCAACCTGTCACGCCGGCAGACTCCGAGCAGCAGGCCGCTTCAAGCGCCGAGATGGATAAACAACAGGCAGCCAAACAGCAGCCAGACAAGCAGGCGGCGCTCGACGCCGCCAAGCAACAGGGCGCGGCACCAGCGCCTTTGGCCGCCGATAGCGGCGGCGAGATCGAGCTTCCCACAACGGCCGAGGCACCAAAGCCCAAACCCGCAAATGCGCCGAAGCCCAGCCCTTCAAAGGCCTCGAAGTCTGCATCTCGGAACAACTCGGGCCTTCCGGGTGTTCGTAGGCTCTACTCGCAGGGCGCTACCGGCGATGCGCTGGCCACGACCGCGATGGGCGGGGTGCCTCGCGGTCAGCGAGCGGCCAAACTTTGCGCCAGCGCGTTGCAGCAGGAATTGCTGGATGCTTCCTATTTTCCCAAATGGGTACCATCTATTCCGTTGAAGGTGGGCAATATTCTAGACGCCCCGGATGTCGCTTTCAGCACGACAACCACATGGTACCATCTGGGCTTTCGGTGCGAGGTCGACACCGATGCGACGAGGGTCCTATCCTTCAACTTCCGCGTTGGGGCACTAATCCCGCCCAGCGACTGGGCCGGTCTTAGACTACCCAGTCCCTACTAGTGCGTTTCACCGCTTCATGGAAACGGCGAACTTCTCTAACTCTTTGTTTTGACCCAATTCCGGACGGAAAACCGCTCGCGCTTTTCTGGCATTTCTCTAGATCAGGCCGGCACGCCGAGCCTGGACAATTGCCGGCTAATTTCTTGCCAGTCCGCGCAGACGAAATCGGCACCGGCCGCCGTCAGCCGCGCGGCGTGGTCGGCATAGGTGTGGCCGCCGCCGGTGTAGCCGATCGCCGTCATGCCGGCGGCAACCGCGCCCTGGATGCCGAAGGGCGAATCCTCGATGACGATGCAGTCGGCCGGATCGGCGCCCATCCTGGCGGCGGCGAACAGGAAGATGTCGGGCGCCGGCTTGCCGTTCTTGACCATGGAGGAGCTGTAGATCGCCTCGCCGAAGAACTGCGCCAGCCCAGTGACGGCCAGGCTGTGGTTGATGCGCTCGATGGAGGATGACGAGGCGACGCAGCGGTCGCCCTCGATCGTTTCCAGAAACGCCGCGATTCCTGGCGTCGGCTTCAATTCCTCAGTGAACAGGATCTTGGTCTCGGACCAGATGTCGCCGTCGGCGGCAGCGGGAAACTGATGGCCGGTCAATTCCCTGATCCTGGCGATGATGTCGGACTGCTTCATGCCGACGCATTGGGCGATAATGCCGCCATGGACGCCGGGCATGCCGTGCCTTTCATAGACGCGTTCGTAGGCCCTGGCGGCCAGCGGCTCGCTGTCGACGAGAACACCGTCGCAATCGAAAATGATAGGCCTTGGTCGCGGCACGCGCTTGTCTCCTCACGTCAAATTTCGCACATCGCTATCGGCAAAAAGTCAAATGTTCAATAGTGCGATGTCTTGAGCGTTCTGGGGCTGAAACGGCGGGGCAGTCAAAGCTGGCGCAGCGCATCGCTTGCGCGGCCGGATCCGAGCGCCCGTTGCATGGCTTGCCGGGACTGAGCGCGGTCCGGCGTGATCCAGTTCGGCTCCGCACCCAGGAAGCGGTCGAGGAACGCCACCGCATAGGCCGGCATCTCGGTGACATTTTCGCGATAGGACCACCAGGTGCGCAGATCGTCGGCGCATTTGTCGATGCTGGGCGCCTTGCCGAACTCCTGCTCATAGATCGCCGAAATCACCGAGACGCAGTAGTTGGTGTAGAGGAAGCCTTCCGGCCAAAAGCGGATGATTTCCAGCGTGCCGGCATTGTGATCCGTTTCGATGAGTTGCGCGAGGCCGGAGATCTCCCTGGCCGGCGCCTGTTTGATCAGCTCGCGCAGCACGAGGCCGGCGGCAAAGACGATGAAGTCGGCGCGGTCGATCGCGGCGAAGCGCTTCTGCGCTTCCATGATCTCGACCCAGTCGAGAAAAGCTCGGGTCAGCTTTGCCTCGTCGATCTCGAAACGCACGCCGAACGTGTCCGAGACCACCTTGGCGCTGCCGCGGAAAGTGGCGCGAAACCAGCGCAGCTGCCGCAAGCGGTGGCGCAGGTCGGGCATAAGGGCCAGTTCATCCCTGAAGGGCAGTTCCATTTCATGCATCCCGTTTGACGACAGGCTAGCACAGCCATGCCGCCGCCGAAATCGGCAGGCGGCCCTGTGGATGGCGTGGCGGAGGCCAATATCATACATATTGACATTCGCGGAAACAAATGTTCTCACTTTGCTGTTGTCGTGCGCCGGTCCAAGGTGCGGCTCAACATAGGCTTCGGGAGGAGAACCGAATGGCGATTTGGCAGTGGGGACTGCTTCTGCTGGTTATTGTGTGGGCGCTGCAGTCGCTCGGCGTCTGGCTGCAGATGCGGCACTATTCGGATGTCTTCCGGGGCGTCACCGACCAGTACAAGGATGGCTTCGTCGGAGCCGGCAATTTTCGCGGCCGGCTTGCCAAGGGCACCATCGCGCTCGTCGTGGTAACGCCCGACCTGATCGTGCGCCGCCTGATGGTGATGAGCGGCCGGTCCGTCTTCACCAAGTTCAAGAGACATGAAGAATTCGAGGGCGTTCCCCTCGATCGAGTCCGGTCCAACCCTGCGATCATGGGGGAGGGGGAACCCGGTGTGGCCGAGGCCGTGAAGCGGGCGATCGAACAGATCGACAAAGCACGGTCGGAGCCGGGGAAGAAGCCGGGCCTGGCCGGCTTGAACATAGCTAGGGCTTAGAGGACGCCGCGCACCGACTGGGATAACCGGCGGGCGGCATAAGGAGGAGAAATGTCTGTATTTTCGTTGTTGGCGCAGCATGCCGACATGGCCGTGCACAATCTGCATGTCGCGGGTGCCATGG
This sequence comes from Mesorhizobium sp. 2RAF45, assembly GCF_052115225.1. NCBI lineage: Bacteria > Pseudomonadati > Pseudomonadota > Alphaproteobacteria > Hyphomicrobiales > Phyllobacteriaceae > Mesorhizobium > Mesorhizobium sp. 2RAF45. The sequence goes on along the minus strand of NZ_JBFRGG010000022.1, from coordinate 61,949 downwards.
TCTCGGATGCTGCATTGCATGGCAAGCTCGCCGTCGAGCATGCTTCCGACCATCTCGTTGTCCTTGCGCAAGCAGACAGCGGACCCATAACCGTTGATCAGTTCAAGGAAAAGCTGAAGGAAGTCCAGCAGGAAGAGCAGCTCGGCTGGCTGACCGCCATCGGCAAGTACTTCATCGGCATCTTCCAGAAGGGCGGCGAAGTGTTCGCCGGCTTCGTCACCGGCATCATTCCGACGCTGGTGGTGCTGATGACCGCCTTCTACGCCGTCACCGAACTGGTCGGCGAAGAGCGCGTGCATGGCCTGGCGCGCGGCGCCGGCAGGATTGCCTTGACCCGCTATACGCTGCTGCCTCTGCTGGCGGTGTTCTTCCTCACCAATCCGATGGCCTACACGTTCGGATCGTTCCTGGAAGAAAAGCACAAGCCGGCTTTCTATGACGCGGCCGTGTCCTACGTGCATCCGCCGCTTGGCCTGTTCCCGCACATCAATCCGGGCGAATATTTCGTCTGGGGCGGCATTCTCGTGGCTCTGCTCGAGCTTGAGAAGAAGGGCGTTGTCGTCGCCGGTTACCACGTCAAGGTGGCGATCTGGTACGCCATTGTCGGCCTCGTCGTCATCCTGCTCAAGGGCATGCTGACCGAGCGCATCACCACCATCATGGCACGCCGCCAGGGCGTCGAGCTGTAAGGGCGGGGAGGACATCATGGACAGGACATTCAAAGCCGTAAAGATCTCGCGGGGCAACACAGGCTGGGGTGGCCCGCTCGTCATCGAGCCGACCGCGCAGCGCGACAAGGTCGTCTCCGTCACCGGCGGCGGCATCCATCCCGTCGCCCAACTTATCGCCGACATGACCGGCGCCACGGCCGTCGACGGCTTCAAGGCGCCGCCGATCGAAGGCGAGATGGCGGTGGTCGTTGTCGACTGCGGCGGCACCGCACGCTGCGGCGTCTATCCGCGCAAGCGCATCCCGACCGTCAATCTGACGCCGGTCGGCCAGGCTGGGCCGCTCGCCCAGTTCATCACCGAGGACATCTACGTTTCGGGCGTGAAGCCGGCCAACGTCACAATGGCGGACGGGTCCGAGGCCGTCACCACTGCGGGGGGAGCAGCATCGATGAGTTCAAGCAATAACACTGCTGCCGCGGCGCCACAGCCGCTGCCGAGCGAAGGCGGGCTGATCGGCCTGATCAGCTCGATCGGCCGCGTCATGGGCCGGGTGGTCGGCATCTTCTTCAATTCCGGCCGCCGCACGATCGACCAGGTGGTGCGCAACGTGCTGCCGTTCATGGCCTTCGTGACCATGCTCATCGGCCTGATCCTCTACACCGGCATCGGTGATGTGCTCGCCCAGCCGATGGGGCCGCTGGCCAACAACATTGTCGGCCTGCTGATCATCTCGGCCATTTGCGGCCTGCCATTCCTGTCGCCCATCCTGGGGCCGGGCGCCGTCATCGCGCAGGTCATCGGCGTGGCCATCATCGGCCCGCAGATCGCCAACGGCACGATTTCGCCGGCGATGGCTCTCCCGGCGCTGTTTGCCTACAATACCCAGGTGGGCTGCGACTTCGTCCCCGTCGGCCTGGCGCTCGGTGAGGCCAAGCCGAAGACGATCGAAATCGGCGTGCCGGCGGTGCTCATCAGCCGCCAGATCATGGGCCCCGTATCCGTGCTGATCGCATGGGTCGTCAGCCTGATCGTGTTCTAAGGAAATAAGAGAATGAGGTTCGCCACATGTCGGTTCTGCTGAGAACACGGGTCACTTCCATCGGGCCCGAAGTGGCGGATCTTGCCGAAGGGGGCGTGGTCATCCTCTTTGCGGATGGCTCGCCGCCGGAGCTTGCCGAGGTTTCGGTGCTCCACAAGACGGAGCTTGGACCCAGCGACGGCGCGCCGCAAAAGGGCGCGTCGATCACCCTTGGTCCGGTTTCCGCCGTCATAACCGCCGTCGGCTCCAGCGCATGGAGCAAGGTGCTCGAGATGGGCCATGTCGTCATCTCGTTCAATGGCGCCACCGAGGCCGAAAGGCCCGGCGAGATCTGCGCATCGCAGGTCGATGCCCAGGCGCTCGTGGCCGCCCTGAAGACGGACGCGATCATCACCATCGCCGCGTGAAGCATTCGCGCCGCGACCCATCTGGTTTCGGCTCCAGAGCAATTCCAGGAAAAGTGTGAAACGGTTTTCCGCCCGGAATTGCGTTAGAACAAAGAGTTAGAGCAATTCGTCGTTTGTGGACGAATTGCTCTAGGAAAAGCAGAGTATTTGCCATGGAACGCTCGACCATCGTCAGAGTGCATGAAGGTTTGCACGCCCGTCCCGCCACACGGTTCGTCAAGCTCGCGAAGGGCTTCGAATCCGATGTCGAGTTGGTCAAGGACGGCAAGGCGGTCAGCGCCAAGAGCTCCGTCAAGCTGATGCTGCTGGCGGTCAAGGAAAACCAGGAAGTCACCGTGCGGGCGAACGGCGCCGACGCCATCGAGGCGATCGAAGCGCTGATCGGCTATCTCGAAAACCCCAAGGCGGGTCTCGACGACGAAGCCGAGCCGCAGCGCCCGGCCAATGATGCCGGCCAGGCGGCATCCGCATCGGCACCCCAATCCGTGCCGGCTGCAGCAGGCGAAGCGAACGGCTTGCGCGGTGTCGCGGCAAGCGAGGGCGTCGCGATCGGGCCGGCCTTCGCACATTTCCCGCCCGAGATCGCCGGACAGGGCCGCATGCTGCAGGCCGAAGAGATTGCCGGCGAGATCGACAGGTTCCGTGCCGCGGTCGCCGCCGTCCAGGCGCGCATGGACCGGGCCTTGGCGCAGGACAGCCTGTCGGCCGCAGACCGCGGCATCGTCGCGGCACTCAGGGATATCGCCGCCGACGACAGCCTGACCGGCGAGGCCGAAAAGGCGATCAGGGGCGGCAACGACGCGGTCTCGGCCGTCATCACCGCAGCCTCCACGATCGCCGCCGATTTCAGCGCGGTCGACGATCACTACCTCAATGCGCGGGCCGACGATGTCCACGCCGTCGGGCGGCAGATCTGTCTGGTGCTGCTCGGCCAGGACGACGTCAGCCTCGAAAGCATTCCCGAAGGCGCCATTCTGATCGCCGACGACATCGGCGCCTGGGATCTGGCTCGGGCGCCGCTGAAGCGCATTGGCGGGGTGATTTGCGGCCATGGCGGCGCCACCTCGCACATCGCCATCATCGCGCGCTCGCACGGCATTCCGGCGGTGCTGGGCCTCGGCGACCAGGTCAATGCCTTGCGCATCGCGCGCGACGTGGCGCTCGACGGCAACACCGGCCATGTAATCATCGATCCGGACGAGGCGACGCGGGCCGACTATGCCGGCCGTGTCGAAGCGGCGGCGAAGGAGCGCGCCGGCCTGACCGTCTTCAAGATGGTGACGCCGAAACGTGCCGACGGCAAGGTGATCGAGGTCGCGGCTAATATCGGCTCGCTGGAGGAGATCGAGGCGGCGCAGGAAGCGGGCGCCATGGGCGTCGGCCTGTTCCGCACCGAACTCCTGTTCATGCGTCATATGCACCTCCCCTCAGAGGACATGCAGGCCGAGACCTATGCGGCACTGGCCAAGGCCTTCGCGCCCTATCCGGTCATCGTGCGCACGCTCGACATCGGCGGCGACAAGCCTATCGCCGGCATCGAGTTCCCCGATGAGGAGAACCCCTTTCTCGGCTGGCGCGGCATTCGAATGTGCCTCGACCGGCCCGATATTTTCAAACGCCAGCTCAGGGCGCTGCTGCGGGCGGCCGTGCACGGCAACATCAAGGTGATGCTGCCGATGGTGTCCGATATTTCCGAAGTGACGCGCACCCGCGCACTGGTCGATGAATGCGCCGCCGAACTCAAAGCCGAAGGCGTGCCGCATGCGACATTCGATCTCGGCGTGATGATCGAGACCCCGGCCGCCGTGCTGATCGCCCCGGCGCTGGCCAAGGAAGTGGCCTTCTTCTCGATCGGCACCAATGACCTCACCCAATACATCATGGCCGCCGACCGGCTCAACCCGACCGTCGCCAAGCTCAACGACGTCACCAATCCGGCGGTCATGTCGGCGATCGAGCTGACGGCCAAAGCCGGCGTCGCCGCCGGCATCATGGTGGGCATGTGCGGCGAGGCCGCCGGACGCCCGGATCTGATCCCGGCCTTCATCGAGATGGGTCTGACCGAGCTTTCGATGAGCCCGGCCTCGATCCAGCGCGCCAAGAAAACGATCACGGCCATGACGGCCGGGGACTAGATTTCCGGAAGCGCTGCTGGAGCTTACGGCAAATGCGCAAGCAAGGTGGCAAAGACTGGTGTCAGTTCCTCGACCGGGCTTGCCTTGGCGCAGGCCTGCGCGATGCGGTCGTGACGGATATCGGCAGCCAGGATCGCGATCTCCAGCATGTCGGGCTCAGGCGCGCCGTCGCGGCCAGTTGTCGCCAGGCCGCAGGCCAGAACCACCGGCGCCAGGCAGCTTATGTCGAGCGCGCGCTCCCCGGCCGTTTCCGGCGCGGCTTCGCCAAAGCGCACCGGACGCTGGCTGAGCAACTCGACCAGCAACGCCGCGCAAGTGGCCGCGATTGCCTGCAGTCCCGCGCCCGGCGCGGTCAACGCGGCCAGCAGATCACCATGGCGCTTGCGCATCGTGGCATGCGCGGCGGCGAAATCGGCTTCGTGGATGCGGGCGTTGTCGATCTTCAGCCCGGCGAGCACCGCCTTCGTCAAATAGTACATGTCGCGCCGGAACAGGCGCTCGGCGCTCAACTGCCGCTCTTCGTTTCCGGCCGGAAAATAGGTGCCGAGGCCTTTCACGGTCGTGCCGTCCACCTTGATCGGGCGCTCGTGCGGGACAAAGGATTCAGCGATCGACAGCGCCTCGTCGACGGCGCTGGCGGCATGGCTGAGCAGGCCTTCGATGCCCTTGCCCGGAAACGGCGGCAGATGGCTGGTCGCTTCGCGCAACAAGCTGGCGTCGCCGGTGCCGTCATGGCGGCTTTGCCGGATGATGTCGCGGACCTCCCGCAACCGGTCCTTCAAATTGACGCGGACGTCTTCGGAGATTTGTCGGAGCATCGCGGTCTGCCTCGAAAGTGTCTTGCAGGGCGGCCGGCGAGGGGCCAGCCACCGACTCTACATTGTTCCTATCGATTGGTAGATCAATAGGCGATACTAGACCAGCATGCAGAATCGGCGACGGCGCGCTCTTCCGTCGCCGCGGGGGAGGGATGATTGGCCAGGCGACGACAGACGGAAGAAGGGCGGGCAGGAGCAGAGGCGACCGAGCAGGTGGCCAGTGAAAGCCGGACGGACCGCCTCAGGATTCGCGCCGCCTGGATGTATTTCGTCGAGCAGATGACGCAGAACGAGATCGCCGACGTGCTTGGCGTCGGCCGCGTCACCATCGTGCGCATGCTGGCCGAGGCGCGTTCGCGCAACGAGGTGAAGATCACCATCGAGAGCGAATTGTCGGAGATCGTACGGCTGGAGCGCGCGCTGGAGCGGACCTTCGGCCTGCAGCAGGCGCTGGTCGCCCCGCTCACCGCGCCCAATGCCGATCCGATCCCGGCAATCAGCGCCAAGACCGGGGCTTTCCTGTCCGACACGATGAAATCCGGCATGCGCGTCGGCGTCGGCTGGGGCCGGACGCTGTTCTCCAGCCTGCCCTTCATCAGCGCCAAGTCGCTCACCGATTTCAAGGTCATTTCGCTGCTGGGTGGTGTCGGCGTCGTGCGGCGCTACAACCCGGCCGAGTTCGCCTGGCGCTTTGCCCAGATATTCCAGGGCGACGGCTATCTGATCCCGACGCCGGCCGTCGTCGATAGTGTCGAGACCAAGATCGCGCTGGTCGAGCGCTGCGGCCTGCAGGAGGTCTTTGAAATGGCCAACGTGCTCGATGCGGTTCTGCTGAGCGTCGGCGGCATCGCCTCGGCCACCACCTTCTCCCGCGGCGGCTTTCTCAGGGAAGCGGACCGCGAGGCCCTGCTCGAGCGTGGCGCCGTCGGCGACCTTCTGTTCCATTTCTTCGACCGCAATGGCGACCTGGTCGACCATCCCGTCAACAGCCACGTGATGTCGGTGGAAGTCGACCGTCTGCGCGCGGCGCCAATCCGCATCCTCACCTCCGGCGGCGAGGAGAAGACCGAGGCGCTGCTCGGTGCGATGAACCTGATCGCGCCGACGATCCTGATCACCGACGAGGAAAGCGCCAAGCGCATGCTCGAGGCGGTCAGCCCAAGCTGAAGGATGCCGTGATGTAATCGGGCCAGGCCTGCTGCTCGTCGAAGACGGCGGCGAGATCCGGTGTGTCCGCCAATATGCCGCCGAGCACCAGGGCCGTGGCGACGCCGACACCTTTGCCGCCAGCAATGTCGTGCTCGACGCTGTCGCCGACGCAGACGACGCTGCCGCGCTCAGGCTCACCGGCCAGCGCCAGGGCCGCAGCGAAGATCGCGCGATAGGGTTTGCCGATGCGGGTGACGCTGCCGCCCAGGCTTTCGTAGAGATCGGCGATCTCGCCGGCGCCGAAGCGCGGCCCTGCCGCCGTCAGCATGATCCTGTCCGGGTTGGTGCAGAAGCACGGCACCTTTCGCGCTGCCGCCGCGGCGAGCAGTTGGCGGTAATGGTCGAGGTCGTGGCGGTCGCCTTCGCTGGCGGAGATCAGCACCAGTTCGGCGTCCTCACCGGCCTCGGTCAGCACAAAGGGCAGGCCCTCGATCGCCGTGCGGTCGTTGTCGCGGCTGATCAGCAGGCATTTTGTCCCCGGACGCAGCTTTCCCGACGCCGCCATGTCGTTGAAGGATCGCCACGCCACCTCGCCGGAGGAGACAAAATGATCCCAACTGCCGGCGGCGAAGCCGAGTTTCAGCAGCCGGTCCTCATTGGGCTTGGCGCGCTTGCCGGAATTGGAGATCAGCACCACCGTCTTGCCGGCGCGCTTCAGCGCCAACAATGCCTTTACCGCGCCTGGATAAGGAGCCTGGCCGTCATGCAGCACGCCGAACTGGTCGAGCAGGAATACCTGGTATCGCTCGGCCAGGGGCCCGATACCGTCGAGGCGTTCGATCTCCTTCGCACTCATGCCAGTCCTGCCTTGTTTGCGCCCTTCAGCGCCAGCCGCGCCGTGCCGGCGGCCGCCTCATCGGAAAGTGTCGGCAGGAAATCGACGCCGAGCTTGCGCCGCCGGATATCAGTCCAGGCCGGATTTGCGGCGCCGCCGCCGACGCTCCTGACGGAGGTCAGCGCCGGCGCGCCGAGCTCGGCCAGCCTGCGGTAGCCGAGCGCCTCGATCGCGGCCATGCCTTCGAACATCGCTTTGAGATAGTCAGCATCATCAGCTGGTCGCGGCGAAAGACGCGGCGGCAAGGTGGGATCGGCGATCGGAAAGCGCTCGCCCGATGCGCCGAGCGGATAATAGTCGAGCCCGGTTTGCGTCGTGGGGTCGATTGCCGCGCTGAGTTCGATGATCCGCGCCAGCGGAAAATACTGCGCCAGCACCTTGCCACCGGAATTCGACGCGCCGCCGGCCAACCAGGTGTCGCCGAGGCGATGGCTGTAGATGCCGAAGCGCGGCGCCGAGATCGGCCGGTCGGAGAGGATCTTGATGGTGAGCGAAGATCCCAGCGCCGTGACGCCGTCGCCAGCCGTCGTGGCGCCCGTCGCCAGGAACGAGGCACAGCCATCCGTGGTGCCGGCGACCACGACCACATCGCGCGGCAGTCCAAACAGTTCCGCGGCGGCCGCGGTGAGCGTGCCGGTGACGTCACCCGGCTCGACGACATGAGGCAGCAAGTCCACGCGCATGCCGGTGGCCGCGATCCAGTCCGGCCAGCGGCGCGCCTCGACGTCATAGCCTGTCTTCAGTGCATTGTTCTCGTCGCTGACGTCGAAGCGGCCGGAGAAGTTTGCGGCGATCCAGTCGGCCTGGTGCAGCACGGCCGCGATGCCGGGCAGATGCTGGAACAGTAACGCCTTGGCGAGGCCGGAAGTCGCGCCGTGCGCGGCGCTCGCGTCCGGCGCCTCGCGGGCGACGGCTGCCAGGATGTTGGCGTCGTCGACCTTGTCGTTGTACATCAGCGGCTCAGTCAGCGGCCGCCCGACGGCGTCGACCGGCAGCAGCGTGCCCGACGTGCCGTCGACGGCGATAGTGCGGACAGCAGCGCGGTCGATGCCCGAAAGCAGTTCCGTCAGAGCCGCCTGGACCGCTTGCCACCATGCCGAGGGGTCGCGGGGATTTTGGCCGAATCTGTCGAGCCGAACGGCGGACTGGCCGGCAATGGAAAAATCCGGGCGCATGGCGACGGCGCGCGCGCCCGACGTGCCGATGTCGATGCCGATGACAAGGGGCATCATGTCTTCAGTCCTTTGCTAGCCGCCTGTGGCATTGAGCTTCTGGCGATACTGCTCGGCGTCCCAATTGACCAGTTCGTCGTTCTCGGCAGCGGTGAGATAATTCAACCGCGACGCGACATCGACGCGCGCGGCCACGTCGGCGAGGCAGCGCTGCATGGCGTCGGCGCCGGCGCTGGCGTCGCGGCGCATCAGCACGCCGGCGCCGGGGAACAGGATCGCCATGGGTGCCGTGCCGAGGCGCGCGGCGACCCCCGCCGCATTCTCGCCCGACCTCGCTACGATCGAGCCCTGGCCGAGGAAGATGACATGATCCGGATAGAGGCTGCCGGCCTCCGCCATGCGGCGGCTTTGCGGATCGAGCGCGACCGCATGAGCTTCTAGATCCGCCGGCAATCGGTAGACGCTGTCTGCCGCAAGCGCTGTCAGAGCCCTGACGTCGGGCGCTGCAGTCGCACGCGCCGGCCGTGCCAACAGCGCGCGGACGCGATGGAGCAGCCTCTGCGCCTCGGCGACGGTTTCGGCGGCGACGACCAGCCCATGATTGCCAAGGATCAGGACATCGACACCAGGCCGCAGTTTCTCGGAAATGCCACGGGCGAGCGGCAGGCCCGGCCGGCAATAGGGCACATAGGCCCATTCGATGCCGCCGAGCCGCCTGGCGACCTCGGCCTCGCCATCGGCCTGCACGGCAAGCGAAATCGTGTCGACGCAGTGGACATGCAAAACCACGCGTTGCGGCATCAAGGCGTGCACCGTGGTTTCGATCGACGGGCGCAGGCCGCGCGTGTTGAGTTCCTCGATGGCGAAGGCCTGCGGCTTGTCGGCGGCGGGATCGCGCTCTTCGACCGCCTCGAGCAGCGGCGCCATTGCCACCGGCACCATGATGTCGTCGCTGAGCGCATCCTTCAGCCAGGTGCCGGAGGCCTTGATCCACAGCGTGTCGCCGGCCTTGAGCGAGGTATTGCCGCCTGCCGCCTGGGTCATATGCGGGTTGAGCCCGATGCTGGCCGAAAGCGCCCGCAAGGCCGCCAGTTCCTGCGCGTCAGCTTGGGTTGCCATGGCGCCTTTCCTTCAACGCTTGCCCGGGATCCCGCCGCTGGGGCCGGTGTTGGCGCTGATATCGCAGATGCGAGCGACTTACGTCAACAGTGATCTACTATCATCAAAACCAGCTTGCAATCTGACTATTGTTGAGTAAGTTGCACCAATTGCCATGGAAAATGGCACTTGGGAGGAAAGAGTTGAGCGACTCCGGCCGCCAGCGTCAGATCGTCGAATTGCTGCGGGACCGCCCGTTCGCCTCGGTGCGCGAGCTGCAGGAGCGGCTTGGCGTTTCGGCGGCGACGGTCAGGCGCGACATAGACCGGATCGACGAGGCCGGCGAGGCGCGCAAGGTCTATGGCGGCATCTCGGCGCTCGACGGCGCATCGCATGCGGGCGTCGCCTATGCCCGGCCCTATGACGAGAACCGTGACCTCGCGGTCGAGGCCAAGCGGCAGATCGCGGCCATCGCGGCGACCATGGTGCGCGACGGCGACGCGGTCATCGTCCATGGCGGCTCGACCTGCTTCCATCTCGGCGTCAAGCTCGCCGAGCGCAACATTCGCCTCTACACCAATTCGATGCCGCTCGCGGCCTATCTCAGCGACCACGGCCATTGCAGCCTGACGGTTGCCGGCGGCGAGCTGCATCGCGAACCCGGCATCATCCATTCGCTGACTCAGGCAACGCCCTTCTACGCCTCGAAATTCTTTCTCGGCGCGCAAGGCCTCAACCAGGAAGGCGTGCTGGAATCGCATCCGCTGCTGGTGCGCTCCATTGTCGATCTCAGCCTCTGCGCCGACCAGATTGTGGTGCTGGCCGACAGCCGCAAACTGTCGATCCACGCGCGCAATGTCGCGCTGCCGCTATCGCGCATCGGCACGCTGATCACCGATGACGGCCTGTCGGATGCCGATGCGCGCATGCTGGAGGATGCCGGCGTCATGTTGCGGATCGCGTCCACCTCGGGAGCCGTGCCGTGAAAGTGGCGGTGCTCGATTTCGGCAAGACCAATTCGAAGCTGTTCGTCTTCGGCCAGGACGGACGCATCCTCGACGAGCGCCGGACCCAGCCGAAATGGACGCGCCAGGACGGCTTCAGCGTGCTCGACGAGGCCACCCTCCACGACTGGGCGCTCGGTGCTGTCACGGACGCGGTCGAAAACCATGGCGTGCAAGGGGTGATGGTGTCGGGCCATGGCTGCACCTTCGCTCTCGTGGACGACGCGGCGCTGACGCATCCGATCCTCGACTACGAGCAGGAGCCGCCGGCCGAAATCGCTGCCCGGATCGATCGTCGCATCCCGAATTTTGCCGAGACGTTCTCGCCCCGCCTGCCGCTCGGCTTCAACTACGGCCGACACATGCTGTGGCTGCAGGAGGTCGATCCCGACGCGTTCGCTGCGGCGAAGTCGATTCTCGGCTACCCCCAATACTGGAGCTGGCGCCTCGGTGGCCGAGCGGTCTCGGAAGTATCCTACCTCGGCTGTCATTCGCATTTGTGGGCGCCGCGCAGCCAGGACTTTTCATCGTTGGTCGATGCCGAGGGGTGGCGCGGCCAGATGCCGGGCTTCGCGCGCGCCGGCGCGGTCATCGGCGAACGGCGCCTTGGCGGAGCGGCACAGCCGATCGCCATCCACAATGGCGTCCACGACTCGAATGCGGCGCTCCATGCCTATCGCCGCCAGGAGCTTGGCCCGCTGACCGTGGTGTCGACCGGCACCTGGGTCGTCGTGCTCAATCCCGACTGCCCGCTGGACGTGCTCGACCGTGACCGCGACATGCTGGTCAATGTCGATGTCGACGGCGGCCCGGTGCCGACCATCCGCTTCATGGGCGGACGCGAATTCGCCGCCATCAGCGGCGGCTGGCAAGGCGCGATCCAGCATGGCGCGGTCCAGCAAGCGATCGACGCCGGCATCATGGCGCTGCCGAGCTTCGCGCCGGGCGGGCCGATGCCGGACCGTCCCGGCCGGCTGGTCGGGCGCGCGCCCGATGCCGCAGAACGCGCCGCGGCGGCTCTGCTCTATGTGGCGCTGATGGTCGATCTCTGCCTCGACCTCATCCATTCCCAAAACACCGTCATCGTCGATGGCGGGCTGAACGCTGGCGGCCTGCTTGCCGGGCTGTTGGCTGAGCTGCGTCCCGGCCAGGCCTTCCTGCAGGGCGCCACGCTGGAGGGCAGCGCCACGGGCGCGGCGGCGCTTGCCTTCGAGAGCGTCGGGCGCGACTTCGCCGCCGAGGCGCCGGAGCCGGTGCATGCGACGCGCTTCGGAGGCTTAACCGGCTATCGCGACGCCTGGCGCGATCACGTCGGCGGGCAGGCCGCCGCCATCAAGGCCGCGGGTGGTGCACGATGAGCGCGACGGCGCAGAAACAGGCAAGCAGCCATCCTGTGCTGGAGATGCTTCACATCTCCAAGACATTCGGTGCGATCCGCGCCTTGCAGGATGTTTCGCTCACCGTCCATGCCGGCGAGCTGCATGCGCTGATGGGCGAGAACGGCGCCGGCAAGTCGACGCTGATGAAGGTGCTGTCGGGCGCCTATCGGCCGGATGCCGGCGGCGAGATCCTGATCGACGGTGTGCCCGCCGCGACCGGCGATCCGATCAAGGCGCGCGCCGCCGGTATCGCGGTGATCTATCAGGAACTGTCGCTGGCGCCCAATCTGACGGTGGCGCAGAACATCTTCCTCGGCAACGAGCCGCGGCGCTTCGGCATTGTCGACCGCGATCAATGCAGCCGGCGGGCGAACGAAATCATCGCCCGGCTTGGCGTCTCCTTCTCAGCGCGTGCGCTGGTCTCCAGCCTGTCGCTCGGCGAGCGCCAGCTGGTCGAGATCGCCCGTGCCCTGTCGACCAATGCGCGCATCATCGTCATGGACGAGCCGACCACGTCGCTGACGTCGCGCGAGACCGACAGCCTCTTCGAAGTGATCGCGACGCTGAAGGCGCAAGGCATCGCCATCATCTACATCAGCCATCGCATGGAAGAGGTCTACCAGCTCGCCGACCGCGTCAGCGTGCTGCGCGACAGCGGCTATGTCGGCACGCTGGAGCGCGCCGACCTCAACGCTTCGCGGCTGGTCTCGATGATGGTCGGCCGCGATCTCTCCGCCTTCTACAAGAAGGATCATCGCCCTCCGGACGCGAAGCGCGCCATCGCACTCTCGGTGCGCGGCATGTCCGACGGGCGCCTGTTGAAGAACTGCTCGTTCGACCTGCACAAGGGCGAGGTTCTGGCTCTGGCAGGTCTTGTCGGCTCCGGCCGCACCGAACTCGCTAGGCTGATCTTCGGCGCCGACAGGCGCAGCGCCGGCACGCTGGAACTCGACGGCAAACCGATCTCCATTGGCTCGCCGCGCGAAGCGCTCGACGCCGGCATCGCCTACCTCACCGAGGACCGCAAGGAACTCGGCCTGTTCCTCGACATGTCGATTTCCGACAACATCAGCATGGGCGTGCTGGCCAGGGACGCGCTGACCGGCGGATTGCGCGACTTCAGCGCCGCCGAAAGGCGCGCGGCGAAAGCCATTGCGGACCTGTCGATCCGCACCCGCTCGGCGCAGGCCAATGCCGGCTCGCTGTCGGGCGGCAACCAGCAGAAGGTGCTGCTCGCCCGGCTGCTGGAGACCGAGCCGAAAGTCGTCATCCTCGACGAGCCGACGCGCGGCGTCGATGTCGGCGCCAAGTCGGAAATCTACCGGCTGATCGACAACCTCGCCAACCGGGGCATCGCCATCCTGATGATCTCCAGCGAATTGCCCGAGGTGATCGGCGTCGCCGACCGCGTGCTGGTGATGCGCGACGGCGCCATAGCAGGCGAGGTGACGGCATCCGGAGGCGAGCCGCTGCGTCAGGAGGCGATCATGGAACTTGCGACGGGAGCGGCCCAGGAATGACCGACAGAACGACGACGAGCGTGGATCAGGCGGCGGTCAGGAGCCGGCGGCTGCGCACGGCCTTCGCGGCGCTCGGCATGCTGCCGGTGCTGGTGCTGCTGGCGGCGGGCTTCCAGTTCATCAATCCGCGTTTCCTCACCGAGACCAATCTGCTCATCGTCACGCAGCAATCGTCGATCAACATCGTGCTCGCGGCCGGCATGACCTTCGTCATCCTGACCGGCGGCATCGACCTGTCGGTCGGCTCCATCCTTGCCGCGTCGGCAATGGTGGCGGTGCTGGTGTCCTTGGTGCCGGACTGGGGCCTGCTCGGCGTGCCGGCGGCCATCCTCGTCGGCCTCGGCTTTGGGCTCGTGAACGGGCTGCTCGTCGCCTATATCAGGCTGCCGCCCTTCATCGTCACGCTGGGTTCGCTGACGGCCGTGCGCGGCATCGCCCGCCTGCTCGGGCAGGACACGACGGTGTTCAATTCGGACCTGCCGTTCGACTTCATCGGCAATGGCTCGCTGTTCGGCATCCCCTGGCTGGTCGTCATCGCGCTGTCGGTCGTGGTGCTGTCCTGGCTGGTGCTCAAGCGCACCGTGCTCGGCACCTGGATCTATGCCGTCGGCGGCAATGCCGAGGCAGCGCGGCTGACCGGCATCAAGGTGCCGCTGGTGCTGCTGTTCGTCTATGGCGTGTCCGGCCTGCTCGCCGGCCTCGGCGGCGCCATGTCGGCGGCAAGGCTTTATGCCGCCAACGGCCTGCAGCTCGGCCAGTCCTACGAGCTCGACGCCATCGCCGCCGTCATCCTCGGCGGCACCAGCTTCGTCGGCGGCGTCGGCTCGATCTGGGGCACGCTGATCGGCGGCCTGATCATCGCGGTGCTCTCCAACGGGCTCATCTTGGCCGGTGTCTCGGACATCTGGCAGTACATCATCAAGGGATTGGTCATCATCGTGGCGGTCGCCCTCGACCGCTACCGGCTCCAGGCAGGGGCGAGAACGTGAGTGACCGAGTCGCCGGCATCAAAGACCGGCTCGTGTAACGCACCGTGAGAGGCGCGGGGCATCAGGAGGAAGTAAGCGTAATGAAGACCATCGCCAAACTGCTCTGCGGCGCCGCGTTCGCGGCCGTCGCCATCGCGCCGGCATCGGCCAAGGACCTCAACAAGGTCGGCATCTCGGTCGGCCTGCTCGGCAACCCCTTCTTCGTCGCCACCATCAAGGGCATCGAGGACGCGGCCAAGAAGATCAATCCGAAGGTCGAGGTGACGTCGGTATCGGCCGACTATGACCTCAACAAACAGGTCTCGCAGGTCGATTCCTTCATCGCCGCGGGCGTCGACGTGATCATGCTCAACGCGGTCGACGCCAAGGCGATCGCGCCGGCGGTGAAGAAGGCACAGGCCGCCGGCATCATCGTCGCCGCCTTCGACGTCTCGGCGCCGGGCGCCGACGTCACCGTGATGACCAACAACGTCAAGGCCGGCGAGGAGGCCTGCCAGTATCTGGTCGATCATACCGGCGGCAAGGGCGACTACGTCATCCTCAACGGCCCGGCATCCTCGTCGATCCTGGAGCGGGTCAAGGGCTGCAAGAACGTGCTTTCGCAGCATGCCGACATCAAGATCCTGTCCGACGACCAGAACGCCGAAGGTTCGCGCGACGGCGGCCTGAAAGTGTTCCAGTCGCTGCTCACCCGCTTCGACAAGATCGACGCGGTGTTCGCCATCAACGACCCGACGGCGATCGGCGCCCAGCTCGCCGCCAAGCAGCTCAACCGCTCCGAGTTCATCTTCACCGCGGTCGACGGCGCGCCCGATATCGAAAAGGAGCTCTCTTCCGGCACCTCGATGATCAAGGCCTCGGCCTCGCAGGATCCCTATGTGATGGCCGGCCAGTCGCTGACGATGGCGGCCGAGCTGCTTGCCGGCAAGAAGCCGGCCGAGGCCACCGTGCTGCTCGATCCGAAGCTGATCACCGCCGAGAATTTGAAGGACTACAAGGGCTGGACCGCGGCCCGCTGATCACTCCAACAGGCGCGGCCGGATTTGTCCGGCCGCGCCCATTCTCATCGCCGCAAACCGGAGACGATCATGGCGCGCATCGGAATCCATTCTTTCGTCTGGTCGGCAAGCTCGGCACAGAGCGAGCTTGAACGCACACTGGCCAACACCAGGGAGGCCGGCTTCGACCTGATCGAATTCTCCTATCTCAACCCGGCCGATGTCGACATTGGCGGGCTTGCCAAACGCATCGCCGATCTCGGCCTCGGCGTGGCGATCAGCATCGGATTGCCTGGTGACGGCGACATATCGAGCGCCGACAAGGCGGTCGCCGCGCGCGGCGTCGAGATCCTCAACCAGACCATCGCGCTGACGCGCGATCTTGGCGGCCGCAAGGTCGCCGGCATCCTGTCGGCCGGCCATGGCCTGCAGATCGAAGCGCCGACGCGCGATCAATGGAACCGCAGCACTGCTGCGCTGGCGAAAGTCGCCGAGACGGCGAAGGCGGCTGGCGTCACGCTCAATCTCGAAATCGTCAACCGCTTCGAAAGCAATCTGCTCAACACCGCCGCGCAAGGTCTCGCCTTCATCGAGGATACCGGCTCGGACAACATCTTCCTGCACCTCGACACGTTCCACATGAACATCGAGGAGGCCGATGTCGGGCTGGCCATCCGCCACGCCGCGGGCAAGATCGGCTATGTCCATATCGGCGAGAGCCATCGGGGTTTCCTCGGCACCGGCAATATCGACTTCGCGGCGATTTTCGATGCGCTGACGGCCATCGGCTATGCCGACGATCTCAGCTTCGAATCCTTCTCCTCGGAGATCGTCGACGAGAACCTGTCGAAGAAGACCGCCATCTGGCGCAATCTGTGGGCCGACAATATGGCGCTCGCCAAGCACGCGCGCGCCTTCATCGGCCTTGGGCTCGAGACGGCGCGGCGCAAGGCGGAACTGGTCTCTGCCCGTCACAAGCCGTAGGGCGGTCGCGGATTTCCCAAGACGCCCAGGCGCGTAAACGCCGCTCGTTGTCGTCGCGCATGCATTGCCGCCGTCCCATGCATCGGCTATCCGACCGCTGCGATACATGAAGCAGAAGGAAACCCGGCATGACCAACAAGACGATCCTCAAATTCGGCGCGATCGAACACGCGGAAGCCGGCGACCTGCCTGGCTGGGTCGTGGTCGAGGGCCACCCGACCATGCAAACCGCCGTCCAGCACACGACGGAAGACGGCAAGGTGATGTCGGGCACGTGGCGGGCGTCGCCCGGCACCTATCATGCGACCTACACCGACTATGAATTCGTGCACATGATCGCCGGCCGCATCATCATCACGCCCGACGGCGGCACACCTGTCGAAGTCGGCCCGGGCGACGCTTTCGTGGTGGAAGCCGATTTCAAGGGAACCTGGAAGATCGTCGAGCCGGTTACCAAGCATTTCGTCGTCCGGGTGGCCTGAACCAGCCGTCTCGACAGCAGGAGCAGGCAGGTCGGCAATGCGCCGACCTGCAAGTGGCGCGGACCACGCGGTTCAATTCGCAACGCCACCGTCTTTATTTGTATCTGATCTGCTGATACATAACCCCGTGCGACCAGTGCGGGGCCATATGTCGAATGAAATCATGGTCGTCGATCCGCTTGAGCGGCTCGACCTGTTGAAGAGCCTCGCGAGCGAGGTTCGGGTCCGGATTCTCGACCTGCTGCACCGCAAGGGGCCGAAAAACGTCAATCAGGTGGCCGAAGAACTGGGTCTTCCGCAATCGACAATTTCGGCAAACATCCAGGTTCTTGTCGATGTCGGTCTGATCGAGACGAAATCACAGAAGGCGCGCAAGGGAAGCCAGAAGGTCTGTTATTCGACCTTCTCGGAGCTGGTTGTCGTCTTCAAGGACCGCACCCCGGCGCAGGATCTCGGCGTCATAGAAGTGGCGATGCCGCTTGGTCTCTACACAAGATGCGAAGTTTCCGCTCCCTGCGGCCTGTGTTCAAAGGACGGCGTCATCGGACTTCTCGATGTGCCCGATACCTTCCTCGATCCTGACCGTATGCGGGCCGGGCTGCTGTGGTTCACGCGCGGCTTCGTCGAATACCAGTTTCCCAACAATGCGACGCTTGCCAATGCCAAAGTCGGCGGGCTGGAGCTGGCGATGGAGCTTTCGTCCGAGGTGCCGGGCACATCGAAGGACTGGCCATCGGACATCACGGTCGCGATCAACGGACACGAGATCGATACCTGGACGGCGCCGGCCGACTATGGCGACAAGCGCGGCAAGCATACGCCCGGCTGGTGGAAGCTGGCCGGATCGCAGTATGGCGACCTCGCACACTGGCGCGTCACCAACAACGGCACCTATCGCAACAACGACAAGGTTTCCAAATGCTCGCTGGCTGATCTGGAGCTCGAACGGCACCGCTCGATCCGGATACGTATCGGTGTGAAGGAAGATGCGCGTCACCCAGGCGGCATAAACATCTTCGGCAGCGGCTTCGGCAATTACAGCAACGACATCGTTCTGCGCCTGCTGAAGGCTTGAGAGCATATTTGGCCCTTGACGGCCGAACCAACTCCGCCCTTAACTGACCCACGATCCGGATATAGATCGGAAAGTCGGATTGATAATCCGCAGTGGGAGGGATCATGAAGGCCAGAGTCACGGCGAACGCGGCCTATACCGTCGCGGATATCGACAAGCGTCTCTATGGCTCGTTTCTCGAGCATCTTGGTCGGGCGGTCTACACGGGCATCTACGAGCCCGGACATCCGCAAGCGGACGCACAGGGAATGCGCAAGGACGTGATCGAGCTGGTACGTGCGCTCGACACGCCGATCTGCCGCTACCCCGGTGGCAACTTCGTGTCCGCCTACAATTGGGAAGATGGCATAGGCCCAAAGGAGAACCGCCCGCGGCGGCTCGATCTTGCATGGCGTACCACGGAGCCGAACCTGGTTGGGATCCACGAATTCGCCGACTGGGCCGAAAAAGCCGGCACCGAGATGATGCTTGCCGTCAATCTCGGCTCCCGCGGCCTCGACGAGGCGCGGGCCTTCGTCGAATACGTCAATCACCCGGGCGGCAGCTACTGGTCAGATCTCAGGGCCAAGAACGGACGCGCGCAACCCTGGAACTGCCGCCTCTGGTGTCTCGGCAATGAAATGGACGGCCCCTGGCAGGTCGGCCACAAGTCGGCGAGCGAATACGGGCATCTCGCCAACGAGACCGCCAAGGCGTTGCGCGGCCTCGACCCGACGGTGGAACTGGTCGTCTGCGGCTCGTCGCATTCCAATATGCCGACTTATCCGCAGTGGGAAGCGACCGTGCTGGAAGCGACGTACGAGCAGGTCGACTACATCTCCCTTCACATGTATTTCGAGAATTACGAGAAGAATACGGCCGAATATCTCGCTCTTCCGGCCAAGCTCGACCGCTACATCGGCACCGTCGCGGGCATCATCGACTACGTGAAGGCCAAGACCCGCTCGAAGCGGGACGTGAAGATCTCCTTCGACGAGTGGAACGTCTGGTACCATCAGCGCAAGCAGGACGCCGAGCGCATGCGCGGCTGGGACTGGCCGGAAGCGCCCAGGCTTTTGGAAGACATCTACAATTTCGAGGACGTGCTGCAGGTCGGCTGCATCCTCAACACCTTCATCCGCCGGTCGGATGTTGTTCGCATCGCCTGCATTGCGCAGCTGGTGAACGTAATCGCGCCGATCATGACCGACCCCGGCGGCAGCGCCTGGCGGCAAACGATCTACTGGCCTTTTATGCTGGCCTCCAGGTACGGCCGCGGCACCGCGCTGCAACTCGCGGTCGAGGTGCCTACCTATGACGCGGCCGTAGCCGACAAGGTGCCGTGGCTCGACATTGCAGGCGTGCACAATTCGAACGCCGGCACGCTGACCTTCTTCGCAATCAATCGGCATGGGTCCGAGACGATAGAGGCCGAAATCGCCCTCGAGCGGTTCGCCGCCAAGTCCATCGAGCACACGATCATCCGTCATGACGATCTTGAGGCCTGCAACACCAAGGACGCGCCGGACAACGTAGCACCGGTCAAAGGCAATGGGGCAACGCTCAACAGCAAGGGAATGACGCTGAACTTGCCGCCGCACTCCTACTCGATGGTGCGTGTGACGCTTTGAGTTAATATMCTGATATCGGATACATATCGTAAAATCCGTTGCAGGCGGATTGGTTTGGTGTAGCATTGAAACGTTCAAGGCGGATCTAACCGCCGTACTCGGGAGGAAGCTGAGATGAACTTTCGCAGGATGATGGCCATAGCGGTGGTTGCGGCCGGAGGAATCTGGGCCGTCGCGGCCCAGGCCGAAGAAACCGTCATGTGGTGGGATTTCCTCGGCGGCGGCGACGGTGTGCGCATGAAGCAGATGATCGCCGACTTCAACGCCGCCCACACCGGCAAGATCAAGATCGACGCCACGACGCTGGAGTGGGGCACGCCCTTCTACTCGAAGGTGCAGACCTCCGCCGCGGTCGGTGAGGCGCCAGACGTCATGACCTATCATGCCAGCCGTATTCCCCTGGCGGTGAGCCAGGACATTCTCGAAGAAATCACCGCCGACGACATGAGCAAGATGGGCCTCTCGGCCTCGGACTTCGCCCAGACGACGATGGGCGCCGTGACGGTCGACGGCAAGCAATACGCAGTGCCGCTCGATACCCATCCGATCGTCCTGTACTACAATCGCGTCCTCCTGAAGAAGGCAGGCGTGCTCGGCGACGACGGCCGTCCCGTGGGGATGAAAAACAAGGAGGAATTCACCGCGACACTGCAGAAGTTGAAGGATGCCGGCGTCGAGTTCCCGCTGGGCAGCGTCACCGCCGACGGCAACTTCATGTACCGCACCATCTATTCGCTGGTGTGCCAGCAAGGCGGCGAGCTTCTGACGGGCAACGAATTCCTCGCCGGCGACAACGGCAAGAAGCTGGCGAACGCGTTGGCGGTTCTGCAAGGGTGGACGAAGGCCGGGCTGCAGTCGACCTATACGGACTATCCCGCAACCGTCGCCCTGTTCACCTCGGGCAAGGCCGCAATGATGATCAACGGCGTCTGGGAAGTTTCCACGATGACCGACCTCGCCAAGCAAGGCAAGCTGTTCGACTGGGGCGCCGTCGAGATCCCGGTGATCTTCGACAAACCGTGCACCTATGCGGACAGCCATTCGTTCGCAATCCCGAAGAACAAGGGCAAGGAGCTCAGCCCGGAAAAGCGTGCCGCCGTTCTCGAGGTGATCTCATGGATCGACAAGCACTCGCTGTTCTGGGCCACGGCAGGCCACATCCCGGCATACAAGCCAGTCACCGAGTCGGCCGAATACAAGGCAATGCAGCCCAATGCGACCTACTCGACGCTGACGGCCAACATGATCTTCGATCCGAAGTCGACCAAGGCCGGTGTCGCCGGGCCGATCTTCGACATCATGTCCAATTATTTCGTGCCGACCCTGAACGGCGAGATGGACCCAGGCGAGGCGGTGAAATCCATCAAGGAAGAGCTGAACAGCATGTAAGGCTCAAGGCTGGGACCGCCCGCCCAGGGCGGCCCCAGCCGTGTTCGAGGAAGAGCCATGCTTCGCAACTCCCGCACTGAACGTCTTGTCGCGCTGGTGCTGGTCGCTCCCTTCCTGGCGATCTACCTGCTGGCGTTCGTCTATCCGACGGTCCAGATGTTCCGCATCTCCTTCACCGATGCGCCGCTGATCGGCGCGGGTCGGTGGGTTGGCCTCGACAACTATCTGCGGCTCGACAACGACCCGATGTTCCGGCGCGCGGTCTGGAACACCGCTTACTTCGTGCTGATGACGGTCGTCCCCGGGACGCTCATCGCCCTTTTGATCGCGCTTGGCGTGTCGCGCCTCAAGGGCCGGTTCCAGTCGATCGTGCTGGCGCTGTTTTTCCTGCCCTACATTTTGCCGGTGTCGGTCGTCTATCTGATCTGGGACTGGACGCTGAATTTCCAGTTCGGGATCGCGATGCATGTGCTGGACTGGCTGGGAATCCCGCGCGTACCGGTCTTCAAGTCGCGCGTCTGGTTCTTGCCGGCGGTGGCCGGGGTGACGATCTGGTGGACCGCGGGCTTCTCGATCCTCCTCTTCCTCGCCGGACTGAGGTCCATACCAGTGGAGATCTACGAAGCCGCCGCACTCGACAACTCGACGCGATGGACCACGTTCCGGCGTATCACCTGGCCACTGCTATGGCCGGTTACCTCGCTGGTGTTGACC
Source organism: Mesorhizobium sp. 2RAF45 (assembly GCF_052115225.1). Classification (NCBI taxonomy): domain Bacteria; kingdom Pseudomonadati; phylum Pseudomonadota; class Alphaproteobacteria; order Hyphomicrobiales; family Phyllobacteriaceae; genus Mesorhizobium; species Mesorhizobium sp. 2RAF45. The sequence continues at coordinate 40,421 of NZ_JBFRGG010000022.1, read as the reverse complement.
ATCCAGCTCATCCTGCAGCTCAAGATCTTCGACCAGGTCTATCTGTTCTCGTTCGGCGGCCGGCCGAACGACAATATGGTCCTCGTCTATTACATCTTCCAAAAGGCCTTCCAGCAGAACCAGGGAGGCAGGGCGGCGGCTGTCGCCGTTACCCTCTTCGTGCTCGTGGTGGTCGTCTCGGTCCTGCAATTCCAACTGCTCCGGTTCGCCGAAAGGCGGCGCCGATGAACGCCATGGCTGCGCAACGCTGGAATTTCTGGGGCGGGATCATCACGGCACTGACGCTCGTCTGGGCCATCCTATGGGCATTCCCGCTCTATTGGGGGGTGATCTCATCGCTCAAACCGGACGACGAGGTCGTCCGGCCTTACATCGAACTCTGGCCCGAGACGCCGACGCTGGAGAACTACATTAGCGCCGTGACCACCACACAGATCGGCGCCTGGTACGTTAATTCGGTGGCGGTCGCGGTCGGCGTAACGGTCATCACCATCTTCATCTCGATGCTGTGCGGCTACGCGATCTCGCAGTTGCGGTTCCCGGGGCGCATCGCGCTGTGGTGGCTGATCCTCGCCTCCTTCATGGTTCCGACTTCGGCATTGATCATCAATCATTTCGTGCTGGTCGCCAACCTTGGCCTGCTCAACAGCTGGGCCGGGATCATGTTGCCGCAGCTTATCCACCCCGTCATCATCATCGTGTACAAGCAGTTCTTCGATCAGGTCCCGAAGGATTTCCGCGAGGCCGCGGTCATGGACAATGCGTCTGAATTCGGGATCCTCTTCAAGATCTACATGCCGATGAACTGGGGGGTAACGACGGCGCTGTCGATCGTCTGCTTCATCTGGACGTGGAACGCGTTCTTGTGGCCGTTCCTCTCGGTGACCCGCACCGAGATGATGACGATCACCGTCGGCATCACGCAGGTCAACGACGCCTTCGGTGTCTACTACGCGCGCCAGCTGTCGGCAGCCGTACTGGCCGGCCTGCCGGTGGCACTGGCCTACCTCTGCTTCCAGCGCCGGGTAACCGAAGCGATAACGCTCTCGGCAGGTATCAAGGGCTAAAGCGCCGGCAAGTGCACCGCAATGCCGGAGGGCACGATCGCCGCTGGGCAGGTTCAGGCCCCGTCAGCGCCCGCGTGCCAGGCCGATCCGTCCGCGGCGAAGAGATGCAGGGCCGTGGTGTCGAACTTCAGCCGAACGGCGTCGCCCGGTTTGACGCTCGAAAGCCCGCGATCCTGTGCCGTAACCTGCGTCCCATCCGCGAGCCGTGCGTAGACGAGCGTTCGCTCGCCAAGGCGCTCGACAACGGTGGCCGTGGCGGATGTTTCATTGCCCTCCGCGACGACCGTCAGCGATTCCGGCCGCACGCCGAGTTCGCGCCAATCCCTGTTGACCGGCGCGCCGGGAAGTTCGACCAGCGATCCGTCGGTCAAGCGCGCATTGAGCCTGTCACCCGAGCCCGAAACCGTAACGGGCAGAATGTTCATCGCGGGTGACCCGACGAAGGTCGCGACGAATCGCGACGCCGGACGCGCATAGACATCGACGGGTCTGCCCATCTGCTCTATCCGGCAATTGTTGAGGATCACAATACGGTCGGCGAGCGTCATCGCTTCCACCTGGTCGTGGGTGACGTAGATCATCGTCGACTTCAAACGCTGATGCAGTTCGGCAAGCTCGACGCGTGTACGGGCTCGAAGTGCTGCGTCCAGATTGGAGAGTGGCTCGTCGAACAGGAATGCCTTGGGCTCCTTGACGATCGCTCGCCCGATAGCGACGCGCTGGCGCTGCCCGCCGGAGAGCTGCGACGGCCGCCGCTGGAGCAGCGCTTCGATCTCCAGGATACGCGCAGCCTCGGCGATGCGTTGGCGTATGACATCCGGCGCGACCCGGATGTTCCTCAGCCCGAAGGCCATGTTCTCCGCGACTGTCATATGCGGGTAAAGCGCGTAGTTCTGGAAGACCATCGCAACGTTGCGCCTGCCCGGCGCAAGGTTCTCCGAGCGCACTCCGTCGATCGTCAGCGTGCCCTGGTCTATGCTTTCGAGGCCGGCGATCATGCGCAGCAGCGTCGTCTTGCCGGAACCGGACGGACCGAGAAACACGACCAGTTCTCCCGGCTCGATGTCCAGGCTCACGTCGCGGATCACTTCGACTGAGCCAAAGTGCTTCGATACGCCCGAAAGCGCGATTCCCGTCATGCTTGCGATCCCTTCTTTCCTACATAATTTCGGATAAATACCCGATGTCAAGGAACTAAGGGCGCCGAGCCGATCAGGCGGCCCAAACGCCGCATTGACCTGGCCAGGCATCGGCAGTCTCTTAGGGTCGCCCTTGGTGTTCAACGACTGGTCGAGGAAACGACAGATGCATCGGCGAGGTTTTCTGGCAGCAGGTCTTGCGACGATTTTTGTGGGCGAGCGTGCCGCTGCGCAGATGAAGATGGACGACATGCCGGGCATGAATATGGGCGGTCACGCGGGCCATGACATGGGCACCGCGCCGCAAGGCACGGTGGTTCTGCCCGAGGGCGAGGCGTTGCGCGAATTGCCCCTGCTGGCGAACGAAGCCGGCAGGCCGGGTCTGTTCAAGGCGACGCTGACGGCCGGGTCCGCCACGGCGCGTTTTGCCGAAGGACTGGACACGCCGATCCTCGCTTACAACGGCACCAGCCCCGGGCCTCTGATCGAGGCCGTGGAGGGCGACCGCGTCGAGATCACCTTCGCCAACCGGATCGCGAACGAGGCAAGCACCATCCACTGGCACGGCATGCCGGTGCCGGCCGATCAGGACGGCAATCCGATGGACCAGGTCGCCACCGGCACCGATCGCACCTACAGTTTCGATCTGCCGGAAGGCAGCGCCGGCTCTTATTGGTATCACCCGCATCCGCACGGCAAGACCGCCGAGCAGGTCTATCGCGGCCTTGCCGGCGTGTTCGTGGTCAAGCCGAAGGCCGATCCGATCCCGGCCGCCTATGGCGATACCGTGCTGGTTTTCACCGACCTGCGCCTTGCGGCCGATGGCACCTTGCCCGACAACACGATGACGGACCTGATGAACGGGCGCGTCGGCGACCATGTGTTGGTCAACGGGCAGAAGAATCCCACACTGGCGGTGCCCTTTGGCGCGAAACGGCGCTTCCGGCTCTACAATGCGACCAACGCGCGCTTTCTGCGGCTTTCCTTCGACGGCGCGGCGATGACGATCATCGGAACGGATGGCGGTCTGCTGGAGGCCCCGGTGGCTGCCGGCGACATCCTGCTCAGCCCGGCGGAACGGCTTGAACTGGTCGTGTCTTTCGACAAGCCCGGCGCGGCCGCGCTTGCCACGCTGGACTATGACCGCGGCTGGATGGGTCCCGGGCGCCCTGCCGATGCCGGGCTGACGCTGCTGACGGTCAATGTCTCGGAGACGCCGACCGGGCCTGTCCCGCCACTGCCCGACAGGCTGCGGCCGATCGCGCAACTCGGCGCTCCGGCGGTCAGCCGCCGCTTTGTCTTCACCGAAACCATGGCCATGAACGCCGGCGGCATGGAGATGGGCTTTCTGATCAATGGCGCCGCCTTCGACATGCAGCGCATCGACGTCGTCGCCAAGGCTGGTCAGGTCGAACTCTGGGAGATCGTCAACGAGGCGGACATGGATCATCCATTCCATGTGCATGGGACGCAGTTCCAGGTGGTCGAGCACGAACGCGGCGGCACCATGTCAAAGCCGGCCTATCGCGCCTGGAAAGACACCGTCAATGTCGCGCGCGGAGAGACGGTGCGGCTGCTGCTGCGGCAGGACCGGCCGGGGCCGAGGATGTATCACTGCCACATCCTCGAGCATGAGCAGCTCGGCATGATGGGCGTCGTCGACGTGCAGGCATAGTCCGGCGTGGCGGCGCTCTATGGCGCAATGTTCCTCAGCGCCTTCCTCGCCGCAACCGTCCTGCCGGTTTCGTCGGAGGTGGTGCTCGCCGGCCTGATCGTCTCGGGTCGCGGTGACCCTTGGCTGCTCCTTGTGGTGGCGACGATCGGCAACACGCTCGGCTCCGTGGTGAACTGGGTTCTGGGGCGTGGCATCGACGGGCTGCACAACAGGCGCTGGTTTCCAGTCGCCACGGATCGCTATGAGCAGGCATGCCGAACGTTCCGCCGCTTTGGCGAATGGACACTGTTGTTTGCCTGGCTGCCGGTCGTCGGAGATGCTCTCACCCTTGCCGCGGGCGCCGCACGCGTGAACCTCGGCGTGTTCGTCGCTCTTGTCGCGACCGGCAAGGCTGCACGCTATGCGGTGATCGTCGCGGGAGGGTTGTGGGCGACGGCGTGAGTCATCGTCCGCATTGTCGACCGCGAGCGGCATGCTTATTCGCGTGAGGCCGTTTCCGGCCGGCCGAAGACCATGCTTCGCATGACGCCATCGCGCAACAGCCCCAAATGCACCATGGCAGCCAGGACGTGAACGCCGATAAGTCCAAGCATTATCCAGACCAGCTTCTGATGCACGAAGGCGAAACCCCTTGCCGACAGCGCCCCTACGGAGGGCGCCAGCGGCACGGGCAAGGTTCCGAAAAGCCGTGCAGGGGGCATGAAAGGCATTGGCCGATAGCCTAGCCATCCCGTTATCAGGACGGCGAGGATCGTGACATAGAGAAGCACGTGGAAGAAAGCCGTCGCAAACCGCAGGAATCGTGAGGTTGGCCTGACGGGGGCCTGCGTGAAGCTGCGCCAGCAAAGCCTGAGGACGACGATGGTCAGGATCGTCACGCCGATCGACATGTGAAGCGGCAGCCAGTTCATCATCGTCATGCCCGGCCCCCGCATCGGCCCGAAGGCAATGGCGATTTGCGCCGCGAGCGCCGCCACGGTCAGCCAATGCAGCAGACGAATGCCGAAATGCCAATGCAAGCGAGGTTTCCCGCTCACCTTCGCGGCCCGACGTTTTTCAAGGGTGCGCATGAGGGCGTGATGTCTTCGTCCTCTTCAACGGACCTGATTGCGCAAAGAGGTACAATGCTTCTTCGCCAAGCGCTTGAAAATGCATGGTGATCCCGACAGGAATCGAACCTGTGACCTACAGATTAGGAATCTGCCGCTCTATCCTACTGAGCTACGGGACCACGCGGCCCGACACATAGCCGCTTCGGACCGTTTCGCCAAGAGGCCGGCCGCATGCAATCGGCCGACCTTCTGGGCAATGAGCTTCAGGCGGCCAGGGCGGTTTCCGCCAGCTTCACCCAGTAGCTCATGCCGTGCGGGATGGCCTCGTCGTTGAAATCATAGGCCGGGTTGTGAAGACCGGCAGTGTCGCCATTGCCGATGAAGATGAAGGCGCCGGGGCGGGCTTCCAGCATGTAGGAGAAATCCTCGCCGCCCATCACCGGCTGGATGCCGCGGTGGACCTGGGCGTCTCCGGCGACATTGGCGGCGATATCGCTAGCAAACATCGTCTCTTCGGCGTGATTGAAGGTCACGGGGTAATTTGCCTGGTAGTCGACCTCGATCCTGGCGCCGAAGGCGGTCGCCAGGCCGTCGCAGATGGTGCGGATGCGCTCTTCGGATTTCTTGGCGATCTCCTTGCGCAAGGTGCGAACGGTGCCGGCGATCTCGGCCGATTCTGGGATGATGTTGTAGGCGTCGCCGGCATGGAACTTGGTCACCGACACCACCACGGCCTCGACCGGATCGGTGCTGCGCGAGGCGATCGTCTGCAGCGCGCCGACCAGCTGGCTGGTGATGACGATCGGATCAATCGTGCCGTGCGGCATCGCGGCGTGACCGCCCCTGCCTTTCACGGTGATGGTGAATTCGGCCGTCGCCGCCATGATCGGGCCCGGACGGATGGCGAACTGGCCGACGGGCAAGCCCGGCATGTTGTGCATGCCGAACACTTTGGAGATGTCGAAGCGCTCCATCATGCCGTCCTTGACCATCTCGTTGCCGCCGCCGCCGCCTTCCTCCGCCGGCTGGAAGATCACCGCCACGGAGCCGGCGAAATTGCGCGTCTCGGCAAGGTATTTGGCGGCACCCAAAAGCATCGCGGTGTGACCGTCGTGGCCGCAGGCATGCATCTTGCCGGGAACGGTCGAGGCGTAGGGCTTGCCAGTGATTTCATTGAGCGGCAGCGCATCCATGTCGGCGCGCAGGCCGATGGTGGCGCCTTCGCCCTGGCGGCCGCGGATGACGCCGACGACGCCGGTCTTGCCGAGGCCGGTGACCACATCATCGCAACCGAACTCCTTTAGCTTCTCGGTGACGAAAGCCGCCGTCTTGAAGACATCGAAGTTCAGCTCCGGCGTCTGGTGCAGATGCCTGCGCCAGCCGGCGACTTCGTCCTGCATTTCAGCGGCGCGGTTCAGGATTGGCATGATGGTTCCATTCGTTGTTGGTGCAGCCGGCTTCAGCCTGTGTTTTGCAATTGTACCCGGGGTTTTGCAATTGTGCGCGGGGTTTTGGAATTGTGATTGTCAGGCACTTTGCCATGTTGGCGTCACATAGGGTAAATAGCACCGCACCGATGCGGTCCGTTTTTGAGGGTCGGACTCATTGTGCTGGCGGTCGCGTAACGAAATCTTACGGAGCCAGGGGCAATCAGGGCAAGAGGCGATTTCGGATTAGATCATGCGGCACAGGCATTTCCTCAAACTATTCTCGGCTGGCGCAATCATGCTGTCGGTCCTGGCCGGGCCGGCGCTGGCCAATCCGGTGGTTGTCTTCGATTTGAAGAACGGCCAGATCCTGCAGCACCAGGATGCCTTCAAACGCTGGTATCCGGCCTCGCTCAGCAAGCTGATGACCGCCTATGTGACCTTCCGGGCGATCGCGGCCGGCGAGGTCCAGCTCGATTCACCGATCAAGGTGACCAAGCACTCCGCCGGTGAGCCGCCAAGCAAGATGGGTTTCAAGCCGGGCTCGGTGATGCGGCTCGACAATGCGCTGAAGATGATGCTGGTCAAATCGGCCAATGACATCGCCATGGCTGTCGGCGAGAATGTCGGCGGCTCGCAGGCCGCCTTCGCCGAAAGGATGAATGCCGAAGCAGCTCGGCTCGGCATGAACGGCACCCATTTCGTCAATCCGAACGGCCTCTACTCGCCAGACCAGTACACGACGGCGCGCGACCTTTCGGTCCTGGTGATGGCGATCCGCCGCGAGTTCCCGCAATATGCGCCGTGGTTCTCGATCGAAGGCCTTGCGGTTGGCAAGAAGGCCATTCCGAACTACAATCTCCTGATCGGCCGTTACCCCGGCGCCGATGGCATGAAGACGGGCTTCGTCTGCCCTTCCGGCTTCAACATGATCGGTTCGGCGACGCGCAACGGCCGCACGCTTGTCGCGGTCGTGCTTGGCGAGAAGTCGGCGATCAGTCGTGCCGAGACCGCGGCAAAACTGCTCGACCAGGGGTTTGACACGCCCACGGCCGGTTCGGCCACCGTCGCGACGCTGGCGCCCTATGGCGACACGGTCTCGCCCAACGACATGCAAGACGAGGTCTGCAAGAAGAAGAAGACGTCGGAGGAGCAGTCCGAGGCGCCGCCCGCGGTTGCCGCCAAGGACGCGCCGAAATCGCCCTATCAGGAAAAGCTCGACCATGTGCCGACGCTGGTTGCCGTCGGCCTCGGCGGCGCCACCGGTCCAGCGCCGAAGGCGATGCTCGACCAGGGCGGCCAGGAATATGCCGACGTGCCGATCCCGAGCTGGCGGCCCGATCGGCCGGTGCCGACCGGCGGCGGTCCGGCCGTTGCTGGTTCCGCCGCACAGGGCGACCAGCCGGTCAAGGTCGCGAACTAGAGCATGATCCCGAACCGACGGTCCGCGTCAGCGAAACTTGGAATCCGGTTTTCGGAAAAGATCATGCTCAAACAAAGAGACAGATCCCGATGAATGGGTTTCCGATCCCCGTCTCGGTGCTGACCGGCTTCCTCGGCGCCGGCAAGACGACGCTGCTCAACCGGCTGCTGAAGGATCCGGCGCTGGCCGACACGGCGGTCATCATCAACGAGTATGGCGAGGTGGCGATCGACCATTTGCTGGTCGAGCAGGCCTCCGACGGCATCATCCAGCTTTCCGACGGCTGCCTGTGCTGCACCGTGCGCGGCGAACTGGTCGACACGCTGGCCGATTTGGTCGACCGGCTGCAGACCGGCCGTATCGCCCGGCTTGCCCGCGTCATCGTCGAGACCACGGGGCTGGCCGACCCGGCGCCGGTGCTGCAGTCGATCATGGCGCATCCGGCGCTCGTCCAGGCTTTCCGGCTCGACGGCGTCATCACGCTGGTCGACGCGGTCAATGGCAATGCCACGCTCGACGCCCATGTCGAGGCGGTCAAGCAGGTCGCCGTCGCCGATCGCATCGTGCTGAGCAAGGTCGACCTGGTGACCGATGCCGGCGATCTCGACACGCTGCGGGCGCGCCTGCGGCAGATCAATCCGGGCGCCGAACTGCTTGATGCCGGTCATTCAACAACCGGCGTGGCGGCGCTGTTTGATTGCGGCCTCTACAATCCCGCCACCAAATCAGCCGATGTGCGCCGCTGGCTGGGCGAGGAAGCGGCGCACGACCATGCTCACGACCATCACCATGACGATCATGCCCACGGGCATGACCACGATCACAGTCATGATCATGGCCATAGCCACGATTCGCGCGTGCGCTCCTATTCGCTCGTCCATGACGGTCCGGTGCCGTTTTCAGCGATAGAAATGTTCCTCGACCTGTTGCGTTCGACGCATGGCGAGAAGCTGCTGCGCATGAAGGGCGTGATCGAACTCAGCGAAGATCCGTCACGTCCGCTGGTCATCCACGGCGTGCAGAAGATCCTGCATCCGCCGGCGAGGCTGCCGGCGTGGCCGGACGGCCAGCGCGGCACGCGGCTGGTGCTGATCACGCTCGACATGCCGGAAGACTATGTGCGCAGGCTGTTCGCCGCCTTCACCAACCGGCCGTCGATCGACACACCCGACCGCGCGGCACTGGAAAACAATCCGCTGGCGATCGCCGGAAGATAGCGTTTTGCATCGAAATTCAGACGGTCTCGCCGCGCTCGACCAGGAACCGATGGCCGCCTGATACCGCCGCTGTTTCAATCAGCTGGTGGCCGGCATCCGAGCAAAAGGCGGGAATATCGATGACGGCGAGCGGATCGGTGGTCTCGAGCCAGAGCCGGCTGCCCGGCTGCATTCCCGCGAGGCGTTTCTTCGCCTTGAGCACGGGAAGCGGGCAGTTCAGCCCTTTCAGGTCGTAGACAGCGGTATCCTCGGCCAAGACCAGGCTCAGCCGCCGAACATGCCGAGCAGCTTGTTCTTCAGCTTGGTCACCCGGCTTTCATCGGCGCTCGCTGCCTGCGTTTCGGCTTCCGGCGCGGCCTCCGTCGGGGCGGCTATGGTGGCGGTGGCGACCGGGGCTTCCTTGGCGGCCTTTGCCGCTTCCTTTGCCGCCACGGCTTGCGCCTTGGCCGCTTCCTTTTCGGCCAGCGCCTGCGCCTTTGCGGCCTCCTTGGCCTGCTTGGCGGCCTCTATCGCGGCCAGCCTCTGCTCCTCGGCCTTCTGCTTGGCGGCTTTCTCGGCGTCCAGTGCCGCCATCTTGCGGCCAGCGGGCGAATCGATGCGGCCCATGCGCGCCGTTTCGCTCACCGTGCCGTCATTGTTGAGCGAAGGCGGATCGATCGGCACGCGCTCGCCGCGCGCCCGGCGCTTCGACCAGTCGGAGACGATGCTAGCTTCCTTGATGCCGGCGATGGTCGGCTTCGGCGGAGGCACGCTTGCCTTGAGCGCGCTGTTGAAGGCCGCGTCATAGGTGCTCTGATAAGCGTTGTAGGCGCTCTTCAGCGAATCCGGCTGCGTGGTTGCCGGGCATGGTCCGGTCGGATCGAATGTCTGGCCATCGGCGGCGACCTGGTTGAAGACGTAGCGCTTCTCGCAGACATCGACCTTCGGCGGCACCTTGGTGACCTCGAAATTGTCGTAGCCGACCTTCAGCATCTTCCAGAACTCGTAGTTCGGGTCGTTGCGGTAGCGCGCCATGTTGGCGGCGGTCATACGGAATGGGAAGGCCTGGACCTGGAACTCGGTCTGGCCGCCCTGGAAAGCGTCGCGGCCGAAGGCATAGATCTGCTCGATCTGCGCGTCGGTCATCGAATAGCAGCCCGAGGACGAACAGGCGCCATGCACCATCAGGTTTTGGCCGGTGCGCCCATTGGCGCGGTCATAGGCGTTGGGAAAGCCGATGTTGAAGGACAGATGGTAGTTGGAGCGCGGATTCATCTGCGACGGGCGGACCGTGTAGAACCCTTCAGGCGCCTGGCGGTCGCCTTCGGTGTATTTGGGGCCGAGCTTGCCCGACCATTTGCAGATGTCGTAGCTCGCCACCATGTCGTAGCGGCCGTTGGTCTTGGCTTTCCAGATCTCGAGCTTGCCCTCTTCCTTGAAGATGCGCGCCATCACCGAGGAGGTGCGCACCATGCCCTTGGCCCTCATGTCGGCAAGGATCTTGTCCGGCAGCGGCTTGTTGGCTTCCGGGGCAAAGTCCTTCATCGACGAATCATTGCAGCCGGCGATGGCTATCGAGGCGGCGAGGACTCCGGTGCGGGCGAGCTTGGCAAACATGGATACGGCTATGTCTTTTCCCTCGGGCCAATGGCTGCGAACTGCCGAGCCCGTATGCTGAACACCGACGGACCGTAAGCCCGTTAACCTTGAAAATTCCTTACCGCAAGCTTCGACCAACCCCTCACGGCAATTTCATTGACCCGAATCCGGCGGCATTTTTGTGGCGAAATTGCACATTGCCGCCACATTGCCGCGCGCGCGGGGCTTCCGATGGCCTTGTCCGCCGGCAGATGCCGTCAGAGACTGCGGCCCATCGCCAGATATTTCTCGCGGCGCTGTTCGCGGAAATCGGTGTTGGCGCCGGCAAATTCCTTCATCGTCTTGGCAATGAGGTCGCCGGTCGCGGCAATCACCGTTTCGGGCGCGCGCTGGGCGCCGCCCATCGGCTCGGGGATGATGGCGTCGATGATCTTCAGTTCCAGAAGATCCTGCGCGGTGATCTTCATGTTGGTCGCCGCGTCCTTGGAGCGCGTGGTGTCGCGCCACAGGATCGAGGCCGCCCCTTCCGGCGAAATCACCGAATAAATGGCGTGTTCGAGCATGTAGACGCGGTTGGCGGTGGCGATCGCGATGGCGCCGCCCGAACCGCCTTCGCCGATGACCACCGAGATCGACGGCACTTTTAGTGCAAGGCAGGCCGAGGTCGAGCGGGCGATGGCTTCGGCCTGGCCACGCTCCTCGGCGCCGACGCCGGGATAGGCGCCTGCTGTGTCGACCAGCGTCAACAGCGGGATCTTGAAGCGGTCGGCCAGTTCCATCAGCCGCACCGCCTTGCGGTATCCTTCCGGACGCACCGAACCAAAATTGTGCCTCAGGCGGCTGGTCGTGTCCGAGCCCTTTTCCTGGCCGATGATCGCGACAGGTTCGCCGCGGAAACGGGCAAAACCGCCGACGATCGCCTGGTCCTCGCCGAAATTGCGGTCGCCGGCGAGCGGCGTGAAGTCGCTGAACAGGCCCTTGATGTAGTCGACGCAGTGCGGCCTGTCGGAATGGCGGGCAACCTGCACCTTCTGCCAGGGCGTCAGCGCCTTGTAGAGATCGCGCAGCGCGTCGCGCGAACGCTTCTCCAGCCGGGTGATCTCATCGGCAACATCGACCGCTTCGCCATTCTCGGCAAGCTTCTTGAGCTCGAGGATCTTGAGCTCGAGATCCTGCACCGGCTTTTCGAAATCGAGATAATTATACATGCTTGGGCGGACCGATACGTCGGAAGGCAAGGACTGCGGAACCCTTGAAACCAAGGCTCCCGGCGGTGAAATGTCGTCCTCACATAGCGATATGAGGCCTAGTCGGCAAGCGGATGATGATCGTTGACCAGCCGCACCAGCCGCTCCTCCAGCACATGGGTGTAAATCTGTGTCGTCGATATGTCGGCATGGCCGAGCAACTGCTGCACCGCCCTGAGATCGGCGCCGTTCTGCAGGAGATGGCTGGCGAAAGCATGGCGCAGCACATGCGGCGATATCTTGGCCGAGGCGATGCCGGCCCGCGCCGCCAGCCCTTTCAGGTCGCGGGCAAAGACCTGGCGCGAGAGATAGCCGCTGTCGGACGCCGCCGGAAACAGGAACGGGCTGTCGGCGAAAGCGGGCACTCCGGCCCGGGCGGCAAGCCAGGCGCGCATCGCCACCCGCGCCTTGGCCGAGAGCGGCACCATGCGTTCCTTGTCACCCTTGCCGCGCACCATAAAGAAACGGTCGTCGCGCTGCGCAACCGTCACAGGCAGGCCGACCAGCTCGGAAACGCGCAGGCCGGTGGCGTAGAGCACCTCGACCAACGCGTGCAGGCGTAGCGCGGCCAGCCTGTCACTGTAGCCGAGCCCGGCGTCGCCGGCTTCCACCGCGGCGCGGTCGATCAGCCGGCCGGTTTCGGCCTCGCTCATCGTCTTGGGCAGCGGACGGCCTTTTTTCGGGCTGTCCAGTGTGCCGGTCGGGTCATCGGTGCGCAGGCCCTCGGCGTAGAGGAATTTGAAGAACTGGCGGATCGCCGACAGTTTGCGCGCCTGCGAGGTCGGCGCGAAGCCGCGAGCTGCGATGTCGTCGAGATAGGCACGGATATCGGCGGCGGCTGCACCGGCAAGCCCGCCATCGATCCCGCTCGAAGCGTCTTCGAGGTCACGTCGGTAGGAGGACAGCGTGTTTTCGGCGGCGCCGCGCTCGGCGCTCATCATTTCCAGGAAGGCCTCGATGCGGGCGGCGCTGTTCATCCTCGGGGATCAGTTTTCTTCGGGGTCAGTTTTTCTTGGGATTCAGCTTTTCCGGCGGGATGCGCACGCTCATCTCGGCTTTTTTGGGCTCGACGAACATCACCAACGCGAACATCGTACCATAGGCAATGCCGGCCAGAATCGCGAGGATCACGACAAAGCGAAACAGTGTCGGCATCAATTTTCGCCCGTCTTCTTGTTCTGCGTTTCCAAACCCTGTGCCCTTATGGGACGCCTATCCGGCCAATTCAAGGAAGAAGCGGAGGCCTGTCAGCAACTTCTGATGCAGGCATCCTGCGCCCGATATAGGGTTGCCTGTGCTCGGCACGCTTGACGCAAACCGGCTTTTCATGTCGATACGCCGGCAAAGAGGGCCCAAGAAACAGCTGATGAACGCGCACCAGGCAAATCCTCCAGGCGAGAGCCTCGCCGCGCTGCTTGGCCGGCTGGGCAGCCGGTCCATCGTGTTTGTCGGCCTGATGGGCGCCGGCAAGACGGCGATCGGCCGCAAGGTGGCGACGATGCTGTCGCTGCCCTTCATCGACAGCGACCAGGAGATCGAAAGCGTCTCGCGCATGACCGTGCCGGAGCTGTTCGAACGCTATGGGGAGACCGAGTTCAGGGCCCTGGAGCAGCGTGTCATCCTGCGCGTGCTTGAAAATGGCCCGCAGGTGCTTTCGACCGGCGGCGGCGCCTTCATGAACGCACAGACGCGCGAAGCCATCGCCGGCCATGGCGTCTCGGTGTGGCTAAAGGCGGAACTCGATCTTCTGATGGACCGGGTTTCGAAGAAGCAGAACCGGCCGCTGTTGAAAAGCGCCGATCCCCGCGCCGTGCTGGAGCGGCTGATGGGCGAGCGCTATCCGGTCTACGCGACATCAGATGTCACCGTGCCGACCCGCGACGACCGCAAGGAGGTTATCGCCGCCGAGGTGCTGGACGCGCTGTGCCGGCATTTCGGCATCGATGAAATTGCAGCGACGGGCGAGATCGAATCGTGAGCGTGGACCAGTCAGTCACCGTCGAAGTCGGCCTTGGCGACCGGGCCTACGACATATTGATCGGCTCCGGCCTTTTGTCGCGCGCCGGCGAGGAGATTTCACACCGGCTACCGGGTACGCGCGCGGCTGTCGTTACCGACGAGAATGTCGCCGCCGCGCATCTCGATACGCTGAAGGCAGGGCTCGAGAAGGGTGGCATCCAGCCCACCGTCATCACGATGCCGCCGGGCGAGAAGACCAAGAGCTTTGCCCATCTCGAAGAGGTGGTTGATGGGATTCTGGCCGCAAGGCTGGAGCGTGGCGACGTCGTCGTCGCGCTGGGCGGCGGCGTCATCGGCGATCTCACCGGTTTTGCCGCCGGCATCGTGCGGCGCGGCATGAATTTTGTGCAGGTCCCGACCTCGCTGCTGGCGCAGGTCGATTCCTCGGTCGGCGGCAAGACCGGCATCAACAGCCCGCGCGGCAAGAACCTTGTCGGCGTCTTCCTGCAGCCCAGGCTGGTGCTGGCCGACACCGGAGTGCTCGACACGCTGCCGATCCGCGAATTCCGCGCCGGCTACGCCGAACTCGCCAAATACGGGCTGATCGACCGGCCGGAACTTTTCGCCTGGCTGGAAGTGAACTGGCAGAAGGTGTTCGCCGGCGGGCCGGAGCGGGCGCAGGCGATTGCGGAAGCCTGTCGCGCCAAGGCCGATGTCGTCGCGCGCGACGAGTTCGAGACCGGCGACCGGGCACTGCTCAATCTCGGCCACACATTCGGCCACGCACTCGAAGCGGCCACGCAGTATGACGGTGCCCGGCTCGTCCATGGGGAGGGGGTCGCGATCGGCATGGCGCTGGCGCATCGCTTCTCCTCGCGGCTCAATCTGGCAAGTCCCGACGACGCGGCACGCGTCGAAACGCATCTGCGCGCCGTCGGCCTGCCGTGGCGGATGTCCGATATTCCGGGTGAATTGCCGGATGCCGAGGCACTGCTTTCCTTCATCACCCAGGACAAGAAGGTGTCGCGCGGCGCGCTGACCTTCATCCTGACGCGCGGGATCGGCCAGGCTTTTATCGCCAAGGACGTTCCGGCTTCCGAAGTGCTGTCGTTCCTGAGGGAAAACCATCCAGCCAGCCGGAAAGCCGGCTGAAATGGATAATGGCTGGATCGTCGTCGCCGTTCTCGCCATCCTCATCCTGCTGGTCGTTGCCGTGCGCACGCGCCTGCTTGCCATGTTCGGCTATGAGCTGTCGCGCATCGAGCCGCAGCGCTCGAGCCAGGACGAGCTGCGCGGCGCGGTCGACGATTTCCGCCGCGACGGCCAGGTGGTGCGCGAGGACCGCGACCGCATCGGCGGCCTGTTCGATCTCGAAGAGCTCGAAGTCTCCGATATCATGGTCCACCGCACCAATATGCGCTCGGTCAATGCCGATAATGCACCGGAAGCGGTGGTGCGCGAGATCCTGCAGAGCCCGCACACCCGCATGCCGCTGTGGAAGGGCTCGCTCGACAACATTGTCGGCGTGCTGCATGCCAAGGATCTGCTGCGCGCACTGAACGAAGTCGGTAACGACTTTTCCAAGATCGACGTGATGAAGATCGCCTCAAAACCCTGGTTCGTGCCCGACACCACGACCTTGCAGGAACAGCTCAACGCCTTCCTGCGCCGTAAGTCACATTTCGCCGTCGTCGTCGACGAATATGGCGAGGTCGAAGGGCTGGTGACGCTGGAGGACATCATCGAGGAGATCGTCGGCGAGATCGCCGACGAGCACGATGTCGACATCCAGGGCGTCAAGCAGGAGGCCGACGGCTCCGTCGTCGTCGACGGCAATGTACCGATCCGCGACCTGAACCGAGCGCTCGACTGGAACCTGCCGGACGAGGAAGCGACGACGATTGCCGGCCTCGTCATCCACGAGGCGCAGTCAATCCCCGAGGAGAAGCAGGCTTTCACCTTCCACGGCAAGCGCTTCATCGTCATGAAGCGGGACAAGAACCGCATTGCCAGGTTGAGGATCAGGCCGGCGGGCGACGCCTAAAGCGTCGCGTTTTGAACGCATTCCTGCGACGGACTTTAGGTCCTTGTTTTGAGCATGTCGTTGCCCCTCACCGAGGCCGCTTTTGGGCGATATGCATTAGAGCGGGTCGGTTTGCGCCAGGCGTTTGAATCCCGGCAGAGCGGCCAGCACCTCGACGAGATGGTGCGTCGGAACAAATGATGCGGGCTCGTCGAAAGGAAAGTGCCATTCGCAAGCGCCGCGAAACGATGCACTGCCGCGAAAGGCGATGCCGTCCATTCCAATCTTGGTCGGATGCATGTCCCTTATGGTGATCAGTTTCGTTCTCGTTTCGAGCTTTTGCCTGAATTCATCCATGAGGGCTTCTCCGTCGGGGCTGTGGAGCGCCTCGTTGAGTCTGCCGCGCGCTGCAGCGGCGGCGTCAAAGCCCTTGTCCTTGTTCCACAGGTTCAGCGCTCTTTGCACCTCTGTTGCAATCCAGGAGATCGTCCTGTTCGATATGCGCTCTTTGTCCACTTTGGCTGGTGCCGCCAGACCCAATTCACCTTCAACAAAGTCACCGACAATTCCACGCTTGTGTTGCAGAGCGGTATTGAAATTTCGAATCGAGATGCGCTCAGGCCCGAACAGATTGCTGAGGACATCGACAAACTGAAGGGCGCCGCTCAGCGGTGTGTTCGGTGCGAAGCCCAGAGTTTCTTTGAGAAACGAGTCGAACGAGTCGATATGCCCCCAGCGAACTTTCGACGCCCAACAGGAATATATAAAACCGATGCCGTTGCGGACGTAGAGTATGAATCGGTCGATCGAGCCAAGAAAGGATTTCATCTTGATAAGTTCGGCCAGGTCGAAAGTATTGAAGATCTCAGAAGAAATCAGACGGATGGGGTTTGTGGTTGAAAATGGATAACTGAAATTCTCTGCCTTTAGGGAACGAGCTTGGAGCATGCTCGAATAACGTTCGCGCTCGGGGGTAAAAAGGTCGTTTGGGCCGGGAGATATACGATGCGTGCTGAGCCAGCACGCCAGCCGGTGATGCCCAGTCAGGCTCCCTGTGCCATCGGGTTCATAGAAGACGTTCTGTGCCGCCAGCCACTCGCGACGAGCTGCCAGGAACTCCTGGATCGATGTGGTTCCGGTCTTGTGAAAGCCAGCATGGACGATCGTCGTTGTCATTTGTAGCTTTGGAGCTTTCTTGCCGGCGCGCCTTGGACTTTGTGGGCAGGCAAGTCGTCGGACTTACAGTCCCTATCGATTCATATCCACAACGATCTGTAAATCCGGCCCGTATCACAATCGATTTATCAATGCAGGATGACGGCACCTCGGCTGGACCTTAACCTCAACACCAGGGAACGTCCCGGCACGTTACCGATCTTTCACTGGAACTTCGCGGCGTCCCTGTGCATTTTGCGCCGGGCGGTCAGGAGAAGATGATGGTCGATCGGCGAACCCTGCTTCTGGCTTCGATGGCGGCTTTTGTGCCGGCCACGACGTTTGCGCGCCAATCCTCACCATCTCCCAAAACCTTCGACTACGGACCGGCCAAGCTCGACATCTATGCGCCCGATGGCGCAAGCGGGTTGCCCGTGGTCTTCTTCGTCCATGGCGGGGCTTGGGAGTTCGGCAAGCGCAGCCAGGTGGGCGCCAAGCCGGCCTTCCTGCTCGCCAACGGCTTCTGCTTCGTCTCGATCGACTATCGCATGTTGCCCGAGGCCGATGTCGCCACCCAGGCCAATGACGTGGAAAAGGCCTATGCCTATGTCATGGCCAACGTCGCCGGGCATGGCGGCGACCCCACGCGCATTGTCGGCATGGGCCATTCGGCCGGTTGCCATCTGATCGCGCTGACCGGCATGCGCGGCGGGCTGCCCGGTGTCGCCGGTCTTCTGCTCGACGATACCAGGGCCTATGATCTTGCAGCGCTCGAGAAGAACGGCGGCATGGAGCGGGCCTATGCGCGGGTCTTTTCCGACCCTTCGCAGTGGGCGGCACTTTCGCCCGCCAGCTATGTCGATGGCCGCAAGCATCCGCCGACCTTCATCGCATACTCGGGGGCGTCGGGCCGTGGCGAGGAGTCGAAAGCCTTCGCCGAGCGCTTGCGCGCCACGGGCACCGAGGTCACGCTGTTCGACGGCAGCGCCTATACGCATATGTCGATCAACCGCGATTTCGGCAGGGGTGGCGACGCGTTGACCGCTGCCGCGCTGACGTTTCTGAAATCGACCGTCGGCTGATCGCGGTCCAGTTCGCTCGCTACTACTGCAGCTGGATCATGCCAAAAGCGGCGGCGGGATATTGCCGTGCGGACATCCCTAGGTGCAATTGATTCTCATGACTTGGAGAAAAATTGCATGAATGGCGCCGATGCCCTGTGCGACGTGCTGCTGGCCAATGATGTGACGGTCTGCTTCGCCAATCCCGGCACCTCCGAAATGCATTTCGTTGCCGCGCTCGACCGCAAGCCCGAGATGCGCTGCGTGCTCGGTCTGTTCGAAGGCGTGGTGACGGGTGCGGCCGACGGCTATGCGCGCATGACCGACCGCCCGGCCGCGACTTTGCTGCATACCGGTCCGGGCCTGGCCAATGGACTGGCCAACATGCACAACGCCCGGCGTGCGTTCAGCCCGATGATCAACATCGTCGGCGACCACGCCTCTTATCATCTGCCGCTCGACGCGCCGCTCACCAGCGACATCGAAGGCCTTGCAGCGCCGATGTCCAACTGGGTTCGCCGCATCGCCGGGCCGGCCGATGTCCAGCCGGCCACGGAGGCGGCCTTCCGCGCCTCGCTGACCCCGCCGGGCGTCACCACGCTGATCCTGCCGGCTGATGCGGCCTGGGGCGATGCTGCCCCGGCCTCGCCGGGCAAGGTCGTCCTTTCGCCGCCGCCGGCCGTCGATAGGGACGCTGTGCGCGCGACCGCCGAGGCGATCCGTGCGGCTCCGGGCCGTGTCGGGATGATCGTTCGCGGGCGAGCGGCGCGCGCCGATGCGCTCGAGATCGCCGGCCAGATCTCGACGGCCTGCTATGTGCGCCTGTTCAGCGAGGTCCTGATCGCGCGCATGCAACGCGGGCGCGGGCGCGTCGCGCCGACGCGCATCCCCTATCCGATCGATGCGGCGACGGCGCTGCTGGCGGATATCGACGTACTGGTGCTGGTCGGCGGCAAGGAGCCGGTTGCCTTCTTCGCCTATCCGGGAAAACCGGGACGGCTGGTGCGCGACGACTGCCAGGTGCGGACGCTTGCTGCTCATGGCGATGATCTGCATGCGGCGCTGGAAGCACTTCGCGACGAACTCGGCGTCAAACCATCGCAACAGGTTGACTTCGCAACCGCTTTTCCCGATGAGGCTGCGCCGAGCGGCGGGCTGACGGAAGATGCCATCGCGCTGTCGGTGGCGCGCAAGCTGCCGGACAATGCGATCGTCTGCGACGAGGCGGTCACCTCGGCCAGGCGCTTCTTCGCGCTGTCGGCCTTTGCCGCGCCGCACGACTACATGATGGGCACGGGCGGATCGATCGGCGGCGGCATCCCGATGGCGACTGGAGCGGCCATCGCCTGTCCAGACCGCAAGGTGATCAATCTGGAGGCCGATGGCAGCGGCATGTACACGGTGCAGGGCCTGTGGACGCAGGCGCGGGAAAATCTCGACGTGGTGACGATCGTGTTTTCCAACCGCACCTACGCGATCCTGCATGGCGAGATGAAGAATGTCGGCGTCAACGCGATCGGCGAGAACGCCAGGCGCATGCTCGACCTCGACCATCCCGCGCTGGACTGGGTGTCGCTGGCCAAGGGCATGGGCGTGGAGGCGGCGCGCGCCGACACCTGCGAGCGCTTCGACGCGCTGCTGGACAGTGCCCTGTCTCGGCGCGGGCCGTTCCTGATCGAAGCGGTGATCTGACCGCGCCGGAGGGCCACGGCGGACTGATCTACCAGCGGGTCTTTTCGCCGGGCGCCGCCGGTTCGATCGCCAGAGCATGAACGCCGGCCTTCAGTTCGTCGGCAAGCAGTTCGTTGACGGCGCGGTGGCGGTCGATGCGGCTCATGCCGGCAAAGGCGGACGACACGACGCGGACGCGAAAATGCGTCTCGCCGGTGCCGTCATAAGCGCCATGATGGTCCGAGCCGTGGTGATGGTGGCCGGCGTGGAGATGGCTCTCGTTGATGATGACCAGCCGCTCCGGCGAAAATGCCTTGTTGAGCTTGTCTTCCATGGTCGCCTGTATGGACATTGCAGTCTCCGTTCACCACATATGGCTGGCGCGCTAGCCCCGGGGGCCGCTATTGCGCAACTAAATCCGCAATTCGCCCGCTTTATGCCGCGATTCAGCGGTTAGGGCGATGATCGCGAAAATGTCAATTCTTGTTTCGCATTTGCGAACGCCCCATAAATGGGTGAGATGAAGCCGTATCCCAAATATTTCGAGAAGATTCGCATCCGCCCTGAAAAGGATGCGGAGCTGAAGTCGCACTCGCCGATCTGCCAGTGGGATGGCTGCAAGGAGCCGGGCACCCATCGCGCGCCGGTCGGGCGCATGAAGGAGGGTGAGTATTTCCGCTTCTGCTTCGACCATGTGCGCGAGTACAACAAGGGCTTCAACTACTTCTCCGGCGTGCCGGACACCGAGGTCGCGCGCTTCCAGAAGGAAGCCATGACCGGCCACCGGCCGACCTGGAAGATGGGCGTCAATGGCGCCTCGACACGTTCGTCGCCCGATATGGCGCAGATGCGCTCCGGCCGCGCCGGCTATTACAACCGCATGCGCGACCCGTTCGACCTGTTCAAAGGGCCGAAGGATCCGCGCGAGGCGCGCGAGCGCAAGGCCAAGCCGCTTGAGGCCAAGGCGCTGGAAACGCTTGGCCTTGATACAAAGGCGACTGGCAAGGATATCAAGGCGCGCTATAAGGAACTGGTGAAACGTCACCATCCGGATGCGAATGGTGGCGACAGAGGTTCGGAAGACCGGTTCCGCGATGTGCTGCAGGCCTATCGCGTGCTCAAACAGGCGGGCCTGTGCTGAGCGACCCTACGGTTTGTGTCGCTTTCCAACTTTCATAAGGTTGGAAAAGGCTCTAAGACCGCCCCCGAACAAAATCGATTGCCGGCGAAACGGGACGTTTCGCCCGTGGAGACGTTGAGAGATATGAACAAGGTCGATCGCGACATCGCCAACCTGCCCGACACGACGGTGTCGGTGAAGGACAAATTCGGCTTCGACTCCAAGATGGTGGTGCCGGCCTATTCGGTGACATCGGAACATGTGCCTGACGTCGATCCGGACTATCTGTTCGACAAGGCAACGACGCTGGCGATCCTGGCGGGCTTTGCCTACAACCGCCGCGTCATGGTGTCGGGCTATCACGGCACCGGCAAGTCGACGCATATCGAACAGGTCGCCGCCCGTCTCAATTGGCCCTGCGTGCGCGTCAATCTCGACAGCCATGTCAGCCGTATCGACCTCGTCGGCAAAGACGCGATCGTCGTCAAGGACGGGCTGCAGATCACCGAATTCCGCGACGGCATCCTGCCCTGGGCCTACCAGCACAATGTCGCGCTCTGCTTCGACGAATACGATGCCGGCCGTCCGGACGTGATGTTCGTCATCCAGCGCGTGCTGGAATCGTCGGGCCGGCTGACGCTGCTCGACCAGAGCCGGGTCATCCGTCCGCATCCGGCGTTCCGGCTGTTCTCGACCGCTAACACGGTCGGCCTCGGCGACACGACCGGCCTCTACCACGGCACGCAGCAGATCAACCAGGCGCAGATGGACCGCTGGTCGATCGTCACCACGCTGAACTATCTGCCGCACGACAATGAAGTGAACATCGTGCTGGCCAAGGCCAAGCACTATCGCGACAACAAGGGCAAGGACATCGTCAACAAGATGGTGCGCGTCGCCGACATGACGCGTTCGGCCTTCATCAATGGCGATCTGTCGACCGTGATGAGCCCGCGTACCGTCATCACCTGGGCCGAAAATGCCGAGATCTTCGGCAATATCGGCATGGCGTTCCGGCTGACCTTCCTCAACAAATGCGACGAGCTGGAGCGTTCGGTGGTGGCCGAATTCTACCAGCGCGCCTTTGGCGAGGATCTGCCCGAGAGCGCCGCCAACGTGGTGCTGGGCTAAGCAGAGCCTCGATGGCGGGTCCGGGCGACAACACGCGCAACAAGTCGAAGACGGGGTCTGAAGCCGACAGCTTCAAGCGCGCCGTCACCGTCTGCATGCGCGCCATTGCCGGCGACAAGGACATGGAAGTCGGCTTCGCCAAGGACAGGCCGGCGCTCGCCGGCAGCCGGGCGCGCTTGCCCGAACTGCCGAAGAAGGCCTCCAAGACCGATATTGCGATTACTCGCGGCCTCGGCGATTCCATGGCGCTGAAGCGCGCCTGCCATGATGCGCGCATCCACACCAAGCTGGCGCCGGAAGGCAAGGCGGCGCGCGCCATCTATGACGCGGTCGAGCAGGCCCGCGTCGAGGCGATCGGTAGCCGCGCCATGCAGGGCGTCGCCGACAATATCGGCTCGATGCTGGAGGACAAATACGCCAAGGCCAATCTTGTCGACGTCAAGGACAAGGCCGACGCGCCGATCGAGGAAGCGCTGGCGCTGATGGTGCGCGAGAAGCTGACCGGCCGGGCGGTCCCCAAGAGCGGCGAGCGGCTGGTCGAGCTCTGGCGGCCCTGGGTCGAGGAAAAGGCCAAGGCCGATCTCGACGGCCTGTCGGCCAAGCTTGACGACCAGCAGGCCTTTGCCCGCGTCGTGCGCGAAATGCTCGCCTCCATGGAGATGGCCGAGGAACTCGGCGACGACCAGGAGACGGAAGATTCCGAGGACAATGACGACAACCAGCCGCAAGGCGAGGAGCAGAGCGAGGAGGGCGGGGAAGAGGATTCCGGCTCCGAGCAGTCGCAGTCCGAGGACGCCGAGGCTTCGGCCGATGACGAGCAGTCGTCCGAAACGGAGGCGTCCGACGCCACCGCCGACGATCTGTCCGATGACGACGACGCCGATGCCGAGACGCCCGGCGAGGCTCGCCGCAACGACAATCCCTTCACCAATCTGCCGAAGGAAATCGACTACAAGGTCTTCACCACTGCTTTCGACGAGACGGTCGGTGCCGAAGAGCTGTGCGAGGAGGAAGAACTCGACCGGCTGCGCGCCTTCCTCGACAAGCAACTGGCCAATCTGTCGGGCGTGGTCGGGCGATTGGCCAACCGGCTGCAGCGCCGGCTGATGGCGCAGCAGAACCGGTCCTGGGATTTCGACCTGGAGGAGGGTTACCTCGACCCGGCGCGGTTGGTGCGCGTCGTCATCGACCCGATGCAGCCGCTGTCCTTCAAGCAGGAACGCGACACCAAATTCCGCGACACGGTGGTGACGCTGGTGCTCGACAATTCGGGCTCAATGCGCGGCCGGCCGATCACGGTCGCCGCCACCTGCGCCGACATCCTCGCACGCACGCTGGAGCGCTGCGGCGTCTCGGTCGAGATCCTCGGCTTCACCACGCGGGCCTGGAAAGGCGGGCAAGCGCGCGAAAAATGGCTGAAGGACGGCAAGCCGCCGAGCCCCGGCCGGCTCAACGATCTGCGCCACATCATCTACAAATCCGCCGACCACCCGTGGCGGCGGGCACGGCGCAATCTCGGCCTGATGATGCGCGAAGGCCTGCTCAAGGAGAACATCGACGGCGAGGCGCTGCTGTGGGCGCACAACCGCCTGATCGCCCGACCCGAACAGCGCAAGATCCTGATGATGATTTCGGATGGCGCGCCGGTCGACGATTCAACGCTTTCGGTCAATCCGGGCAATTATCTCGAACGCCATTTGCGCGCCGTCATCGAGCTGATCGAGACGCGCTCGCCGGTGGAACTGCTGGCCATCGGCATCGGCCATGACGTCACGCGCTACTACAGGCGCGCCGTCACCATCGTCGATGCCGAGGAACTGGCCGGCGCCATGACCGAGCAACTGGCCTCGCTGTTTGCCGAGGAAAGCGCACGCGACACGCGGCGCGGCGGCATGCGGCGCGCCGGATGATCTTTTCGCGCGGGGGGGTTCGGCAAACGCTCTTCGCCGCCATCGCCCTGTTCGCCGGCGTGGCGTCCGCGCCAGTTCGTTCGGCCGGCTCGGCGCCGGTTTATCCCATCGAGGTTTCGTCCCGCCCGATCACCGAATTCCGCATTGGCCGGACCGACACGCAGTTCGGTTCACTCGAATTCGTCGGCGGGCTGGAAATGACCTCGAAATCGCGCGATTTCGGCGCGCTGTCGGCCTTCCGCTTTCTGAAAGCGGGCAGCGATTTCATCGGCGTAGCCGACACCGGCTACTGGTTCTTCGGCACGGTGGCCCGCGACGCCGACAGGCGGCCGGTGGGCATCCAGAACTTCCGCATGCAGCAGATGGTCGACCAGAGCGGCCAGCCGATCGACGAGAAATGGGAGGTCGATGCCGAAGGACTCGCGGTCAAGGATGGCATCGCCACGGTCGGTTTCGAACGCAATCACCGCGTTGCCCAGTTCAGGATCGACCCGGAGAATATGAAGGCGCCGTACCGGCAGCTGGATTTCCTGGTGCCGGCGCGCGAGCTGCGGCAGAATCGCGGCTTCGAGACCGTCACCCATGCCAATGCCAACGGCCAGCATCAGGGCGGCCTGGTCGTGGTGTCGGAGAAAAGCCTCGACAAATCAGGCAACATCTATGCCGCCATCATCGAAGGGCCGCACAAGGGCGTCTTCACCGTCAAGCGCAACGGCGATTTCGACATCACCGACGGCGCCTTCCTGCCGGACGGCGACCTTTTGCTGCTGGAGCGCAGTTTCACCATGGCGGGCGGGCTCAAGATGCGGCTGCGGCGCATCTACGGCGAGAGTGTCGAGAAGGGCGCCGTCGCCGACGGGCCGGTGCTGCTGGACGCCGACATGGGCTGCCAGATCGACAATATGGAAGGGCTCGACGTCTGGACGCGCGACGACGGCGCGGTGATGGTGTCGCTGATCTCCGACGACAACCACTCGATCCTGCAGCGCAACCTCTATTTGGAATTCGTCCTGCACCAGGATTGAGTGACGCTTCAGCCGCGAACCCAACGGCGGGTTCGATCTGGTCGGGCGCCTTCCCCCGTCTCGGCTTCGCCGAGCCACCTCTCCCTCCTCTGGAGGGAGAGGTGGGGAGCCAGCCTGTGCACGCTCGCGCCTCTCCTCTACCCCGTCGATCGGGGGAGAGGTGGCGCTGCGAAGCAGCGACGGAGTGGGGGTCGACCCATCCCTCGATCTACGTTCGCCAGAATACTTTAGTCCAGACTTGACAATTGTCGCCTCCGCCACAATACTCAAGTCCATGCTTAACTATTCCGAGATCGACAGCATCCTCCGCGCTCTTGTCGAGCCAACGCGTCGCCAGATCCTGGAACGGTTGAGCCGCGGACCGGCCACCGTCAGCCAACTGGCGGAGCCTTTCGGCATGACCTTCGCCGCCGTCTTGCAGCATCTGCAGGTGCTGGAGGCCTGCGGGCTGATCCGCAGCGAAAAGATCGGGCGGGTGCGAACCTGCCGGATCGAACCGGGCGGGCTCGCTCCGCTCGCCGACTGGATCACCGAACGCCGCATACCGGCGGAACGCCACCTCGACCGACTTGGTGAGATTCTGGCCGAGACTGACCAACCATCCCCGAAAGTTCAAGATCAGGAAAAGGACGAGCAGACATGAACCAGATCGCCCCTGTGAAAGACGAGCATTCCGTCATCCATTCCACATTCACCATCGAGCGCACGTACCCGCAATCGCCAGATCGCGTCTTCCATGCCTTCGCCGATAAGGCGACGGTGCGGCGTTGGCGGGTCGACGGCGATGGTTTTGCCGTCGCCGAATTCAGCTTCGATTTCCGTGTCGGCGGTGGCGAGGTTTCACGCTTCAGCTATGGCGGCGGCCCGGAGATCAGGCTCGACGCGCAGTTCCAGGACATCGTTCCCGATCAGCGCATCGTGTTTTCCTACCGGATGGCAATCGGGCCGCAGCCGATGTCGGCATCGCTGACCACGGTTGAGCTGACACAATCGGGTGATGGCACAAGGCTGACCTATACCGAGCAGGGCGCCTTCTTCGATGGTGTCGATTCCGCCAAAGGGCGGGAGGAGGGGACGCGCGGGCTGCTGGAGGCGCTTGCCGCGGAACTCCAGAGGTCAAAAGCCTAACACTGCCCGACGACGGCTTCGGTCAGACGCCGTTGGTGGCGATCCAGATGACATGGCGCGCGCCGCGCTTGCCGTTGGCGCGCGTGTTGACCTCCTCGACGGCGAAGCCCGCCTGTTTCAGCCGCCGCGTGAAGCCGCTGTCCGGCCCTTGCGACCACACCGCCAGCACGCCGCCCGGCTTAAGGGCGGTGCGTGCGGCGCCGAGGCCCGCGAGGCTGTAGAGAGCGTCATTGCCCTTGTGGACGATGCCTTCGGGGCCGTTGTCGACGTCGAGCAGGATGGCGTCCCAGGCCGCGGACCCAGACCGGATCAATTGCCCGACATCGGTCTCCTGGATGGCGACGCGGGGGTCGTCGAGACAGCCGCCAAACACCTCCGCCATCGGGCCGCGTGCCCAGGCGACGACCGCCGGCACCAGTTCCGCAACAACGATGCCGGCATCCTCGCCGAGTTCGGCCAGAGCGGCGCGCAGCGTGAATCCCATGCCGAGGCCGCCGATCAGGATCCTCGGCTGGCGATGGCCCGCAATCCTTTGGCAGGACAGTTTCGCCAGCGCTTGCTCGGAGCCGCTGAGGCGGCTGTTCATCAGCTCGTTGGTGCCGAGCATGATCGAGAATTCGCTGCCGCGCCGCTTGAGGCGAAGTTCCTGGGCGCCATCCCCGGTCTTTGCCGAATCGAGATGGACCCAGGGGATCATGGTTTAGACGGCCAGCGCCGGCTGGCTCCAGCGAGCGGCGAGCAGCCGGTAGGGGATGAGCGCGACCACCGCGATGATCAGCTTCACCGCGAGATCGCCCAGCGCCCAAGAAACCCAGCGCATGGCCTCGACATGGAAGACGCCCATCAGCGGCGCCGTCTCGAGCGCGAAACGGTCGTTGGGGCCTGCAAAAGCGAAAGCGGCCGAGAAAGCGACGGTGAAGAACACCATGGTGTCGAAGACCGATCCGACCAGCGTGCCGACGATCGGCGCCCGCCACCAGCTCTGCCGGCGCAGCCGGTTGAACACGGTGACGTCGAGCAGTTGCGCGCACAGGAACGCCGCGCCTGAAGCGGCAGCGATGCGTACCAGCCGGTCGGCCGCCGTTTCGAATTCGATCAGGCCATGGCGGAACAGGAAGGGCGGGACGAGGATCGAGCAGACCACCGCCGTCATGAAGCCGACAAAGACGATCCGGCGCGCCACGGCAGGGCCATAGCGGCGGTTGGCGAGGTCGGTGACCAGGAAGGAGAAGGGATAAGTGAAAGCGCCCCAGGTGAGCAGGTCGGCCAGAGACAGGCCGCCGATCTGCCCCTGCATCGGGAACTGCACGAGGATGTTCGACGCCACGACAACAAGCGCCATGGCGGCCACGAAGGGCAGATATCGCGAGAAGGAAGTCATTTTTTTATCCTGGGTAATGGAACCAGCGGAGCATCATGCCCATCGGGGCCGTGCTCGCTTCGTAGTCGAGCACCGGATTGTCGAACCCTTGCGGATCCATCCGATGCTCCAGGCCAACAAGTTGGCCTGGGCGGTCCCCCGCCTTTATCCGATGTTAGGCAGCGACCTGTTCGGCCAGCTTCTTGGCGATCTGCTTCTTCAGCAGGCGCGCGCGCTGCGACAGTTCCTTGACGTCGGCCTTGGCCAGGAAGGCGTCGAGGCCGCCGCGATGTTCCACCGAACGCAGCGCGTTGGCCGAAATGCGCAGGCGCACATTCTGATTCAGCGCTTCCGAGATCAGCGTCACATTGACGAGATTCGGCAGGAAGCGACGCTTGGTCTTGTTGTTGGCGTGGCTCACATTGTTGCCGGTCTGGACTGCCTTGGCAGTGAGTTCGCAGGTGCGGGACATAATTCTAACCTTCAATTCTCTCGGGACCTGCCAAACCTTTGTGCCCACGCCGGGTGGCGCGCGGTTCTGGTCAGGCGGCCTTATGGAAAAAGTTGGCGTTCCATAGTTGCATTTCAGCGGGGCGTCAAGCTCCGGCTTCGCCACGGAAGCGCCCGGCATTTCATATTAAGGCCGGATTTCATCCTATAAGCGGTCTCATAGGGACACGCCAGACCGGGGTCGCCCGCCTCCGGCCGAAAATCAAGGATCCGATCCCGCATGCTTCGTTTGTCTCACGCGCTTGTTGCCGCGCTTGCCGTCGCCTTGCCGTCCGCCGCGTCGGCTGCCTCGCCGCAGTCTTTCAAGGGCGAGTACACGGTGTCATTTCTTGGTCTCTCGATCGCGAGATCGACCTTCTCAAGCCACTATGAGAACGGCGCTTATGCGATCGACGGCACTGTCAGCGCCGCCGGACTGGCCAAACTGTTCGACGACACGCGCGGCACGATCTCATCCAAGGGCACGATTTCCGGCAAGAAAATGGTGCCCCAGGCGTTCCGCGCCGATTATACCTCGGGCAAGAAGGTGTCGGCGATCGACATTCGCTTTGCCAATGGCGCCGTCACCTCGACGCAGGTCATCCCGGCGCCGGGCCAGCGCGACCCCAACGACTGGGTGCCGATCGGTGCCGGCGACCTGGCATCGGTGCTCGATCCGATGGCGGCGACCGTCATCCATGCCGACAGCCTCGACCAGGTCTGCGGCCGCACGGTGAAATTCTATGACGGCGAGATGCGCGCCAACCTGACGCTGACCTACGCTTCGAAAGGCACGATCTCGGTGCCGGGCTACAAGGGCGATACCATCACCTGCCGGATGGGCTTCGAGCCGGTGGCCGGCTATCGCAAGGGCCGCAAGGCGCTGGAGTTCCTGAAGAACAGAAGCCGGATGATGGTGACGTTTGCACCGCTCGGCCAAACCGGCGTATATGCGCCGATCCACGCTACGGTAGGGACCCAGATCGGTCCGCTGACCATAAGCGCGAGACGGTTCGAAGCAGTCGAGTAATCTTACGCAATTTCGGGACGACCACCACCACGCGGTTTCCAGAGATTGTGGTGGGCGCCGCAGTGCGCCGTCGGGGGCAGGAATGGGGCGCGCAACACTGATCGGCTTTTCAGCGGTCGCCATGTGGGCGCTTCTGGCGCTGCTCACCGATGCCTCCGGCAAGGTGCCGCCGTTCCTTTTGTCGGCGATCACCTTCTCGATCGGCACCGGCGTCGGCCTTGTCGCGCGGCTGTTCATGCCGGCCGCCGAGAAGAGCCCGAAAATACCGCCGCAGGTCTGGGTGATCGGTATCGCCGGCCTGTTCGGCTACCACTTTTTCTATTTCACCGCGCTACGCAACGCGCCGGCGGTGGAGGCGAGCTTGATCGCCTATCTGTGGCCCCTGCTGATCGTGCTCGGCTCCGCGCTGATGCCGGGCGAAAAACTGGCGTGGAACCATGTCGTCGGCGCGTTGCTCGGTCTGGCCGGCACGGTGCTGATCGTCACCAAGGGCGGCGGGCTGGCCTTCGATGCGCGCTACACCTTCGGTTACGCCATGGCTGCCGTTTGCGCCCTGCTCTGGTCGTCCTATTCGCTTTTGTCGCGGCGCTTTCCTTCGGTGCCGACCAGCATCGTCACCTGGTTCTGCGCGGCGACCGCCGTGCTGTCCCTCGCCTGCCATCTGGCGCTGGAACAGACAGTGTTGCCAAATGGTGCAGGCCAGTGGCTGGCCGTGCTCGGGCTTGGCCTGATGCCGGTGGGTGCGGCCTTCTATGCCTGGGACATCGGCGTCAAGCGCGGCAACATTCAGGTGCTGGGCGCCGCAAGCTACGCGGCGCCGCTGCTCTCGACGCTGGTGCTGATTGTGGCCGGCGTCGCCGAGCCGTCGCTGCGCATCCTCGCCGCTTGCGTGCTCATCACCGGCGGCGCGGCCTTGGCGGCGAAGTCGCTGTTCCTGCGCAAGCCGGCCGCCGCCGAGACCGAAGCCACGGCATCCGAAAGCGGAGCCG
Source organism: Mesorhizobium sp. 2RAF45 (assembly GCF_052115225.1). Classification (NCBI taxonomy): domain Bacteria; kingdom Pseudomonadati; phylum Pseudomonadota; class Alphaproteobacteria; order Hyphomicrobiales; family Phyllobacteriaceae; genus Mesorhizobium; species Mesorhizobium sp. 2RAF45. The sequence continues at coordinate 10,545 of NZ_JBFRGG010000022.1, read as the reverse complement.
CGGCATGACCATGCCGTTTGCCGGCGGCATCGACGCCAATGCCAATGCGACGCTGATCTTCTCGCTGGTGGCGGCGGTGATCTACGCCTTCACGCTGGGCATGCCGCCGAGCCTTGCCCGCTCCGCGGCAAAGACGCTTGCGGTCGCGATGCTTGCCGTGCTTTCGGCGCTGCAGGGCGGCCCGCTGTTGCTGGTCGCGGCCCTGGCGCTCAGCGCGGTGGGCGATGCCTTCCTGTCGCGCGACGGCGAAAAGGCGTTTCTCGGTGGGCTCGCCAGCTTCCTTGTCGCCCACATCGTCTACATCGCGCTGTTCCTGCGCAGCGGCGGCGGGTTGGGACTGCTTGGCGCCGAATCCTGGCGCGGGGCGATCGCGCTGGCACTGGCGGTGTTCGTCATCGTTATGCTGGCGGCGCTCTGGCGCCGCGTCGGCCCCGGCCTGCGTGTGCCGATCGCCTGTTATGTCGTGGCGATCCTGGCGATGGGCATGGCTGCGCTGACCACCAGCAGCGCCTGGGTCATCGGCGGCGCGGTGCTGTTCATGGCATCGGACGGGCTGCTGGCCACGGAGAAATTTCTGGTGGCGGCCATCTCGCCGCATCGCGCCTGGATGCGTTTCGCCGTCTGGGTGCTGTACTACGCCGCCCAGCTCGCGATCACACTGGGTTTCCTGCTGGGTTAGGCTGCCAGCCCGGCTCGGCCAGTTCGAAGGCGGCAAAATCAAAGCCTGGCGCGACGGTACAGCCGACCAGCGTCCATTCGCCCAGGCTGCGCGCCGATTGCCACCAGCCCGCCGGCACGACAATCTGCGGCCGTTCGCCGGCCGCGAGCCCGATGCCGAGCACCTGCTCGATCACCTGGCTACCCGTTGCACCACCTTCTTCCCACATCGACAATGCCAGCGGCGCGCCGGCATGGAAATGCCAGACCTCGGCTGCGTCCTTGACCCGATGCCAGGCCGAAAGCTGGTGCTGTTCCAGCAGGAAATAGATGACGGTCGAATGGCCACGCGCTCCGCCGGCCCCGTCGCGAAAGATCTCCGCGTACCAGCCGCCTTCCGGATGCGGCTTCAGTCCGAGTGTCGCGATGATTTCTGCTGAACTGGTCATCGGTCGAAGGTGCTCAGAAATTGTCCTTGCGCTTGCGAATTTCGGCGAACACCTCGGCATCCCCGGCCTTTTCCATGCCAAGATGCTTGCGGATCGCCGGATCGTGCCAGCGCAGGAAGGGATTGGTCGACAGTTCCTCGCCGATCGTCGTCGGCAGTGTCGGCTTGTTGTCGACCCGCAGCGCCTCGATCCTGGTGGCGCGCTCCTTCAATGCCGAATTGGTCGGGTCGACGGTCAGCGCGAAACGGGCGTTGGCAAGCGTGTATTCATGGCCGCAATAGATTGTCGTCGCGGCGGGAAGGGCTGCGAGTTTCCGCAGCGATTCATACATCACCGGCGGCTTGCATTCGAACAGCCGCCCACAGCCCAGCGCGAACAGCGTGTCGGCGGTGAAGGCCACCTTCGATGCCGGCAGATGATAGGAGACATGACCGGCGGTATGGCCGGGGGTGGCGATCACCTCGATGCGCTCATCGCCGAGATGAAGGACGGAGCCCTCCTCGACGGTTTCGTCGATGCCGGGAATCTTGGCCTTTTCCGCCTCCGGGCCGACGATGCGCAGCTTGAAGCGCTCCTTCAGCGCCAGATTGGCCTCGACGTGGTCCATATGATGATGCGTGGTCAGGATCATCGTCGGCGTCCAGCCGGTGCGCTTGATCGCGGCCAGGATGGGCGCTTCCTCGGGTGCGTCGATGATCGCGGTCTGCCCGCTCCTGGGGTCATGCACCAGCACGCCGAAATTGTCGCTCCGGCACATGAATTGTTCGATTTCGACCGCCATCGCGTCTCTCCTTTTGTCGCCGCAGACATAGGGCGCCGGAGGGCGGATGTCATCTACGGGGTGACCGAATGTCATTCCCGGGGAGGACAAATGTCATCGCAATGTGCCAGCCGCCTCAGGGCCCTTTGTTGAAACCGGCCGATATCACGGCTACATCCCTGACATGCATTCCGACATCGTCGACCTTCGCTCCTTCTATTCGACAACGCTTGGCCGGTTCGCCGAGCGTTCGATCACCATGGCGCTGTCGTCGATATGGGCGGCTGTCCCCAATGAACGGCTGGTCGGGCTTGGCTATACCTTGCCCTGGCTGGAGCGTTTCGGCTCCGATGCCGAGCGGGTCTTTGCCTTCATGCCGGCAACGCAGGGCGCGGTGGTCTGGCCGGCAACCGGGCCGACGGCGACAGCTTTGGTCTTCGACGAGGAACTGCCGCTTGTCGATTCCTGCATCGACCGCATGCTGCTCGTCCACTCGCTCGAACATGTCGAAAACCCACGCGAGACGCTCAACGAGATCTGGCGGGTGTTGTCGCCCGCCGGGCGCGTTGTCATCGTCGTGCCCAACCGGCGCGGTGTCTGGGCGCGGTTCGAGCATACACCGTTCGGCAATGGCCGGCCGTTCTCGCGTGGCCAGCTGACGGAACTGCTGCGCGAGGCGAATTTCACGCCTGCCGCCTGGTCGGATGCGCTGTTCTTCCCGCCATCGCGGCGGCGCTTCATGATGCGTTTCCACAATGTGCTGGAGCGCGCCGGCCGGCGGCTGTGGCCGATCTTTTCCGGCGTCATCGTCGTCGAGGCGCAGAAGCGGCTCTATCAGGGCGTGCCGGTCGCCCAACGTGCCTCCCGCCGCGTCTTCGTGCCGGTGCTGTCGCCACACGGCGCGACGCGGCTCGGCCGCCGGGCCGAGGCCGGAGGCCCATTGGCGCCGGCTCGTCAGGTGAAACCTTCGTGATCGTGCTAGAAACGCGCGCGGCGCGTCCCTCCTCGACCTATCTGTCGTGGTGAACTCGCAACCTGCCTGATATGCGGATGCCGTCATCATCCGGTTTCAGCATCGCACCTGAATGCAAGGACCCTGACATGGCTGATCAACTTGACAATCAGGCCGCCATTCAGCCGGTCGCCGTCGAGGCCAGCAGCCTGCGTGATCAGGTTGCTACGATCAGGCGGGCGCTGGTGGTGTCGCCGGTTCGCAAATGGCTGCTGTGGACGTCGGTCGGCATCATGGCCGTCATCATCGCGACGTCGATCGGCCAGGTCCTGCTCAACCGCTGGAACCAGCCCTTCTACGATGCGCTGGCGCGCCGCGACATGGCGGCCTTCGTGCACCAGCTCCTCGTCTTCGCGATGATCGCCGGCGGGCTGCTGGTGCTCAACATCGGTCAGACCTGGCTCAACCAGATGATCCGGCTGAAGTTGCGCGAGGCGCTGACGCTCGACCTGATCGACCAGTGGATGCGGCCGGCACGCGCCTTCCGGCTGGCCAATGCCGGCGCCATCGGCGTCAACCCCGACCAGCGCATGCAGCAGGATGCGGCGCATCTCTCCGACCTGTCGACGGACCTTGGTGTCGGATTGCTGCAGTCGCTCATCCTGCTCGTGTCCTTCGTCGGCGTACTGTGGGAACTGTCTTCGGGCTTCGTCTTCCACATCAACGGCTGGTCGCTGGCCATACCGGGCTACATGGTCTGGGCGGCGTTCCTCTATGCCGGCACCGCCTCCTGGCTGAGCTGGCTGGTCGGGCGGCCGCTCATCAAGCTGAACAGCGACCGCTACACACGGGAGGCGGAGCTGCGCTCCTCGATGGTGCGCGTCAACGAGAATGTCGATGCCATCGCGCTCTACCATGGCGAGGCCGACGCCAAGCAGCGGCTCGAACTCGACCTCGGCACGGTGCTGGGCGCCATGCGGCGCATCTATACCGCGCAGATCAACCTGTCGTGGGTGACCGATACTTATGGCTGGATCACCGTCGTGGCGCCGATCCTGGTTGCCTCGCCCGTCTATTTCTCGGGCGATATCAGCTTTGGCGGGCTGATGATGGCGGTCGGCGCCTTCAACCAGGTCCATTCCTCGTTGCGCTGGTTCATCAACAACATCGGCAGCATCGCCGATTGGCGGGCCACGCTGATGCGCGTCGCCGACTTCCGCATCGCGCTCGACGAAACCGATGTGCTGCACGACACCGAAAGGCGTATCACCTTCGATCAGAATGCCAATGGCAGCCTGACGTTCGAGAAGCTTCAGGTGGCCTCGCCGGAGGGCTGCACAAAACTCTCAGACCAGCATGTCGAAATCCGCGCCGGCGATCGCGTGATGATCACTGGCGAACCCGGCGCCGGCAAGACGCTGTTCTTCCGCGCCATTGCCGGGCTTTGGCCCTGGGGCAGCGGAAAGATCGGCCTGCCGGCCGGAGAAACCCTCATCTTCGTGCCACGCGTGCCGTATTTGCCGGCCGGCACGTTGCGCGAGGTGCTCAATCACGCCAACGGGCATGCGCCCGCGAGTGACGCCGAGATTGTGGCGGTGCTGGCCGAAATTGGCCTTCAACGGCTGTCGTCCTCGCTCGACCGCGTCGGGCGTTGGGACCATGAATTGGGCGATGACGAACAGCGCCTGCTGGGGGTGGCCAGGCTCGCCTTGCGACAGCCGAAATGGGTGATCATCGACGAAGCCATGGATGCATTCGACGGCCCCTCGCTGCGACGTGTGCTGGCGATGCTGGAAAAGCATCTGAAGGGCGCCACGATCATCAACATCGGGCGCGGGCAGCACAATATCCAATTCTTTCCGCGCGGCCTGACGATCGTCAAGGATTCCGGTGCGCCAGCGCTGAAGCCCGCCCACGTCAGGGCCGGCGCCATCGATCCGCCGCCGGTCGCGGTCCGCCGCAAGAAATAGGACCGCTTTCCCGCACTCTCGCAGCAAGCTTTATTTCGCCGCGATCGCGAAGGAAGATTTCCCCGAGAAACAAAACTTGGCGGTGGCGATGCTTGATGCTCTGCGCCTGCTTGCCTGTCTTGCCTGTGTCCAGCCAACGCCCGTTGCCTCGCCATCAGGTGCGCTGGCTGTTGACGTGGAATTGGTGTTGGCGGTCGATATATCCCTGTCGATGGACGAGAAGGAATTCGCCCTGCAACGCGCCGGCTATGTCGAGGCGCTGCGCCATCCCGACTTCATCCAGGCCGTCCGGTCCGGCAATACCGGCCGCATCGCGATTGCCTATTTCGAATGGGCCGGCACGGTGCGCGACGACGCGGTCATCGATTGGCAGATCATCGATGGCGCGCAAAGCGCCAACAGCTTTGCCGACAAGGTGGCGGCGCGCCCGTTCCGGAGTTTTCGCGGTACCTCGATTTCCACGGCAATTGCCTTCGGCACAGAGCTGTTCGGCAGGACGAATTTCGCCGGTGAGCGCAGCGTCATCGACATGTCGGGCGATGGCCCCAACAATATCGGGCCGCCGGTCACCGCGACGCGCGATGCGGCAACCGCAAAAGGCATCGTCATCAACGGCCTGCCGATCCTGATCAATCCGCCCACCTTCAAGCATCTCGACCAGTATTATGCGCAGTGCGTGACCGGCGGACCCGGCTCATTCGTGCTGCCCATCTACTCGGCTGCCGAATTTTCCACCGCCATCCGGCGCAAGCTGATCCTCGAGGTGAGCGGCATTCAGCACAAGGCCAGCATCATCCCTGTCGATGCGGACGCGCCGATCGACTGCCTGCAAGGCGAACGCGACAGGCGGTTCCTGTCGGATCCGTATTTTCCGGAACTCGACCGGTGAAATTGCGCAAGAGCACCTGCGGCCGGCCGTCGAAGGCACCGACTCCATTACCTCTGGCGTAATCGCTTTGCGTCAGGCATTCCGGCAGATTTGCCCTTGCGAGGCCGGTTGGTCGGTCTCGATGCAAAGGGAGTTACGTCATGACCGCTTACGCCATCGCCCATATGCGCCAAGTCACGATGGGGCCGCAGATCGTCGAGTATCTGCACAAGATCGATGCCACGCTGGAACCGTTTGGAGGCCGTTTCCTGGTCCATGGCGGCGATGTGGAGGTGATCGAGAGCGACTGGCCGGGCAACCTCATCATCATCGAATTTCCCGACCGGCAGCATGTGCGCGAGTGGTATGCTTCGCCCGCCTATCAGGCAATATTGGCCTTGCGCACGGAGAACTCCCAATCCGATGTGGTGTTTGCCGACGGCGTCGAACATCCGCACAAGGCGACGGATGTCCTGGGCTAGACGTGCCTTATCGTTTCAGCAGGAACACCGCCTGCTGGCCAAAGAAGTTCCAGAACCACCAGGGCATGGACAGGCCGATCTTCTGGCCGGCGGCGTCGAGCGCGGTTGCCTTTTCCACCGTCGCGCCAAGCTCTTCGCACAAATTGACGAAGTCGCGGATGGTGCAGAAGTGGATGTTGGGGGTGTCGTACCAGGAATAGGGCAGGTCCTGGGTCACCGGCATGCGGCCCTTGACGAACAGCGACAGACGCACCCGCCAATGGCCGAAATTGGGGAAGGAGACGATCGCCCGGTTGCCGATGCGGAGCAACTCGTCGAGCACCAGCTTCGGGTTGCGCGTCGCCTGCAAGGTCTGCGACAGGACGACGAAGTCAAAACCCTTGTCGGGATAGAATTCGAGATCCTTGTCGGCATCGCCCTGGATGACGGAGAGGCCGCGCGCCACGCATTCGTTGACGCCGCGCTGCGACAGTTCCAGTCCGCGGCCGTCGACCTGCTTGGTGTCCTGCAGCAATTCAAGCAGCGAGCCGTCGCCCGAACCAACATCGAGCACGCGGGACTGCGGTGGGATCAGATTGGCGACGACCTCGAGGTCGACGCGCTGGCTGCCGTTGACGCTCATGATGTCGTCTCCTTTGCGGCGCATGATCCCGATCCCGAAAGTCTGCAACTTTCCGGGGTCATGCGCTTAGCCCTCTCGCCCGTGCTGCGGAGCCGATGAAGCCGTTGATGGCGGCGAACAGTTCCGGCTCGTCGAGCAGGAAGGCATCGTGGCCACGGTCGGTCTCGATCTCGACGAAGGACACGGACGCGCCGGCCGCGTTGAGCGCGTGCACGATCGAGCGGCTCTCTTCGGTCGGAAACAACCAATCCGAGGTGAAGGACACCAGGCAGAAGCGGGTTTTGGTGCCGGCAAAAGCATCCGCCAGCCGCCCGCCATGATCGGCGGCGAGATCGAAATAGTCCATTGACCGCGTCATGTAGAGATAGGAATTGGCGTCGAAGCGGTCGACGAAGGTCATGCCTTGGTGGCGCAGATAGCTTTCGATCTGGAAGTCGGCGTCGAAGCCGAAGGTCAGCGCCTCGCGATCCTGCAGATTGCGGCCGAATTTCCGGTGCAGGGCGGCTTCCGACAGATAGGTTATGTGGGCGGCCATGCGCGCTACCGCCAACCCCTTTTCCGGGCGTTTGCCGTTTTCGAAATATTTGCCGCCGTGCCAGTCCGGATCGGCCATCACGGCCTGCCGGCCGACCTCATGGAAGGCAATGTTCTGCGAGGAATGGCGCGCACCGGTGGCGATCGGCAGCGCCGAAAAGACACGCTCCGGATAGCTCGACGCCCATTCCAGCACCTGCATACCGCCCATCGAGCCGCCGAGCACGCAGAAAAGTTTCTCGATGCCGAAATGGTCGATCAGCATCTGCTGCGCCCGCACCATGTCGCGGATGGTGATGACCGGCAGGTCGAGCCCATAGGGCTTGCCGGTGGCGGGGTTGGTCGATGCCGGGCCGGTTGAACCCAGGCAGCCTCCGATGACGTTGGAGCAGATGACGAAGAAACGGTTGGTGTCGATGATCTTGCCGGGGCCGATCAGCACTTCCCACCAGCCCGGCTTGCCGGTCACCGGATTGGTGTTGGCGACATGCTGGTCGCCGGTCAGAGCATGGCAGACGAGGATGGCATTGGAGCGGGCATCGTTCAGCGTGCCGTAGGTCTGGTAGGCGATCTGGAACGGCGATAGCAGCGTGCCGGCGTCGAGCTTGAGCGGCTTGTCCGCCCCGAAGCGCAACACCGGGCTAGACGGCTGGTCGGCCTCGTTGTTGGTCTTTCCTGCGCGCAGAGCGGCCATTCTTGTCTCACCTGCTGCATCATATCAGGCGAAAAATCGCCGTCGATGCGTCCATCCGGCCGGCCGCGGACAATAAAAAACCGGCATTGCCTTCGCAAAGCCGGTTACGTCACGCAAACGGCCCTTTAGCGAATTGTTTAACGTGGCTGCAAGCCGACCGGCCAAATCACCACGGAACTGTTGCTGCCCTTCTAGAACTCGCCCGCGCTGCCGTCAATGCCGACATCTGGGCCGACATCTGGGCCGGCTGCTGGCATCACTGCCACCTCTCGACATTATCGGCCACGGCTTGTATTTCCGCTGCGGCCTCCGGATCGAGGCATTTTCGATGGATTTTGCAAAAATGAACCAGACACCGGATCAGGCACGTCCAACCCCGCGCGCGGGTATCATGGACATCGACGCCTATGTGCCGGGCAAGAGCGCCGCACCCGCCGGTGTCGCCAAGGTCTACAAGCTATCGTCCAACGAGAACCCGCTTGGCCCGTCGCCGAAGGCGATCGAAGCCGCGCGTGAAGTCGCCGCTAGGCTCGACATCTATCCCGACGGTACCGCCAGGCGGCTGCGCGAGGCGATCGCGGAAGTGCATGGCCTCAACGCGCAGAACATCATCTGCTCCAACGGCTCCGACGAGATCCTTGGCCTGCTGGCGCAGACCTATCTGGCGCCCGGCGACGAGGCGATATTCACCGAACACGCCTTCATGGTCTACAAGATCTACATCCAGTCGGCCGGGGCTGCGCCGATCGCGGTCAAGGAGACCGATGAGCGGGCCGACATCGATGCGATACTGGCGGCCGTCACGCTGCGAACCAAGATCGTGTTCCTTGCCAATCCCAACAATCCTACCGGCACCTATGTGCCGTTCCAGGAGGTGCGCCGCCTGCATGCCGGCCTGCCCAGACATGTGCTGCTGGTGCTCGACGCGGCATATGCCGAATATGTCCGCCGCAACGACTATGAGGCCGGCATCGAACTGGTTGGCAGCGCCGAGAACGTGGTCATGACCCGCACCTTCTCCAAGATCGGCCTCGGTGGCGCGCGGATCGGCTGGATGTATGCGCCCATGCACATCGTCGATGCGATCAACCGCGTGCGCGGTCCCTTCAACGTCAATGCGACGGCGATCGAGGCCGGCATCGCGGCAATCCGCGACCGCGCCCATGTCGAGCGCAGCGTGGCGCATAACGAGACCTGGCTGACCTGGCTGAGCCAGGAGATGACTGGGCTCGGGCTGCGGGTGACGCCCAGCGTCGGCAATTTCCTGCTCATTCACTTTCCCGATGATCAAAAGCATTCGGCGGCCGCGGCGGACGACTATCTGACCGCGCGCGGCTATATATTGCGGCGCGTTTCCGGCTACGGCTTCCCCAACGCGCTGCGCATGACCGTCGGCACGGAAGAGGCCAATCGCGGCGTCGTCGCCGCGCTCACGACATTCCTGAAAAGCTAGAACGCCCGAAAAGCAGGAACACCATGACATCACCGATGTTTGAAAAGATCGCGCTGGTCGGCATCGGCCTGATCGGCTCGTCGCTGGCCCGCGTCATCCGACGCGAGGGTCTTGCCGGCCACGTTGCCATCTCGACCCGCAGCGCCGCGACGCTGAAGCGGGCGGAAGAGCTTGGACTGGGCGATTCCTACACGACCGACGCGAAGGAAGCGGTCCGCAATGCCGACCTGGTCATCGTCTCGGTGCCGGTCGGCTCGTCCGGTGCGGTGGCTGAGGAGATCGCGCCGGCGTTGAAGAAGGGCGCCATCCTCACCGATGTCGGCTCGACCAAGGCGTCGGTCATCGCCCAGATGCAGCCGCATGTGCCTGATGGCGTTCATTTCATTCCCGGCCATCCGCTGGCGGGCACGGAAAAATCCGGACCGGATGCCGGTTTCGCCGATCTGTTCGACAATCGCTGGTGCATCTTCACGCCGTTGCCAGGCACCGATCCGGACGCGCTTGAGAGGCTGTCGGAATTCTGGCGCCGTTGCGGCGCCAACATCGACACGATGGATCCCCAGCATCACGATATGACGCTCGCCATCGTCTCGCATCTGCCGCACATCATCGCCTACAACATCGTCGGCACCGCCGACGATCTGGAATCGGTGACCAAGACGGAAGTCATCAAATATTCCGCCTCCGGCTTTCGCGACTTCACGCGTCTGGCCGCCTCCGACCCGACCATGTGGCGGGACGTCTGCCTGCACAACAAGGACGCCATTCTCGAAATGCTGGCGCGGTTCTCGGAAGATCTGGCATTCCTGCAGCGGGCGATCCGCTGGGGCGATGGCGACAAATTGTTCGACCTGTTCACCCGCACTCGGGCGGTACGCCGCTCGATCATCGAGGCCGGCCAGGATATCGACGTGCCGGATTTCGGCCGCCAGGCGGTCGCGCACCCGTCGAAGAACTAGAGCCTTTCACGTTTTGACGGAAGCGTAGCCTGCGTTTTCGAAGTAGTTCTTGCATTCGGCTGCCTCGATGGTTTCGACGAGGTGGCCGATGTAGCGCCACGTGTCCTCGACGGTGCGTTTCTGAGCCTGGCGCATCCAGTGTTTG
>NZ_JBFRGG010000021.1:0-82680 GCF_052115225.1 Mesorhizobium sp. 2RAF45 | reverse complement strand
CAAACACTGGATGCGCCAGGCTCAGAAACGCACCGTCGAGGACACGTGGCGCTACATCGGCCACCTCGTCGAAACCATCGAGGCAGCCGAATGCAAGAACTACTTCGAAAACGCAGGCTACGCTTCCGTCAAAACGTGAAAGGCTCTAGGGATTCAAACTATTCCTCTGTTTCGGTAAACCGTCGGACGTCGACGTCCTACGAACGAATTCGCGCAGTAACGGAAACCGGCCAGACCGAGACGCATGCCGGCGAGCGATGCGACGTGCGGGACGTCGTGCGGCGCGATCCAGACAAGCAGGTTCCTAAACTGCAATGGCTGAGTTGCCTGACGGCTGATGGTATCGAGATAGCCACGAGGGTGTTTGTGAACGGCTCGCTGTTTCAATCGACGGCGATTGTCAGACTCGAACGGCGCCCCGTGTCCGCCGAGGCGGTCGAGCTGCCTGCCAATTTGCTGGAGGTTGCCCAATGGCTGCACTTCGACCATCCGCCACCCCAAGCTGCAACCGCTGTCAAGCGCCCACCGGATTTTGCCATGCACATGCAATGGCAAGGTGCGGTCAGGGCATTGCGGCGGCACGATCCATGGACCTACGATGAAACATCGTATCCCGATGGACGGCGAACCCTAAATATCCGCAACGACCAAACGGGGCAGGCACTATCCTTCGGGGCCGCCAAGGGCGGTGCGTTTGAGCGTCTCTCCATATGCGAGAAATGTCAGTCGGCAGATTCGCCGGCTATTCACCTCGGCCGCAATGTCATCCCGGAGAGCATGGGCCGCACGGACAGTGTTCTCGGCGAGGCGTGCGACTGGTTCGACATGGCTCCGGGTACGTTTGACATAAACCTTTCGCAATGTCTGACGCAGGACAAAATCCCGCTAAAAATCGGCAGTGGTGGAGCGTGGGGGCCACGTGAGGAATTTGTCGCCGATGAGGTTCAGCGCCGAGAACTCAAGCCCGAAGAGATTCTTCCACCCAGCGATGTCCTGAACCGGTCGAACTGGGATTTTCCAGGATAGGCGGGGAGATAAACAGGATGACGCCACTTCATTGCCGCCAGGGCGGCACCGGCGCGAAGCGCTTGCTGATCCAGTCGGCGAAGGCGCGGGTCTTGGCGGCTTGTCCCTTGGCGGAGGGCACGACGACATAGACCGCGCCTTCGTCGGCCAGCGTCCACTCCTCCAGGACAGGAACCAGCCGTCCGTCGCCGAGCTCGCGGCCGATCAGCCAGTCGGTGCTCATCATCAGGCCGAGGCCCTGCACGGCGGCCTCCACCAGCACCTCGGCATCGTCGCTGACCAACGGTCCGGAAACCTCGACGCGTGCGCGCCGGCCCTCGCGGTCGGTCATCTCCCAGGCCGGAAAGGTCTGGAAGCCGCTGAAGCCCAGGCAGGAATGCTCGAGCAGCGCCTGCGGCGTCCGCGGCCTGCCTCTTCGGGCGAGATAGGCGGGGGCGGCGCAAAGCAGCCGGCGCCGCGTCGCCACCTTGCGCGCCACCAGGCGCGAATCCTCCAGCGCGCCGAGCCGCACGGCGACGTCGAAATTCTCGGCGACCAGATCGGCGAAGCGGTTGGAGAATTCGGCCTCGATGCGGATATCGGGATATTCGGCAAGGAATTGCGGCAGCAGCGGTCCGATCCACATGCGCCCGAACGTGCCGGGCAGCGCCAGCCTGAGCAGGCCGCGCGGGCTGCCGTCGGCATGAGCCGACGCGGCGGCCTCTGCCTCGTCGACGGAGGCGAGGATGGCGCGCACGCGTACCAGGAATTCGGCACCGGCTTCGGTCAGCGACACGCTGCGTGTCGTGCGGGAGAGCAGCCTGACCCCCAGCCGCTCCTCCAGCGATTGCAGGCGCCGCGACAGGATGGTCGCGTCGCGCCCGACACGCACTGCTGCCCTGGTGAAGGAGCGCGCCTCGGCGATGGCAGCGAAGGCCGCCATTTCGGCAAGGGCCGCCGGTTCGTGAGATTGCTGCATTTTCCGCATTACTCAAATGCAAAAAGAAACGATTATATAGGAATAGCGCAGCAGATAGGTTCACTCAACCATCAATCGTCCCACCGGAGTGAAAACCATGAAAGCCATCGAACTGAGCCAACCCCGGCTCGACGCCTTCAGCGCCGCCACCGTCGCCACCCCCGAACCGCAGCGCGGCGAGGTGCTGATCCGCCAGCGTGCGGCAAGCCTGAATTTCGTCGATGTCGCGGTGGCGAGCGGCAATTATCCCGGACCGAGCTTTCCGCTCATCCCGGTCGCCGACGGCGCCGGCGAGATCGTCGCGCTGGGCGAGGGCGTTACGAGTTTCAGCACGGGTGATCGCGTCGTCGCCCATGCCAAGCCGCGCTGGATCGGCGGCCGGCCGCGGCCCTACGAGATGACGCAGATGCGTGGCGTCTCGCTGCCGGGGTCACTGGCCGAATATGTCGCGCTGCCGGCCAATTCGCTCGTGCCGGTCCCGGCGCATCTCTCCTTCGAGGCTGCATCGACATTGCCGATCGCCGGCACCACGGCATGGAACGCGCTGCGCACCGCCAATGTCGGGCCGGGCTCGGTGGTCGTGCTGCTCGGCACCGGCGGCGTCTCGATCTTCACCCTGCAGCTTGCCAAGGCCGCCGGCGCCACCGTCATCATCACCTCGTCATCGGACGAGAAGCTGGAGCGGGCGAAGGCGCTGGGCGCCGATCATCTCATCAACTACCGCGCGACATCAGACTGGGACGGCAAGGTGCTGGAACTGACCGGCGGCCTCGGCGCCGACCTCGTCGTCGAGACCGGCGGCACCGCCACCTTCGCCCGCGCCATCAACGCCACCGCGCCCGGCGGCACGCTGTTCACCATCGGTTTCGTCACCGGCGCCGAGGCCACGATCAACCTGTTGCCGATCATCATCAAGGCGCTGAAGGTGATCGGCAACAACACCGGGTCGGTGTCCGACCTTCGCGACGCCGCCCGCGCCATCGGCGCGGCCGGGATCGAGCCGGTCGTCGACAAGGTGTTTTCGCCTGGTGACGCGGCCGAAGCCTACGCCCACATGGCCGCCGGCGGCCTGCATTTCGGCAAGCTGGCGTTCGGATTGGAGTGGTAGGGGCGAAAGCGGACGAGCGCGTAATCTCCAGCGCAAAGGGAGATTACGCGCTCCACCCTCAGATCAGCTTCTCCAGCGTGATCGGCAAATCGCGCACCCTCTTTCCCGTCGCGTGGAACACCGCATTGGCGATCGCGGGCGCGACACCGACGATGCCGAGTTCACCGACACCCTTGCCGCCGAGCGCCGAGGAGTGCAGGTCGGGAATGCCCACCGAGATCACCTCGATTTCCGGGATGTCGGCATTGGTCGGCACCAGGTAATCGGCGAGGTTGTTGTTGACGATGCGGCCATAGCGACGATCCATGATGCCTTCTTCCAGCAACGCCTGGCCGATGCCCATGATGATGCCGCCCTTCCATTGGCTTTCGGCGAGCTTCGGGTTGTAGAGCCGGCCGGAATCCAGTGCCGACACGACGCGCGAGACGCGCACCGTACCGAAATCCTCGTCGACGCGCACCTCGATGAAATGCGCGCACCAGGAATAGCGCGAATAGTCGCCCTCGGTGTGTGGCAGCGCCATGGCGATGGTGGTGTAGTTCTTGTAGCGGTCCTCGGCGGTCGAGTTGGCCGGCATGGTGTCGCCGGTCGCCTCGATGCGGTCGCGGCCGACGCTTTTGAGCAGTTCGGCGATCGAGACATCCGGGCCGTCGCCGCGCGGCGAAGCGATGCGGCCCTTTGCGACTACCAAAGTGTTGGCCTGCAGCGCGTGGAAGGGCGAGCGCGGATCGCTGATGGCAAGCCCGACCAGCTGGTCGAGCGCCGAGGTCGCCGCCTTATGAACCGCACCCGTCATCACGCCGGCCAGCCGCGAGCCGCCGCTGACGCCGGCTCGGGCAAAGCGGGAATCGCCGAGTTTCACCACCACATCGTCGGCCGGCACGCCGACCGTCTCGGCGGCGGTCTGCGCAAGGATGGTGTAGGTGCCCTGGCCCATGTCGATCGAGGAGCTTTCGACCTCGACCGAGCCGTCGGCCAGGATGCGCACGACAGCCTCGCCATAGGCGCGCCGCACCGGATAGGTGCCGGCGGCCACGCCCCAGCCGATCAGCTGGTTGCCGTCCCGCATCGAACGCGGTTTTGGCGAGCGCCTGGACCAGCCGAAGCGCTCCGCACCGGCAGCAAAAGCCTCGCGCAACTGCCTGGTCGACCAGGCTTTTCTGGCGTGCGGGTCCTGTTCGGCATAGTTGCGCAGGCGGATTTCCAGCGGATCGATGCCGACCTCATAGGCAAGCTCGTCGATGGCGCTTTCGATGCCGAAGGCCGAGGGGTTTTCGCCCGGCGCGCGCATGGCGCCCGGCACCACGGAATTGACCCGCACGACATTCTGCTTCGAGGAGAAATTCGGCGTCGCATACATGATCGAGGTGACCGAGCCCAGCGGCTCGACCCACATGCCGTCGATGGATGTTTCATTGACGCCGCGATGCACGATCGACTGGATCATGCCGTCGCGGTCGGCGCCGATCGTCACCGTCTGGCGCGTCGCGGCGCGGCCGCCATAGCCGGTAAAGGTCTGCGGCCGCGTCATCACCAGCTTCACCGGCCGTCCCAGCATCTTGGCGGCACTTGCCGCCACCGCGCTATGGCTGAGCGCCAGCGCCTTGGAGCCGAAGCCGCCGCCAATATAGGGCGAGACCAGCCGCACATTCTCGAACGGCACTTCGAACCATTCGGCATAGGTGCGGGCCATACCGTCCAGCCACTGGCTCGGCTCCCACACGGTGAGATGATCGCTTTGCCAGTGCGCGATCAGCCCATGCGGCTCCATCGGCGCCTGATATTCGCGCGGCGTGTTGTAGGCGGCGCAGATGCGCACCGGCGCGGCGGCGAAGGCGGCAGGCGCGTCGCCCCATTCCTTGGTCATGGCATCGATCGGAATGCCGTCGCCGGCCTTGCCGTCGCTGAGGTCGACGATGGCGGGCGTCTCGTCATAGCTGACCTTGACCAAGGCCGCCGCGGCGACCGCCTGCTCGAAGGTATCGGCGACGACCGCCGCGACGTGCTGGCCCGAGAAGGTGATGTCGCGCGCCAGCGGGCAGTAGGGCTTGTCCGGCGGCGGCGTGCCGAACCAGTCCGACGCGGTCCGGAGGCTGATGATGGTGTCAGGGGTCAGCACTTGCAGGACGCCCGGCGAGGCTTCAGCGATTGCCGTGTCGATCGCGCGCACCTTGCCCGAGGCGATCGTGCTTTCGACCAGCACGGCGTAGGCCAGACCTTCGAGCTGCTGTTCGACCGCGTATTTCGCGGCACCGGTGATCTTGGCCGGGCCGTCGACGCGCGACAGCCTGCCGCCGACGGCTTCCGTCAATGCGCCGTCGGAGGCGTCGCCCCGTTTCGATTCACCAACTCTGATGTTGTGAACGGTCATGCCGTCTCTCCCAATTTGAGGATGGCGCGCGCGACAACGCGCGGCGCGAGTTCGATCTTGTAGTGGTTGGCGCCATGGTCGACGGCGCCTTCGACGGCGAGCAGGCTCGCGGCACGGACGGTTTCCGGCTCCAGTGCCTTGCCCTTCAGGGCGTCTTCCACGGCACGGACACGCCAGGGCTTGGTCGCGACGCCGCCGAGCGCCACGCGCAGGTCGCGGATGGTGCGGCCATCGGCTTCGAATTCGATACCAACCGCCGCACTTGCCGCAGCGAATTCATAGGATTGCCGGTCGCGGACCTTCAGATAGGTCGAGCGGCGGGCGGCGGCGGAGCCGGGGATTTCGATGGCGGTGATCATCTCGCCCGGCTCGATGGCGTGTTCCCTGTCGGGCGTGGCGCCGGGCAGCAGGAAAAAGTCGTCGACCAGAAGGTTGCGCTCGCCCAGATGAACTGTTGCGTCGAAGGCGACCAAAGCGGTGGCGAGGTCGCCGGGATACATGGCGATACAGGCCTCGCTGGTGCCGAGCACGGCGTGTCCGCGGGTGACGCCGCCGATCGCCGAACAGCCGCTGCCGGGATCACGCTTGTTGCAGGCGGAGAAGTTGGAGGGATCGCGGAAATAGGGGCAGCGCGTGCGCTGCATAAGATTGCCGCCGATGGTCGCCATGTTGCGGATCTGCGCCGACGCCGCCTGCCACAGCGCTTCGGAGATGGCGGGGAAGCGGCTCTTGATATCGGCGTGGTCGGCGACACGGCCCATTTTGGCGAGCGCGCCGATGGTGGCGCCGCGTTCGCTCACGTCGATCCGGTCGAGCCCCTTGAGATGGGTGATGTCGACCAGCGTGTCGGGCTCGGCGACGCCGCATTTGGCGAGGTCGATCAGCGTGGTGCCGCCGGCCAGCAGCATGGCGCCGGGCAGGGCGGCCGCCTGGCGTGCGGCATCGGCAGACGTGGCGCGAAGATAGGAAAAATCCCTCATGATGCGAACTCCTGAGCTGCCTGGCGCACGGCGGCGACGATGTGCGGATAGGCGCCGCAGCGGCAGAGATTACCGGCCATGTATTCGCGGATTTCCTCATCCGAGCCGGCATGGCCCTCGCGGATGCAGGCCACCGCCGACATGATCTGGCCCGGCGTGCAATAACCGCACTGGAAGGCGTCCTGCTCGAGGAAGGCAGCCTGCACGGGATGCAGTTCGCCCGCCCGTGCAAGCCCCTCAATGGTGGTGATGGCGCGGCCTTCGGCTTGCGCGGCCAGCGTCAGGCACGCCAGCACGCGCTCGCCGTCTATGTGCACGGTGCAGGCGCCGCACTGGCCGTGGTCGCAGCCTTTCTTGGTGCCGGTCAAGCCGAGCCGCTCGCGCAAGGCATCGAGCAGCGTGACGCGCGGCTCGAGCTGCAATTCGTGATGCTGGCCGTTGATGTCGAGGTGGACGGGGATTTTTGTCATGGGCGTCTGGCTCCAGTTGCTTGACGCTGAGGGGAATGAATTGGTGTCGGGGCGGAGGAGGGCAAGGGGCGCGGAGGAGGGCAAGGGGCGCGGAGGCTAGATGTTGGCGGCCTTCGCCAGTCTCCAGTGGGTAACCGCTTTGTCTTGCGGGTTCGAAAGAGGTGACATACGGGGTTCCCTGCCTATATGATGAAAGCACTCCACTTAAAGCGGAGGTGCCTCCGTTTATTACGTGGGGGCTGGCCTGGCCGGGTTCAAGTCCCCATATTTTGTCCGTGGAGAAAAAATTGGCCGAAGCCGTCATCGCTGAAGACGCCGCCGCGGAAACCAAACCGCTGCGCGCGGATGCCCAGCGCAACCGCGACCGGCTGGTCGAGGTGGCGGCCTCGGTGTTTGCCGAGCGCGGCATCGATGCCTCGCTGGAGGAGATCGCGCGCCGCGCCGGCGTCGGCATCGGCACGCTCTACCGGCATTTCCCGACGCGCGAGCATCTGGTCGAGGTGGTCTACCGCCGCGAGGTGGAGGCGCTTTGCGCCGCCGCCGGCGAGCTTGCGGCAAGGCATCCGTCCGATGTCGCCCTGGAGGAGTGGATGCGGCGCTTCGTCGACTACATCGCCACCAAGCGCGGCCTGGCGACCAGCCTGCGCATCCTGCTCACCACCAATTCGACGCTGTTTTCCGACACGTCGGGGCGGGTCTCGCAGGCCTTGCGGCAACTGGTCGAGGCGGCGGTGGCCGACGGCACCATCCGCGGCGATGTCGATGCCTCCGATGTGCTGCACGCCCTGTCGGGCATCTATTCCGCGCCCGATACGCCGGAGTGGCGTGACCGTTCGCGGCGGCTGGTCAAGCTGTTGATGGATGGCTTGCGGTTCGGGGCGGGGAACCCCGCCAAGGCCTGACGGTCTCCAAGACCGGTCTCAGCGAAGCAAAAACCTCGTAAACAAGCGCCTCCGTTAGCCATGGCAGGCCAAGCCCGTGCGCCGCACTTGCATATGAATGCGAGCGGTTGTTAAAATCCTCACATTCAGGTGACCAACAGGCCCACGCATGACAGCTCGCAAGGCGCAAAGGACGGCACGGTTGATAGATCTGCTGTCGCAGCGGCGGGTCATCCATCTCAGCGAAGCGGCGGCGCTGCTTGGCGTCTCCGAGATGACGGTGCGGCGCGACATCGCCACCAACCAGGGGCAGATCGCCTATCTCGGCGGACACATATTGGCGGCGGCCGAGATCGAGGCCGATATCCCCTATGAACTGGCGACCGCGGCCGACAGCCATGCGGTGGCCAAGCGCGAAGCCTGCGCGCATGCGGTGCGCAAGATACGGCCCGACGAGACGATCTTCATCGACTGCGGCACGACGCTGATCCATCTGATCGATCTCATTCCCGAAAATTATCAAATAACGGCAATATGTTACGCCATGAATGTCGCGGAGCGGCTGAGCCGCAGGCCCAATGTCACCATCATCATGCTGGGCGGCGTCTATCATCCAGCGTCGGCGTCATTCTCGGGCACGCATGATTTCGACATTTTGAACAGCGTCGGCATCAACGCGGCCTTCCTGTCGGCCGCCGGCGTCGATGCCAAGCGCGGTGCCACCTGCGAGCATTTCCACGAGGCGGTGGTGAAGCAGAAGGTGATGAGCCTGGCGCGCGAAAATTACCTGGTCATCGACTCGAGCAAGATCGGCAAGCTCAAGCGCGCCTTCTTCTCAGCCATGGACGGCTTCGACGCCATCATTACCGAGCACGGCGAGGTCGGGCCGGATTCATTCCTGCCGCAGGCCTGACTCCGTTTGACATTTCACTGGTCTGATGGAAAAGTCACAAAAAAAGTAAGAGAAGTCCCAAAAGGGCTCGACAAGGGTAGGGGACGCGTCAACGGGAGGAAGTGCGGGCGTCATGATCGAACAGGGTTCGATTGCGCCATTTTCCGGGACGCCCTTGCTGCGCGTCGAGGGCGTCAGGAAGCGGTTCGGCGGCGTCAATGCGCTGCGCGGCGTCAGTCTCGAAATCCGCGCCGGTGAAGTGCACGCACTGCTCGGTGAAAACGGCGCCGGCAAGTCGACGCTGATCAAGATCCTGAGCGGCGTGCATGTGCATGATGGCGGCTCGATCGAAATCGACGGCAAGCCTGTCTCGTTTTCTTCGCCGGCCCAGTCGCGCGATGCCGGCGTGGCCGTCGTCTATCAGGATCTGAGCCTGGTCGAGTCGCTGTCGGTGGCCGACAATCTGCTTCTGGGGCGAGAGCCGAAGACGCGGCTCGGCTTCCTGAAAAAACGCCAGCTGGTGGCGCAGGCCGAGGCTTTCCTCAAATCGCAGAACATCCCGCTCGATGCCCGTGCCATGGTCGGCTCGCTGCCCTTCGCCTATCGCCAGATGACCGAGATCGCCAAGGCGCTGATGGGCGATGTCCGCCTGCTCATTTTGGACGAGCCGACCTCGGCGCTGACCGATGATGAGGAGAAGATCCTGTTCGAGGCGATCCGGGCGGTCGCGGCGCGGGGCGTCGGGGTGATCTATGTCACGCATCGCCTCAACGAAGTGTTCCGCATTTCCAACCGGGTGACCGTCTTCCGCGACGGGCAGAACGCCGGCACCTTCTTCACGGCGCAAACCAATATGCGGCAATTGGTCGGCGCGATCGTCGGGCCGGATCACGCTGTGCTGAAAGCAGATGGCGATGCACCTGGGCAAGACACGGCGTCATCGGCCGGTTCATCTGAAAAGCCCGTGCTCGAATTGAAAGGTGTCAGCAATGACCGGCTCGACGGGGCCAGTCTCGAATTGCGCGCCGGCGAAATCCATGGCCTTGCAGGGCTGATCGGCAGCGGACGCACCGAAATCCTGCAGACCATCTTCGGCCTGCGATCCGTTCAATCGGGCGAGGCCAGCCTGGACGGTGTCTCGCTGAAGGGCACAGACCCGGCGGCGGCGATCGGGCTGGGCATCGCGCTTGTGCCGGAGGACCGGCACGTCCAGGGCCTGGTCCTCGAACATTCGATCGAGCGCAATCTGACCTTGCCCCGCCTGCCTTATTTCTCGCGCCTTGGCTGGCTGCAGCGGCGGCCGGCGAGCGAACATGCCAATGCGGCGATGCGCCGGCTGGCCGTGAAGGCGCCGAGCGCGTCGACCATGGTGAAGAACCTGTCGGGCGGCAACCAGCAGAAAGTGGTGTTCGGCAAATGGAACGAACCACGGCCGCGCGTGCTGCTGCTCGACGAGCCGACGGTCGGGGTCGATGTCGGCGCGCGCGAGGAGATTTACGGCGTCATTCGCGCCGCGGCAGCGGCCGGCAGCGGCGTGCTGCTGGTGTCTTCGGACCTCTCCGAACTGCTGCAGCTTTGCGACCGCATCTCCATCGTCGTCGATGGCCGGATCACCAGGACGATCGCGCGGCCGGACTTCGGCAGCGCCGAGGATCTTCATCACCTCATTCAACTTTCGCAGCCATCGGAAGAGCACGCGGCATGACCGACACACAAAGCCCGGCGAAAGCTGCCGCCAACCAACCGAACGGTCGCTCGGCCTTGCAGCATCTGCTCCAGGGCGACCGGCCCTACATGCTCTATGTCGCCTTCGCCATCATGCTGATCGTCTTCAGCCTGGCGTCGCCCTGGTTCCTGTCGATCGACAATTTTCTCAACATCGGTCGCCAGACGACACTGGTCTCGATCATCGCGGTGGGCATGACATTCGTCATCATCTCCAGGCAGATCGACCTGTCCGTCGCCTCGACGCTGGCACTTTCGGGCATGAGCGCATCGCTGGCCATGGCCTTTGTCGCCAACAGCTGGGTCGTCGGCGCCGTGGCGGGGCTGGGCACCGGGGCGCTGATGGGGCTGCTCAACGGTGTCTTGACCACGCGCCTGGAAATCCCGTCCTTCCTGGTGACGCTGGGCACGCTGAGCGGCGCGCGCGGCCTGGCGCTGATGGTCACCAACACCAAGCCGGTCATCATCACCAACGAGTATTATTTCGCGATCTTCGGCGAAGGCTCGGTGCTCGGCATACCGGCGCCGATCCTGTGGACGCTCGGCGTCACCATCGCCGGCATCTTGCTGCTGCACTACAGCGTCTATGGGCGGCGGGTTTACGCGGCGGGCGGCAACCCGACGGCAGCACTCTATTCCGGCGTCCATATCAAGCAGGTCACGACGCTCGCCTTCGTGCTGACCGGCACGCTCGCCGGGCTGGCGTCGCTCATCCTGTCGGCGCGCTCGCACGCGGCGCGGCCCGATGTGGTGCAAGGCATGGAGCTCGACGTCATCGCCTCGGTCATCCTCGGCGGCTGCAGCCTGTTCGGCGGCCGTGGCTTCGTGCTCGGCACGCTGCTCGGCAGCCTGATCATCGGCACGCTCAACAACGGACTGGTGCTGCTCGGCGTCAGCTCGTCACTGCAACTCGTCATCAAGGGAGCAATCATCGTCGCCGCGGTCGCGTTCACGAGGAGGTAAGGCGCACGCGGAAATCAGCAGAAGCCGCCGACTCCAAACGGCAAAACAAATATCAACAATCAACGGAGGAAGTCATGAAATCGGTTCACTCGCTTTTCTGCACATTGAGCCTCGCCGCCAGCGCCTTCGCGCTGTCGACGTCCCTGAGCGTGGCGCAAACGCCGGACACTTGCGTTACCGGCGTCGACATGGCGACACTCGGTCCCAAGGGCATTGTCGGCCAAGGCCCGCATGGCGAGAAGGCAGCCTCGCCCGACGAGCTGAAATTGACGGACGAAGAGGCCGCCAAGGTCAAGGCCGGCAAGTTCAAGGTCGGCATTTCCATGCAGACGGTGAACCTCGACTGGTCGCAATTGCAGGTGCAAGGCATCAGCGAAACGCTGGCAAAATATGGCGTCACCGTCACCGGCGTGGCGTCGGCCGAGTATCAGGTCGACAAGCAGATCGCCGATATCGAGAACACCATCCAGCAGCATCCGGACGGCATCATCTCCATTCCCGTCGATTTCACGGCGACGGCGCCGACCTACAAGAAGGTGGGCGAGGCCGGCATCAAGCTGGTGTTCATGGACAGCATCCCCGTTGGCCTCTCATCTCCCAAGGATTTTGCCTCGATGATCTCGGCCGACAGCCAGGGCAACGGCCAGATCGCGGCGCAGATCCTGGCGTCCTGCATGCCCAAGGGCGGCACGATCGGCCTGGTCAATTTCGGCGTCGACTATTTCAGCACCAATGAGCGCACCAAGGGCGTCGGTGAGTGGATGAAAAAGAACCGTCCCGACATCGTCATGAAGCAGGTCGACTTCACCGATCCCTCCAAGGTCTCGCAGATCTCCGGCGATTTCCTCACCGGCAATCCCGATGTGAAGGGGCTGTTCGCGGTATGGGACCAGCCGGCGCTGGACACGCTGTCCTCGATGCGCGCGCAAGGCATCGACATTCCGATCACCACCGTCGATCTCGGTCTGCAGTCGGCGATCGAGATCGCCAAGGGCGGACCGCTCAAGGCAACCGGCTCGCAGCGCCCCTATGACCAGGGCGTCGCCGAGGCGCTGGCGATGATGAAGGCGCTGATCGGGCAACCCACGCCCGCTTGGGTCGGCGTGCAGTCGCTGCCGGTGGTGCAGTCCAACGTGCTGGAATCCTTCAAGACTGTCTTCCACAAGGATCCGCCGGCCGAACTCGTCGACGCCTGCAACAGCGCCAAGCCGAAGTGCAATTGAGATAGCGGCATGGGCGCGGGAGAGATCCCGCGCCCACAATAGCCGGAACGGCCATTCATCCCGGGCGTGGGGCATGCTAGGCGTCAATAGCTTGATTTGCCTGTTATCCACGTTTTCGAGGACATGCGATGTATGTAGGCCGTTCCTACAAACTGATCGATTTCGCGCTGTGGTCGCGGCGCAGCGTCATCTACATGGTGATGGTGAGCGGACTGGCCGTCGCGGCCTACCGTCTTCCGGGCATTGCCGGGTTCTCGGTGCCATGGTCTGTCGTGCTCGTGCTCGGCACCACCGTGTCTCTCGTCGCCGGCTTCAAGAATTCGCAGGTGCTGACCCGCAGCGGCGAGGCGCTGCAGGCCTTCACGCAAATCATCGCCAGCAGCCGGATGTGGTCCAATTTCTGCCGCGACTTCCTCGACGCGCCGACTGCCAGAGAGCTCATCTACCGCCATATCGCCTGGATGACGGCGCTGCGCTTTTCGCTGCGGCGGCCGATGCCCTGGGAATCGATGGGGAAGGCGGCCAATATCGAGTATATGCGGCGCTACCGCATCCGGGAGGACAAGGGCTCGCTCGCCGAGGAATTGCCACCGCTGCTGGCCGAACAGGCCAACAAGGTGCTGAAATCGCCGCAGCCGGCGCTGGCCCTGCTCGAAATGCAATCGGTCCAGGTCAACGCGCTGTTCAAGGACGCCAAGCTCCCCCCGCAGATATACGTCGAACTGACGAAGCTGATCCGCGACTTCCACGATCAGCAGGCGCGTTGCGACCGCATCAAGAACAATCCCTATCCGCGCCAATACGCCATCGTCAGTTCCATGTTCGTGATGATCTTCTGCACGCTGCTGCCGTTCGGCGTCGTTCCGGTCTTCGCGGAGATGGGCAAGCTGGGCGGTGCGCTCGGCAGATTCGGCATCTGGCTGACGATCCCGTTCAGCACGCTGCTGGGCTGGGCCTACATGTCTCTCGACCAGGTCGGCGAAAGCAGCGCCAACCCGTTCGAGGGCAATGCCAACGACGTTCCGATCTCGCAGATCTGCCGCGACATCGAGATCGAGCTGCGCGCGAGCCTTGGCGAGGCTGACCTGCCGAAGCCCTTGCTGCCCGTCAACGATATCGCGACCTGAAGTGCCTGATCCGGCGCGGCTACGCTTTCGCTTCGACGAGGATCACCAGCGATTCCGGCACCACGCCATCGTGCGCCATGGCGTCGGCGGCCGCCTTGCTCTGCATTAGCGCGGCCATCTTATCCATATCCGGCACGTCCATCATCACGGCCACCCGTTTCGGGTTCTGCGGATCGACGAAGGTGCGGATGTTGGTGATCCCCAGCGAGCCGAAAAGCTCCTTGCGCTTGGGTGAACTGAGCCAGTGCTTGCTGTCTTTCGAGATGTTGTGATGGCCGATTACGGTTGGCATGGCATCCTCCCCAGGGTGACGCCGGCGGTCGATATCGCCCGCCTGATGCTGCGATCCACCTGTACGGGCCAGTGAGCGCCGTTTCCCGTAGACTGTCAATTAGCTGTTGCTGATGGAGCTGTCGCGACGTGGAGTCACTGACTGATCAGGGCTGCGAACGATGTGGCGTGCGTTCCACCCGCGCCTGGAGTTATGAATTGTAAGCCATTGCTGCCGGTTGAGGATATCGAAACCTAGGCCGGACTGACGCCTATTCCGAGATTGCTCGATTGCCGATCGCGACGCCACCCCAGTCCTCAGGCGCGACGTCGGCGATCGACTGGGAGAACGTCCAGTGGTGGCCGGCGAAGTCGCGACAGGAATATTGCCGCTCGCCATAGGGGAAGCTGACCGGCGGGCTCAGGATCACGGCACCGTGGCGCACAGCTCGCTTGTGATGGGCATCGACATCCATGACACGCACCATCACCGCTAACGGCGCGCCGGCCTGCTCCGGTATCGGTTCGCCCTTCTTCGATCCGGCGACAATCAACGCTCCCTCACCGAAGTCGAGTTGGTGGCGGTGGTTGCCGATGATTAGCCTCTGTTCGAACCCGAAGACGTGGCAGAGCCAGCGGCTGGCCGTCTCGACATCGGGATAGGCGAGCACTGGTATAATCGTGCTCGCGGGCATCGACCGATTGGCGATCATGTCATCTCCCGTCGCGTTTGGTGCAAGGGCATGAAGGCTGTGCGCGAAGCGCCCAGCGCCTCAACTATAGGGCGACCAGCACTGCTGGCGGGGCCCGCTATAAGGCTGATAGCTGTTGTCCCAGGCGCGGTAGGAAACGTAGCGCTCATGGCACCAGCGTACGTGCGCCGCTTCCAGACGCACCGCGGGACGCGGCAATGGCGCGACAGTCGCCGCCGCGACACCGGCGGCAAAGGCGGCGGCGGGGAACCAGTAGCCGTTGTAGTAGCGGTAGCCCGGCCGCACGCGGACATAGCCGCGATAGCCGTTATAGTAGTAGCCGCCGCCGACGACGTAGAAGCCGCGCCGGAACCACACCGGCGTCGGCGCTGTGGTGGCCGATGCCGGGGCAGAGGCCGGCACGACCGGCAGGGCCTGAGCCGGCGAGGCCAGCACCGAGGCGCCAATCATCAAACCGCAAAATGCCGCAAGCGTCCGTTTCATCATGTCTCTCCTGTGGGATGGGTTGTCTAGGGGATCACTGGCGCCGGAGCGCCCGCAGTTCGGAGATG
The DNA here is from genome assembly GCF_052115225.1 of Mesorhizobium sp. 2RAF45. NCBI lineage: Bacteria > Pseudomonadati > Pseudomonadota > Alphaproteobacteria > Hyphomicrobiales > Phyllobacteriaceae > Mesorhizobium > Mesorhizobium sp. 2RAF45. The sequence goes on along the minus strand of NZ_JBFRGG010000021.1, from coordinate 67,422 downwards.
GAAAGCGCACCGTCGCCATTCGTGTCCGCCCGCAGCAACCGGTCGGGAATGAAGGCGGCAAACTCGTCGCGCGAAATCTTGCCATCGCCATTGCGGTCGATGCGGCTGGCCTGTGCTCGGAAGTCGGCGAATTGCGCGGCCTGGAAGTCTCGCTTCGACTTCACCTGCTCGACGGCAGTGCGCACTTCGCCCGCGTCGAGCAGACCATTGTGGTTGGCATCCATCCGGTCGAGAATCCGCGCCCGCGCGGCCTGGATTTCGCTGAACTCCAGCTTTCGGTCGCCGTTGGTGTCGATACGCCGGAAGAGTTCCCTGGCGCCGCTGCCGTCCGCCGCACAGGCGCTGCCAGCGCCAAGCAGCAGGCCGGCAAGGGCTATGACGATCTTGTTCATGCTGGTCTCCGCATTGGGTCGGATGGTCCGCCGCGGACCGTCCTTACAGAGCCTTCTACGCAGGCCCTTTTGTGCTCCTACGCGCGATCGGGAGATTTTTCTCGAGATGCTGCGGGCGCAACTGCCGAGCGATGCCGCGACGCAGATTGGCGCGTTCGAAAAGAATCTCCCGTGTCGAGCGTAGGGTCCGGCCCGGTGCTGCGTATCGGTCAGCAGTCGCCCCCCGCGACCCGACCACGAAAGGATCATCATCATGAAACGTTCAGCACTCATTGCGGCCTTGCTTGTCGGACTTGTGCCGCTCCGTGCGGCGCAGGCACAAGACATGCCGGGCCAGCGCATCCTGCAACGCATCGATACCAATGGCGACGGCGCCATCTCCAAGGACGAGATGACGGCCGCCCGCGAGCGGCTGTTCAGGCGGCTCGACCGCAATGGCGACGGCGTCATCGACGAGAAGGAGATCGACAGCGCCCGCCAGGCGATCGAGGATCGCGCCGAGGTGGCGCAGGCGCGGCTCGGCAATCGCTGGCGCCGCCTCGACACGAATGGCGACGGCAAGGTGTCGCAACAGGAATTTGCCAGCAGCATGCCGTTGTTCGACCTCATTGATCGCAACGGTGACGGCAGGCTTTCCGCGGACGAGATCGCAACCATCCGCAAGCTGATAGCCGAGCGTGCCAACTAATCGGCAGCGATCATTCCCTTTACAAAACAAGGAGTACGACATGTTGTTTTCAGTAAAGATTCCGGCGCTCTGTATCGGCGCGGTGCTTGCCTGGTCGGCCGCTTCGCCGGCCTCGGCCGAGGAGTGGCGGCGTCCGACCGCGCATGGCGGCGAGATCAGCCGCAGCGTGACCCGGGACGGCAATGTCTATACCGGCTCGACCACCCGCACCGGGGCCAATGGCGGTGCCTACACATCGAGCTCCAAATGCATTGGTGGCGTTGTTGATCGCTGCGCCAGAAGCTATTCTGGCACCGGCCCGAATGGGCAGACCTTCTCCGGCAAGCGTGTATCGGCGGCGGGGCCGTTTCGAGGCCGTTCGGCAGGTAGCTTCACCGGTCCTAACGGCAAGACCGTCTACGGCATTCGCCGCTGGCGCCGCTGACATCTGGTGATGGATTTGAGCCCGAAATTCGTTTCTGCGCCGATCCGGATCGATGCGAGGTTCGGACTCGCCATCGAAGTCTTGCCAACCGGTGGCCGCCACCGTGCAGCATGACGAGCCCAGAGGCGACGACGAGCTTCTGGCCCGCATCGCCGGGGGCAACCAAAGCGCGCTGTCCGAGCTCATCGCTCGCCATGGCCGCGGGTTGCGAATGTTCGCGGCGCGTTATCTCGGCAATGCCGGCGACGCCGAGGATGTGGTGCAGGAGGTGTTCGTGACCGTCTGGAAACAGGCCGCGCGGTTTGATCCGGCCAAGGGGCGGGCTTCGACCTGGCTCTACCGGATCACCGCCAACCGATGCATTGACCAGCGTCGACGCAGGGCGCTACGCAGCTTCATCGGGCTGGACGACATAAGGGATGAGGTCGCCGCGCCGGAGGCGGACGCCGAGGCGACGACCGCGGCGCGGCAGGAACTGGCGATCGTCCGCGACGGGCTCTCGCGCCTGCCGGAACGGCAGCGCATGGCGGTACTGCTGAGAGCCGTCGGCGACCTCGACATCGCGGCGATCGCCGAGGTGATGGGCGGCAGCATCGGCTCGGCCGAGCAATTGCTGGTGCGCGGACGGCGTGCGCTCAGGGATCATTTGGCAATGGCGGCCGTGAGCCGCGAAAGGGAGTCCTCATGACACGGGACGAATTCGAACGACACAGCCTGCGCTTTGGCGCTGCGGTCGAGACATGGCCGGCGCCTTTCCGCCAGCAGGCGCTGGCGCTGCTGGCGGCCGAGCGCAAGGACGACCCGGATGCCGCGCTCGATCGTCTCGTGCTCGAAGCGGCGCTGACCGATGGCGACGACCAGGCACTGGCGCGCAAGGTGCTGGCCCGTATCGAAGCCGGCTCGGCACGCCCGTCTCTCTTGCCGCGCCTGCTCTTCAGTCCGGCCGGGTTCGCGGCCTGCGTCGCTGCCGTGCTGGTGGCGGCAACGTTGGCAGGCTACCAGGTGGCGCGGCTACAGGATGATCCGTCCGATACGGAGCTTCTGGCGCTGGCGTCCGGTTCGTCGCTGGCCGATGGCGGTATCGCGGCCGACGCGGAAGGGGAGGGCTCGCTTTGAAGCGTCCCTGGATATGGACGGCGACGCTGGTGCTGCTCGCCCTTTCGCTCGCCGTCAACTTCTTCCTGGTCGGTTATGCCATGCACGGGTTGCGCCAGGGCGCGGCGGCGCGCGTACTGTTGTCGGAAATTGCCAGCAGCTATCCGCCCGAGGTGAGGAAGGAGTTCCGCGGCATTCTGCGCGACAACCGCTCGCGCACCTTCCAGGCGTTGCGCGACTTGCGCAGTGCTCGCGCCAATCTGGCGGCGGCACAAACCGCCAAACCCTTTGATGAAGCGGCGGTGAAGGACGCGATGGCGGCGGTGCGCAGCGCAACGACCAACCTTCAGGCGACCATGCAGGATTATCTCCTGACCGCGCTGAAGAACGTTAACGCCAAGCCCGCCGCGGGAGGCTAAGCCGCGACGGCCCTACTGACGGCACAATCGTCGCCGACCTATGTCGATGTCCAACCGGCTTGCGATCGCAAAGATGGAACAATGCGGCACGACAGGCTTGTCCTGACCCTGATTTGGCGCGAGCTCTCGGCTGGCCTGCGCTCGATGCGCCGACGCGATCTCGTTTGGATCGTCGCTGGCGGTGGGGCGTTGCTCGCCTACGCCATTGCCGACATCGTCGTCGCCTTGCATGCGGTATCCGCCACTCTGCGTCAGGCGCAGGCGCTGTGGGCGGTCGGCTTGCCGGGGGTGCTTCTTTGCCTTGGCGGCTTCGCCGGCAGCGCGATCGCAAGACTTTGCCTGTCGCGCGCCTTCGCGCCGTTCCTGAAAGCATTGCCTCTTTCACTCATGGAGCGCCGGCGCATGGCGGCCGTGGCGGCATGTGCGCTGGGCGTTCCCCTTGCCTTCATCGCGGCGGCGGCCGTGGGCCTTGGGTGTTTCGTCATCGCAAAACCACTGGCGCCGGCCTGGGGTCTCGGTGCCGTGATGCTGTTTGGCGCCGGCTTTGGCGCGGCGGCGGTGCTGCGCCTGCGGAGCGCTCGCGACCTGGTCCTCAGCGATAGTGCCGATCCGGTGAGCGATCCGGGCGGGCGCAAGCCTTGGCTCGGCGCCTTCGATCGTTCGACGCCGGCCTGGCTCTCAAGCTGGGCCTGGGACCTGCCCGCCGGGCGCGTAAGGCTTTCATGGCGGCTGGCGGGGGCAGCCATCCTGTTCGGCCTCGCGGCAGTCGTTGCCGGCTCCATCAGCCTTGCCCGCCATGATGCCGTGCCGGCGGCGATGGCCGGGCTGACCGGCGGCCTTCTGGTGTTCATGTTGAGCGCGCGGTTCCATCCACTCGGCTCGCCGGTGCTGCGCACGGCTCCGCTCGGCTTCGTCAGGGCCTGGCTGCGCCTGGCGCGGCTGCCGCTGCAATTGTCGCTCGCCTTCTTCCTCCTGCCGGCGGGAGCCGCCCTGGCGGCGGAACCGTCGGCCTGGGCGATGCCGCTCGCCAGCGGCTTCTGGCTGCTGGCGCTGAACGGCGCCTATGCGGTGTTTGCCGCCTATTTCATGACCGCGCCGTTCGTCGCGGCGCTGAGCTTCCTCAGCGCCATCGCCTACGCCAGCTACGAGACGCTCGAATATGGGCGCACGGTGCTGATCGGTTTTGCCGCCCTTGTGCTGTTTCTGTGGCACCAGGCGCAACGGAGATATCGCCATGGATAGCAGCATCGATCCTGCCGAAATCCTCGCGGTTCGCGGGCTCAGCGCCGGCTATGCTGGCCGCGCGGTCGTCAGCGGCATCGACCTGTCGCTCGACAGGGGCGACATCCTCGGCCTGCTCGGCGCCAACGGTTCGGGCAAGTCCACCTTGCTCAGGGCCATCACCGGCCAGATTCGGCCGCTCGGGGGGACCGTGGCGATCGATGGCGCCGACCTTGTCAGGGCACCGGAACGCGCCAAGTCAGGCTTCGGCCTTGCCGTGGATCCATTCGACCTGCCGGCGGCGCTGAGCGGGCGGCAATATCTCCAACTCGTCGCCTCGATCCGCGGCTGCGCCGAAGACGACTGGCCTGGCGTCGATGTCACTGATCGGCTTGGGCTCAATCGCTGGATCGAACGGCCGATAGCCGAATATTCGCTCGGCACGCGGGCCAAGATCGCCATTGCCGCGGCCCTGCTCGGCACGCCACCGCTACTGATCCTCGATGAGTCCCTGAACGGCCTCGATCCGCTTGCCGCCTTCGAGGTGAAGCGCATCATCCTGGCCCTGGCTTCCAATGGCCGCCATGCCGTCATCATCTCCACCCATGTCGTGGAAGCAGTGCCGGGCCTGTGCAACCGCGCCATCCTCCTGGCCGATGGCCGCATGGCACGCGCGTGGCACGCAAGGCAACTGGCCGAGGCCGGCCAGATGCCCGGCGCCTTCGAAGCCGAAGTCATGCAGGCGCTGGCGGTCCAGGCGGCCGATGGGTGATGGCACGTCGCGCCTGGACGGCTGAAACCCAGGCGTTTCGCAACGGCTGCGGTCACGCAGGGCTCAAACCTCCAGGCAGACCTTGCCGAAATGCTTCCGCGCTGCGTAGTGCGTGAAGGCGGCGGCTATCTCGCGCAGCGGGAAGCGACGGTCGATGACGGGCTTGATGCGATTGACGTCTATGGCGCGGATCATGTCCTCCTGGTCCGCCCGGCTGCCGATCGAAATGCCGCTGATGCGGATCTGGTTCGAGAATATGGCCGGGATCGAGACATCTGCCGCAAAGCCGGTCAGCACGCCAATCAGGGCGATGTGGCCGCCTGTCCGGCAGGCGCTTATGGATTGCGCCAGCGTGGCGGGGCCGCCGACTTCGATCACGTGATCGACGCCGCGGCCATTCGTCAGCTCCCGAACCTTGCGGCTCCAGTCCGGCACGGCCTTGTAGTTGATGACGGCGTCGGCGCCGAGGCGGCTCAGCCGCTCCAGCTTTTCCTCGTCGGAGGAGGTGGCGATGACCCGGGCGCCGGCGGCCTTGGCGAATTGCAGCGCAAACAACGACACGCTGCCGGTGCCCAGAACCAGCACCGTGTCGCCGGGCCTGACCTTGCCGGATACGACCAGGCCTCGCCAGGCGGTGACGCCGGTGCAGGTCAGCGCCGCGGCTTCCCCGTGCGTATAGCCCGCGGGAGCTTTGGTGAAGGCCTGCGCGGGCATGCAGACATATTCGCTGGCGAAGCCGTCGAAACTCTCTCCTGGAATGTCGCGCCTGGTGGCGGGCGTCATGTCGCCGTCAAGCCACCGGGGATAGAAGACACTGACGACGCTGTCGCCGGGCTTGAGCACGTCGACATTGCCGCCGACGGCAATCACTTCACCCGCACCGTCGGACAGCGGCACGCGGCGGTCGGCCAGCTTTGTCTTGCCCTGCACCGCGAAATCGTCGCGCATGTTCAGCGAGCAGGCGCGGATCCTGACCATCACGTCACCCGGCCCCGGCTGGGGCGGATCTTCCTCGACCAGGTCGAGCCTGTCCAAGCCACCTGGCGCTCTCAGCCTGACAAGCCTCATTGTCTTCTCCGATGTGTGGGGATGTTTGATGCAGGCGCGCCGGCTCTATCGGACCTGGCGGCCGGAAATCACCCGCAGCCAGGGTGCCAGATGAAAGGCGCTCATCAAGAGATACATGGCCGGCATCCCGGTTAAAGACGGGCCGGTGAGCGGGGAGGCGCCCATGCACAGCATGGCCGCGTCGCCGCCTTGCAGGCAGGACAGCAGGGCCATCAGGGCGAAGGTGGGCGCCGCGGCGAGGCAGAGCCAGTCGGCGACGCCAAGGGTGGTGGTGCTTTCACGGGTCGCGCTGGCGGTGCTTATGTGGGTATCGCTCATGATCTTAATTCCTTGATGGTCGCGGTCCTTCAGGATTTGGGCTCCCCTCCCTCGCCAAGAGCGAGGGAGAGGAGCGCTTTCCTGTCCAGTCCCTGCTTACTCACCCTTATCCCTGAAGGCGGCTTCGCCGGCGGCGGCCACTTCGGCCCATTTCTTGTCCGCCCCGGCTTCGTAATTGTCGTGCCAGTTCCACCAGCTGTAGAGCGGGGTCTGGGGATAGCCTTCGGGCGAATCCTCCCAGATCTCCTGGCGGCCGAGCGGGGTAGCGTCGAGATAGCTCCAGACCGTGCCCATCTGCTCGTCGCCGCGGCTGTTGATGAGATAGGTGCGGAAGACGCGGTCGCCGTCATGGATGAAGACGTTGTGGCCGTGCCACTCGTCGACGCCGAAATCCTTGTCGAAGCTGTCGGTGATCGTGTACCAGGGCATCTCCCAGCCCATCCGCGCCTTCAGCCTGACAATGTCGGCCTGCGGTGCCCGTGAGGCGTAGGCCAGCGTGGTGTTGCGGGCGTTGAGATGGGCGAGGTGGCCGACCTGGTCGGCGCCGAGTGAGCAGCCGCGGCAGGCATGATCGGGCCAGCCATAGACGCCCGGCTCGAAGAAGGCGCGGTAGACGATCAGCTGGCGGCGGCCTTCGAACAGGTCGAGCAGGCTTGCCTTGCCGTTGGGGCCTTCGAATACATAGGCCTTGTCCACTTCCATCCACGGCATGCGCCGGCGTTCGGCGGCGAGCGCGTCCTTGGCGCGCAGCGTCGCCTTCTCCTTCACCAGCATCTTTTCGCGGGCAGCGTCCCATTCCTGCCGCGAAACGATCGGTGGGGTCTTCATCGTCATGTGCTTGGTCATTGGTCTTCTCCTTTGTCAGTCATGGTGCCGTCGCGGGCCGTGATCGCCTTGGGATCCAGGCTAGAGCGATGAGGCTGGGTGAGGTGAGTTACATCTGCGACGGGATTTGAATCATCCGGCACGGCGCAGCAGGGGTGGCGGGGGCGTGCGGTGTGTTCGAGATTGTCGGTTGCAGGCATTTTCAACTATCCCTAATGAGATGCTTACTATTAATACCTGAGATGCTCAGGCTAACGAGTGCCGGAATTGGCGTCAACGGTGCCGATGGCGGCCTCAGCCACATGGCTAGGTCTCCATCGGGCCAACGCCGCTTGCTGACCGGCGGTGGTGATTTAAGTTAGGGCGCAAACGTGCCGGGGTGGGAGTTACAAGTGTGACGGGATTTGAATGGACTCGCTGATCACCGCGGCGGCGCTGGCGCTGGCGGCGGGTGATCCGCTCGGGGCGCTCGACCGCGTCGCCCTGCGCGAGGACGCGCCGGCGCTGGCGCTGCGCGGCATCGCCATGGCGCAGCTCGGCGACTTCGATCGCGCCAAGCTTCTGTTGCGGCGGGCCGCGCGCGCCTTCAGCCCGAAAGAGGCTGTCGCGCGCGCCAGATGCGTCGTCGCCGAGGCCGAGATCGCGCTGGTCTCGCGTCATTTGGGCTGGCCGGCCAAGGCGCTCGACGCGGCGCGCACGACGCTGGAAAAGCATGGCGACCGGCTGAACGCGGCGCATGCCGGACACCTCAAGGTGCGGCGCCTGCTGCTAATCGGCCGGCTCGATGAGGCCGAGCATGTGCTGGCCGGGCTCGACCCGACGCCGCTGCCACCGGCCGCGCGGGCCGCGCATGAGCTTGCCGTCGCCGGCATCGCCATGCGGCGGCTCAGGACCCGGCCGGCGCGCGCGGCGCTGGAATGGGCACGCAACGCCGCCCGCCAGGCCGGCATTCCAGGCCTTATGGCCGAGGTCGCCACCGCATCCCTGGCGCTGGAAACGCCGGCGGCGCGGCTGATCACGCAAGGCAGGGAGCAGCCGCTGCTGCTCGAAGAGGTCGAGGCGCTGCAGGCATCGCCGGCGCTGGTCGTCGATGCCTTTCGCTACACCGTGCGCGCCGGCGACCGAACAGTCTCGCTGGCGAGCCGGCCGGTGCTGTTCGCGCTGGCGCGCGCACTCGCTGAAGCCTGGCCCGGGGATGTGTCGCGAGAGGAGCTCGTGGCGCGGGCCTTTGGCGGCAAGCATGCCGATGAATCGCACCGCGCCCGGCTGCGCGTCGAGATCGGCCGGCTGCGCGCCGAGCTTGCAGCACTTGCCGACATCAGCGCCACCAAGCGCGGTTTCACGCTGGCGCCGGGCCTGGCGCGCGCGGTGATGGTGCTGGCGCGGCCGATCGAGGAACGGCACGCCGCCGTGCTGGCCTTGCTCGCCGATGGCGAAGCCTGGTCGAGCTCGGCGCTCGCGCTGGCGCTCGGAACCGGCCAGCGCAGCGTGCAGCGGGCGCTCGAGCCGCTTGCCGAAGCCGGCAAGGTGCAGTCTTTCGGCCATGGCCGGGCGCGTCGCTGGATGACACCGCCGGTCGCCGGATTCACGACCACCTTGTTACTCCCTGCGCCGCTGCCAAACGGCTAAGGTGTGGCGATATTCAGGTGAGGCCGGTCTGCAAACGGCGGCTTCCTGCGCTTCCGGTGCTCACGTACGAAAAGTACGCTCCGCTCCGGTTCTCGGAAGCCACCATTTTCGACTCGGCCTGACCTGAATCTCGACACACCTAAATCCCGTAACGTAGATCAGCGGATGACGACCACGAGGATCAAGACATGAAGCATTCACCGGCCGAAATCCTGCGCGAATACGGACCCTTTCCCGGCGTGGAGCGGATACATGGGGTGAGCTTCGACGGCGAGAACGTCTGGTTTGCCTCGGGCGACAGGCTGAACGCCTTCGATCCGCAAAGCGGGCAGACGCTGCGTTCGATCGATGTCGCCGCACACGCCGGCACCGCCTTTGACGGCCGGCATTTCTTCCAGCTCGCCAATGATCGCATCCAGAAGATCGATCCCGATACGGGCGCGGTGCTCGCCACGATCCCGGCGCCCGGCGGCGGCCGTGACTCCGGGCTGACCTGGGCCGAAGGCACGCTGTGGGTGGGGCAGTACCGCGAGCGCAAGATCCACCAGATCGACCCCGAGACCGGAAAAATCCTGCGCAGCATCGAATCCAGCCGCTTCGTCACCGGTGTGACCTGGGTGGATGGCGAATTGTGGCACGCCACCTGGGAGGGCGACGAGAGCGATCTGCGCCGCGTCGACCCGAGAACCGGCAAGCTTCTGGAGAGGCTCGACATGCCGGCCGGCATGAGCGTCTCGGGGCTGGAATCCGACGGCGCCGACCGCCTGTTCTGCGGCAGCACATCCACTCCGGTGGTGCGGGCGGTGCGCCGGCCGAAATGAGCCGGTTCCCCTGACGAAGATATCAAGTCTGTGAAGTCGCCGGCGAATTTGTCCGCCGGCGACTGGTCGTCGTCCCGGCACGTGCCTAGATAGGCTGGGTCGGGCGACCGCCCGGACATTTCTTCGCAAAGGATCCGACCATGCCAGAACTGATGACGTTGAACGACGGCACCGCCATTCCCCAGCTAGGCCTTGGCGTGTGGCAGGTCGATCACGGCATCACCGCCGATGTGGTGGGCTGGGCGATCAAGGCCGGCTACCGGCTGATCGACACCGCGCAGGGCTACCGGAACGAGGAAGGCGTCGGCGAGGCGATCCGCGCCGCCGATGTGCCGAGAAGCGAGCTGTACATCACCTCGAAGCTGCGCAACGGCGCGCATGAGTGCGACGCGGCGCTCCGCGCTTTCGACGACACGATGGAAAAACTCGGCATCGAGCAGCTTGACCTGTTCCTGATCCACTGGCCGGTGCCCAGCCGCGACAAATATGTCGAGGCCTGGAAGACCCTGATCGAGCTGAAGCAGGCCGGCCGCATCAAGTCGATCGGCGTTTCGAATTTCAACAGGGATCATCTGGAACGCATTATCGGCGAGACCGGCGTGGTCCCGGTGGCCAACCAGATCGAGCTGCATCCGCGTTTCCAGCAGCGCGCGCTCAGGGAATTTCATGCCGGGCATGACATCCAAACCGAGAGCTGGAGCCCGCTCGGCAGCGGCCGGCTGCTCGGCGACCCGACGATCGCGGGCATTGCAGCGAAGCATGGCAAGTCCGCCGCGCAGACGATCATCCGCTGGCATCTCCAGCAAGGGCTGATCGTCATCCCCAAATCGATCCACCAGGACCGCATCGCGGCCAATTTCGACGTCTTCGACTTCGAACTGGACGCGCAGGACCTGAAGACGATCGCGGGCATGGATTCGGCCGACGGACGGGATGGACCGAACCCGGCGACGGCGGCGTTTTTGTTTTGAGGGTAGATCTGAAGGAGCCGGCTGCGAAGCTGTCGATCTCCCCCTAGTGGGGGAGATGCTCGGCAGGGCAGAGGGGGGCGCCGTAGGGCGCTAGCGTCAATCTAAAAGGCCGCCATGCCTCATACTCCATTGCCTTCACAGAATCGATTGCACGCACGGTCCATGCGCAAAGCCATGACCGATGCCGAGTTAAAGCTCTGGAATGCACTTCGCGCACATCGGTTGATGGGGCTTGGCTTTCGCCGGCAACTCCCGATCGCCGGCTATGTCGTCGATTTTGCCTGTCCGCAGAAAAAGCTCATCGTGGAGCTCGATGGCTCTCAGCATGCTGATGCAGACCTTGCCGCCGCCGACGCGTCAAGGACAAAGCGCCTGGAACAGGACGGCTGGACTGTTTTGCGGTTCTGGAACGACGATGTCATCCGCGACATCGACAATGTCTGCCAGCATATCATCATCGTTGCAGGGCTAGCTGGCACGCCCTGACAGGCCGGCGGGCCAGCGCCCCCCTCTGTCCTGCCGGACGTTCGTCGTTCAGAAAGCCAAGCGATTGGCTTTCTGTCCGCTACGCGGACCACTCCTCAACCCCCACGAGGGGGGAGATCGGCGGCTTCACCGTCCGCGCTCGCTAAATTCCGACCCATCCTAGGGGACAGATCGGCCGCTTACGCCTTTGCGCTAAATCCCAGACCCGTCCAGTTGTTGCGCGTCGTCGCCTTCCCAGGGGGCGGGCATCGAGCCGCCGCGGCTGAGGTTGGCCGAGGGCATGGGCATCCAGCATTTCAGCTCGGGTTCGGCATATTCGACGACGCGGCCGGGCGAGGAATCCGATGCGCGCCAGCCTTCACCGGCGAACTGGTCGCCGCGCGACCAGTAGGCGAGGTCGACTTCCGCAGGCCCCTGTTCGGAGGGTCGGACCGTGACCAGGATCCGGCTGCCGTCCTTGGGTGCCGTCGACATGTGGCGCCACCGTTCGGGCTCGTCCATCGCAATTCCTCCTGCTTTGGTGCGAGATGAAGTGTCGCCTTGCCATCGATGGTGGTCAACCCACACTTTGTCGGATTGCACCTGCCGGACGCGTCCTTGGTCTGGCATGTTCGCCAGGACCAGGAGTGACACTCATGAATGACAAGGTCGAGCCGAAGCCGGGCGGAATGAAACTCTATTTCAGCCGCAATCCCAATCCGCGCCTGGCGGTCGCGGTGGCGCGTCATCTCAAGGCGCAGGTGACTTTCGAATTCGCCTCACCCTTTGCGCCGGGGCAAGCGGAGCGATTCCGGCCGCTCAATCCCAATCTCTCCATTCCCATCCTGGCATGGCCTGGCGGCAGCCTGTGGGAGGCCGACGCCATCGCCTGCCGGCTGTCGCGCGCGGCGCGTTCCGATTTCTGGCGCACCGGCGAGGACGAGCCCGAGATGATTCGCTGGCTGAGCTGGGGCAAGGAGAATTTCATGCGCGCCTGCGACACCGTGCATTTCGAGCGCGGCACCAAGCAGCGCTATGGCATCGGGCCGATCGATGAAGGCAAGGTCAAAGAGGGGCTGCGTGACTTCCACCAGGGAGCCGCGATCCTGGAGGCGGAACTGGCCGACCGGCAATGGCTGGTCGGAACGTCGCTTTCCTATGCCGATTTCCGCATGGCGGCCTTCCTGCCCTTCAACGATGTCGCCGGCCTGCCGCTCGGCGACTATCCCGCGCTCGTCCGCTGGTATCGCCGGCTCGAAGCCATCGAGGCCTGGCGCGACCCGTTCAAGGGCCTGGATGCACCGCCCCTGGCACCGGTGCCGAGGCAAGCTGCGGCGCTGTAACGGGTAGGCTGACGACCGGCGCATACAGAAACTAAACTTGAAGACGCCGGCCGCCATTTGGGGCGTTGGGGTGCATCTCGTTGGGGCGCGATGCAAGGTCAGGCTAAACGGATGGCCGGCCTCCGCAACCGCAACGCCGGCCCATGGTGAACAGCTGGTTACTATCCACAGGGGCGGCTGATGGCGGCCGTTCCTGCCGACCCTTCCCTCACAACTGTGCGCAACACCGGGCTGCCGGCCATCGGTGCTCGACGGGCCGCGCCTGGGTTGCTAAGCCCCATGCCGCGCAGGAGACCTTTTTGAGTCGAGACATGACCGTTGCGATCGAGATGGGACACACCACGGCGGGCGCCCCAGCGAACCTCGATCTCGAGGAACTGCTGGCGACCCGCCTTCTGGTGCAGGGCAATTCGGGCTCCGGCAAGTCGCATCTGCTGCGCCGCCTGCTCGAGCAGAGCGCGCCCTGGGTGCAGCAGACCATTGTCGATCCCGAAGGCGACTTCGTCTCGCTCGGCGAGCGCTACGGCCATCTGGTGATCGATGCCGAGGAGCACACCGAGCGCGGCCTGCAGGCGGCCGGCGAGCGGGCGCGCATCCACCGTGTCTCCACCGTGCTCAACCTCGAAGGGCTCGACGCCGAAAACCAGATGCGGCGCGCCGCCGCCTTCCTCGGCGGGCTGTTCGAGGTTGCCCGCGACCACTGGTACCCGATGCTGGTGGTGGTCGACGAGGCGCAGCTGTTCGCGCCGGCGGTGGCCGGCGAGGTTTCCGACGAGGCGCGCAAGCTCTCGCTCGGCGCCATGACCAACCTGATGTGCCGCGGCCGCAAACGCGGGCTCGCCGGCATCATCGCCACGCAGCGTTTGGCCAAGCTCGCCAAGAATGTCGCGGCCGAAGCCTCCAATTTCCTCATGGGCCGCACCTTCCTCGACATCGACATGGCGCGTGCCGCCGACCTCTTGGGCATGGAGCGGCGCCAGGCGGAAGCGTTTCGCGACCTCGAGCGCGGGCAGTTCATGGCGCTGGGGCCGGCGCTGTCGCGGCGGCCGCTCGGCCTGCGCATCGGCCCGACCGACACCAGCCCGCGCAACGGCACGCCGCGGCTGATGGCGATGCCGGAGGCGGCGCTGGAGGACGCCCGCGCGATCATCCTGGCGGCGCCGCCGCCCGAGACGGTGCGCACGCCGCGCCGGGTGGCGTCACCCGACCTGCTCGACCAGCTGATGGCGGCAAAGTCGGCGGCGCTGGAAATCCGCCCCGAACCGGCGGAACCGCAAATCAGCGCCGAGGACCTGGCGGAGCGGCGCGAGCGGGTCGACCGCGTGCTGCGCGCCATCCTGGCGCAGCCCGATGCGGGTTTTCGCGTCATTGGCGTGCTCTACCAGGAATTCGTGGTGCGCTGCCGCATCGAGGGCCTCGCCTCGGTGGTGCCGGACCTCGCCGAATTCCGCCGCATGCTGACGCGCGCCCGCGCCGGCCTCGGCTCCGAGACGACGCAGGACGATGCGTGGCGGGACGTTTCCGTGCGCGCCTCGCTGCTGCCCGACGACATGCAGGGCGTGTTCATGATGATCGCGCGCGCGGCCAAGGAGGGCTGGCCGTGCCCGAGCGACGCCGCGATCGCGCGCGCCTATGGTTCGCACTCGCTGCGCCGCGCCCGCCGCCTCCTGACCTATATCGAGGAGCAGGGCCTGATCGTCTGCCAGCTCGACGGCACGGGCAAGCGCACCGTGACGCTGGTCGAACTCGCCTGGGCCACCGCCCCCGGCGACCCCAACGCCGAGGAGGCGGAGCAGGGGAGCCTGGCGCTGTGAGGGGGGCGTTGGCGCGTGCGACTCCTGGTGCGACATCGATGCACGGGGCAAGACAAGGCTGACCGGTCAGCCCGCCGCCGCAATGCCGGCGTGGTGGCTGCCCAGCTGCCATAGGGGCAGGGGGAAGCGGCCGTGCTGCACTTCGAGCAGGCGGAATCCGGCCCCGCCGATCAGCCGCAGCGGATCGCGGTTGAGGTGGCAGCCGCCGGCGATCGATCCCCACAGCCGGTTCAGCCGCTCCTGCCAGCGGCGGCAGCGCGGGCCCTCGGCCTGGCCGTGCTCGATGAAGATCAGCCGGCCGGTCGGCTTCAGGACGCGGCGGATTTCGCTCAGCGCCGCCTGAGGGTCCGGAATGGTGCAGAAGGCATAGGTGACGACCACCGTGTCGGCGATGCCATCGGCCAGGGGCAGGCTTTCACCACCTGCGCGGATGCATTCGACGGCGAAGGGCATGGCGCGGCTCTTGGGTGCTGCGAGGCCGAGCATGGTGCCGTCGGGGTCGATGCCGACCAGCCGCTCGACCCTGGCGGCGTCGTAATAGGGCAGGTTGAGGCCCGAGCCGAAGCCGACCTCCACAACGACGCCTTGCGCAAGCGGGATGACCCGCTTGCGCATTTGCGTGAAGGCGCCGGCCGAACAGCCGGCATGGACGAAATACGGCGCGACGCAGCGCGCGTACCAGGAGAGGCAGGTCTGGCACATGGCTCAGCCTCCATGTCTGGTGTTGGCGCCTAAGGTAAGCCGTTCTGGCGTGTGATGGCTTGATGTATTGACCGGTGACATTTCTCGCTCCAAGGGAGTTGATCGGGCCGGATCGGCGCGATTTCGCGGGGATGGATAGAAGGCCGGCGTCCCCTCAACGTCCTCTCCTTGCGCGGCCGCGTGCGGATCGATGGAGCTGATACAACTCAGGCTTCTGGGTTTTCCGGAGTTCCGGCTGGACGGGCGGCGGATAGAGCTCGCCTTGCGCAAGGCGGCCGCGCTCGTCATCTACCTCGCCGAGGCCGGCGGACCGGTGGCGCGCGACGTCGCCGCCACGCTGCTGTGGCCCGAGGCGGACGCGGAAGCCGCCCGCGCCCGCCTGCGGCGCACGCTCTACAAGATCCGCGTCGCCTTCGGCGAGGAGATCATATCAGCCAGCGCGGCATCGCTCAGCCTGCGCCCGGCAGTCGAGGCCGACGCCATCGCCTTCGACCATGCCTGCGACGCCGGGCGTCTCGACGAGGCCGCCGGCCTCTACAGCGGCGACTACCTCGCCGGCTTTTCGCTGCCGGATTGTCCCGAATTCGAGGAATGGGTGTTTTTTCGCCGCGAGGCCTTGCGGAGCCGGCTGGTGCAGGCGCTGGAGCGGCTGGTGGAAGCCAGGATCGCCGGCGGCGCTGCGCGGACTGCCGTGCTGCACGCGACGCGCCTCGCCGCCCTCGACCCGTTGAGCGAAAGCGCGCACCGCCATTTGATCCGCGCCCATCTGGCGGCCGGCGACCGGGCGGCGGCCGAGCGCCAGGGCGAGACCTGCGTGCGGCTGCTGCGCGACGAACTCGGCGTGGCGCCCGACCCCGCCACGCTCGCTCTGCTGCGCGCCAGCGACGCCGAAGCGGAGATGCCCAGAACCCGCTATGTCGCCGTGGACGGCATCCATATCGCCTACCAGACCATAGGCAGCGGCCCGGCCGATATCGTGCTGGTTCCGGGCTTCATCTCGCATGTCGAGCGGATCTGGGAAGACAGGAGCTGCCGCGCCTGGCTCAGCGCCGTGTCACGGCTCGGCCGGCTGATCCTGTTCGACCGGCGCGGCATGGGCCTGTCCGACCGCGTCGGCGCCCGCCCGACCGTCGAGGCGACCGCGCGCGACATATTGGCTGTCATGGATGCGGCCGGCAGCCGCAAAGCCGTGCTGGTCGGCGCCTCGGAGGGCGGGCCGGGCTGCATCCGCTTTGCCGTCGACCACCCCGACCGGCTGAGCGGCCTGGTCCTGTGGGGCTCGCTCGCCAAGGGCAGCCGCGCGCCCGACTACCCCTTCGCGCTCACCTCGGCGCAGTACGACCTCTGGCAACAGCGCCTGCTTGCCGGCTGGGGCGGCCCGGCGGAAATCGAAACCTTCGCGCCGAGCGTCGCCCAAGACCGCCAGGCGCGCGCCTGGTGGGCCGGCCTGCTCCGGGCCGCCTCCAGCCCCGGCGCCGTCGCCGGCCTGCTGCAGGCGCTGCGCGACGCCGACGTGCGCCCGCTGTTGTCAAAAGTCAGGGCGCCGACGCTGGTGCTGCACCGCAGGGGTGACCGGGCGGTGCGGGTCGAGGCCGGGCGGTATCTGGCCGCGAAGATTGCGGGGGCACGATTTGTCGAGGTGGAGGGGGAGGATCACTGGTTCTGGGTGGGGGAGCAGGGGGTGTTGTTGGAGGGGATTGGGGGGATGGTAAGGGGTGGGTGAGGGGGCGGCAAGGCGATGTAAAAGTGCACTGTCACCGTAATTCGCCAATGATGGGTGTTGCCGGCGATGACGCCCGCCGCCGAGGGCAGCACCAGGGGTTCGGCGAGTGACAGGGACGGGCCTTGATCAGGCCGATAGGAGCAGTCCGCCCACGAGCAGGCTCGAGGTGACGTGGAGCGCCGTGACGGCCTGCCAGTATTTCACGCCGGACGGCGGGTCTCGTGCTCAACGCCGGGGAAGCCGCCGACGCGCGGCGTTCAGAATGCCTTGAAAGTATCCCTGAAGGTCAACATCACTTGGCCGTTGAATGAGATCGAGAAATCACCAAGCTGGTACTGGCCCTGGCCGTTCTTGACCAGAATGGCGCCATCGACCTTGTTGGAGCCGCTCTCGACGCTTCTGACGATCCTGTCGACGTAGCGAAGGCTGCTCCTGGCGGAAAGCATGTCGTTCTTGGCCACCTGTTGCGCCAGACGTTGCAGCTTCGGGTCGTCGCCGACACTTTGCATGCGCTCCTCAACTGCCTTGGGGGTCAGACGCGCGAGCGTGTCGTTCAGAGCCGGCAACGCCTTTTGCAGGCTAATCAAGGCATCGGATGCCATCCTGGTGGCGTCGCCATAGTTCAGGCCCTGGTTGGCAATCGTCTTGTTGGCCTGCGCCTGCGGGCTGCGGTCGGCGGCGGCCTCCATCTCGTCCTGGACGGCCCACATATAGGCATGTTCGTCCATGGCCATCACCGTCTCCCGCGTCTCGCCGGCAGGGATGAAGTGGCGCTCGACGGTGGAGTCCTTATGCTGGCGGTCCGCCTCGACCATCGAGGCGATGAAGCGCGTATACTCGGCATAGAGCTCGCCATAATTGGCCTTGCCGGCATGCATGTAGGGGTCGTCCGCCGTGGTGGTGGAGGAGGCGGACGAAGCCGCCGGCACATCGGGGGCCTGGCCGAAGCTGCCGAACAGATCGTATTCGGTGCCATCCTCGTCGCCGGTCGCGCCCGGACGAATGACCGGGGCCTCGGTCCGCAACGCCGTGCCCGCTTTGGCGAATGTCTGCTGGTTGGTGCCAACAAGGCCGCTCCTGGCCGACAGCAGCTTCTGTATCGTAACGGTGAGGTCGGAACTGATCTGCATCGAGCAATCCTTGAATGCCTTGCCTGCGATTCGCAGAATGAAGCATGGCCGTTAAGCAAGGGTTGAAAGTGAGTGCCGGAAGGAAATAGTTATTCTGACACCAGTAGCGCTCGCCAAATATAATTCAACGACAACTAATATAATTGGCAAATCCGCTGAAGCGACGATTTTCTGGAAGCTGATTGTATTGCGACGAGATCTGGACGCGTGCAGGCGATAAATTCATGGCCTGCCGCTCAAGGTTACTGTCACCGCTCCTCCACGATCCGCAAATAAGCCGCCGTCACGAACAGCACGATCAGCCCGAACAGGATGCGCCTTGCCCCCTCCGGCATCTGCAGGATCGTCAGCAGCGTCGTCAGCACGGTCAGGATCAGAGCGCCGACGATGGTGCCGGTGTAGCCGCCGCGGCCGCCGAAGATGGAGGTGCCGCCGATGACGGCGGCGGCGACCGAGGGCAGGACCAGCGGTTCGGCGAGTGAGAGGGACGGGGCCTTGATCAGGCCGATATAGAGCAGGCCGGTTATGCCGGCGAGCAGGCTGGAAGTGACGTAGAGCGCCGTGATGACCTGCCAGTATTGCACACCCGAGAGGCGCGTCGCGTGCTCATTGTCGCCGACGGCGTAGAGCAGGCGGCCGAAGCCGGTGCGGGCGAGCGTGAAGACGATGAGTGCCGCCAGCGGCACGAACAGCAGCAGAGCGTTGGGGAAGCCTGATGTGACGCCGGTGCCGAGCCAGGCGAGGAAGTCGGGGATTTTCGCGCCCGAGGCGATCACCGTGCGCTGGTAGACCTGCAGGCAGCCTGTGCCGATCAGGCTGGTGCCCAGCGTCATGATCAGCGGGTGGACGCGGAAGACGCCGACGCCGATGCCGTTGACCAGGCCGATCAGCACCGCCGGCATCATCGCCAGCAGGAAGGCGACAGCCGGGTCCTGGTTGACGATTTGCGTGGCCATGATGAAGGCGCTCATCGTCGCCACCGTGCCGACCGACAGGTCGATGCCGCCGGTCAGCATGGTCATGGTCTGGCAGCCGGCGAGGATCGCCAGCGGAATGGCGAATTTGATGGTGTTGGCGATCCAGCGCTCGTTGACGATGCCGGGGCGCAGGATCTGCAGGATCACCACCAGGATGACGAGCAGGATGATCAGCGGGACGAGCGGCCGGTCGGCCATGAAGCGTTTTATGCGGCGGCCGAGGGGGACGGGGGGAGGCGTAATCGCGGTGGTGCTCATGGGGTGGGTCCGGTTCGCGATGGGGTGATGTTCTGCGAGGCTAGCGCCCTACGGCGCCCCCCTCTGGCCTGCCGGCCATCTCCCCCACGGGTGGGGAGATCGGCTGTTGTCGCGGCTTTCGCCAATCTCCAACGTTGCTGAGAAGAGTGGGGCGCCAAAGCTGCTGATCTCCCCCCTCGTGGGGGAGATGTCCGGCAGGACAGAGGGGGGCGTCGTAGGGCGCAGCGCTTCATTTCATACCCACCCCTCATTGCCGCCCCCGCATCGTAATAAACGCCCCGAACATCACCACGGCCACCATGATGGCGCCTTCGATGATGGCGGTGACGTTGGGGTCGATGGCGAGCAGGGTGAGGTCGGTGCGCACCAGGCGCAGCACGAAGACGGCGACGATGGGGCCGAGCAGGCCGCCCTTGCCGCCGCCGAGCGCCACGCCGCCCAGCACCACGGCGGCAACGCTGGCCAGGAGATAGGGGCCGGGGATGGGCGCGCCGATGCCGGTGCTCATGGTCAGCGCCAAGCCGCCAAAGGCGGCGAACAGGCCCGACAGCGCATAGGCGATGATGCGGGTGCGCTTGACCGGCACGCCTGAGCGGAACGCCGCCAGCTCGCTCGAGCCGATGGCATAGATGGACAGGCCAAGGCGCGAGCGCCTGAGCGGTATCCATATCACGCAGAGGCAGACGATCAGCACCAGCAGTGCCTTCGGGACCCAGGCGTCGATGGCGTCGGGCAGGCCCGGGATCGGCACGGTGCCTGAGATCAGCGCCTTCAGCCATTCGGCGGCGGCGCCGCCCGGCGCGTCGAGCACCAGCAGGGCGGCGCCCTGCAGCACGAACAGCATGGCGAGCGTGACGACGATGTCGGGCACGCGGGTGACGACGATCAAGAGGCCGTTGAGCGCGCCGAGGACGAGACCCATGGCGAGCACGAAGGGCACCACGAACAGCGCGTATTCCTCGCTAGCGCCCGCCATCATCGAGGCGGCGGTGACGCTGGTCAGCGCCATCATGGCGGCGACCGACAGGTCGATGCCGCCGGCGATGACCACCACCGTCTGCGCCGCGACGGCGAAGGCATAGGGCAGCACGGCCCGCGCCAGCGAGCCGAAATCGCCGCTGCCATAGCCGGGCTGGATGATCCTGGTGGCGATGAACAGCACGATGAGCAGGGCGAACAGGCCGATGACCCAGCCCTGGCGGCGTAGGAAATGGCTCATGGCGCCGTCCCCGAAGACGGGGACTGAGGATCGGCCAATATACCGATATCGGCCTTGGCGCCGCGCGGCAGGCCGTAGGCGGCGCGCATCAGTGCCGGCTCGTCGGCCTCCTCCACGGCGAAAATGTCGACGAGACGGCCGCCGAAGATGACGATGACGCGGTCGCAGACGCGCTGCACCTCTTCCAGTTCCGAGGTGTAGAACAGCACCGACTTGCCGTGGCCGGCGAGCTCGCGCAGCAGCTTGTAGATCTCCTGCTTGGTGCCGACATCGATGCCGCGCGTCGGGTCGAAGCACAGGATGGTGCGGGCATCCGCCGCGATCCAGCGGGCGATGGTCACCTTCTGCTGGTTGCCGCCCGACAGGCGCTGCACCTCGCCCTGCGCGCGGGTGTCGATCTGCAGCCGCTCGATGGCGCTGAGCACCTTTGCGCGCTCGCGGCGCATGGGGATAGGTCCCCAGTTGCGCAGCGCCGCACTGAAGGGCAGCGCGATGTTTTCACGCACCGAGCGCTGCATGGCGAGCGCCTCGGACCGGTCGCCCGGCACATAGGCGATGCCCGAGCGGATGGCGTCGATCGGGTGCGAAAACTTCACTGGGCTGCCATCGACCTCGATCGTGCCGCCCGAGGGGCGGATCGAGCCGGCAAGGGCTGCGAACAATTCGTCCTGGCCCTGGCCTTCGAGCGCCACGACGCCGGCGACTTCGCCATCCCTGAGATCGAAGGAGACGTCGTTGAGCTTGGCGCCGACGCGCAGATTGTGCACGGAGAGCCGCGGCCGGGCAGGGGTGGGTGCCGCCTTCTCGGCGGCGCTGCGGGCGGCGACATGGGTTTTCACGATGCGGGTGCCGAGCATCAGCTCGACGATCTTTTCCTCGACGCCGGGCACGATGTCGACGACGCCGACGGTCTCGCCGTCGCGCAGCACGGTGGCGCGGTCGCACAGCGCCGAGATCTCGACGAAGCGGTGCGAGATGAAGATGACGGCGCGACCGGCATCGCCCTGGCGGCGCACCACTTCCAGCACTTTTTCGGCAAGGTTGGCGGGCAGCGCCGCCGTCATCTCGTCGAGCAGCAGCACGTCGGGCTCGACGGCGAGCGCACGGGCGAGGTCGAGCACGCGCAGCACGGCCAGCGGGATGTCGCGCGCGGTGTCGCGCAGGTCGAGGTCCGCAATGCCGAGCTCGCGCACCCAGGCGCGGAACGGCTCGACCGGCGTGCCGGTCAGCCGCAGATTGGACAGAACGTCGAGATCGGGGATCAGCGACGGCTCCTGGTAGACGGGCAGCAGGCCCGCGCGGCGGGCGGCGGCGGGCGAGCGTATGTCGCGCGCCTCGCCCCGGATCAGGATGCGTCCGGCATTGGCCGATATCGCGCCGGTCAGGATCTTCACCAGCGTCGACTTGCCGGCGCCATTGGCGCCCATCAGCGCATGCACTTCGCCCGGCAGGACGGAGAGCGACGCGTTGCGAAGGGCGGCAACCGCGCCGTAGTTCTTGGCGACGCCAGTGGCGTCGAGGAGGGGGCTTTGCGGCAACGGGTTTGTTGTCAAAATGTGTGGTTCTCGATCTCTGCGGCGGTGCGGCAAGTCGGCCGAAGGCGGCGACTTTCCTTCCCCCCTTGTGGGGGAAGGTGGATCGGCGCGTAGCGCCGAGACGGATGAGGGGTGTTCCAGCGGAGTGAGACGTCGGCATTCCCTGGAGCACCCGTCATCCGACCTCGCTTCGCGAGGCCACCTTCTCCCACAAGGGGAGAAGGAAGAAGCGCGTCCAGCCCTTACTCGCCCGGCCCCTTGCAGGCGACGATCTGGTCCTTCGTATACGTCGTCCAGTCCGGGATCGAGATCGAGACCGGCCATTCGGGGCTGAGCGACGGGTCGGCGGCGGCCTTCAGCTTGGCCTTGCCTTCCTCGGTGGCGTTTTCCCAGAGCTGCGGCTGCACCAGAACGGTCTGCTGTGCCGGCTTCTTGCCGTCGAGGATCTGCAGCGCCAGCGTCACGCCCGCGCCGCCGATCGAGCCGGGGTTGGTGACGGCAGCGCCGACGAGGCCCTTTACCGAGCTCAGCTGGCCGACGAAGCCGGCATTGTCGGCACCGACGATCGGCACCAGCGGCGCCTGCGATTCCACCAGCGCGTCGACGATGACGTTGTCGATGCCGGACGTCCAGATGCCGTTGATCGGCGTTCCCGTCGACAGGAAGGAGAGGATCTGCTGCTTGGCCTGGTCCTGCTGCCAGCCGGTGAAGACTTCCTGCGCCACCTTCACGTCGGGGAATTCGGCCAGCGCCTTCTTGAAGCCTTTGTCGCGATCGCTATCGGCCGAAGCGCCGGCGGCGCCGCGCATGTAAAACACCTCGCCCTTGCCACCCATCTGCTGGAACAGCCACTTGGCGCCGAGATAGGCATATTCCTCCTGGTTGTTGGAGATGATGTAGGCCGATCGCTCGGTGACGGCCTGGTCGACGGCAACGACGACGATGCCGGCCTTGGTGGCTTCTTCCAGGCCCGCCTTGATGCCGGCCGGATCGGCCGGGTTGACGACGATGGCGTCGACCTTGGCGCTGATCAGGTTGCGGATGTCTTCCAACTGGCCGGCGGCATCGGTGTTGCGGTGGGCGATGTTGAGTTTCGCCACTTCGCCGGAAGCCAGCGCCTGCGCCTTCATGGCGCACACCATCTCCTCGCGCCAGCCATTGCCCTGCACGGTGTTGGAAATGCCGATCGTGTATTTGCCGGCGGCCGACGAGACGCCCATTGAGGCCAGCAAGGCAGCGCCCGCAAGGAGCGGGACCATGGTCAGGATTTTCTTCATTTCAGACTTCCTCCACATTGTTTTTCAGTTTCAGTTCCAAGTCGTTGAGGCATGCCGTTCAGAAAGAGAGTCAGGCGGCTCAACTCGTTGTTCTCCGCATGTCGTTACCGGCATGCTTTTCACTTGACGTAGGGTCGCAGAACGTCGCGGGCGAGCAGAAAACCCCGCTTCACCTGCTCGTCGCTGCCTTCAAACCGCCTGTCCTCATGTTCGATGATGACCGATCCGTCATAGCCTGCGCGGTAGAGGCCGGAGAAGAAGCCGCTCCAGTCGACATCGCCCAGCCCCGGCATGCGCGGCACCTGCCAGCCTATCCCGGCCGAGAGGATTCCGCGCTCGTACAAACCATCATGATCAATCATCAAATCCTTGGCGTGGACATGCAGCATGTAGGGGCCGAATTCCCTGATGAAGCGGGCCTGGTCGATCATCTGCCAGACCAGGTGCGAGGGGTCGAAATTCATGCCGATATCGCCGCCCCAGGTCTCCAGGATGCGGCGCCAGACATGCGGCGAATAGGCGATGTTGTGCCCGCCCGGCCATTCGTCATAGCTGAAGATCATCGGGCAATTCTCGAAGGCAAGCTTGATGCCATGGCCGCGCGCAAAAGCGACGATTTCGGGCCAGACTTTCAGCGCGTCCTGCCAGTTGACGTCGACGGTCTTGGCGGCATCGCCGCCGCAGAATGTGTTGACGACGGGCACGCCCATATTGGCGGCCAGCACGATCACCTTCTTCAGATGGCCGATGACCGCCTCGCGATGCGCGGCGTCGGGATGCAGCGGATTGGGATAGTAGCCGAGGCCTGAGATGGTCAGGTGCCTTTCCGCCAGCGAGGCGGTGATTTCTTTCGCCTTTGCGGGCGAGGTGGAGGCAGCGTCGATATGGCTGGTACCGGCATAGCGCCGCGTCGCACCGGAGGTTTTCGGCCAGCAGGCGATTTCCAGCGCCTCGAAGCCGGCAGAGCTGGCCCAGGCGGCGACATCGGCAAGCGGCGTCTCCGCGAAGGGTGCGGTGAGCAGTCCAAGTTTCATAGTGCCTCCCCTGGCCGTGTCTTCACGGTCGATGTTTATAATGCCTATTGTTTGGATCGTTTCAACCTTGCGGCCTCATCATGTTCGAGACTGTGCCGGACAGCCGCCATCGGATCGTCCGAAAGCAGCTCGCCCAGCGCCGAAGTCACGGCCGCGCGAAACGCAGCGTTCGCGGCAAGGCCAGGGTCGAAGATCGTGTCGATGGCAAGGATGGCCGAAGCCAGAGCCGGTGCATCGCGGCCAGTGGCGTCGGCGATCTTGGCGACTTTGCCGGCATAGGGATCCGACACCGGCCAGCGTTTGCCGAAGCGGTCCGAGGCCTGGATCAGATAGGCCATCCAGCCGGCGACCGGCACCGACAGCAAGCCGATGGAGGCGCCCTGGCGCAGCCGGTCGCGGATCGGGTTGAGCAGGCGTTGCACGATCTTCTGGGAGCCATCGGTGGCGATCTGGTGGTTGCGGTGGCGGATCGCCGTGTTCTTCAGCCGGCCGAGGCTCTGCTCGACATAGGCCGGTGGATCCATGCCGGGCACCGGCATCAGCGTCGGCAGCGTCTGCTCGACCAGCATGCGCCTGATGAAGGCCGACAGCAGCGGGTCGGCGATGGCATCCGATGTATGCTCCAGCCCGGCCAGCACGCCGAGCGTGGCGAGCGTCGTCTGGGCGCCGTTCAGCACCCGCATCTTGAGATGCTCGAACGGCGTGACGTCGTCGACGAAGGTCGCGCCGACCAGGTCCCAGCGCGGCACGCGGCCGGCGAATTTCTGCTCGATCACCCATTGCCGGAACGGCTCGCCGACGGCGACGGCGGCGTCGCGGTAGCCGAACCATTGCTCGACACTGTCGATATCATCCTGCGTCACCGCCGGCGCGATGCGGTCGACCATGGCCGACGGGAAGGCGGCATTGGCCGCGATCCAGTCGGCAAGGCCATTGCCGCGCCGTTCGGCAAAGCTCCGCACGACGGTTTCCAGGATGACGCCGTTGGCCGCGATGTTGTCGCAGGAGAGCAGCGTCAGGGGCCGGCCATGCGTGGCCCGCCGCAGCTCCAGCGCCCGCGCGAGGATGCCGGGCACGCTGCGCGGCGCATGAGGGTTGGCGAGATCATGGACGATGTCGGGATGATCGAGATCGAGCGCGCCGCTCGACGGGATGTGGCAATAGCCTTTCTCCGTCACGGTCATCGTCACCAGTTCGATATCGCGCGAGGACAGCACCGTGAGTGCCGGTGCGGCACTTGCCTGGCTGTCCACCACCTTCACGATGCTGCCGATGACGCGAGCCTCGATATGGCTGTTTTCGCGAATCAGCCTTGTGTAGAGCCCGCTCTGCCGGCCGAGCGTGTCGGCAAGGGTGGGCGGACGGATATTGATGCCGACAACGCCCCAGCGGTCGAACTGGCGCGCCAGCAAATCATCGGTGTATTCGGCCTGGTGGCAGCGGTGGAACGCGCCGACGCCGAGATGCGCCATGCCAGGCGCAAGAGTTGCCCGGTCATATCCAGGCGTCCGGACAGCGGCCGGAAGCTGATCCAGCAAGGCCGGCCCGAGCGTTTCCGGCGCTGTCGAAGCGGCGTTCACCGGTTCGCCCCGATCACCGACTGCTCCTGGTCGATCACGGCGCCGGTCATCGGCCCGGCCGCGTCGGAAAGCAGGAAGACGGCAAGGTTGGCGATATCGTCCGGCTTGAGCAGCCTGCCGAAAGGCTGCGCGGCATTGGCGGCGTCGAGCCAGCCCGGACCGTGGCCCAGCGTCTCGGACTGCATCACGCGTTCGGCCGGCGTGTCGGTCCACCCGACATTGATGCCGTTGACGCGGATGCGGTCGAAACGGTGGGCGTTGGCGGCGTTCTTGGTCAGCGTCGCAAGCGCACCCTTGGTGGCGGAATAGACGGCGAGTTCGGGGGAGCCGCAATGGGCGTTGACCGACAGGATGTTGACGATGGCGCCGGGCCCCCCGCGCTTCCTCATGTCGGCAATCGCCGCCTGCATCAGGAAGAACGGCGCGCGCGCATTGACGGCGAACAGCGAAGCCCAGTCGTCGAGGCTGGCATCGAGGAAGGAAGCGCGGTCGGTCAGGCCGGCGGCGTTGACGAGGCCATCGATGCGGCCGAAGCGGTCGATGCAGGCCTGCGCCAGCAGGACAGGGGCCTGCGGGTCTCCAAGGTCGGCGGCGACGAAGACGGTCGGCGTCCCGATGGCCGACAGTTCCGCCGCCACGGCGTCGCCGCGCTTGCCGTCGCGTCCGGTGATCAGCAGCCCGCCGGCGCCGGCGTGCGCCAGCGCCTCGGCGATGGCGCGGCCGATGCCTTGCGTCGCGCCGGTGACCAGCACGACCTTACCTTGGAGATGAAGCTCCATTCCTCCTCCCGGAACAAAGTTTCTATTTTTTAAGATATGGAACGGCAATTCCCGATAGTCAATTGTGCCAGCAGCGCCTCATGCGCCGCGTTTTGCCGCGACGCCTTGGACCAGCGCCATGCCGACCGCCAGAGACGCCGCCAGCGAGCGGAAGCCGGCGAAGTCGGATTCCACGACTTCCAGCCAACTGTCCGACAAAGCGATCAGCGGGCTGAAGGTGCTGTCGGTGATGGTGACGATGCGGGCCTTGCGTTCATGCGCCACCGCGACAAGGTCGGGCGTGATCGAATTGTAGGGGCTGAAGGAAACGGCCAGCACGGCATCTCGGCCGCCGATGCAGCCGACCTGGTCGAGCGCGGAGGAGCCGACATTGTCGACCAGCACATTGCGCACGCCTTGCTGCGACAAGGTCAGCGACAGATAGGCGGTGACCGGGAAGGCGCGCTTGGAGCCGATGACATAGATCAGCTCGGCCGCCGCCAGCAGCGTCACCATCTTCTCGAAGCTCTCGACGTCGAAGCCGGTCTCGATACGGCCGAGCGAGGCCTGCGAGGCGCCGACCATGCCGCGCAGGAAATGCATGGCGGCGTTGGGTTCGACCTCGGCGCGCGGCTCGCCGCGCGCTTCCGGCCAGGAGCCCTTTACGTGTTCCTTGAACAGGCCCTGGAAATCGGAAAAGCCGGAATAGCCGAAGATCTGGGCAAAGCGCACCAGCGTCGAGGGCTGCACGCCCGCCTGTGCCGCCACCTGGGCGATGGTGCCGAGTGCGACATCGCTCGGATGCTGCCACATGAAGATCGCCACCTGGCGCAGCCGCTTGGGAAAATGCACGGTGCCGGAGGAGAGCACGGCGCGCAGTTCCTCATAGGTCTGCGGCTTGATGTAGCCCAACGCCGCCAGCGAGCGCCCGCGCTTGCGCGTCGCCGCCTCGTCGGCATGAGATCGTCCCGAAGATTTGCCCGCCCCACTCATGATCGCAGGCTAGCGTGGCACAATCGTATTACAATACGGAAATTGGAAATTGTGTTCGAAAGTGTTAGGCCTCACCGTCGTCATCCTGGGGTCTGCGCCGCGTCGCTGCGCTCCTTGCTCCGCCCCAGGATGACGAAGTGATAGGTGGAGGAGAAAACATGGTCTACGCAACATCGGATGGGTCGGCGGGCAAGCGCCTGAGGGTCGGCATGGTCGGCGGCGGCCGCAATGCCTTCATCGGCGCCGTGCATCGGCTCGCCATGCGACTCGACGACCAGATCGTGCTGGTGGCCGGTGCGCTGTCCTCCGACCCGGAGAACGCCGCCGCCTCGGCCGCCGAGATCGGCATCGCGCCGGAGCGCAGCTATGCCGATTATCACGCCATGGCGCTGGCGGAAGCCGGGCGCCCTGATGGCATCGAGGCGGTCGTCATCGTCACGCCCAACCATCTGCACGCACCGATTGCCACCGCCTTCCTCGAGGCGGGCATCGATGTGATCTGCGACAAGCCGCTGTCGACGACGCTCAGCGACGCCGAGGCGCTGGTGACGCTGGCGCGCGCCAAAAAACGCCGCTTCGTCGTGACGCTGAACAACACCGGCTACGCCATGGTCCGGCAGGCGCGCGAAATGGTGATGGCGGGCGAACTCGGGCGGATCGTGTCGGTGCATGGCGCCTACATCCAGGACTGGCTGACCAAGCCGATCGACGCCGAGGGCCAGAAGCAGGCGGAATGGCGCACCGATCCGGCGCGGGCAGGGCAGTCGGCGGTGCTGGCCGATATCGGTGTGCATGCCTTCAATCTGGCGAGCTATATCTCAGGCTGCGAAGCCGAGGCGGTGTCGGCGGACCTGTTCACCGCGGTGCCCGGACGCCGGCTCGACGACAATGCGCATGTCATGGTGCGCTGGGCGGATGGAGCACGCGGCACGATCCTGGCCAGCCAGACCTCGCCCGGCCACTACAACGATCTGTCCGTTCGCATCTATGGCGACAAAGCCGGGCTCGAATGGTCGGGCGGGCGGGCGGAGGAACTGCGCTTCTCGCGCTATGGCGAGGAAACCCGCACGCTGGTGCGCGGCGGCCATGGTTCGACCGAAGAAAGCCGGCGCGTCTCGCGCATGCCGGCGGCGCATCCGGAAGGCTATATCGAGGCCTTCGCCAATTTCTACCGCGACGCCGCCGACATCATCCGCGCGCATCGCTCCGGTGGCGTGGTCGATGCCGCGCGTGCGGCGCGGGTGCCGGACGTTGTCGATGGCGCGCGCGGCGTGAAGTTCGTCGCGGCGGCGGTGGAGTCGAATGCGGCGGGTGGCGCGTGGACTGCGGCGCGGTTTGCGGGGTGACAGCCGATCTCCCCTACGAAGGGAGATTGGCAGCTTTGCCGCCGGCAATCACCCGATCCCCAGCCGCTTCGCCAGATCCGACAGCATCGGGCGCTGGCCCTGCAGAAGTTTTACCTCCGCCTCCGGCAGGCTGAACCAGCCGGCCCTGTCGACCTCCGGAAATTCTTTCATCGACCCAGATCGCGGCGGCCATTCCATGGTGAAGCTGTTGCTCTTGATCGTGGCGACATCGATCTCGGTGCTAGCCTCGACCGACCAGGCAATGACGATCTTGCCGCCCGGTTGCTTGTAGTCGCCGAGGCGCGCGAAGGGGCCGTCGATTGTGATGCCGAGCTCTTCCCCGGTCTCGCGTTGCGCTGCCGCCAGTTCGTCCTCGTCCTCGTCGACGAGGCCTTTCGGGATCGACCAGGCGCCGTCGTCCTTCTTTGCCCAGAACGGGCCGCCCGGGTGAACCAGAAGCACCTGGATATCCCCATCGTTTCGACGATAAATCAGCAGGCCCGCACTGCGTTTTGCCATTTTTGCATGTCCGTTTGCGGCGCCGGTGCGAGGCCCGCCGATTCTTGAGTCGATCATGCGTGCTGAACTTGCACCGGGAAATTGCGACGCTATGTCAGATGCATCTGCATTGCACCTCATCCGCGAGTTCGGCAATCTGATAGCATCGATTCTGGGGCGGCGTCGAAATCAGTTGGGGCGTCCGGAATGCAACTCGGTCTGATCGGCTACTATAGCGATTTCGTGGTCTATCCGCTGGTGATCGCCCTTCTGGGCGTGGCTGGGCTGATCGAGGCCGGGGAGGAGAGTGCGCCGGACTGGATCGGCACGGTGGTGATCTGTCTCGGCCTTTGGACGTTGATCGAATACGTCCTGCACCGCTTCGTCCTGCATCATGTTCCCTACATCAGGGAACTGCACGACCGTCATCACGTCGAAGAGCGCAGTCCGGTGGGCACGCCGACCTGGCTCAGCCTGGGCGTGCATGCGTTGATCGCGCTGCCCATCTGGTTGCTCTCGGATTTCGCGACCGCCAGCGCGGTCGGCTGCGGGCTGATGCTGGGCTATCTCTGGTACATCAGCGTCCACCACATGATCCACCACTGGCATCCCGCCCATCCCAGCTATCTCTACACGCTCAAGCGCCGCCACGCGGTGCATCACCATATCGACGACAACGCCAATTTCGGCGTGACGTCGCTGTTCTGGGATCGGGTTTTCGGCACGGCCCGGCTTTGAGGGCAGTAGGGCAGTAGGGCAGCCGTTCAACGTCGCTTGCCGCGGCCGGCGGGTGACTTGGCGCCGCGAGGTCCCGTCTGAACCGGCGTGTTGTTCTGGTTTTCGTCGGACAGTTTGCGCCAGCGGGCCAGGCGCTCCGGATCGAGCGTGCCGGCCTTCGACGCTGCCTGCACCGCGCAGCCCGGCTCGTGCATATGCGTGCAGTCGCGGAACTTGCACAGCGGCGCCAACTCGGTGATTTCGGCGAACAGCGTGTCGATGCCGTAGGCGACGTCGCTGACCTGCAGCGTGCGCATGCCCGGCGTGTCGATCACCCAGCCGCCACCGGCAATGGCATGCAGCGACCGCGCCGTGGTGGTGTGGCGTCCCTTGGCGTCGTGTTCGCGAATGGCGCCGGTCTGCTGCGGTGATTGCTGCGCGGATCCGGCCAACGTGTTGACCAGTGTCGATTTGCCGACGCCGGAGGAACCGATCAGCGCCACCGTCTGCCCCGCGCCGCACCAGGCCGCGAGTGCGCCCGCGGCGTCCGCGATGCGCGGGTTCAGCGTCACCACGGCCAATCCGCGCTGCAGCGCGGCGGCCTGGCTTTGGTACGCCTCGGCGTCCTCGGCCGTATCGGCCTTGGTCAACAGGATCACGGGTGTCGTTCCGGCCTCGTTGGCCAGCGCCAGATAGCGTTCGAGCCGGGCGATGTTGAAGTCGGCATTGCAGGACGTGACGATGAACAGCGTGTCGACATTGGCCGCTGCCAGCTGTGGCCCCCTGCCGCCCTGGACGCGGCGCTCCAGAACCGTCTTGCGGGTCAGGCGACGCCGCAGAAGGTGACTGTGCGGCTCGACCAGCACCCAGTCGCCGACGGCGTAGTCGCCGGTGGTGGCCTGCGGCGCCAGGGACAGGTCGGTTTGTCCCGTCTGCGACAGGCCGCTCAGCCGGTCTCGATGGACCATGGCAATGCGGGTCGGGATGAGGTCTGCATCGCCCGGTTCAAGCTGGTCGCCGAAAAATTCCGACCATCCAAGGCCGGCAAGGGAGGGGGAAGAGGCCGTCACGGCTTCGACCAAGGGCACGGCGTCGCTGACATCGGACAGTGTTCCCGGCAGGATGGGAGAGGCGCGGACCTCTCGGGATGGGCGATCCGCCCGTCCCGCTGTATGGGCGGCACGGCGGGGTTTGGCAAGCGTTGCCGGTTGTCGCAACAGCCTGGTGAAGATAGATTTGTGTCGGGGTCTGAAGCAGGGGGCGCGCCGGGAATGCTTCTGCCATTCTTGCATTGGCCTGCAACTCGTCGCCACGGCAGGCTGAAATATCTGGCTCTTTTCGCGCCGTTCATCCTCTTGTCCGGCTACATCGCCTATGGCTTTGTCGGCATCCAGATTGACTCGCCGCTCGCCGCCTTAAGGCACTTTGCCGCGTTCCCCAACTGTGCGGCCGCCCGCGCCGTCGGGCTTGCCCCCGCGCGCAGGGGACAGCCGGGCT
The DNA here is from genome assembly GCF_052115225.1 of Mesorhizobium sp. 2RAF45. Taxonomy (NCBI): domain Bacteria; kingdom Pseudomonadati; phylum Pseudomonadota; class Alphaproteobacteria; order Hyphomicrobiales; family Phyllobacteriaceae; genus Mesorhizobium; species Mesorhizobium sp. 2RAF45. Next base: position 35,913 of record NZ_JBFRGG010000021.1, on the reverse strand, counting down.
ATTGGCCGACGCATGATGCCGACAAGGACGGGATCGCCTGTGAGCCTTGGCATGGGGGAAGCGGCAGCGGCGTCAGCGTGCATCGCTATTGGCGGACCGGCAGATAGCTCACAGTTCCTTTTCCGCCAGTTCCCTGAATTCGTCGGGCACGGAGCGCGCCGCTTCCAGCGCCACCGTGCCGTAGCCGACGGCCTGCTTGCCGAAGCGTTCGCGGATCTTGTCGATGGCGCGGTCGGCGCCGAAGCGGGCGAGGCCTTTTTTGCTGCCGGGCCGGCGCTTCTCGTCGGCGAGGCCAAGCGGCAGGTCGAGCTGCAGTTCCGCGCTTTCCTCCAGATGCGAGACCGAGATCGCCAGCAGCGAGATGGTCTTTTCGCGTGAATGGTCGGCGAGCACGCCGCGCACAAGGTCGCCGGCGATCTCGGCCAGCATGGTGGTCGCCGAGATAGGCTGATCCAGCGTGATCGAACGCGTGACGGCGCTGAGATCGGCAAAGCGCACGCGCACCGTCACCGTGCGGCCCGGCCGCGCCTTGGCGCGTAGCCGGCTGGCGACGCGGTCGGCCAGATGCAGCAGCGTCGGCACGATCACCTGCGCCACGGCAGGCTTTTGCCCAAGCGCCGATTGCGCGCCGGCCGAGTGTGCCCGGCGCCCGGTCTCCAGTTTCCGCGGATCGCGGTTCCATGCGAGAGCGGCGAGCTTTTCGCCGGCGGCGGGACCGAGCAGCCGCGTCAGCGCGCCGCTATGCGTCCTGGCCAGCTCGCCGATGGTCTCGATGCCGATTTCGGCCAGCCGCGCCTTGGTCGCCGGACCGACGCCCCACATCAACGAGACCGGCAAATCGTGCAGGAAGGCGAGTTCGTTGCCGGGGTCGACCACCACCAGCCCGTCGGGCTTGGCGACCTGCGAGGCGATCTTGGCCAGATGCTTGGTGCGGGCGACGCCGATCGAGATCGGCAGGCCGAGTTCGGCCCGCACGCGGCGGCGGATCTCCGTGGCGATCTCTTGCGGCTGCCCGAACAGATGCGTGCAGCCGGCGACATCGGCGAAGGCCTCGTCGATGGAAATGCGCTCGACCACCGGCGTGAAATCGTCGAGCACCTTGATCGCCGCGTCGCCCAGCCGCTGGTAGTGGCTGAAATTGCCGCCAACGAAGATCAGTTGCGGGCAAAGCTCGCGCGCCTTGCGCCCCGGCATGCCGCCGCGCACGCCGAAGGCGCGCGCTTCATAGGAGGCGGCGAGCACCACGCCGCCGCCGACCGCGATCGGCTTGCCGCGTAGCGACGGGTCGAGCAACTGCTCGACCGAGGCATAGAAGGCATCGAGATCGGCATGCAGGATGGTGGCTGTCGTTTCCATCCGGCTGCATATCCGCGGTTGCTGATGGATCGGAACGAATAGAGAACATAACATGTACATCTGTCAAGCGGCATGTCCGCGTCCGGCTGTATCGCCTGCTCTCTTCCCGCGAAAATTGCGCGGCCCATGTCGGATCGCGGTTTTCAACTACGTCTTCAAGACGGGCAACGAGGCTGTCAGCATGCCTGAATGCGGAAGGAGCACGACATGACCGACCACATCATCGCGCCTTACTCGGATTGGTTTGAAGCGCACAAATCGCATCTCGCAAAGGAGAAGGCGTTGACCCGACAGCGTCAACAACTCGCGGCGGAGCGGCGCGCGCTGCCGTGGCTGCGCATCGACAAGCTCTACGAGTTCGATACGACCCAGGGCAGGAAATCGCTGGCCGATCTCTTCGGGGGGCGCAGCCAGTTGATCATTTATCACTTCATGTTTCCGCCCAATGCGGACTATCGCTGCACCGGCTGTTCATTCCTTTGCGACCACATCGACGCCGCCAACCAGCATCTCAGGCATCACGACGTCTCCCTGGTCGTCTGCGCGCGCGCTCCCCTGGCCGAGTTCATGGATTTCAAGGCGCGGATGAATTGGCAGTTCGATTGGGTTTCGTCATTCGGCAGCGATTTCAATTTCGACTTCCAGGTGTCGTTCACCGAGGACCAGATCAAGTCGGGCAAGGTGCTGTTCAATTTCGAAGAGGTCGCGATGAAAGGCAGGGATCGCGGCGGCGCGACCGTTTTCTACAGGGATGACGATGGCACGATCTACTGCACTTTCCAGGTGCGGAGCCGGGGCGGCGAGAACCTGATCGGGACCTATAGCTATCTCGACCTCACTCCAATCGGCCGCAATGAAAACGGGCCGTCACATACGCTGGGCGATTGGGTTCGCCTTCACGACGAGTATGATGGCTGACGATCCGTTATCGCCGCGCGGTTGGGGCGCCTCGGCCTCGCGGCATCCTTCAAGAGTTTCGGCGATCATGTGTTCGCCAGATGTTCGGCCCGCAGCGCCGCCTTCATCCGTTCCAGCGCCGGCTCGCCGCCGGCCGCCAGTTCGTCGGCGGTGCGGGCGAGCTGATCGTCGGCCTTGCGGTGCTTGCTGCCCCAGGCGCCGAGCGTGGCCAGCACCGGCAACAGGTCGATGCCGGCTTCCGTCAGCCGGTAGATCGCCTTCAGCCCGTGGCTCGGATCGTCGCTGCGGGTGAGGATGCCTTCGTCCTGCAGGGTCTGCAGCCGCTCGGCCAGCGTGCGCGAGGAGATGCCTTCATCTGATTGCAGGAATTCGCGAAAATGCGTTTTCCCGGCGAAGACCAGATCGCGGATGATGAGCAGCGTCCAACGGTCGCCGAGCAGTTCCAGCGACAGGCTGATCGGGCAGCCGGACCTTTCGCGCGTCGACATGTCTATGGTTCCATTTTTAAATCACTTTACTCTTGACCCCATTTTTGCCTTGCGTCAATGGTTCCAAAAGTAAAGCAATTTTCTTTGAGCCGGACAGACGAGGAGACGACGATGAAGAAGCTTATCTTGCAGATGCAGATGTCGGTCGACGGTTTTGTCGGCGCCAATGACGACCATCGCTGGCAGCTCTGGGAATGGGGCGACGACATCGGCTGGGACCAGGAGCTGAAGCAGGATTTCAACACAGTCTTCGCCGGCATCGACACCATCCTGCTCAGCCGCAAGATGGCCGAGGAGGGCTATCTCAGCCATTGGGGCAATGCGGCGAAGAAGTTTCCACGCGATCCGTTCTACGCCTTCGCCCGGCGCGTCGTGGAGGTCCGGAAGGTGGTGCCGAGCGACAGGTTGAAAACCTCGCGCTGGGAGCGCACGGCGGTGGTGAGCGGCGACCTGCCGCGCCAAGTCGAGGCGCTGAAGGGAGGCGAGGGCGGCGACATCATCGTCTTCGGCGGCGCCGGCTTTGCCTCGTCGCTGATCGCGGCCGGACTGGTCGACGAGTTCCAGCTGTTCATCAATCCGGCCGTGCTGGGTGCCGGCCGCCGCATCTTCGACCAGGGCGGTTTTCGTAACCTCCGGCTGCTCGGCTCGAAAGCCTATGCCTGCGGCATGGTGGTCAACCGCTACGCCCCGGCGCGGTGAGGGGGCACGGCGAAGGTTCCCGTCAAAAAACTGTGTGGGCAGAATCCTTTGCCCTCGTCTCTTCGTCTTCAAGGCGCGGTCGCCGGTGGGGCGGCCGCCTCACTGCAGACGGAGAGATGACGATGATCCTGGTGACGGGTGCCACGGGGCTGAACGGCAAGGCGATCGTGCACGAGTTCGCGCGGCAGGGGCATGAGGTGAGGGCGCTGGTGCGCGATGCGGACCGGGCGTCAGTGGCGGGGCTCGGCGGCCTTGTCGGCGTCGAACTGGTCGAGGGCGACATGCGCCTGGCGGACACACTTGGCGCGGCACTCGACGGCATCGACCGCGTGCTGATGATTTCGACCGCCGCCGACGACATGACGGAAACGCAGTGCCGTTTCATCGATGCCTGCGGCCGGGCCGGCGTCGCGCATGTGGTGAAGTTCTCCGGCGCCGAATCCAACATCGGCTACGATGCGAAGAGGTTCCGCTTCACCCGCATGCATGAGGAGGTCGAACGCTATCTGGAGGGGGCCGGCATGGCATGGACGCATCTGCGCCCCAGCCAGTTCATGCAGGTGTACCTGCGCGATGCACCGACCATTGCCGCCGAGGGCGCCTTCTATCTCGCGCTCGGCGAGACCGAACTGTCGCCGGTCGATGTCGAGGATATCGCCAAGGTGGCCTTCCGGCTGCTGCGCGATGGCGGCCATGAAGGCGAGAGTCTCGATATGACCGGGCCGCAGGCGCTGACGATGAGCGATATCGCCGCACTGATATCGCAGGCGATCGGCAAGCCGGTTCGCTATATCGATGTCAGCCCCGCAGAGCGGCGGCGCAACCTGCTGGCCAGCGGCGTCCCGGCCGGCTTTGCCGATGCGCTGGACGAACAACTGGCCGAGCGGCTGCGACGGCCGAAATCGCGGGTGCATCTGGTGACGCACGACATGTTCGGTGTGCGGCCGACGCCGTTCGTCGAATTCGCCCAACGCCACGCCGCGATGTTTCGGGGTGAGGGCTAGCCGGGGCGGAAAATCGTCCGCGGCGACGTATCCTTTTTGTCGGCCCATCCGTCTCTGCTTCTCGAAAGGTCGCGCGGTCCGCGATCCGTAACCCAGGAGAGCATCATGGCGAGCATCGAGAGCGAAGCAAACAGGAACCACTACGCGGCGATCGGCGCCAATGCCGGCAAAATGAGCCCGCAGGCATTCGTCGAGTTCAACGATGCCAGTTGGACGGCGCTGACCGGCGAACCCGGCGGCGTCGACTATGTCGAGGTGGATGCCGGCGGCGTGCCTGCGCTATGGGTCGTGCCGAAGGGCGCGGACGAGCGGCGGGTGCTGTTTTATGCGCATGGCGGCGGCTTCGTCGGCGGCTCGATCTACACCCATCGCAAGCTGGTCGGCCATCTGGCCAAGGCCGTCGGCTGCCGGGCCTTGCTCTATGGCTATCCGCTGGCCGACCAGGCCAAGTATCCGGCCCAGCTCGAGGCGGCGATGACAGCCTGGGACTGGCTCATCGACCAGGACTTCGATACCAGGCGGATCGCGCTTGCCGCGGATTCCTGCGGCGCGGTGCTGACCTATGGCGTCCTGCAGCGGCTGCGCGCGCGGGAGCGGCCGCTGCCGGCCGCCACGCTGATCATCTCCGGCTGGTTCGACATGGCGCTGACCGCCACCAGTTACGAAACCAACCGTGAAAAGGATCCCTTCTTCGCCAAGGGAGGCGTCGACTGGCTGGTGACCAACTTCATCGGCGACTACGATCGGCTCGATCCGGAGGTCAGCCCGCTCTATGCCGATTTGAGTGGCTTTCCGCCGGTCTTCCTGCAGGCCGGCGCCGACGAGACGCTGGTCGACGAAAGCCGCATGTTCGCCGAGCGCGCGCGGCAGGCTGGCGTCGAGACGCGCCTCGACGTCTTCGACGACATGCTGCACTCCTTCCAGATGATGGCCGGCCGGGCGCCGGAGGCCGACGACGCGATCGGCCGCCTCGCCGCCTGGGTGCGGCCGAGGCTCGGGCTGCCGGATGCCGGTGACAATGCCGTCAGCGGCAAGGTCGCCGGCGGCAAGGCGGCGTAGGCATGAGAGGGCCGATCGGGTCGCACTTCGGGCTTGTGGATGCGCAGCGCTTGCGCAATGCTGCGGTGACGCTGAGCGACGTGCCGCGATGAACCAGCAGATCCGCAATTCCCCTGAGACGAGGCAAGGCATCGAGCCGCGCCTCGACCCCGAAGGCCTGTTCGACCTGCGCTACAGGGCGTTCCTGGAGACGGTCTCGCATTTGCGCGTCCGTCTGCACCGCTATTGCGCGCGCATGACCGGCTCGGCCCTCGATGGCGAGGACATCATGCAGGAGGCGCTGTTCGAGGCCTATCGCAAGATCGGGCTGCTCGACGACACACAGGCGCTGCGGCCGTGGCTGTTCCGCATCGCACATAACAAGTGCATCGACTTCATCCGCACCCGCCGCACGCGGCTCAAGGCCGAAGCTGGCTATGCCAGCGATGAGATCGTGCTGCCGGTCGAACCCGCCGGTGCGGGCGCCGGCCGCGCCATCGAAAGGCTGGTGGTGCACCTGCCGCCGAAGGAGCGCGCCTGCGTGCTGCTCAAGGATGTCTTCGACCATTCGCTGGAGGAGATTGCCGGCCTGGTCGGTTCGACATCGGGGGGCGTCAAGTCGGCACTCAATCGCGGCCGGGCCAAGCTCGCCGCCTTGCCGGCGCAACCGGTCGCGGCGCCGGCGCACGATCCCGAACTGGAGCGGCTGCTTAGCCGCTATGTCGAGCTCTTCAATGCCAGGGACTGGGACGGGGTGCGGGCGCTGACCAGCGCCGACGCCCGGCTGCGGGTTTCGGACTGCTACAACGGCCTGCTCTCCGACTCGCCCTATTTCGTCGAGTATGAGCACGGCGAGCCCTGGCGCATGCGGCCAGACACGATCGAAGGGGAGGCCGTGCTGGTCGTCGACAGGCGCCATGGCGAGCTCTGGCGGCCAGCCTATTTCGTGCGCGTCCATGCCGACGGCGGCGTCATCGACCGCATCGCCGATTATTACGCGTGCCCGTGGATCCTGGAGATGGTCTTCGGCGACGCGGAACGAGGCGGCGCTTTCCCTTCTCCACAAGGGGGGGAAGGTAAGAAACGCTCACTTCGCATCGTGAAAGATAATGCCGACCGTGTGGCGCATGCCTGAGCGCAGGCGGCTGACACCGTGGCGCAGGTTGACGCGGTAGTTGCCCTTGGTTCCCTGCACCGGCCGGTTGTGGACGGCGAAGGCCACGGCGTCGCCCTGGCGCAAGGGCACCACCTCGACCCGGCTCTGCATGCGCGGCCGCTGTTCGGTCAGCACGAATTCGCCGCCGGTGAAATCCTTGCCCGGCTCGGAGAGCAGGATCGCCACCTGCAGGGGAAAGGCGAGGTCGCCATAGAGATCCTGGTGCAGGCAGTTGAAGTCGCCGGGGACATATTGCAGCAAAAGCGGCGTCGGCCTGACCTGGCCCGCGGCGTGGCACTGGTCGAGAAATTCGGCATGCGTGGCGGGGTAGCGCAGGGGGATCGCCATGCGCTCGTTCCAGCGGTTGGCGACCTCGGCCAGCCTGGGATAGAGCGCGCTGCGCAGGCCGCCGACGAGGTCGGGCAAGGGATAGCGGAAGTAGCGGTATTCGCCCTTGCCGAAACCGTGCCTGGCCATGTGGATGTGGCTGCGGAAATGCTCTTCCTTGATGTAGAGGCCGGCGATCTGCCGGCACTCCTCAGGCGAGAGCAGTTTTTGCATCACCGCGCAGCCGAAGCCGTCGAGCTCGGCGGCCAGCGCTGGCCAGTCGTAAATGGCGACGCGTGTTTCGGCGGCTTCCACCGCCGCTGTGGCAACCTTGGCATGGGCGTTCATATCGCGGCCTCCTTGTCGAGCAGAGCGCGCTTGCGTTCGATGCCCCAGCGGTAGCCCGACAGCGTGCCGTCGGCGCGGACCACGCGGTGGCAGGGAATGCCGAGCGCGATGGCGTTGGCGGCGCAGGCGGTCGCCACGGCGCGCGCGCCGTACGGCTGGCCAAGGCGCCGGGCAAGCGCGGTGTAGGTGATGGTGGCGCCGCAAGGGATGGCGCGCAGCACCTCCCACACCCTTTGCTGGAATGGCGTGCCGTGGCGTATGTCGAACGGCAGGTCGAGGCCGGCGCCCGGCGTTTCGATGAAGCGGGCAATCGCGGCGAGATCATCGTGGAGGGCACCCTTGTCTTCGACCAGCACCTTGCCGGGAAAGCGGTCGGCGAGGTCCTGCTCCAGCGCGTCGGCGTCCGAGCCGATCAGGATGGCGCAGACGCCGATCGCGCTGCGCGCCGCGAGGATCTTGCCGATCGCGGATTGGCCGACGGCGTAGGCGATGGCGTCGAGGGTGGCAGCGTTGCTGGCTGTCGCGGGCATGTGGGTTTGCATCGGGTTCATTGTCTTCACTCCTGTGTCTGTGGCTGAACCCTAGCTGTGTGCCTTGCGTCCCTCACTCCGATGCTTGCTTTCAAATTCAAATCTCGGGTTTGAGGTAAGCACCCTACGGCGCCCCCCTCTGTCCTGCCGGACATCTCCCCCACGGGTGGGGAGATTGGCAGCTTTGGCGCCACGCTCCTTGCTGCAACGTTGAAAATTGGCGAAGCCGTGATCACAGCCGATCTCCCCCCCTCGTGGGGGAGATGTCCGGCAGGACAGAGGGGGGCGCCGTAGAGCGCTGATTTGGACTATTTCGCATTTCACCGAGAATGTCAGGCAACACGCGTGACGGACACCTCACCCAGCACGAACACCTCGCCACTCAACAACCGCAGCTCAACCTCGCCACTCGCGGTGCGGCTCCACTCGGCCTTGCCATCGGCGACAAGCCTGCCGATGGCGGCCAAGACCTGTGTCTTCGCGTCTATGGCAGCACCGTTGGCGATCTCGATGTTCGCACCGGCGGCGGAAGGCCTTGCCATCGTGCGCATCGCCGGTCGTCACGCCCGCGAAGACCGGTAGGCCCTGTCGGCGGCCTTCGCCGACCCGTGGGCCTCGCGGTCGAGCAGCGCGCGCTTGCGCTCGGCGCCCCAGGCGTAGCCGGACAGCGCGCCGTCCTTGCGGATCACGCGGTGGCAGGGAATCGCGACCGCATGGGCGTTGGCGGCGCAGGCGGCGGCGATGGCGCGGGTTGCCTTGGGAGCGCCGATGCGCTCGGCGATCTCTGCATAGGAAACCGTGTTGCCGACCGGTATGTCCTGCAAGGCCTGCCAGACGCGCTGCTGGAAGGCGGTGCCGCGCACGTCGAGCGGCAGGTCGAGGCCGAGCTGTGGGGCCTCGACGAAGCCGACGACGCGGGCGACCAGCGCCTCGTAGTCTTGGTCGCCGCCGATCAGCCGCGCCTTGGGGAAACGGTCCTGCAGGTCGCGCACCAGCGTGTCCGGATCGTCGCCGAGCAGGATCGAGGCGACGCCCTTGCGGCTCGACGCGACCAGTATGGCGCCGAGCGAGGTCTCGCCGACGGCAAAGCGTATGTCCTCATTGGCGCCGCCCGCACGATAGCGCGTCGGCGTCATGCCGAGCATGCCGGTGGATTTCTCGTAGAAGCGCCCGCTCGAATTGAAGCCGGCATCGTAGATCGCCACTGTGACGCTGGCGCCGTCTTCCAGGCCCTGGCGAACCCGGGCGGCACGGTGTGCGGCGGCATAGTCCTTCGGCGTCAGCCCGGTGATTGCCTTGAATACGCGGTGGAAATAGCCGGCGCTGCGGCCGGCGGCATCAGCCAGTTCAACGAGCGAGGGCTCTTCCTCGCTCTGTTCGATCCTGCGGCAGGCATCGGCGACCATCGCGGCATTGCCGGCCTCCAGCGAAGGGCCATCCGGGTTGCAGCGCCGGCAGGCGCGAAAGCCGGTCGCCTTCGCCCGAGCCAGCGTGTCGTGCAGTTGCACATTGGCAGGGTTGGCGCGCCGCGAGGGGCAGGAGGGCCGGCAGTAGACGCCGGTCGTCGCCACCGAATACCAGAATTGTCCGTCCGCGGATTTGTCGCGCGCCACGATGCGCGCCCAGCGCGGGTCGTCGGTGACCGGCAGCGGCGTGGATTTCAGGTCTTTGGCGAGAGTGATGAACATGCCGCATTGGAGCCGCTGGAAGCCGGCCCCGCCACCCGTTTCCTGCCAACAAAGAATATGACAAGATCGACCCGGAGAAGGTGCGATGGAAAACATTCGATCCCTTAAGACCGAAGCCGATTACGATTGGGCGATCGTCGAAATCACAAGATATTTCGATAACGAGCCGGAGGTCGGCTCGCTCGATGGTGACCGCTTCGATGTTCTCGCGACCCTGATCGAGACATATGAGAACAAGCGCTACCTGATTGAGGCATCCGATCCCGATGACGGGTCGCGTCCCAGCCGGATTCAAAGACTCGCTGTAAGCCTTTGTTTTCGCGGCATGGACCGGTTCTCCTACGCTGCCCGCTTGGGCTCCACAGCGAACGGGCTGAGCCCGAGCCAGGTCTGCATTTTCTTGCCGATAGCCTGGTCGCCGGTCAGGGAAACCTTCGCGCCGGCCTTCTCGACGGTCAGCAACCCCATCCAGATTGCCGTCATCGTGTGCAGGTCCGTCGCGACGTAAAGGTCGACATCAAAGCCCGGATCGTACCAGCACAAATCGACCTCGCCGTGCTTTTCGACGATCAGCCACCATGAGCGTTTGGACGCCGGCAGATCCTGATACAGAAATTGTATCACCGTGCGTCCTTCAGGGAGCGGCGAGGGGTTCAGATTGCGGCGCATGTCCCACATCAGCAGCGACGGATCGAGGTTCTTGAGCGACAGCCGGGACTCGACCCATTTCTGCCCCCAGAACCCCATTGCTTCGACGACGGGGCGCAAATCGCGGCCGGCCTCGGTCAGCCGGTAGTCGAAGATGCCTTTCTCGCCCGGCACCTCCTTGCGCTCGACGATCCCCGCCAGCTCGAGCTCCTTCAACCGTTGCGACAGAAGGGTCGGCGACATTTTGGGGACACCGCGGCGCAAATCGTTGAAGCGGGTCGAACCCGCCACCAATTCGCGCATCAGCACCATCGTCCAGCGGGTGCACAGCACCTCGGCGGCCATCGATAGCGGGCAGAACTGCTTGTATCCGTGCTGGGCCATGATCGGTGCTCCTTCCTCGAAGCTGGCCGAACATTAGGCCTTCATGAATGAAGCGGCCAGTACGGAAACTGTACCACCCCAGTACAGATCGCGGACTGGTTGGCGAGGGGCCGGCCATGCGAGCCCTTTGGCCGGTTGCACGGGATACCTCTGTGCGCCGCAACCAGGAGACGACCATGACTGCCTACGTTATCGCGGACATCAAGATGAACGATCCGAAATGGGTGCCGGCCTACGCGGCCTCGGTGCACGACATCGTCCATAAGCATGGCGGCAAATATCTGTCGCGCAGCGGCAATGTGAAGACGCTTGAAGGCAAGCCGCTCGAGACCACGCTGATCGCCCTGATGGCGTTCCCGTCGGAAGCGGCGGCGCGCGCCTTCACCAACGATCCGGCCTATGCGCCTTTCGTTTCGGCGCGCCGGGGCGGCAGCGACAGCCGCTTCCAGCTGATCGACGATACCGATCTGGCCGGAACGATTCCGTATCTGCCGAAGGGATGATCCTCCCCGGCATTCCTCTCAGCGATTTCGGGATCTCCAAGCAACAACAGCCACAGCGCTTGCCTGCCGGGCCTCCGTATTTCCGGCGGCCGGCCAGCTGTGCTTTTTCAAGAAGAATGGAATGGACATGATGTCAAATCTTCGCAACAGGCTCGTCATGGCGGGGGCCATGCTGGCAGTCTGCGCCACCTTCGCACAGGCGCATCAGGAAGCGGCCAGCACCGAGACGGGTTCGAATCCGCTGGCCGAGAAGGTACGGGCGGCCAACAGCCGGTTCCTCGACGTCAAGGCGGCGACGGCCGAGGGCTACGCGCCCATTCCCTGCGCCAGCGGCATCAGCGGCGGCGCCATGGGCATCCACTACGTCAACGGCCAGTATCTGAAGGACGACAAGATCGACATCGCCCGTCCCGAGGCCGTGATGTACGAGCCGATGGCCGATGGTACGCTGAAGCTGGTGGCGGTCGAATACATCACCTCGAAGGGGCCGGCGTCACTGGAAGGCCAGCTGTTCAACTTCAACAGCGCCCCCAATCGCTATGGCCTGGGTGAATTCTACGAGCTGCATGTCTGGGCCTGGAAGGGCAACCCGACCGGCACGTTCGCCGACATGAACCCGAAAGTGTCGTGCGAACACACGATGGCGCCGAGCCAGTAGCCGGCAAGGTCAGGCGGCGCCAATGCCGTCTGGCCTTCCGAAAGGCGGTGGGGTTGTTCGCCCGGCCTCAGCCAGGCCCGGTCATTGCGGCGCCGGTTCGGGCAGAGGCAGGCGCATCCCGATGGTGTCGCGGCTCGTCCGCGGCAGAACGAAACGGCCGGTCAGGTACCAGATCACGGACACGACAAGGATCGAAAGGTAGCCGTCCACGGCATAATGCCAGCCTGTGTAGACCGAGCCGAACAGGATGAGCGCCGCGAAAGACCAGCCGGCGACGGCCCAGCGGCGGCCGAAACCGCTCAGGAAGAACGCGTTGAGCGTGACGAAGGCGACATGCATGCTTGGCATGGCGGAGATGCCGCCGCCCAGATCGGGGCGGCCGCTTGTGTAGGCTGTGAGCAGATAGCTGGCATACATACGGACCGGCGCGGCGTAGCCGTTCCGCGCCAGGGCGGTCCGCAATCCGGCAAACCGGTCGCCGCCGTAGAACTGGTCGTGAAATATCGGGCCGGCGGAAGACAGCGCCATGGCCAGAACGGTGCCGCACAGGATCGTGGTCAGCGCGAGCGCCCAGAGATAACGCAGACGCGCTGCCGGGCTGTTCCAGAAGGCGACGAACAGCAAGGTGCCGAACCATTGCACGTGCCAGCCATATCCGTAAGCGATGAAGATGACAGCCGAAATGGATTCGGGAACGACGCGATGAGCCCATGTCCAGGGATCGGCGCCATGCAGCCCAACATCGAGCTCCACCAGCATGCGGTCGGCATAGAATGGCACGATGTCGGGGATGGCGATCTTGAAGGCGGTAAAGGCGGTTATGCCGAGAAAGGACAGGAGGATCACCGGTGCGGCGCCAAGCCAGCGCTGCCTGAGCATGTCGAGCATGAACCGTGTCGGGCTATGCCTGGCAAATGTCAGCGCCATGACGCCGAGGCCGGCGGCAAGAAGCGTCGGCAGGAAGAAGACGAATGGCTCCGCGTAGGATTGCGCCAGGTGCATATAGCGGCCCGGCTGCAGGCAAAGCGCGGCCAGGGAATAGGCCAGGCACAATGCGGTCAGCAGCCAGCCGCTCCTGGTCGCGGCGATGTCCAGGTCAAAAACGCCAAGCGGGCGGCGTTTGCCGTTCCGCTGCGCGGTGTGCGCACTCATTGAGGAAACCCGCCAACTGCCCAAGCATTAACAGGGGTATTTCGTCGATGAAGTATTACTATTCGATTACACTTTGGGGTGGATAAAAAATACAAATATTGAATGCTTATATTTCTTCCCTTTCCGTCAAGGATTCGTTGACGAAGATGTCATCGTTGAATGCAGAAGTAGTGTCTGCGCCGGAGCGGTTTCCAAACCCGAAAGGTTGCCGGGCTTCGGCCGCAGTCGAAGCGGGCCATCGCCTGGTCGGCGATGGCCCTGCGGATCAGGCGGCCCTGATCAGGCCGAGTTGGGTCAGCGCCGCGACGCCGTCGTCGAGGCCGATCTCCTCAACGATCCTGCCGTCGATCACCTTCAGCACCGTGGTGCCGGTGAAGCGCATGGCGCGGCCGGTGGCGGCGGGCAGCGAACCGGCGAGGAAATCGCCGAAAGCCGGGCCGGTATGCGTGCCGCCGCCCTCCCACTGGCCGACGACAAAATCGCCCTCGGCGATGAGATCGGCGGTGGCCCAGAAGTTGAGATCCGGGAAGGCGGCGCGGAAATCGGTCATGAAGGCCTTGATGTCGTCGCGGCCCCGGCGTGGCTCATGCAGCGAATATTTGAGCAGCATGTCGGGCGCGGCGATGTCGTCGACGACGGACAGATCGCAGGTTTCACCCCAGAAGTCGGTGAACCATCTGACGACGACGGCCTTGTTGTCTTCCTGTTTGGTCATTGGGAGCGTCCTTTCGTGTTTTGCTGGGTCATCCGCGTACCAGTGTCGCTGATGACCTGAGCCATCCCTAGGACCATCGGGGGAGCGCAAAACTCCGGTTCTTGCCGGCCAATCGAAAGACGAGGCGCCACGAAATATTGCAGGCGGGAAGGCATGCCTGCCGGGGCCCGGTAACTGTTTCTTCTCTGGTTTTGTCGCAGATTGCCCGCGGGTGGAGCAGGCGAAAACAGACGATGGCGCGTCAGGGCAAGAAAAGTCGCAATGGAGCGTTCTGGGCCAAGGCCCTGGAGCGGGCCCATCTTGGCGTCTGGGATTGGGATCTTCGCACCGGCGACTGCTTCTATTCGCCGACCTGGGCGCGAATGCTGGGCTACGAGGAAGATGAACTCGCCAACACCAGCGATCTGTGGCTGCAGCTCACCCATCCCGACGACCGCGAGCGGGCGCTGGCCAGCGGCGACCGCCACATTGCCGGGCTGACCGATGCCATCGAGACCGAACTTCGGCTGAAGCACAAGCAGGGCCACTGGGTGTCGGTGCTCGACCGCGGCGGCATCGTCGAACGCGGCGCCGATGGGCGGCCGCTGCGGCTGATGGGCGTGCAGACCGATATTTCGAAGCAGAAGGCGGCCGAGGCCGCGCTCGAACAGGTCACCATGCGCTTCCGCCTGGCACTCGCCGCCAGCGGCACCGGAATCTGGCACCACGACATCGCCACCCACAAGAGCTATTGGGATGCCCGCACCAGGGACATATTCGGGCTCGTTGCCGATACCGACGAGGTGACGGCCGACCTTTGGCACAGCTTTCTGCACCCGGACGACAAGGAAGCCACCGAGCGGGCGCATTTGCCGCCTCCGGGCTCGGACGCGGTCACCGCCTGGCAATACCGCATCATCAAGCGTGACGGTGAGATCCGCCATGTCGAATCGCTGGTGCGCTTCGTCGCAGCTGCGGGTGCCGCCGGCCAGGTCCTCGGCACGGTGCGCGACATCACCGAGGACAAGCTGCGCGAACAGGAGCTTGCGTTCGCCGCCCGCCACGATGCGCTGACCGGCCTGTGGAACCGCGCCGCCTTCGACAGGCTGCTGGCCGACCACATCGCCGCGGGCGTGCCGCTGGCGGTGTTCTACGTCGATCTCGACTACTTCAAGGCGCTCAACGACTTCGCCGGCCACGCCGCAGGCGATCTGGCGCTGAAGAGCGTGTCGGCGGGGATTAGCCGCTGCCTGCCGCCATCGGCGCATGCGGCGCGGCTCGGCGGCGACGAGTTCGCCCTGCTGGTGCCCCATTGCGATCCCGCGCAGGCCGAGCGGCTGGCCGGAGCCATACTGGCGGCCGTGCGCGGCGCCGATCTCGGCCTTGCCGCGACCGCGCGGCGGCTCGCGGCGAGCATCGGCATCGCCATTGTCGACGACCGGGCGACCACGGTCGCCGATGCGCTGGCCTGCGCCGACGATGCCTGCTACGCGGCCAAGGCCGCCGGGCGCGATCGCTTCGCGGTGTTTTCGGCCGAGGCCGCCACCGGCGGCCTCAACGCGGCGCGGCTCGCCGCCGACACGGTCGACGCCATGGAGGACGGCCGGCTGAAACTGTTCGGCCAGGAGATCCACCGGCTGGGCCGGCCTTGGCAGGAGACCCGCCATGTCGAGGTGCTGGCGCGGCTCGCCGGACGCGGCGGCAAACTCATCCCGCCCAGCGAATTTATCCCGGCGGCGGAGCGCTTCGGCATCGCCGCCAGGCTCGATCGCTGGATCATCCGCACCGCGCTGTCGCGGCATGGCGCGGCGATGAAGTCCGGCGCGATCACGCTCGGCTTCAACCTGTCGGCGCAGACACTGAGCGATCCCGGACTGTGGGATTTCGTCGACAGCATCATCGAGGAGACCGGGGCGCCGCATTCCGGCATCGGCTTCGAGATCACCGAAACCGCCGCCGTCACCAATTTCGACGCCGCCGAGACGTTCGTGCGCAAGGCGCGCGAGCGGCGCTGCAAGGTCAGCCTCGACGATTTCGGCGCCGGCATGAGCTCGTTCGAATATCTCAGGCGCTTTCCGGTCGATGCCATCAAGATCGACGGTTCCTTCATCGAGCACATCGCCGAGAGCCGCTTCGACCGCGAGATCGTCTCGGCCATATCAGGCATTGCCCGCAGCGTCGGCTGCGCCGTCGTGGCCGAGAAGATCGAGCAAGCCGAGACGCTCGACATCCTGCAGGCGATGGGCGTCGATTTCGGCCAGGGTTTCCTGCTGCACCGGCCCGAGCCGCTGGAGCAGATCGTCGCGCGCGCCACCGGGACGGCAAGCGCGGCGCCGGCCCGCAAGGCGTCCTAGTCAGATTTGCCGCACCATCGCTTGCGGAAATTCCAGCACGCCGGTCTCGGGCCGCCTATGCTGGGCTTCCGCCACCGTCTCGATCAGGAGGTCGAGGGCCTCGCATGCCGAGCGGCTCGTCTCATCATTGCCGCGCAGATAATGATAAGCGCGTTCGAGATGGATGCGGGCGGCTGAAAAATCGCTGGTCAATGGTTCCCTCCATGATCCCGCCCT
The DNA here is from genome assembly GCF_052115225.1 of Mesorhizobium sp. 2RAF45. NCBI lineage: Bacteria > Pseudomonadati > Pseudomonadota > Alphaproteobacteria > Hyphomicrobiales > Phyllobacteriaceae > Mesorhizobium > Mesorhizobium sp. 2RAF45. Next base: position 19,752 of record NZ_JBFRGG010000021.1, on the reverse strand, counting down.
AATTTATCTTGGCCGCTCCGGCGGAATGAGGGGTAAATATCCACAGGCGGGTTTTATTCAAATGCCGAGGAATCATGGCCGCGCTGTCAGGAGAGACAGCGCGCAACGCTTTGCCCTGCCTTGTCGTGCGTCTAGACTGCGGCTTCCCTTGTCCGAGGTGACATTGATGATCGTCCAGGCCTGCATCAACGGCGTGCGTCCGCGCGACTTTCACCCGAAGCTGCCGCTGACGGCGCAGGCCATGGCCAGCGATGCCGCTGCCTGCGTCGCGGCCGGTGCCGCCGAGCTGCACATCCATCCGCGCGACGCCGACGGGCGCGAAAGCCTGGCCGCCGTCGATGCAACGGTGCTGGCCGTGCGCCGGGCCTGCCCGGGCACGCTGGTCGGCGTGTCGACTGGCGCCTGGATCGAGAACGATGTCGCACGCACCCGCGCGGCGATCGCCGGCTGGCGGGAGCTGCCCGACTACGCCTCGGTCAACCTCTCCGAGGCCGATGCGCCCGCCGTGATGGAGCTGCTGCGCCAGCGCGGCGTCGGCATCGAGGCCGGGCTTGCCACCGTTGCCGATGCCGAGCGGTTCGTGGCGCTTGCCGATCACGACCGGGTGCTGCGCATCCTGATCGAGATCGACATACAGGACCTCGCCGCAGCACTTGACGAGGCAAGCGGCATCGCCGCCGTGCTCGAGCGCGCCGAAGTGCGGCGGCCGACCCTGCTGCACGGCGTGGACGCCACCGTCTGGCCGTTCGTCGAGTTGGCCCGCCAAAAGCGCTGGTCGACGCGCGTCGGGCTGGAAGACGGCAGGACGCTGGCGGATGGAACGGTGGCGAAGGACAATGCGGAGATCGTCGCGACTGCGGCGTCGGTTTTCCGCTCCGCGTCCGCCGGCTGAATGGCGGTCTGCCTCAGCTCTGCTTGCGGACAGGTGCTGTCCAGCTGCGCAAAATGTGTTTCTGGATCTTGCCGGATGCGGTGCGCGGCAGTGCATCGGTGAGCAGGAACTCTTTCGGCACCTTGTAGCGGGCGATGCGGGCGCCGCAATGGCTTGCCAGATCGGCCGGATCGACGGCGCATCCGGGTTTCACCACGACGAAGGCGCGCCCGACTTCGCCCCAGCGCGCATCGGCGATGCCGATCACGGCGGCTTCGGCGATGCCGGGATGGTCGAGCAGCACGGTTTCGATCTCGACGGGATAGACGTTCTCGCCGCCGGAAATGAACATGTCCTTGCGGCGGTCGACGAGGGTGACGAAGCCTTCCCCGTCGCGCCGCGCTATATCGCCGGTGCGGAACCAGCCATCGGCGGTGAAGGCGCGCTGCGTTTCTTCCGGCCGGTTCCAATAGCCCGGCGTGATCGAGGGGCCGGACAGCCATATCTCGCCGGGCTCGCCGGCCGCGACGTCGCGGCCATCGTCGTCGACGAGGCGCAGGCCGATCGTCGGCGCCGGCAAGCCGGCCGAGCCTGCCTTGCCGGCGATGCGGCCGGCCTCGACCGGCATGCCAAGCACCGTGCCTGCCTCGGTCATGCCGAAGCCGTCGGCCATGCGCACGCCCTGGGCCAGCCACCAGCGGATATCCGTGGCCGGATTTGGCGCGCCGCCGGTGAAGATGGCGGTGAGCGAGGTCCAGCGCGACGGCGCGAAGTCGGGGTGGTCACGCAGCATCCTGGCCATCTGCGGCACGCAGAAATAATGAGTGACGCCGAGGGCGGGATCGGCGAGGCGGCGATTGGTGGCACCGGCATCGAAGCCGGGTGAGATCAGCACGGTGCCGCCCTGAAGCAGCGTCGGGCGCAGGCTGGTGATGAGGCCGATGACATGGAACATCGGCGCGTCGCAGAGGAAGATGCTGGCATTGCCGACCCGGCCCAGCACGCCGAAATTGACCGCCGTGGCGAAGGCATTGCGCTCGGTGACGATGACGCCCTTTGGCCGGCCCGACGTGCCCGATGTGTAGAGGATTATCGAGGGCGCATCGTCGGCGGGCAGGGGACGGCGCGGCGCCGGCGCCGCTGCCTCGACCGCCACCGCGAAGGCGGCGACATCGACAGGGATGCAGCGCCCGGGCAATGCCGCCTGCGGGACGGCGTCATGCAACAGCAGCGCCGGATCGCAATCGGCAAGGATCGCCTGCTGTTCGGCACTTGCAAGGCGCCAGTTGACCGGCACGAAGATGGCGCCGAGCCGCATTGCGGCCTGCTGCAGGATCAGGAGGTCGGCGCTGTTGCGGGCCAGCGTGGCGATCCGTTGCCCAGGCTTGACGCCGTAGCCGGTTTCGAGAACGCGCACAGTGCGCTGGATGGCTTCGTCAAGCGCGGCATAGGTCCAGCGCCGGCCGGAGGCCAGGTCGACGCAGCCAACACGGTTTGGCTGCGCGCCGGCATGCAGGGCCACCGGGTCTGAAGTCGTCAAGGCCGGCATGCGCATCTCCTCCCAGATTGCGTCGATGGCTCGCGTCGTTGGCTTGTCGCGTCATCTGGCCTTGTCGTAAGTGCCGAGGCCCGGCTTGTAGCTCTTCTCGTCGATGAACTGGCGGATGCCTTCCTTGCGGCCCTCATTGTCGTGCGAGTTGGCCGCCTCCTGGGCGCGGACCAGATAGTCCTCGGCATTGTCATAGGTCATTTCGCCGACGCGGCGGATGGCGTCCTTGGTGGCCTTCAGCGCGATCGGGTTCTTCTTCAGAAGGATGTTGGCGACCTCGGTGACCCGCGCCTTCAACCGCGCCAGCGGCAGGCTTTCATTGACCAGCTTCCAGGCGGCGGCCTTCCTGCCATCGATGAGTTCGCCGGTCAGCGCGTGGTACATGGCATCGCGCATCGACAGCAGGTCGACCACCACCTTGGTGGCGCCGCCGCCGGGCAGGATGCCCCAGTTGATCTCGGACAGAGCGAACTGCGCCTCGTCGGCGGCAAAGGCGAGGTCGCAGGCGAAGAGCGGGCCATAGCCGCCGCCAAAACACCAGCCATTGACCATGGCGATGGTCGGCTTGCCGTACCAGCGCAGGCGCCGCCACCAGCCATAGGCTTCGGATTGCGCCTTGCGGATGGCGCCGAGCCCCTTGGCTTCGGTCTCGCGGAAATACTCCTTGAGGTCCATGCCCGCCGACCAGGCGCTGCCTTCGCCCGACAGCACGAGCACACCGACATCGGCGCGATACTCGAGTTCGTCGAGAACCTCCATCATGCGTCGGTTGAGCGCCGGATTCATGCAATTGCGCTTGTCCGGTCGGTTGAAGCGCACCCAGGCGATGCCGTTCTCGACGTCGAAGGCCACGGTTTCGTCGGTCATGGTCGGTCTCCTCCCGCTCCATCACAGTCATGGGCAATTGCTATAGTCATGGAAATTGCTATGGAGCATAGCGATCTCAATTGCTATGTCGCATAGTCTTTTTCGCTTGACAAGAGCCGGCGTCGCGGCGATCGGTTGGCATGGACGAAACCCAGCCTCACACCGGGCCAGAAATGATGCCCGACGACGCGCTCGATGCGCAGGTCGGCTACAATCTCAAGCGGGCCTCGGCTTTCGCGCTCAATGATTTCGCGGTCGAACTGACCGAAGCGGGCCTGCGCCCGGTCACCTACGGCATGCTGGCGCTGATCGACGAGCGGCCTGGCATCCGCGCCGCGGAACTGTGCCGTCTTCTCGGCATGAAGAGTGCCAACATGGCGCCGCTGCTTGCCGAACTGGAAGAGCGCGGGCTGGTCGAGCGCGACGACCATGCCGAGGACAGGCGCGTGCGGATGCTGACCCTGACGCCGGCGGCCAGACAGGCCATGCCTGGCTGGCGGCGACAGGTTCGCCGGCACGAGGACAGGTTCCTGCAAAGGCTGACGAAGAAGGAGCGGGCGACGCTGCTGCGCCTGCTGCGCCTGATCTGGACGGAGGAAGGGTGAGGGCTAGTTGGCTTCCTCGTCCGGCGCGGAAAGCCGCAGCATCAGGGCGAGCAGTGCGATCACCGGCGGAACGATAAAACACCAGACATTGGCGTAGGCATAGCCGAGGGCGGCGGCCGCGCAGCCGGCGGCGAAGACGGCGACCGCCGCCGCCATGCGCCGCAGGCGGGCAATGAGTGCCGGGCGGCCCTCCGGTACCGGACCCCCGATGAGGTCGGCGAGGTCGATCATGATCTGGGTGGTGGTGCCGGTCATCAGCGTCGAGGGCGGGGCGGCCGCCAGGTGGACCCGGTGCACCGCGTTCTGGATCGCCATGGCGGCGACCAGCACCATGCCGGTTACGATGGCGGCCGCGCTGTCGCCGCTGGCAAAGGGGCCAAAGCGGATCGCCAGGGCGGCGCCGATGACGAGCAGCGCCAGTTTGGTTCCTAACAGGACCCCGAGCGCCTGATGTCCGCGCCGGCGCAAATGCTCGCCGGCCAGCCGGGTCAGGATGACGACGATGCAGAACACCGGCAGCGCCAGCAGCTTTGCCAGAACGCCCGAAATGCCGAGCACAAGGGAAGCACCGAGGGTGACGAAATTCCCCGTCACATGCGCGGTGAACAGGCCCTGCAGCGCCAGGAAGCCGGCCGTGTCGACATAGCCGCCATTGAGGCTCAGCAGCAGCGGCAGTGTGGGCTTCATGGCGCCGTCGCCGGAACCAGGAAGCGGTAGGGCGCCAGCGCCGCGGCGGTGACGCCGAGTGCCGTGACATCCTCCGGCAGGGGCTCGCCGCGCATCAGCGCCGCGCTCAGCCTGGCCAAGGTCAGCGACACCTGGAAACCATAGCCGCCCTGGCCGCCGAGCCAGAAGAAGCCGGGCAGGCGCGGGTCGAAGCCGGCGACCGGCGTGCGGTCCGGCGCGAAGGTGCGCAGGCCCGCCCATGGCGTCGACGGACGGCCGATGCGCATCGTCGTCGCCTGCTCGATGCGGTCGACGGCGATGGCGACATCGATATCTTCCGGCCAGGCGTCGCAAGGCTCGGAATCGGTCTCGTCGGCGAGCGAGCCGATCAGCCTGCCGGCGTCGGGCTTGAAGTAGAATTGTTCGTGCAAGTCGACCACCAGCGGCCAACTGGCGATGTCGGTGCCGGCGGGCGGATCGAACAGGAAGGCGGTGCGTCGCTTGGGCTGGAAGCCGAGGCCGGAAAGCCCCGCCAGGCCAGCGACGACATCGACCCAGGCGCCGGCGGCGTTGACGACGATGTCGGCTGGATAGACACCGGCGCTCGTTTCCACGCGCAGGCCGCCGCCGTCTTGCGAAATGGCGCGCACCTCCTCGCCGGTGCGGATTGTGCCGCCGCCGGCCTTCAGCGCCGAGGCGCAGGCCGCCAGCATCTTGCCGGTGTCGATATCCACGGCGTCCGGCTCATAGGCGCCGCCGCAAGTGGCTTCAGCGGCAATGGCGGGAACCAGCGCGTGGAGTTCGGCCGACGACAGGCGGCGCACGCTGGGTACCAGCGCCTGCAATTCATCGGCCAGCTTGTCGATCGCGGCGCCGTCGCCTTTCCAGCCGACATGCAGCGCGCCGCGCCGATGGGCGATGAAGCCGCCTTCGACGATTGCCTGCCGGCTGGCCAGCGTCAGCGCGCGCACCAGCCGGTTGCCGTAGGTCTCGGTGAACAAAGCGGCGGAGCGGCCGCTGGCGTGATAGCCAAGATGTGGCTCGCGCTCGAGGACGGTGACCTCAGCCCAATCCCGCAAGGCCGCCGCAAGCGACAGGCCGGCAATGCCACCACCGATGACGACGATTTTTTGGGGAGGATTCGACTGCATGCAGCAGTCGTAAAAATGATTTCGTATCCAGTCAAACGGTGCGACCAGCCCTTGGTCGTTTGCGCAGCCATTTCTTCCCGTTCCAAGGAGAGAAATGGCCGGCAGGGCAATGAGGGCAGCGCTGGCTCCGATGATCGGCAGCGTCCTCTACAAGGTCACAGCCCGCCCCAATCCTCGACGAACCGCCTCGCGATAAGCAAGGTCGGCCGCCACCAGGTCCTCCATGGCAACACCCATGGCCTTGTAGACGGTGATCTGGTCGGCGCTGGTCCTTCCCGGCCGCAGCCCAAGCAGCATCTCGCCAAGCTCGGTTCCGGTTTGCGGATCGATGCCATCGAGTTCGCAAGAGCCGACCGGGGTAGGGGCGAAGGCGTCCCTGGTCTCGACGAACAGGCTGGCCCGGCCGACAAGCTCGACCGGCAGTTCGCCCCCGGGCGGGGCGACGCCCACCGACGAGACATGCGTGCCGGGCCGCAGCCATTCGGTGGCGATCACCGGCTGGTAGGAATGCGTGGCCAGGCACACGACATCCGACGAGCGCACCGCGGCCTCCAGATCGCTGACGGCGACGACGCCCGGATGCAGCGCTGCCAGTGCCTGCGCGTCCGCGAACTCCTTCGAGGCAACGCGGATTTCGGTGAAGTCCCGCACCAGCGGCAGAAGGTGCAAATGCTGACGGGCCTGCACGCCGGCGCCGACCACCGTCGCCACCCTGGCGTCGCGGCGGGCCAGTTCCCGCACCGAGAGCACGGCCGAGCCGGAGGTGCGCACGGCGGTGATATAGGTGCCGTCCATGACGCAGACCGGCATGCCCGTTTGCGGGTCGAACAGGTGGATGGTGGCGAGATGGCTGGGGATCGCGCGGGCGATGTTGCCTTCGAAGACGTTGACGATCTTCACCGTCAGATGCATGCCCGCCATCCAGGCCGGCATCGCCAGCGAATAGCCGGCTTGCGGAATGTCGAGCTGTGGCCGCGCCGGATTGACGATCTCGCCGCGGGACAATGCCTTGAAGCCCTCCGCCAACGCATCGAGAAGCCGGCGCAGGTCGATGCATGTTTTCACCTCGCCTTCGCTCAGGATGAGCACAGCTGTGTCGCCCTTGGTCTGGGCACTGCGGGTGGTTCGTATGGTCGATGTCATGGGATTTACCTTGGTCGGGTTGCGTTGCCCGCCAACGGTATTGCCACTCGACAGCGTGATGAAATATGCTGTTTTCGCGATTTTTGCGTGATAATCGCGCTATCCGTGGCTGGAAAGTGTGAATTCAAAAAATGGACGATCTCGACCGTATCGACCGCTCGCTGTTGCGCTTGCTGCAGGAGGATGGCCGTCGCACGACGCTCGATCTGGCCCGCCGCGTCGGCCTGTCGCCGACCGGGGCGGCGCAACGCATCAAGCGGCTGTTCGCCGAAGGCTTCATCCGGGCGGTGCGGGCCGTTCTCGACCCGGCCCGGATCGGGCAGGCACAACTCGTCTTCATCGAGGTGCGGCTCGATCATACGGCGCCGCATGTCTTCGACCGCTTCGCCGAGGCGGTTGTGCGGGCGCCCGAGATCATCGAATGCCACATGGTGGTCGGCGGCTTCGACTATCTGGTCAAGGCGCGCATCGCCGATATGGCGATGTTCCAGGATTTCCTGCAGCGGGTGATCCTGCCGCTGCCCGGCGTCAGGGAGACGCATACCTACGCCTCGATCGCCAATGTGAAGCCGGACGCGCTGCTTCCGATCTAGGACGCGGACTCGCTAGCGCCGAGCCGTAGCCTGGACGCTATACGCCCGAAAGCAGACGTACCGAATTTGGTCCAGCCGGCGGCGCGCGACCTCACAGCTCAGATGGCCAGCCCGATCGCTCGGCTCGACGCAAAGACGATTTTACGATCAGGCGATGGAAAGGCGCAATTCCCGCGATATAGGCCCGCCCTCCCAAATGATTGAAGGTCACGACCGTTGTTGCGACAAGTCGACGGCGCAAAGCGGACTCTTCAACCAAAACGGACAAACGGAAGTCGAGATGGCGATCGTCCTCGCCAAGAATAATCTCGTGACGCCGCCGATCGTAGGCCCGAAAGAAATCGATCCTGTCGGTCGCAACGTCATCGCGCAACGCAGACGATGTCTTGAGACCAAACCCCGCAACCAAAGTGTCCCTTAGAGCTATTAGCCAGCCAACCCACCGCGCCTGACCCATAAGCATGTGGGCGGCGAGGCGCTCGGCGTCGCCGGTCGCATTGCTTGGCAGATCGATCGCGAATGCGTCAGCGAAGCCTGCCTCGGCGTAGAGCGGCCTAAGCGCGGAATGTTGCGGCAAATCGACTCGAGCAACGCGCGTCAAAGATGTTCCGCCCCGGACTGAATGGAAGCGAAGAGGTGGTGCGTTCCAATAGCACGAAAGGGCTCTCCATCAAACGTGTCGAGGAACTTCTGCTGATGACCCTTCCGCGACCTCGGGTAACGTCCGCTCTTCCGCAGCTTGGGGGTGAGCGGACATAAGTCGGCAAGCCGCTTGATGAGTACACGCCCTAGACCAGCGGCCGTTCCCCCGCATCCAGCAGCCATTGCCGCACGGCCTGTGTCGGTTCGGGATGGCGCTGCTTTCTCGGCATGACGACATAAAAATCCTGCGTGCCGCGCATATCGCCGCTGACCGGCTGGACCAGGCGGCCGGCGGCGAGATCGGCTGCGACGAGGAAGCGGCTGGCCAGCGCTATGCCCTGGCCGGCGATGGCCGCGTCGATGGCGAGGCTGGTCTGGTTGAAGCGCATGCGCTTGAGCTCGGCCGTCATCTTCAGGCCGACCGCCTTTTCCATGAATTCCGGCCACAGATTGTGCGCGTCGTGCAGCAGCACGTGATGCTGGATTTCGGCCGCCGGGATTTCGGCGGTCCCGATAGGCAGCAGAGCCGGGCTGCAGATTGCGATGATCTGCTGGGGAAACAACAGGTCGACGATCAGGCCGGCGCCGAAGGGCGGGCGGCCTTGCCGCACCGCGACGTCGACGCCGTCGGCCTGGAAGCTCGACAGGCTCTCGCTGGCCAGCACGCGCAGGTCGACCAGCGGATTGTCGGCCATGAAATCCTGCAGCCTGGGGATCAGCCATTTGGTGGCGAAACTCGGCGTCACGCTGATCGTCAGACGTGCCGGTTCGGGGCGCAACAGCTGGGTTGCCTCCGAGATCAGGTCGAAGGCGCGGCGGATGTTGGGCACATAGGCGCGGCCCTGATCGGTCAGCGCCAGGCCGCGCGGCAGCCGCTCGAACAGTTTCGCGCCGAGATGGGTCTCCAGGCCGCGAATGTGCTGGGCTACCGCACCTTGCGTGACGTTCAACTCCTCGGCGGCGATGCGGAAGTTGAGATGGCGCGCCGAGGCCTCGAAGGCGCGCAGCGCATTCAGCGGCGGCAGGCTGAGGAAGGCTTCGGGCATGCAGGAGTTTTTCTACTGGTTGATTTCAGGCATTCTGGTTCGAATCGGGTGACAAGACCAGTTATATCACCGTCCAAATACCGAAAACACCGGTTGCGGTGCCTGCCAACCCTGAGAGGAAAATCCGATGAGTGTAGAAAAAGTGGCTGTTGTCGTGGCCGGTGGCAGCGGCATGGGGGCGGCGGCGGCCAAGCGCCTGGCGGCGGATGGGTTCAAGGTCGCCATTCTCTCATCCTCGGGCAAGGGCGAGGCCCTGGCCAAGGAGTTGGGCGGGCTCGGCGTCACCGGCTCCAACCAATCGAATGACGATCTGCAGCGCCTCGCCGACCTGACGCTGGAGCGTTTTGGCCGCATCGACGTTCTGGTCAACAGCGGCGGCCACGGGCCGCGCGCGCCGATCCTGGAGATCACGGACGAGCAGTGGCGCACCGGCATGGATGTCTATCTGATGAACGTCATCCGGCCGGTGCGCATCATGGCGCCGCACATGATCAAGCAGAAGGGCGGCGCCATCATCAACATCTCGACGGCCTGGGTGGCCGAGCCGAACGCGATGTTCCCGACGTCCGCCGTGTTCCGCGCCGGAGTGACCGCCTACACCAAGATCTTCGCCAACACTTACGCACCGGACAATGTGCGCATGAACAATGTGCTGCCGGGCTGGATCGACAGCCTGCCGGCCACCGAAGAACGCCGCGACAACGTGCCGATGCAGCGCTACGGCACATCAGAGGAGGTCGCCGCGACGATTGCGTTCCTGGCTTCGGAGGGGGCGGGCTATATCACCGGCCAGAACATCCGCGTGGATGGGGGTGTTATCCGGGCGCTGTGAAGCTTCGGAGCTCGCCTCTCTGGTGGCCCATGCGCAATTCTTTCAATCATTTCTTGAAATCGGTACCAGCCGTTTCATGGTTTGATGCTTCCGGCCAAGAGGGGAGACGTCTTTGACCGACTTCATCGGACTGCCGAAAGCCGAAGTGCACATCCACATCGAGGGCTGCTTCGAGGCCGACGATGTGATCGCGAACTGCCAGCAAGCCGGCATTCCGCTACGCGCGCCGCGCGACAGGCTGTTCGAAGCCCATGACCTCAAGAGCTTCCTCGAAATGCTCGACTGGTTGTGCGGGACTTTTCGTACCCGCGAGCAGCTCGCCACCACGGCCTACAAGTTCGCGCAGCGCATGGGCCGGAGCGGCGTGCGCTACGCCGACGTCATCGTCAACCCGACGCACTGGCCGCACTGGCATAAGGACATTGCGGGGATGATCGACGCGTTCGATGCGGGTTTCGCGGCCGCCGAACAGGATGGTCACCCGCCGGTCGGGCTTTGCGTCAGCCTGCTGCGCACCCAGTCGGCGGCGGAATCACTCGAGCTGGTGGCGTTGCTGAGCAGGATCAGGCACAGGCGCGTCGTCGCCCTGTCGATCGACGGCAACGAAGCGGCCGCCGGCCGCACCGGCCCGCGCTTCGCCGAGGCGTTTCGCCGTGCCGGCGCGGCGGGTTTGCGGCGCACCGTTCATGCCGGCGAGTCGAGCGGCCCGGAAGGGGTTCGCGACGCCATCGAATTGCTGGGCGCCGACCGCATCGACCATGGGGTGCGGGCGATCGAGGACCCGGAACTCGTCGACTTGCTGGCGCGCAAACAGATCCTCCTGGGCATCTGTCCGGTCTCCAATCTGGCGCTCGGCGTCTACCCCTCGCTTGCACAACATCCGATCGATGCCTTACGCAAGGCCGGCGTCCCGGTTTCGATCAACACCGACGACCCGTCGCTGCTCGACACCACGCTCGAAGCCTCCTACGCCGCCTGCGCCGAGACCTTCGGCTGGGACGACGAGACCATCCGCCATCTCGCCGCGACATCGGTGCAGGCGAGCTACGCCGATCCGGCGCTGAAGGCGCGGATCCTGACCGATCTGGCGGCCTGGCGGAGGTAGCGGCCGCTGCCGATTTTCGCCATCATGCCGTCTGGCTGATTACGCGGTCAGGGCTTCCGGCTGGTCGAATAGCGCATGAAGCTCGGAGACCGGCATAGGGCGGCCAAAATACCAGCCCTGGACATCCGTGCAGCCATTCTCCTTGACCAGCCTGTACTGGTCCTCTGTCTCGACGCCTTCGGCGGTCGTCGTCATGCCAAGCGTGGTGCCGAGTTCGGCGACGGCCTTGACGATCGCCCGGCTTTCGCTGCTCTCGCACATCAGGCTGACGAAGCTGCGGTCGATCTTGATGCGGTTGAACGGGAACGACCTGAGATAGCTCAGCGAGGAGTAGCCGGTGCCGAAATCGTCCATGGCTATGGAGATGCCGAGGTCGCGCAGACTGTACAGCGTGTTCAGCGTGTTTTCGTTGTTCGCCAACAGCACCGACTCGGTGATCTCCAGTTCGAGCCGTGACGGCAGCAGGCCTGAAGCCGCGAGCGCCGCGGCAACCTGAAGCGACAGCCCCTGCTGTTTGAACTGGGCCGGCGAAAGATTGACCGCGACCTTGACGGGGAGGGGCCATTTCACGGCGTCGGCGCAGGCACGCCGCATGATCCACTCGCCAAGCGCGTCGATGGCGCCTGTCTCCTCGGCCAATTGGATGAACTCCGACGGCGGCAGCAGGCCGAGGCGCGGATGGTTCCATCTTACCAGCGCTTCGAAGCCGGTGAGCTGCGAGGTCTTTGCATCGTGCAGCGGTTGATAATGCAGGACGAACTGTTCTTTCTTCACGCCGAGCGCCAGTTCGGACTCGAGTTGGCGCCGCTCCTGCAGCCTTGCGTCCATTCCCGGCTCGAACGACCTGCAGGTCCCGCGCCCCTCCATCTTGGCCTTGTACAAGGCAAGGTCGGCATTGCGGATAAGGGTTTCCGAACTTTGCCCGTCGTCGGGGAAGACGGCGATGCCGATGCTGCCGCCGATGTTGATCTTGTGGCCCTGGATGGAGACTTCGTCGGACAGGGCATGAATGACACGGCTTGCCAGCACGCCGGCCTCGTCGTCGCCGTCGAGCAGGAGCTGAAGGATGACGAACTCGTCCCCGCCAATTCTGGCGACCATGGCGGTTTCGCCGGCATGGTGTTTCAACCGCTTCGCCACCGCGCCGAGAAGCTCATCGCCGACCGGATGGCCGAGCGTGTCGTTGACCGGCTTGAAACGGTCGAGATCGACGCAATGGACGGCCAGCTTCTCGTCGTCCCTGAGGCTTCGCAATGCCTCGTCCATCGTGTCGGCCAGGAGGCCTCGGTTGGGCAGGCCGGTGAGAATGTCATGCGTGGCCAGATGCTGGATCTGGGCGGTGCGCTGCTCGACCCGACGCTCAAGGGTCTCGGCGGCCTCGACCTGCATCGTCATCGTGCGCCCGATAGCGTACCAGCATGCCAGCGCCAGCAGCGTGACCAACGCGACCGCCGCATAACCGGCCAGTTCGAATTCCCTTACGGACTGGACGTCCATGTTGTTGTCGAACCGGCTGTTGGGGAAACCGGCCCAAAGACGCCATGCGCTCCTGGGATCGTTGAGCGAGAGCGGAATGACTTCGGAATAGATCAGATTGGGGTCGGCCGCCGTGAAGGCACGGGAATCCGCCGCCAGGGCCGTCGACATCCTGTGCTGGTCGGATTCAAAACCGTAGCCTGAATTGACGATGACATAGTCGCTGCCCGGCAACAGTTTCCGCAGCGCCGAGGTAAGCATGATCGCCGAGACGGAGCCGCGCAGGCTGCCATCCTGGCCGAAGACCGGGACCGAAAGGATGAAGCCTGAGCGATCGGCGTCATTGCCGGTATGGATGAAATCGGTGTTGTCGCAGGTGATGAGCTCCTTCGTGCCGATGATCGGCACGTTCAACCCGTCGATGGCGCTCGAATTCGGATAGTTCGTCTTCAGCCAGGCGAGCTGTTTGGCCAGCTCATGGTATTCGTAGGTCTCGATCTCCTCCGGCGGGCGGGTCAGTGCATTCTCGTCCAGCTTCGCCTGTTTGTCGCTGCCGGCGGCATCGGATCTCGCCTTGGCGTTCACGATCAACTGGTCGAACTGGAGGATCGGCTCCTCGAGCTTGCCGGTCGCGGCATCGAAGCGGTCCGGGCTGAAATCCACCGGCAGGAAGTAAACCTCGGAAATGGAGACGTTGTTGGCGAGGTTGTTGTAGATCTGCTGGATCGTCGCGCGGCCCTCATCGCCAAGGTTCGTGCCATGCCGGTCGAGGTTGCGCACGCTCGGCAGATAGCTCAGGGTGCGCACATTCTCGTAGACGGCCCGCAAGGCGTCTTCGACGGTCTTGGCCGTCGCTCTGGAAGCTGCCTGGGAGTTCTCGACATAGCGCTCCTTGGCCAGCGCGAAGTTTCGCTGGGCATCGATATGCAACGCCGCCAGCGTCGCCGCCCCGGTCAACAGGATCACAACAAATCCGGCCGCTCGCCTGAATGCGTTCATCTGCGTCCCACCATCGAGTGACGAGGAATACCGCAAGGCGGTTTAGGAAGCGCTAATGGGATGTGTCTTTCTTTACCGGTCCCAGGCGTTGCGGCGCATCGGATCCGGTAGATCGAGGCACCTTCTTTTCACCGGCGAACAGGCCAAACCGGTTAGGGCGGTTCAGTTCGCTGGCCCCGCCTGCTGGTCGGCGTCGGTAAGCGTGCCCAGGAAGGCGACGATGTCGTCGATTTCGGCGTCGTTGAGCGCCGGTTTGTCGCCGGGCTTTTTGCCGTTGAAGGGTGGATCCCGATTCAAGTTTCCCCAGTAAGCCTTTGGCAGGTCGTCATATTTCCTGACCGTGCCGTCGGCATTCCTGGGATACCAATGGCCCGGATCGGTGTCGCGGCTGGCATAGAAGGCGACCGCGTCGCGCAGCGTGTGCAAGGCGCCATTGTGGAAGAAGCTCTTGCGCAGCGCGACGTTGCGCAGGGTCGGCGTCTTGAACAGGCCGCAATACTCAGTCCGTCCCTTGAAATCGGTGCGCAGCGGGCCGCACAGGCCGAGATCGGCATAGGCGGGGTCGGCATTGGCGGGAAGCGCCGCGTTGCGCGGCACGGCGATGGCGATCAGGCCGAAATCGGTGAATTGCGGCGGCTCGCCGTCATTGGCCGGTTCGCTCAAGTGGCAACTGGCGCAATTGCCCTTGGTCTCGTCCTCGAACAGCGCGCGGCCGCGCAATTCCTGCGCCGTCAGCTCAGCCTTGCCGGCGAGGAAGGCGTCGTAGCGGCTGGAATAGGGGTAGAAGTCAGCAGCGCTCTGCTCGAACGTGCCGAGCGCCTCGGCGGCGGCGTCGAAGGCATCGCTCGCGTGGTCGAACACGTCGTCGCCGAAGGCCGCCTTGAACTCATCGGCATAGGCGGCCTTGCGCAAGGCGGCGGTGACGGCGGCCTCATCCTTGTTGGCCATCTCGAAGGGCGAGAGCAGGGGGATTTTCGCCTGGTCCTTGCCATGGTCGGCGCGGCCGTCCCAGGTCAGGCCGCCGGTCGGACCATTGTCGACGCTCTCGTCGCCCTCGTCCTCGGAATCGTAGAAATGCTCGGTGAAAGAGGGCGCCGCCTGGAGATAGCGCAGCGACGGCACGGCGCGCACGCCCGGTCGGTCGAGGTTTGGACCGCCCATCTCGACCGGATCTGCCGACGCCGGACCGAAGGCGTGGCGCGGGTCATGACAGGACGAGCAGGCCTGCTTGCCCGAAGCCGAGAGAGCGGGATCGAAGAACATTTTGCGGCCAAGGGCGGTCAGCGCTTGCGCCCGGGCAAAAGCGTCGGCGCGCGATAGGGGGCCGGGTTGGACGCTGCCGGTTCCGGCGCGAACAAGAGTTGCCGGCAAAGCGATGGCAAAGCCGAACAACGATGCGGCAGCGGCCGCGATCATCAGGCGTTTGCCTCGTCCTGTCGTCATGCGTTCCAGGTCCATTTCGCTCAGCAGTTAGGTTCGCACTGCAACGGATTGATGACTGGTTCGGCCCTCACGAAACCGTGTTCGCGCGGATCAGTTCGCGGCCGATCGGCTTCGGCGTCTCGCTGCGCAGCACCAGTGCCGTGGTGACCGCGCCATGGCGCGCGACGGCGTCGACGATGGTTTCAAGGTGGGCGGGCGAGGGCACCACCACTTTCAGGATGAAGCAATCCTCGCCGGTCAGTCGGTGAACCTCGGTAATCTCGGGCATTTCGGCGAACTGTTTCAGGCAGGGGCGGATGTGCTCATGCGTGGTGCGCACGCGGATGATGGCCATCATGCCGAGGCCAAGGGCGGCCGGGTCGATCACCGCGGTGTAGCCGGCAATGACGCCGCGCTCCTCCAGCCGCTTGACCCGCTCGGAGGTGGCCGGCTGCGACAGGCCGACCCGCCGGCCGAGCTCCGATATGCCGATGCGGCCATTCTCCTGCATGGCCTCGATGATGGCGATGTCGGTCGGGTCGAGCGGCGCGCGCTCATCGCTGGTCCTCATGGTGTCACTTTGAATCCATCGGCAAGGACATGATCTTTCCGATGATTTCCCATTCCCCGTGCCAATTCAAGACGCCACCATGCACCATCATCGATAGGAGCAAGGCGACATGACACATTTCATCATCCTGCCGGGGAGCGGCGGTTCCGGCCCGGCGCATTGGCAATCGCGGTGGGAAGACGCCAATCCGGCGATGCGGCGCTTCCGGCCCTCAAGCTGGGACCTGCCCGATTTCACCGACTGGCTGGCGGCTCTGGAGGCCGCGGTGATCGCCGCGCCCGAGCCGCCGGTGCTGGTCGCGCACAGCCTGTCCTGCCTGCTTATCGCGCACTGGCAGAAGATTTCGCAAAGGCCCGTGAAGGCGGCCTTGCTGGTCGGCGTTCCCGATTCGGCGTCGGCGGTCTTTCCCGAATACGGTATGGCTTTCGCCAAACTTCCCGAGGGCAAGCTGCGCTTTGCTTCGCTTGTGGTGACCAGCACCAACGACCCCTATGGTTCGGCGGAGTATGCCGAGGCGCGGGCGACGCAATGGGGCAGCCGCATTGTCGTCATCGGGCCGTTCGGCCACATCAATGCCGAAAGCGGCCTGGGCGACTGGCCGGAAGGTTTTGCGCTTCTCGACGGGCTGGTGTCCGAGGCTTGAAGGTGGTGGCTCAGCCGCCATTCACCAAAGCGAGGATAAGCTTCTGCAGATTGCCGCCCGGGCCCAGTTCGACGCGGTCGAAATCGCGGCTGGCCTGGCGCTGCGCCTGCGAGAGTGCGGACAGACGCTTGGTCATCTCGCTCCGGATCTTGCTGCATTTGGGGTCGTCGGCAACCGTCAGGCCGACGGTCGCCGCCTCGATCTTGCGCACCATGTCGACAATGGTGGCGCCATGGACCTTTTCATGGGCACTGACGCCGGCGAGAAAAACCTCCCAGTTCTTCTGGACAGCGGATGGCAGCGGTGAAGTGGGGCTGGGCAAGGTGTAGGTGATGATCAATTTCGGCTTCGCCGACACCAGCACGCAGGCGCCGGCCCGTGCCTGATAGTCCCTGGTCCAGGTCAGCTTGAAATTGGTGTGGGCGATGGCGCGGGCGACGCCGACATTCGGCCCGTTCTCGCCGATCGAGCGATAGAGTTCGGGCCCGGACTGACCCGAAATGGCATAGGTTTCGACCTTCTCGACCGGCTTCCACTGCGCATGGGCGGTGACAGGCAAGGCCACCAGGGCGGCCAGCAGAAGACACAGACGAACTCTCGACACAACGCTCTCCAAACCCGGACCACACGACCTTGCCGCAACGGGCAATGTCACGGGATCGCTTTTCCTATATGCTGGTTGCGGGTGCCGCAATTGTCAGGGGGAAGTCATGAAAGCTGGATATCTTGTCGTCGCCGGTGCCGTGGCCGCATTGCAGGCCGCGCAGCCGGCGTTTGCCGCGTCGTGCAGCGGCTGGAGCGCGAAGATGGAGGAAGACGAGGGCGGCAGCGTGCTGACCGCTTCGGTCTGCGGCGGCCCGAAGGGCGACGCGTATCTGATGCTGGCCTGTTTCGACAAGCCGGTGCTGAGCTACGACCTCGGTGCGAGCGGCCAGCAGCTGGAGCCCGGCCTCAGCGGCGCGTTCGATTTCAAGGCCGACGGCAGGACGGTGACCAAGACCCTGCAGCTGGAGGCAATGTACAATTACTTCGTGGTGGACCTGGAGAAAGCCGATCCGCTGCTCGATCTGTTGCGGGGGAAGGGCGATGTGTCTGTCGGTTCGGCCAAGTATGGTTCGAACAGTTTTGCGCTAAAGGGTTCGAAGGGGGCCATCGGCAAGGTGCTGGCGCAGTGCGGGAAGGCGAAGCCTGCCGCTGATGCGGATTGAGCGGCTACCGCATCACCCCGCCCAACCTTACCGCCGCCGCCCTCAATTCCTCATCCGAAAACCCGGAAAAGCCCAGCACTAGCCCATGCTTGGGCGCGCCGTCGATGAACATCGCGGACAGCGCCCGCGCGCCGACCCCTACGGCCTTCGCCGCTTCGACAATGGCCGTGTCCGGCCCGTTGCCCCTTAGCATCGCCATCAGATGCAGCCCCTGCTCGGGCGCCGTCACATCGAGCCTGTCGCCGCAATGCGCCTGCAGGCCCGCGGCCAGCACGTCGCGCGCGGCTTGCACGCGGCGGCGCACGCGCCTGAGATGGGCGGCGAAGTGGCCTTCGTTCAACAGGTCGGTCAGCGCGCCCTCGGCCAGCGTCGAGGGGTAACGGTCGGAGCGCGCCCTGATCGCCATGACCGCATCGAGCAACGGCTCCGGCACCACGACATAGCCGATGCGCAGGCCGGGGAAGAGCACTTTGGAGAAGGTCCCGAGATAGGCGACGCGGTTCGCGCCATCCATGCCTTGCAGCGAGGTCAGTGGCGGGCCGGCATAGCGGAACTCGCTGTCGTAATCGTCCTCGATGATCCAGGCATCGTTGCGCCGCGCCCAGTCGAGCAAGGCAAGCCGCCGGCGCATCGTCATCGTCACGCCGAGCGGATATTGATGCGAGGGCGTGACATAGGCCGCGCGCGCCTTTGGGCAGAGACGTTCGCCGATCTCGGGATCGAGCCCTTCGCTATCGACCGGCACGGCGACAATCCTGGCGCCGCTGCCGGCCAGCACTGCGTGCGCCATGGGATAGCAGGGGTTTTCCAGCCACACGGCGTCGCCGGGGCGAAGTGCCGCACGCGCCAGGAGGTCGAGCCCCTGTTGCGTGCCCGAGGTCAGCAGGATCTGGCCGGCGTCGCAGCGCACGCCGCGCGCGGTTCGTAGATACGTGGCAATCGCGGTTCGCAGCGGCAGGCCGCCGCGCGGATCGCCGTAGCGGAAATGCTCGGGGCCGGGGCGGGCGAGGTGGCGCGACAGCAGGATGCGGAACACATCAAGCGTGCGCGGGTCGGACACCGCCACGCCAAGGCCGCAAGGCAGCGAGATGGCGGCGTCGATCTCCGGCGGGCGCGCCTTGACCAGCGTTGTCGGCAAATACGGCACGTCGGGAGCGACGAAGGTGCCGGCGCCGACCTTGGCCACGGCAAAGCCTTCCGAGATCAGCATCTCGAAACAGGCGACCGCCGCCGAACGCGACAGGCCGAAGCGCTTTGCAAGGTCGCGGGTGGTCGGCAGCTTTGCGCCGGCAGCCAGCGCGCCGGTCTCGATCAGCCGCCTGAGCGCGGCGTAAAGCTCGCGGCTGCGCGGTCCGTCCCCGGGCAGAACCGGGATCAGCGCCGACCAATCCGGCGGATTGGTCTGATTTTTGTTGCTGTGATTGGTTCTTTTCTCGACCAATGCCATGGCGCATGGTTGGCAGACAACAGCCGAGGATGCAAGCCGTGAACGACGTTGCCGCCAGCTTTCCGACCACCAGCCGCAACCGGGTCAAGCGCCTGCATGAGCGCGGCAGCTACGACCATGCGGCCGTCTTCGCGGTGCTGGATGCCGGGCTGCTGTGCCACGTCGCGTACACCTTCGACGGCCAGCCCTACTGCACGCCGACCATCCACTGGCGCGAGGGTGACATGCTCTACTGGCACGGCTCGTCGGCCAGCCGCATGCTGCGCCAATTGCGCGGCGGTACGCCGGCCTGTCTCACCGTGTCGCATCTCGACGGGCTGGTGCTGGCGCGCACCGGCTTCAACCATTCGGCCAACTACCGCTCGGCGATGTGCTTCGGCACCGCGCGGATCGTTGACGAGCCGGAGGAGAAGATGAAGGCGCTGGCCGGCGTCGTCGACCGCTTCTACCCCGGCCGCAGCGAAACCTTGCGGCCCATCTCGGCGCAGGAAGCCAAGGCGACCATGGTCATCGGCATGCGCATCGAGGAGGCATCGGCCAAAGTGCGCGCCAAGGGCGTCGCCGACGACGAGGAGGATTATGGTCACCCGGTGTGGGCCGGGATCATCCCGGTGCGGACCGTGATCGGCGCGGCCGAGCCGTGTCCGAGGCTGCTGCCCGGCATCGAGCGGCCGGGGAATCTGGCTGGGTATGCAGAAGGAGAAGGGTTGGACGCGGCGTTGATGCAGGCGCAGGCGGTGTATGAGGGCGAGGTTAGTTAGCACCTCTTCCTTCCCCCCTTGTGGGGAAGGTGGATCGGCGCGCAGCGCCGAGACGGATGAGCGACTATCTGAGGTGTCAAGTTGCATTTGCGAATTCGTCACTCGCGTCGCGTGCTTTTGCATTGAGAATGACGAGCAGCTTGCGGGCGAGCGCA
>NZ_JBFRGG010000020.1:0-89056 GCF_052115225.1 Mesorhizobium sp. 2RAF45 | reverse complement strand
GCCGGCACCAGCGTGATAAAGCGCTCCCCTGACTGCATGACCGAGCCGACGGAGACTTTTGCCACCGATTGAACGATGGCGTCTGATTGGCTCTTCAACTCGACCAACTGGTTTCGAAGCTTTGCCTTGTTGAGAAGTTCGCGGGCGTCGGAGATCCGCGTGCTTGCCTCCGACAGGCTCTGCGAGACTTCAGCGCGCCAGCCCTGAATGTAGCCGTCGCGCTCGGCGGCTACCGCTGCCTGCTGGCGTTTGGCGGCTTCCGCGGTCTGCTCGGCATTGCCGAGCGCCCGGGACATTTCCGCGCGGTTGTCCTCGGCCAGGAGCGTGTTGAGGCGGCTCCCCACCTGCCTTGCCTCGAGCTGCCTGCGCATCTGTTCGATCGAGTCGGCGACCGTCAGCCGCTGGCGGTAGCCGTCGGCATCGGATTGCGATCGCGAAATTACCGAGCTGAGTTCGTCGCGCTGGCGTTCGAAATTCTCCACCTTGGCGTCGTAGACCGCCTTGCGTTGCTCGAATATCGACACCTGCAGGGTCCAACTCGGGTCGAGGCCGTTGTAGGTGAACGCCTGGCCGCTGGCCTCCGCCTTCAACCGCGCCACCTCGGCTTCAAGTGTCGAGACCTGCATCGCCAGTGCCGCCTGGTCGGCCGAGGAAAAGGTCGCATCGAGGCGGGCAAGCAATTGGCCGGCCTGGACGCGCTGTCCTTCCCGCACCTCGATCGAGCGGACAATCGCTGTCTCCAGCGGTTGCACGACGATGTTGGGGGATTGCGAGACCACCAGCCCTCTGGTCGTCACCACCTGATCGACCGGTATCAGACCCGCCAGGGCGATCAGCGCGATGACCAGGCTGGAAACGATCCAGACGATGCCGCGCGCCGCCCGCGGAATAGGCGCATTGGCGACAGCCGTCGACGGCCACTGGAACTCGAGTATGGCCGGCGTCGTCGGATCTCTCGTTTCCATCCGGTGCCACCGAGCGGGAAGGGCGGTGAGAGAGGTGCTGCTCATGGGTTACCGGACCTGATGCGAATATGAGGCGCGCGACATGATCAAACCAGCCGCGGCGGGACGGCGACGGGGCGGCCGTGGCGGCCATCGAGGTGCCGGTTCTGCTGCGACCACAACTGGCGATAGAGCGCGCATCGTTCGAGCAAGGTCGCATGCGGCGCGACGTCGAGGACCTTACCCTGATCCATGACGAGGATGTTGTCGCACTCGGTCAGCGAGGCGAGCCGGTGCGAAACGATGATCATCGTGCGCCCGCTGGCGATGCGCATGAGGTTGGCGCTGACAACCGCCTCGCTCTCCGGGTCGAGTGCGCTGGTCGCCTCGTCGAGGATGAGAATGGTCGGATCGTGGATGAGCGCGCGCGCGATCGCCAGCCGCTGCTTTTGACCGCCTGATAGATTGGGCGAACCTTCCTCGATGTAGGTGTCGTAGCCATTCGGCACCCGCTCGATGAATTCCTGGGCGCCGGCGAGGTGCGCGGCGCGCATGGCGTCGGAAAGGGTCAGGCCCGGGCGCCCGGCGATGATGTTGTCGCGGATCGATCCGCGGAACAGAAAGTTGTCCTGCAGCACCACGCCAAGCCCTTGGCGCAAATGGCGCAGGTTGATTTCCTTGAGGTCGACGCCATCAAGCTTGAGGAACCCACTGTAGTCGCGGTTGATCCCTTGCAGGAGGCGGGCGACCGTCGATTTTCCCGACCCGCTGCGCCCAACAATGCCAAACATGCTGCCGGCGGGAATATGGAAGCTGACCCGGTCGAGCGCCGGCGTCTTGGTGGCGATATAGCTAAAGGTCAGGTCGCTGAACACGACCTCGCCGACCAGCTTGGGTCTCAGGCCGGTGGAGTTCGAACTGCTCTCCAGCGGCCGGTTGAGGACCGACGCTGCCTCGCCGATCGCCGCACCGACCTCCTCGTAGTCTTCAACCAGTCGGGCCAGGCCAACCAGCGGCTGGGCCACACGCTGGGCGATCATCATGAAGGCGAACAAGCCGCCGACCATGTAGCCGGTGCGGTCGTTCATCGCGAGATAGGCGCCGATCAGCATGGTGCCGAGCACCATCACACGTTCGATCGGCGTGACCAGGGTCTGCGGCCAGCTTGCCAGCTGTCCGAAGGCGAGACGCGCCTTTCCCGCTTCGGCCACCCGCTCATCCCAGAGCGCCTTGCGCTGCGGCTCGAGACCGAGCGCCTTCACCGTCTTGATTCCGACGACCGTTTCGCCGAGCGCCGCCGACTTCCAGGTCTCGGCGTCGACCACCCGCTGATATCTGCCGCGCAGCGGCCTGAGGAAGGCGAGGATGATCAGCAGGATCACCACCGCGCAGGCCAGCACGATCCAGGCGAGGGMGGYGTTGATGTAGAACATSACCGGTACCAGCACGCACAGCGTGATCATATCCAGGAACGTRCTGAGGAGTTTTCCCGTCAGGAACTCGCGGATGCGATAGACCTGGGCGAGGTGATACATCGTCTCGCCGGCCGGATGCCGTTCGAAATAGTCGAGCGGCAGGCGTAACAGCCGGCWGAAGACGTGCAGCTGCAACTTGGTGTCCAGACGGGCGCCGACGACATTGATGATCAGCCGCCGTGCATGGCCAAGCAGTGTCTCATAGGCGAAAACCACGGCGATCACCGCCGACAACAGCACCAGCGTCGAGACGCTGTTGAACTGCAGCACCTTGTTGACCACCGTCATGACGATAAGCGGCGGCAGGATGGTCAGGACACTCAGCGTGAACGAGGCGATGGTGATATCGCGCAGGGCGTGGCTTTCGAGCCGCACCAGTTCGGCGAGCCAGCGAAGGGTGAAGGGCGCATCCGCCGCGACATAGGATCGTGTGGCGCGCAGCA
Source organism: Mesorhizobium sp. 2RAF45 (assembly GCF_052115225.1). Taxonomy (NCBI): domain Bacteria; kingdom Pseudomonadati; phylum Pseudomonadota; class Alphaproteobacteria; order Hyphomicrobiales; family Phyllobacteriaceae; genus Mesorhizobium; species Mesorhizobium sp. 2RAF45. The sequence continues at coordinate 86,194 of NZ_JBFRGG010000020.1, read as the reverse complement.
GCAATGCCTCGCCCGTCCACACCTGCGACAGCCGCAACTCGTCGATGGCGACGGCTTCACCATCGTCGGGTGCATCCGCACTTTTCAGGAAGACGATGTTCCGCTCGGCGCTCGCCCCGGTGAGGAGAGCCGCGCCGCCATCGTTGAACAACAGGACGACCGGTCCGGCTTCCTGGAAACGCAAGAGGTGGGACCAGCGGATGCGCACGGCGCGCGACCACATGCCTGCGTCCTGCGCCCACTGCGACAGATCGGCGGCGGCTGGAATCGCGCTCGCGGCCCTGAATTCGTTCGGGTCGAGCTCGACGCCGTGATAGCGGGCGGCGCGCAGCATCGCCTTGAGGCGTGGCCCGATCTTGTCAAATTCGGCCGGACCGCCAGGGATCCGCGCCATAGTGCTCTCGCCGCCCGCCGCGTCGCCTTGCGCGGAACCGGCTTGGATCGGGACCGCTTGGATTTCGGCGTTCACGGGGATGTTCACCATGGACTTGTCTTCCGGCACGCAAGTGAACTCGACAATTCCCGGGCCGAAGTGCCTCTGCCGAGGGTTTCGATCATGTTGCCATCGTACTCCGAATTGATCGGCCGCGCGACTCTTCTGCCAAACCGTGTCCCGGGATGTTTAACGCGCGAACTTCGCTCTTCCGCGACGTTCGCGCGTTTCCCTTCGGTGGTCTCTCGCCAGTCTTGCTCACTCATGCGGCTTCAGAAGATCCTTCAGGGTCGTCTTGGCGGTGTGGTCGGTGCTGGCGTAGCCGGTACCGTGCTTGGTCGCATCCAAGGTCTGGTCCGTAGTCACGCCGGACGGCTGGTTCTGTTGGTGACCAAATCCCCTGATCGTATTGAGGATATTCAGGAGATCGGTCGTCACCGAGCCGGCCGCCAGGCCGATCAGGTGGTGTAGCGAGGGCTGGCCGCCGCTGCCGTTGCCGGTCGAGCCCGGCTGCAGGAATTGCCAGCTATCCTTGAGGCCGAGCGAGTCGGGCGTGACATTGGCGGTCTTCGGGGTGGGCGTCACCAGGGTTGTCGTCGACGGAACGATCGAGTCGTTGTGACCGCCCGAGGGTCCGGTCGGACCAGTTGTGCCGGTCGGACCCGTCGAACCCTTCGGCCCGGTGTCGCCCTTCGGCCCGGTTGCCCCGGTCGAGCCTGCGGCACCGGTTGCACCCGTGGCCCCCTTGGGTCCGGTGTCGCCTTTAGGTCCGGTTGCCCCGGTCGAGCCGGTTGCGCCAGTGACACCCGTCGAACCCTTCGGCCCGGTGTCGCCCTTCGGCCCGGTTGCCCCGGTCGAGCCGGTTGCGCCAGTGACACCCGTCGCGCCCTTGGGTCCGGTATCGCCCTTCGGTCCGGTTGCCCCGGTCGAGCCGGTTGCGCCAGTGACACCTGTCGCGCCCTTGGGTCCGGTATCGCCCTTCGGTCCGGTTGCTCCGGTCGAGCCGGTTGCGCCAGTGGCACCCGTCGCGCCCTTGGGCCCGGTGTCGCCCTTCGGTCCGGTTGCCCCGGTCGAGCCGGTTGCGCCAGTGGCACCTGTCGAACCCTTCGGTCCGGTATCGCCCTTCGGTCCAGTTGCTCCGGTCGAGCCGGTTGCGCCGGTGGCACCCGTCGCGCCCTTGGGTCCGGTGTCGCCCTTAGGTCCGGTTGCTCCGGTCGAGCCGGTTGCGCCAGTGGCACCCGTCGCGCCCTTGGGTCCGGTATCGCCCTTCGGTCCGGTTGCCCCGGTCGAGCCGGTTGCCCCGGTCGAGCCGGTGGCGCCAGTGGCACCCGTCGCGCCCTTGGGTCCTGTGTCGCCCTTCGGTCCGGTTGCCCCGGTCGAGCCGGTTGCGCCAGTGGCACCCGTCGCGCCCTTGGGTCCGGTGTCGCCCTTCGGTCCGGTTGCCCCGGTCGAGCCGGTTGCGCCAGTGGCACCCGTCGCGCCCTTGGGTCCGGTGTCGCCCTTCGGTCCGGTTGCCCCGGTCGAGCCGGTTGCGCCAGTGGCACCCGTCGCGCCCTTGGGTCCTGTGTCGCCCTTGGGCCCGGTTGCCCCGGTCGAGCCGGTTGCGCCAGTGGCACCCGTCGCGCCCTTGGGTCCGGTGTCGCCCTTGGGTCCTGTGTCGCCCTTAGGCCCGGTTGCCCCGGTCGAGCCGGTTGCGCCAGTGGCACCTGTCGCGCCCTTAGACCCGGTGTCGCCCTTCGGTCCGGTTGCTCCGGTCGAGCCAGTTGCTCCAGTCGAGCCGGTCGCGCCTGTCGAACCTGTAGCTCCGGTCGAACCCGTTGCACCCGTGGCGCCGGTAGCCCCAGTTGAACCTGTTGCTCCGGTAGCGCCGGTTGCGCCCGTGGCTCCGGTATCACCAGTTGCACCGGTTGCCCCGGTCGAACCAGTGGCACCCGTATCACCTGTTGCACCAGTTGAACCTGTAGCCCCAGTCGATCCTGTCGCGCCGGTATCGCCTGTGGCGCCGGTTGCTCCAGTTGCTCCGGTCGAGCCCGTTGCGCCCGTATGGCCAGTCGCACCCGTGGCACCTGTTGCTCCAGTCGAACCTGTTGCTCCGGTATCACCGGTTGCGCCAGTCGCACCCGTGGCACCCGTTGCTCCAGTTGCTCCGGTCGAGCCCGTAGCTCCAGTCGAACCAGTGGCACCCGTATCACCGGTCGCACCCGTGGCGCCAGTTGCTCCGGTCGAGCCCGTGGCCCCCGTATCGCCGGTCGCGCCCGTCGCTCCGGTCGCACCCGTGGCACCCGTTGCCCCAGTTGAGCCGGTCGCGCCTGTAGCTCCGGTTGCTCCGGTCGAACCAGTGGCACCCGTATCACCGGTTGCACCAGTTGAACCTGTAGCACCGGTCGATCCTGTCGCGCCGGTATCACCCGTGGCGCCGGTTGCTCCAGTCGAACCAGTGGCACCCGTTGCGCCGGTATCGCCAGTCGCACCCGTGGCTCCGGTTGCTCCAGTCGAGCCCGTGGCACCTGTATCGCCGGCCGCACCCGTGGCACCCGTTGCACCAGTCGATCCTGTCGCGCCGGTATCACCTGTGGCGCCGGTTGCTCCAGTCGAGCCGGTGGCGCCAGTGGAGCCCGTAGCTCCAGTCGAACCAGTGGCGCCGGTATCGCCAGTTGCACCTGTAGCGCCGGTCGCACCCGTGGCACCCGTCGCTCCAGTAGAACCTGTTGCCCCGGTATCGCCAGTTGCACCGGTCGAGCCCGTAGCTCCAGTCGAGCCGGTGGCGCCTGTATCTCCAGTCGCACCTGTTGAACCTGTAGCTCCGGTCGAGCCCGTGGCGCCGGTGTCACCGGTCGCACCTGTGGCGCCGGTCGCTCCGGTTGAACCTGTTGCTCCGGTATCGCCAGTCGCACCGGTAGCGCCGGTCGCACCTGTGGCTCCGGTTGCGCCAGTCGCACCGGTGGCACCCGTGGCTCCGGTATCGCCTGTGGCACCCGCGGCTCCGGTTGCTCCGGTCGAGCCTGTAGCTCCAGTCGAGCCCGTGGCGCCGGTATCGCCAGTTGCACCTGTGGCGCCTGTGGCTCCAGTCGAGCCGGTCGCGCCTGTCGAACCTGTAGCTCCGGTCGAACCCGTGGCGCCGGTATCGCCAGTTGCACCTGTAGCGCCGGTCGCACCCGTGGCTCCGGTAGCTCCAGTCGAACCCGTTGCACCCGTATCACCGGTCGCACCAGTTGAACCTGTAGCACCAGTCGATCCTGTCGCGCCGGTATCACCGGTCGCGCCTGTGGCTCCGGTTGCTCCAGTCGAGCCCGTGGCGCCCGTATCGCCGGTCGCACCCGTGGCTCCGGTTGCACCGGTGGCGCCTGTATCGCCAGTGGCACCGGTTGCCCCGGTCGCACCCGTGGCTCCAGTCGAGCCCGTTGCGCCCGTATCGCCGGTTGCACCAGTTGCTCCGGTCGCTCCTGTGGCTCCGGTTGCACCAGTCGAACCGGTTGCACCCGTATCGCCAGTCGCACCTGTGGCGCCGGTTGCTCCAGTTGCTCCGGTCGAACCCGTGGCACCCGTTGCTCCAGTCGAACCTGTAGCTCCGGTCGAACCGGTGGCGCCCGTATCGCCGGTCGCWCCTGTGGCTCCGGTTGCWCCAGTCGARCCGGTCGCGCCTGTATCTCCAGTCGCGCCAGTTAAGCCTGTAGCCCCAGTTGAACCTGTTGCTCCGGTATCGCCAGTGGCACCGGTCGCCCCGGTCGAACCAGTGGCACCCGTGGTGCCGGTTGCACCTGTGGTTCCGGTTGCTCCGGTCGAACCCGTGGCCCCGGTCGAACCCGTAGCGCCCGTATCGCCGGTTGCTCCAGTCGAGCCGGTCGCGCCGGTCGAACCTGTAGCTCCGGTCGAGCCCGTGGCTCCGGTATCGCCTGTGGCACCCGTGGCGCCGGTTGCACCAGTCGAACCGGTTGCACCCGTATCGCCAGTTGCACCTGTGGCTCCGGTCGCGCCAGTTGAGCCTGTAGCACCAGTCGAGCCCGTCGCTCCGGTAGAGCCCGTATCGCCGGTTGCACCCGTAGCACCAGTTGCTCCGGTCGAACCAGTGGCACCCGTATCACCGGTTGCACCAGTCGATCCGGTAGCACCAGTCGATCCTGTCGCGCCGGTATCGCCTGTGGCGCCGGTCGCGCCAGTCGAGCCGGTCGCGCCTGTGGCGCCGGTAGCTCCAGTCGAACCCGTCGCTCCGGTATCGCCGGTGGCACCTGTGGCTCCGGTTGCTCCAGTCGAGCCTGTGGCGCCCGTATCACCAGTTGCTCCTGTGGCGCCGGTTGCCCCGGTCGAGCCTGTGGCGCCCGTATCACCGGTCGCGCCTGTGGCGCCGGTAGCTCCCGTCGAGCCCGTCGCTCCGGTATCGCCGGTCGCGCCTGTGGCGCCGGTTGCCCCGGTCGAGCCCGTCGCTCCGGTATCGCCGGTCGAGCCCGTCGCTCCGGTATCGCCGGTCGCTCCGGTCGAACCCGTGGCACCCGTATCGCCGGTCGCTCCTGTGGCGCCGGTAGCTCCAGTCGAACCCGTCGCTCCGGTATCGCCGGTGGCGCCCGTGGCTCCGGTTGCTCCAGTCGAGCCTGTGGCGCCCGTATCACCAGTTGCTCCTGTGGCGCCGGTAGCTCCGGTCGAACCCGTCGCTCCGGTATCGCCGGTCGCGCCTGTGGCGCCGGTTGCTCCAGTCGAGCCTGTGGCGCCCGTATCACCAGTTGCTCCTGTGGCGCCGGTAGCTCCCGTCGAGCCCGTCGCTCCGGTATCGCCGGTCGCACCTGTGGCGCCGGTTGCCCCGGTCGAGCCTGTGGCGCCCGTATCGCCGGTCGCGCCTGTGGCTCCGGTAGCTCCAGTCGAGCCGGTGGCGCCTGTATCTCCAGTCGCGCCTGTATCTCCAGTCGCGCCTGTGGCGCCGGTAGCTCCAGTCGAGCCCGTCGCTCCGGTATCGCCCGTGGCACCTGTGGCTCCGGTTGCTCCAGTCGAGCCTGTAGCGCCCGTATCGCCGGTCGCGCCTGTGGCGCCGGTTGCCCCGGTCGAGCCTGTGGCGCCTGTATCGCCGGTGGCACCCGCGGCTCCGGTTGCTCCGGTCGAGCCGGTGGCGCCCGTATCGCCAGTGGCGCCCGTGGCGCCGGTTGCCCCGGTCGAGCCTGTGGCGCCCGTATCGCCGGTCGCACCTGTGGCGCCGGTTGCCCCGGTCGAGCCTGTGGCGCCCGTATCGCCGGTCGCACCTGTGGCACCGGTTGCTCCAGTCGAGCCTGTGGCGCCGGTATCACCAGTTGCTCCTGTGGCGCCGGTAGCTCCAGTCGAGCCCGTCGCTCCGGTATCGCCGGTCGCGCCGGTTGCTCCGGTCGAACCCGTGGCACCCGTATCGCCGGTCGCACCTGTGGCGCCGGTAGCTCCAGTCGAACCCGTCGCTCCGGTATCGCCGGTGGCGCCCGTGGCTCCGGTTGCTCCGGTCGAGCCTGTGGCGCCCGTATCACCAGTTGCTCCTGTGGCGCCGGTAGCTCCAGTCGAGCCCGTCGCTCCGGTATCGCCGGTCGCGCCTGTGGCGCCGGTAGCWCCRGTCGARCCCGTCGCTCCGGTATCGCCGGTTGCGCCGGTGGAACCTGTGGCTCCGGTAGAGCCTGTGGCACCGGTATCGCCAGTCGCACCTGTGGCTCCGGTCGAGCCCGTGGCGCCGGTGGAACCCGTATCGCCAGTCGCACCGGTTGCGCCAGTTGAGCCGGTCGCACCAGTGGCTCCGGTCGAACCCGTGGCACCCGTATCACCGGTTGCACCMGTTGAACCTGTAGCACCAGTCGAKCCYGTCGCKCCGGTATCGCCAGTCGCACCCGTGGCTCCGGTTGCTCCAGTCGAGCCCGTGGCACCTGTATCGCCGGTCGCACCCGTGGCACCCGTTGCTCCAGTCGAACCTGTTGCCCCGGTATCGCCAGTCGCACCGGTCGAGCCCGTTGCTCCAGTCGAACCAGTGGCACCCGTATCACCGGTCGCACCAGTTGAACCTGTAGCACCAGTCGATCCTGTCGCGCCGGTATCGCCTGTGGCGCCGGTCGCGCCAGTCGAGCCGGTGGCACCCGTATCGCCGGTCGCACCTGTGGCTCCAGTTGCTCCGGTGGCGCCCGTATCGCCAGTTGCGCCCGTGGCACCGGTTGCTCCAGTCGAACCTGTCGCGCCAGTATCACCGGTCGAGCCAGTGGCACCCGTTGCTCCGGTCGAGCCCGTGGCTCCGGTATCGCCAGTTGCACCGGTGGCGCCGGTTGCTCCGGTCGCGCCAGTTGTGCCTGTAGCCCCCGTTGAGCCTGTAGCCCCAGTTGAACCTGTGGCACCTGTATTGCCGGTCGCACCTGTGGCACCAGTGGAGCCGGTGGAGCCTGTGGCGCCGGTTGCTCCGGTCGCGCCCGTTGAGCCTGTAGCCCCAGTTGAACCTGTGGCACCTGTATTGCCGGTCGCACCTGTGGCACCAGTAGAGCCGGTCGAACCCGTCGCTCCGGTTGAACCTGTGGCACCTGTATTGCCGGTCGCACCTGTAGCTCCGGTTGCACCAGTCGAACCTGTGGCACCCGTCGAACCTGTGGCGCCGGTCGAACCCGTGGCGCCTGTGGGGCCAATGTTGTTCCAGCAGATGACGTGGTTACCGCAAAGACACCGTTGCTGTTGGTAGTGTCCGCATTGGCAAACGTCACCGTGCCAATGCCAGAAGCCGGAACCGTAAAGGTTCCTGCAGCAACTTGGGTAAAATCTTGATTGGAGTTGTTCCCAGCCTGGGGGACGAGAGCAGTAATTGTATATATTGTTGAGGCCGCATTCACAGGAACGTTCAGTATAACCGCAACTGATATGAAAGGGGGAACGGCCTCAGATGGAAGAGAGAAACTGGCAACAATAGCGCCGGAAGGACTGGTTACATAGTATTCAACAGCGAACATCTTTCCGACATTCGCCGATGTATCAAGCGTCCCATTAAGTGTAATTTCCACGCTCAATATGCCCGAATAGTTCGCGACCCCTGTCGTCGTCAGCGGCGCCTTTTGCTTGCCCGCCAGCTCCCATTGTCCACCCAGGGCAGCCGTGCCGACCAAAGCGCTGGTGGCGCCGACGCAAACCCCGGTAGCATCCTCGAGTGCATCGACGAACGCCTCACCAGCCAAGCCTCGGCCCGTCTCGCAACTCCACAGCCGCAGGTCGCCGTCCCCGGCCATGGCCCGGCCGATCGCAGCTAGTTCACCGGCGTCGCGCGCCAGAGTCTCAGCAGACCATTCGCCCGCCGCGAATCCGACACGTCCAGGCGCGCCGTGGGAGATGACGTGTACCGCAGCAAGGCCCCGGCGGCCGGATAGGGCCGCCGCCATCTGCGCGGCCGCGGGCCGCGTGGCATCGAGGAGCACCGGCTGCACGCCGGGCCTTAGCCCTGCCAGAAGGGTGCTGATGTCGCTGACGGCGGGATCGATGAACACGACTTCGGACGTCATGGCATGATCGCCCTGGGGGTATTGGGGCGAACCTTGCTGTGTTGATGGGCTGAAGCCCGGCCGCGCGGCGGCCGGGCTATGGAAGGGAATTGTGTGGTTCAGCACGACATCACCCCCTTGGTCCGACGGCGCCGGATGGAGGCGTGGGTACATCCACCGTGAAACCGGCCGAGGTGAACTTGCCGGCTTCGTCGAAGACGCCGACGTCGAGGCCCGTCGACCCGCCAGGCACCTTGACGGTGATCCGGAAGGGCCTGTTCGCCATGTTCGGAAGACTGATGTTGCCAACGATCGAGCCGTGGTCCCTGTCCACCACGAAGTAGGTCGTCGAGCCGGCCGTCAAGCCGCTCGGAACCAAGCCGGATACGGTGATCTCGATTGCCGCTAGAACTGCTACGTAGCTCATGATGCCCCCCCGGGTTAGCGGCGGCCGCGCCGCGGCGTTCTCTGTCCGAATGTTTAGTTTCCAGTCGCCGCCCAGCGTCTGCGACCCGACTAGGTCGTTCGCCGCCGCGACTGGCGTTCCCGTCGCGCGTGACAGCGCGTCGATGAAATTGCTTCCGGCCGCGCCAGCGCCGGCGTTGCAGCTCCATAAGAGCAGTTCGCCAAGTCCGCCCAGCGCCCGACCGATCGCAGCGAGATCGCCCTGGTCGTCGTAGAGCGTCTCGGCCGACCATTCGCCCGCTGCGAAGTTCACCCGCCCAGGCGCGCCGTGGGCGATGACGTGCACGGCGTCGAGGCCGTCGCGGCCTTCGAGCGCCAGCGCCATTTGGCGCGCGGCCGGGCGGTTGGCGTCGAGCACGATCGCCTCGACCTCCGGTCGCAGATTGGCGAGGATCGTGCCGAGATCGGATACAGAGGGGTCGACGAAAAGGATTTCTGAGGCGCCAGCCTGGCGCGCATCGGTCCGCGCATTCGGGCGACCGGTTGYCGCGGCCGGCAGCGGATGAATTTGGCGCCCATCGACCCGTGGCTCAACGCCCTGGGGCGCACGCGACAACACTTGATTCACAATACCCACTCCCGTCACCCGTGCCGCCGACGCCTCGACGGCAAACTCGCGAGCGAACTCCGGAATGGGAACGTCTGCCTTCCGCCGAGGACAGACATAGACGCGGCGTCTCACGGCGCGCCCGATGAGCGCACCTTGTTCTTCCGCTAAATTGCCTTGCTACCCAGATCCCTGCCCAAACTCGCCTGCAAGACCTCACGGCCACCCGACCGTGCGATCCGCGGGCACCCTCTATACCCATACATTAGTAAAATCGAAAATTAGCGATTTGTAAACTATTAAGGAAGGATTTGGTAAATTCTGAGGAGCGGGGCAGCAGACGTCGGTCAATATCGAGACGCCGGACTCGCCCAAATTGTTTTGGAAATCTAAGACTTTGGCGGCTTCCTTTAAGTTGCTTTCAATCCGCGAATGGTCGCCATGGCTGGGCCGGAAGCGGACACGCCTGCAGGCGGCTGACCCTGGTACCAGGCATGCCCTACGATGCTGCGCGAGCCGACAGAGCACGAATGAAAAGCGCGCGGGCTCCGCTTTCCAGCGAMGCCCGCGCGCCCGTTCGCCAACCTGGACCGGTTACCGTCCAGGTCCATTCGCCACTCAGTCGTGCGGCTTCAAGAGATCCTTCAGGGACGTCTTGACGGTGTGGTCGTTGCTGGCGTAGCCGGCGCCAGGCTTGGTCTGATCCGAGGTGAGATCCGTGCTCGCTCCGGAAGGCTTGTTCTGGTTGTTGCCAGATCCGCTGATTGTCTTGAGGACGTTCAGCAGGTCTGTCGTCACCGAAGTCGCCGCAAGGCCGACCAGTTGGCCGAACGACGCATGCTTGCCGGGATCACTGTTGCCGTCGGGCGAGCCGGACTGCAGGAACTCCGCCGTGTCCGTCAGCCCCAGCGTGCTGGCCGTGACGTTGGCGTTATTACCGCCGTTGCCTTGGCCTCCGGAAGAGTTGCCCTGTCCCTGATGGCTGCTGTTGTCGGCATTGTTATGGTCCCCGGAATTGCCCGGCGCGTCCTGCTGTCCATTGCCGTGGCCGTTATTGCCATGACCATGATCACCGGTCTGACCGCCTGGGCCGGTTGCTCCAGTCGACCCCGTCGGACCAGGCGAGCCTGTTGGTCCGGTCGCACCAGTCGAGCCGGTGGCGCCGGTAGCTCCGGTCGAGCCAGTGGCGCCGGTCGAGCCAGTCGCACCAGTCGAGCCGGTTGCTCCGGTCGAGCCGGTCGCCCCGGTCGAGCCTGTCGCGCCGGTCGAGCCAGTTGCCCCTGTCGAACCCGTCGCGCCGGTGGAGCCAGTTGCTCCGGTCGCTCCGGTTGCTCCGGTCGAACCCGTGGCACCTGTCGAACCCGTGGCACCTGTCGAGCCGGTGGCACCTGTCGAGCCGGTTGCCCCGGTCGAGCCGGTGGCGCCGGTCGAGCCGGTGGCGCCGGTCGAACCGGTGGCTCCGGTCGAGCCAGTTGCGCCTGTCGAGCCGGTGGCACCGGTCGAGCCGGTGGCACCGGTCGAACCAGTTGCCCCTGTCGATCCAGTCGCTCCGGTCGCACCAGTCGCTCCGGTTGCTCCGGTCGAGCCAGTCGCGCCGGTCGAGCCAGTTGCCCCTGTCGAACCCGTTGCTCCGGTCGAGCCGGTAGAGCCCGTGGCGCCGGTCGAGCCTGTCGCGCCGGTCGAGCCAGTTGCTCCTGTCGAGCCAGTGGCGCCAGTCGAACCGGTTGCCCCGGTCGATCCTGTCGCACCAGTTGCTCCGGTCGAGCCGGTTGCACCAGTTGCTCCGGTCGAGCCGGTTGCCCCGGTCGAACCCGTCGCGCCGGTCGAGCCAGTCGCACCAGTCGAGCCGGTTGCGCCGGTCGAACCGGTGGCTCCGGTCGAGCCGGTGGCTCCGGTCGAGCCAGTTGCGCCCGTCGAGCCGGTTGCTCCGGTCGAGCCGGTTGCGCCGGTCGAACCGGTCGAGCCTGTTGCTCCTGTCGAGCCCGTGGCACCGGTCGAACCGGTCGAACCGGTGGCGCCGGTGGCGCCGGTCGAGCCGGTCGAGCCGGTGGCGCCGGTCGAGCCAGTCGCGCCGGTGGCGCCGGTCGAACCAGTGGCGCCGGTCGAGCCAGTCGCGCCGGTCGAGCCAGTTGCTCCGGTCGATCCGGTGGCGCCGGTCGAGCCAGTTGCTCCGGTCGAGCCCGTGGCACCGGTCGAACCCGTCGCACCGGTCGAACCGGTTGCCCCGGTCGATCCAGTCGCTCCGGTCGAGCCAGTCGCGCCGGTCAAGCCGGTGGCTCCGGTCGAGCCAGTTGCGCCGGTCGAACCCGTCGCACCGGTCGAGCCAGTTGCTCCGGTCGAGCCGGTGGCACCGGTCGAACCCGTCGCACCGGTCGAACCAGTGGCGCCGGTCGAACCGGTGGCGCCGGTGGCGCCGGTGGAGCCGGTCGAGCCGGTGGCGCCGGTCGAGCCAGTCGAGCCCGTGGCGCCGGTCGAACCAGTGGCGCCGGTCGAGCCAGTCGCGCCGGTCGAGCCGGTTGCTCCGGTCGAACCGGTGGCGCCGGTCGAGCCAGTCGAGCCAGTCGAGCCCGTGGCGCCGGTCGAACCAGTGGCGCCGGTCGAGCCAGTCGCGCCGGTCGAGCCGGTGGCTCCGGTCGAGCCGGTGGCTCCGGTCGAGCCGGTGGCGCCGGTTGCGCCGGTCGAACCAGTTGCTCCGGTCGAGCCAGTTGCTCCGGTCGAGCCCGTGGCACCGGTCGAACCCGTCGCACCGGTCGAACCGGTGGCGCCGGTCGAGCCGGTCGAGCCGGTGGCGCCGGTCGAGCCAGTCGCGCCGGTCGAGCCCGTGGCGCCGGTCGAGCCAGTTGCTCCGGTCGAGCCAGTTGCTCCGGTCGAGCCCGTGGCACCGGTCGAACCAGTGGCGCCGGTCGACCCAGTCGCGCCGGTCGAGCCCGTGGCGCCGGTCGAGCCGGTGGCACCGGTCGAACCGGTGGCGCCGGTCGAACCGGTGGCGCCGGTCGACCCAGTCGCGCCGGTCGAGCCCGTGGCGCCGGTCGAGCCGGTGGCACCGGTCGAACCGGTGGCGCCGGTCGAACCGGTGGCGCCGGTCGAGCCAGTCGCGCCGGTCGAGCCAGTTGCTCCGGTCGAGCCCGTGGCGCCGGTCGAGCCCGTGGCGCCGGTCGAACCAGTGGCGCCGGTCGAACCAGTCGCACCGGTCGAGCCGGTGGCGCCGGTCGAGCCAGTTGCCCCGGTCGAGCCTGTCGCGCCGGTCGAGCCCGTGGCGCCGGTCGAACCGGTTGCTCCGGTTGAGCCGGTCGCTCCGGTTGAGCCGGTCGCTCCGGTTGAGCCGGTTGCTCCGGTCGAGCCCGTTGCACCGGTCGAGCCCGTCGCGCCGGTCGAACCGGTTGCTCCGGTTGAGCCGGTCGCTCCAGTCGCTCCGGTCGATCCAGTCGCTCCGGTCGAGCCCGTGGCGCCGGTTGAGCCGGTCGCTCCGGTCGAGCCAGTCGCACCGGTGGAACCTGTCGCACCAGTCGAGCCTGTCGCCCCGGTCGAACCAGTTGCCCCGGTTGAGCCGGTTGCTCCGGTCGAGCCGGTGGCACCGGTCGAACCGGTTGCGCCGGTCGAGCCAGTCGCTCCGGTCGCACCTGTTGCTCCGGTCGAGCCAGTCGCACCGGTGGAACCTGTCGCACCAGTCGAGCCAGTCGAGCCTGTCGCCCCGGTCGAACCAGTTGCCCCAGTCGAGCCAGTTGCTCCGGTCGAGCCAGTTGCTCCGGTCGAGCCAGTCGCACCGGTGGAACCTGTCGCACCAGTCGAGCCAGTCGAGCCTGTTGCTCCGGTCGAGCCAGTTGCCCCAGTCGAGCCAGTTGCTCCGGTCGAGCCAGTCGCACCGGTGGAACCTGTCGCACCAGTCGAGCCAGTCGAGCCGGTTGCTCCGGTTGCCCCAGTCGATCCAGTCGCTCCGGTGTCACCAGTCGAACCAGTCGACCCGGTCGAGCCAGTTGCACCAGTCGACCCAGTGGCGCCGGTCGAACCAGTTGCCCCAGTCGAGCCAGTTGCTCCGGTCGAACCCGTGTCGCCGGTCGAACCCGTCGCTCCGGTCGAGCCGGTTGCTCCTGTCGAGCCAGTCGCCCCGGTGGAACCCGTGGCGCCCGTGGCGCCGGTATCACCAGTCGCCCCCGTCGAGCCAGTTGCGCCGGTCGAGCCGGTCGCACCTGTCGCGCCGGTCGAGCCTGTGGCACCTGTATCTCCGGTCGCACCTGTGGCTCCGGTCGAGCCGGTCGAACCCGTCGCTCCGGTTGCTCCTGTCGAGCCAGTCGCCCCGGTGGAACCCGTGGCGCCGGTATCACCAGTCGCCCCCGTCGAGCCAGTTGCGCCGGTCGAACCTGTCGCGCCGGTCGAGCCTGTGGCACCTGTATCTCCGGTCGCACCTGTGGCTCCGGTCGAGCCGGTCAAACCAGTTGCCCCAGTCGAGCCAGTTGCTCCGGTATCACCCGTCGCACCGGTGGCGCCTGTCGCTCCGGTCGAGCCGGTTGCTCCGGTCGAGCCAGTCGCGCCTGTATCGCCGGTCGCACCGGTCGCCCCGGTCGAACCTGTCGCCCCGGTCGAACCTGTCGAGCCCGTTGCCCCAGTCGCGCCCGTTGCGCCGGTCGAGCCAGTCGCACCCGACGAGCCGCTCGCGCCAGTAGAGCCCGTGGCTCCTGTCGCGCCCGTTGCCCCGGTCGCACCTGTGGCTCCGGTCGCGCCCGTCGCGCCAGCCGGGCCAGTGGCGCCTGACTGCGTGAGGTTGAGAGTCGCCGGCGTAAATGTATTGTTGTGTGTGCCGTTAGCAGCACCGGCCGCGAACGTATAACTAACACCAGGGACGAGGGGGGTAAGTGTACCAAATACATCGAAACTATTGTCGTAAATAGTATAACTATGGGTCGTATTTGGAATTGTTATAGTGATAGAAAACGCAAGTGCGAGGCCGGCATTAGTAGCATTTGGAAGTTGAAAGCTGCCAACTACTACGTTAGAACCTAAGGTTGTATCCACCAGATAATAGGTGTTGACGGAACTTGCGTTGCCGTTTCCTTGTATCGTGCCGTTGAGTGTCAGATCACCCGATGCAAGCACTCCGGCGTAACTTGCCATTCCATCTGAGGTCAGCGGCGGCAGGGGCATGGGTGCGCTCGCGCGTGCGAATATTTGCCAGGTGCCACCGAGGGCCGCTGCGCCAACCAGCGATCTCGACGCGCAGACGTCCGCGCCTACGGCTTCTTCCAGCGCCGCCACAAAGGTCTCGCCAGCATTCCCCGATGCCGTTTCGCAGCTCCACAGCCGCAGTTCGCCGTCCGCGGCAAGCGCCCGGCCGATTGCGGCAAGATCCTCTGCCTCTGCCTTCAATGTGGCTGATGACCATTCTCCGGCAGTGAAGCTGATCCGCCCAGATGCGCCATGTGCGATGACGTGCACCGCATCGAGCCCTTCGTGCCCTGCGAGCGCGGCAGCGATCTGCCGCGCCGCCGGCAGGCGGCCGTCGAGCACAATCGCTTGAACCTCGGGTCGCACGTTGCCGAGAACCGTCTGGAGATCGGAGACTGAAGGATCGACAAAGAGAATCTCAGAGGCACGGGCCATGACTGGCTCCTGTTGGCTTCGAATTCAATTCAAGGGAAAACCGCCCATCGGCTGGCCGGCGAGCGGTCGGAAGAAGGATCTTTGGGCGGCGCGGTCATCTTCCCGACGAGCCGACGGCGCCGTTAGGCCGTTCGACAGCGGGGCTCTCTACGCGGAGGAAGCTACAGGCCTGGAAATTCCCGCCATCGTCGAACGTGCCAATCGCAAATGAGCCGGCTGCGGCGGGAACCTTGACGGTGAGAGCGACGGCGAGGCTTCGCTTGACGGCCTTGGGAAGAATGACCTGGCCGACAACGGCGTTCTTGGCCGTGTCCAGGATAAAATAAGGCACATTTTCGGTGGTGTCGCCGATGGGCAAGACGCCTCTAACGGCAACTTCCATCACTGCAAACCCTGCTATGTAGCTCATCCTATCCTCCTTGGTCCGCGGCCACAGTGCCGCGCCGTCAATTGCCGTTGGCGCCAAATGCCTGCCGCCCGGCCAGGTCAGCGCATCTGGTGTTCGAAGTGCGTGCGACAGTGCATCGATGAAATTCGTTCCGAGCGCCCGGCCGCGCGGCCGGAGTTTCGCTGCGGGAGCGATCGACTGGCCTCTTGCCTCCGGTTCCGGAAGATCGTTCCGAAATCGGATATCGAGGGATGGATGAAAAAGGGTTCGGAAACGCGGGCCGAGGCGCGCCGGTCAGCCCATTCGGCCGGTCGGTTCTGACGACGCCTAGCCGCAGTGTTCTATCGACCCCGTGCAGTCCGGGGCCTGCACAGCTCTTGCGATACGCACGCGATGCCACTTGAATCACAACCCACTCCCGTTACCGTGACGCTGACGTCTCGGCGACAACTCTCGAAGGAATGGGAGGCCGTCCGCCTCCAAAGGGGAGGGCATGGACACGACACACCGTTGGCGCGCCCTGGGGACGCACCTTACAATCTGCCAAACGGCCCTGATTACCCAGACCCTCTAACTCAACTCCCTGAGAGAGACTTACGCAGAAATTCGGGCATGCGGCCGTCCGATCCGCGGGCGTCCCTCAACACCGCATTTTAGTAAATTCGAAATTTAGCAAGTTGTAAACTATAAATTAAGCAATTACTAAATTAGCTGAAAGCAGGGTAGCGCCGCTTTAACAATAGCAGCGGGCTGGGTTAGAAAACTGTTATGAAAATCAGATGCTTACTAGGATTACTTGCAATCCTGCCTGCTTCGGACAGCAATTGAAGGTCTCCATCTTCCATGCAAACCCATCGACGATGGCGCAGCCAGACGGGTTGGCAATGTGTCAGCGGATGTGGGTGCCTCGACCTTGACGGCAGCCTGCAAATGGCGGCGAAATACCGAACCTAAACCGGTGACCGGACGAAGCGGTGAATGCCGGCGGTTGCAGTTGGGGCAGGGTCCTTTCACGATCGCGGTTGCCGCCGGGCCGGCACGACGGCTGGCTGCTAACCACGATGGATAAGGTTAAGCGCGGTTTCCAGAGGACGACCTGTGAGATCCGTGAGAAGGAATGATCGGCTTTTTGGAAATATCAGCTGTTGCGCGGCCGGACTGGCAAGTGGACAGCGACAGCGGGGGGAAGGCATGAGCGATCGAGACTTGGCAAATCCGCATCGAAACGGATCCGGCATGGCGCGGCGACACGCGAACCGTCCTTATCGCCGACAGTCACATTGAGGGCCGATGGATCACGAATGGCGAACGGCAAGCGGCTCTGCCTCAACATGATCGTCAAGAACGAGATGGCGAACCTTCAACGCTGTCTCGCGGCAGTTGCCGACCACATCGACTGCTGTGTCATCGGCGATACCGGCTCGACCGACGGGACCCAGGATTTCATCAAATTGTTCTTCGCTGCCCGCAACCTGCCGGGCGAGCTGCACGAATTCCCATTCCACAATTTCGAGCAGGCGCGCAACGACCGCTGCTCAGCTGAAGGAATCGCATGAGCACCATCGGCCTGTGCATGATTGTCAAGAACGAGACGAAGGTCATCCTGCAATGCCTCGCCAGCGTGCTCCCCCTTGTCGACTACGTGCTCATCGTCGACACGGGTTCCGAAGACGGCACGCAAGACCTGATACGCGGCTTCCTCGCCGATCACGGTGTCCAAGGCGCTGTCATTGACGAGCCGTGGCGGGACTTCGCGTACAACCGTACCTTCGCCCTTGAACGATTGCGTAAAGTCGAGACTGTCGACTATGCAATGATCATCGACGCGGACGATGTTCTGATCCGGGACGCCGACTTCGATCCGATCAGGTTCAAGTCGCAGATGGAACACGATTTATACGACGTCGAGGTGTCACATGGTGGCATTTCGTTTTATCGCCCGCAGATCTGCCGCAACCGTCTGCCGTTCGCCTTCAAGGGCGTTCTGCACGAATATCTCGAGGCCCCTCCTGGCCATCTCACGCGGGAGACCGCCAAGGGTTTTCGCGTGGCGACGGGGCGTGGCGGAGCACGCAGTCAAAACCCGCGAAAGTACCAGGACGACTCGGCCGTTCTTGAAAATGCGCTTGCAACGGAGACCGACCCCTTCCTTGTTTCGCGATACACCTTCTATCTGGCGCAGAGCTACAGGGATTCCGGCGAGCGTGAAAAATCACTCGCGAACTATCTGAAGCGCGCCGATCTAGGTTTTTGGGACGAGGAGGTCTATGTCAGCCTGCTCGAGGCGGGCAACCTCATGGCAGCATTGGGGCGGCCATTCGACGAGGTCGTTGCCGCCTTTGAGCGCGCGGCGCAGGTCGTCCCCGCCCGCGCGGAGGCTCTACACGCCGCGAGCCTCTATTGCCGCAACCAGGGCCGGAATGCGGAAGGAACGGAATTTGCGCGTCGAGGGCTCGACCTTGTTCAACCCGCCGGACTTTTCATTCAGCCCTGGGTCTACGATTACGGAGTGCTCGACGAGTTTGCCGTCAATGCCTACTGGGCAGGCGCTTACCGGGAATCGCTCGACGCTTGTCTAAAATTGCTCGCCTCCGACAAATTGCCTGCGGAAATGGCGAAGCGTGTGGTGGCCAACGCGCGCTTCGCCACCGGCAAGCTTCCGCTCAATGAGCCGCCGAAACTTGGGGCGTTCGGGACCGAGAGCTTGATCGACCAGCACAGGCTCGTCCCGCAGCGTTCGTTGCGGTCGCGCATCGAGGGCACGCCGCGCATCCTGGTGACAATCCTGGCAAAGCAGAAAGAGCCGGCACT
Organism: Mesorhizobium sp. 2RAF45; assembly: GCF_052115225.1. Taxonomy (NCBI): domain Bacteria; kingdom Pseudomonadati; phylum Pseudomonadota; class Alphaproteobacteria; order Hyphomicrobiales; family Phyllobacteriaceae; genus Mesorhizobium; species Mesorhizobium sp. 2RAF45. Next base: position 68,510 of record NZ_JBFRGG010000020.1, on the reverse strand, counting down.
GCCGCTGTACCTTGAGTGCATCGAGGCGCTCGACTACCCGAAGGCGTCGATCGTCCTGTACATCAGGACAAACAACAACACCGACAGGACCGAGCACATACTGCGCGAATGGGTGGAGCGCGTTGGTCACCTCTATGCCGCGGTTGAATTCGATGCCTCCAACGTGGCCGATAGAGTCGAGCAGTTTGGCGAACACGAATGGAACGAGACGCGCTTCAGGGTGCTTGGCCGAATCCGCAACATAAGTTTGCGGAAAACTCTCGAACACAGCTGCGATTTCTATTTCGTTGCCGACGTCGATAATTTCGTGCGACCGGCCACGCTACGCGAGCTTGTCGCGCTCGACGTGCCGATCGTCGCTCCCCTGCTTCGCTCCATCTCTCCCGGGCAATACTATTCGAACTACCACGCCGAAATCGACGCCAACGGCTACTATATGCAGTGCGATCAATATGGATGGGTGCTCAACCGCCACGTGCGCGGCATTATCGAGATGCCGCTTGTGCACTGCACCTATCTTGTCCGCGCCGACGTACTGCCCGAACTGACATACGAGGACGCGACATCGCGCTACGAGTACGTGATCTTTGCCGACAGCGCCCGCAAGGCCGGCATCGTCCAGTATATGGATAACCGACAAGTCTATGGCTACATCACCTTCGGCGATGGCCAATATTATGTGAGTGACGGGATCGAGCGCGCCCGAGCGCTGTTGCACGGTGCGGGCGACACGCCGGTATTCACTGCCGCCACGCCTCCGGGCGCCGTACCGATGCCAGATCGACATGTCGAGCCGAAGGATCCGCCGAAAATACACCTGATAAACCTCGACCGCAGCGTCGAGCGCTGGAGCAGGTATCAAAGCAATAACTGGCACCTAACGCACAATACGGTTCGTGTGTCGGCCGTTGACGGCACTTCTCTCGACAGGGAGGCGCTCATAAAGGAAGGTCTGATCACCAATGATTGTGCGTACCCCCCGGGCACTTTGGGATGCGCTCTATCCCATATCGGCTTATGGAAGCTGGCGGTTTCAGAGAACAAGACGATAACTATTTTTGAAGACGACGTTCGAGCATCGTTTCGATTTGTGGAGGAATCCGTCAATATACTATCTCAAGCACCGGAAAGCTGGGATTTGATACAGTGGGGATATATATACGATCCGTTGTTTATTTGGGTAAATCTCGGCTTCTCCAAAGCCAAGTTGGAATTTTACGATCGTCGATATCAAGATAAACCCACCTTGTTTCAGGCCGAGAAATTTTCTCGATCCCTCATCAAGGTAGAGCACTCATTTGGGACTCAGGCTTACACAGTCACACCACGAGGCGCGCGAATACTTCTGGAAAAGTGTCTGCCGCTACGAAGCAGACAAATTCCCTTTTCTGGAACTGCCGTCATCCTCGATGACACGGGTATCGATTGCGCGATGTGTGCGGCATATGGCTCGATGCAAGCTTACGTTTGCATGCCACCACTCGTCATTCACGATACCGAACCGCCGTCAGACCGGGCAGACACAGATCACCGAGAGCCGAGCTAGTTTGTCATGGAAGCACAACAGACAGCATTGGCTCGACGCGCGCACGATGTTGTCGCGCGCCAATGTCGATGCGACGAGTAACATGAGGTGCACTCGATGACGCAAAGCACGCCCGATGATTCCCGCGAAGCGTTCGCGCGCATTTACCAAAGCAACGAGTGGGGCTCCGCGGAATCGCGCTCCGGACTCGGTTCAGCATACGCAACGACGCATCGTGTCCGAACCGTACTGCCGATGCTTTTGCGCGCACTGGATGTGAACTCCATGCTCGATGCGCCCTGCGGTGACTTCAACTGGATGCGCTTCGTCGACTTGGGCAAAACGCACTACATTGGCTGCGATATCGTGCCGGAGGTCATCGAAACGAACGGCATGCGATATGCGGATCGCGAATTTCACGCGCTCGATCTTGCTGCTGAGCCACTGCCGAACGTTGACCTCATTTTTTCACGCGACTGTCTGCAGCATCTGACCGAGCCCGATATTTGGCGCGTGCTACGCAACTTCAAGAAGTCCGGCGCGCGCTGGCTGTTCACCTCAAGCCATTCGACCTCGGCACAGGACATTGCGCGGGAAACGGGCGGATTCGGATTTCTCAACTTACAGCAACCGCCATTCTCACTGCCCCTGCCACTCCTAGTCATGCCGGAGGAACACTACGCATCGAAGGCGATGTGTCTGTGGGACATGGCGCAAATCGGTGCATGAGAAACCCATTGCAATCACCGGTTCAAATGCTCGTCACTGGGCCGTCGGCGCCACGTCCCTTCATCGGCAAAATTTGATGCCGAAGACCGCCACCGTGACATCGGAGAATCGTCAATGTTTCAGAACTCGGACGACATCCAGATACTAACTGTCCCACGTGAACCGAGGCGGTACTTGATTCTGATACGCGCTGGTTCCAAGCGCCGCCCCTCCTTGTTTTCTGAGCCTCTGAGTGAGCGCCGGGAGTACGATGTCGGGATAAACTACTATGCAGACCCGCACCCAGATGACGCTTTCCGCACCGGAGCCGAGCTCATTTTTGGCGGCGGTCTCTCAAAGATGCATGGCGCCAAACGGCTATTCGAGGCGACGGGATTGCATAATATCTATGAGGGAGTTTTTTTTCTGGACGATGAYATTGAAATTCTATTTGATCCAGTTGATTTTTTCAAACTTTGCGAAGAATATTCACTGGATATAGCGCAACCGTCTCTCACCCCTGACAGTTCCTGTGTCATCGCGCTTACGCGCCATCACCCTGGTCTAATACTACGGACGACAAACTGGGTCGAGGTGATGGCACCATTCTTCAGACGTGACTTTCTGCGAGAGATGCTTCACTCATTTGATTTGTCAATTTCGGGGTGGGGACTCGATATATATTGGGGTCATCATCTGAAAGAGCGTTGGCGCGCAGGCATCGTTGACAATTTCCTCATCCGGCATACGAACGAATGCAATCCGGATTCAGGGCCGTTTTACGACTATCTTAAAGGAATTGGCGTTAATCCCAGCGGAGAGATGAAGTCAATCCTTACTATGATTGATACAAATCCATATGTGGTCAGACCGATACAATTCGTTTATCATACATACTTCTTCCGAGCTTAGTGGGATGGTCTCGGATTTTTGAGACAGCGGACTAGCCTAACTCAGATCGGGGGGCATTCGTGCCTGGAGCCGATGTAATAATCTTGATGATTAACAATAGGTGATGGAAATTTTCTAAGAGGTAATACGGCTGGGAAAATTGTTGACTAGTGAATAGTAATGTAGGTTCGCTTGCTCAGGCATAGCACTGAAAGCGAAGCGTGGCCGGGCCATGATGAAGCAACTCGCCGCCTACATTTGCAAGAACACGCCGACGCAACTCAAGCGGTAGCGGATTGCCCATCGCAGTCTCCCTTCAGCCGGAATCAATCACGAACTCAAATCAAAGGGAATCTTGAATCCCTTAAATCGCCTTTTGACATAAGTAAACTACAGTAAAGCTGTCGAAAATCAAAGTAGTGATCCTTGCTCCTTCGACTCTTGCTTGCGGGACGTAGAAAACTATGTCGGAATCACCCAGAGAATTGACGGCATATCCCCATGAAAAACCTTGTCAATCGTGATTTGCAGCCTCGGAAACCCTCCACCACACTGCACAKCCGTCGATTGGAATTAATGGCGAGGTAATACCCTCTCTATCCCGGAATTCGTTTACTGCTTGAGCGCATGGGGCGAGAAAGTAATCATCAACAACTACAAATCCACCATATGATAGTTTGCGATAAAGCGATTCGAGAGCTTGAATTGTTGATTCATACATGTCTCCGTCGAGCCTGAGAATCGCTAGCTTTTGTATCGGAGCATTAGGGAGCGTGTCCTTGAACCAGCCCTCAAGAAAGACAACTTGATCGTCAAGCAGGTCATATCTGCGGAAGTTTTCTTCTACGTCCTTCCGGGAAATCGCCAGTTGCGTATGTGTGTGGTGAATGTCCCCAGTGTCCGCCGCGTAGATTTCCGGGCTTGGAGGAGGAAGGCCAGCGAAACTGTCAGCGACGAATACCCGACGTTGGGTCTCTGCGTACGAGGCAAGAATGCCTCTCATAAAAATGCATGCCCCGCCGCGCCAAACTCCGGTCTCAATGAAGTCGCCAGGAATATCATTCAAGATTACAGTTTCGCATAAATGCCGCAGATTGCGCATTCTCGCGGAGCCAATCATAGTTTGCGCCAATCCAGGCCAATCCCGCCCAAGGGCACGCTTGTTCGGATCATATTTCCCACCCGCCCACGGATCAATGGGCGCGTCGCCATATAAGGTTCCGGTGAGTGATGCTTCCAGAACATTAAGATATCTATTCCGCATCTTCATTGCGGTGGTCAAAAAGTCATGATTTTCACTCAACGTTCGTCTCCTTTCTAGATCCTGACACGACTCGGCACCCTCAGGCTGGGAACACACGCGAAGTCCTTGCGTATCAATCGTGCGGAAGAACCAATCCAGTGGAATGGTGCTGCAAGACTTCGATGTTTGGCTCTCTCAAGGCTGAGCAGTCCGATGCTGTACATATGCGAAAAATAGCCTTGCCTCCTCCTGATACCCTATCTGCTCCCCGAGCCCTCTTCATTGGCGGATTGGCATGGTAGTTTAGATCCGGGCGAACGGACATCAGGAATCTAGGTGCGACGGCGAGATTTCGTTACACTCTTTGGACTCTCGGCGGCCGGAGGCTTGATTCCTGCACCGTTGACGCACCGGGACGTCCTCGCGAAGAGCTACGCAGCCATGGCGCCAATGACCACTCTTCCTGCCTCCCTACTCACCGCGCCCATCGAGCTTGCCGGCGACTGGGGCCGCATGCTTGAGGGCGCGGCTGATCAGGTCGTCGAGCGCATGCGGCATGCCTGCCTCGATGGCGTCCGCCTTGTATCCGACCGCCAGCCGACGCGGCTGCGTGTCGACGAACACACTTCTGGCACGCCGGCCATCTGGCTGCATCCGGACGGCACCAGCATGGCCTGGATCATCGTCGACATCGGCGAACGGGACTGGTCAAAGCTCGCCTACCAGTTCGGCCACGAGCTCGGCCATGTGCTCTGCAACAGCTGGCAGCCGGACGCCAAGCCGGCGCCGCCCTGCCAATGGCTCGAGGAAGCCATGGTGGAGGCCCACTCGCTGCGCGGGCTTGGGCGTCTGGCGAGAAGCTGGAAGCAGAACCCGCCCTTCGCCGGCGACAACGCCTTCGGCGATGCCATCGCCCGATACCGCCAGGATATCATCGACCGCTATACGGCTCTCGACGTTAGCCAGGGGCTCACCCGCGACGCCGCGGCATGGTTCACCGATCATCGCGGCGAGATCGAAATGCCCGCCCTTAATCCGTTCGCCCAGGCTATGTCGCTGACCATCCTCGCCGAATACGACCGCGCGCCGGACTGCATCGAGGCGCTGGGGGCACTCAACCGCTGGCCCGGCCGTAGCGGCCTGGCCATTGGTGAATATCTGCGGCAATGGGAGACGAGCTGCGCCGAGCTACAGGCCTCGCCCAGATTACCGGTCCGCCTGCGCGAGCTGTTGCGCATCGTCTGATCAGCAGCAAACCCGCCACCCGCAATCTCCGGAAACCGCGCGGAACCAGCAGGAGGCAAAGGCTTCGCGACGATCGAAAAAGCTCGTGCCGAGCGCGCTTCCACAGCCCGCCTCGGACCGGGGCAAAACTGTCTGGGGCGGGCTTCGGTTCAGCCTTGTCCCCAAAGCGAGCATGGTCTTAATATTCGCTTGCGCTAATATAAAACTGACGTAACGTCACTCCCAGCATCTTGGGGATGCGCAACCGTGGGGAATTACGATGAGAGTGGTTATAGTTTGCGCGGCACTCGTGATCGCTGCGACTGGAGTCGCCGTTGCCAAGGAGAAGAAGGTGGCCGTCAGTGATGCTACGGCCCTTTGCTCTACCAAGCATTCGAGCAAGAGGCCGAGGCCAGAGCTTGACTGCAACTTGACCGGAACAGCGAAATTGCCGGACGGAACAAAGCCGGATAAGCCGCACCTGGGATATGATACCAACCCGTGGATTATAACTGGCCCTTAGGGCCGGTTGACCCAGCCACCGGCTGTCGGTGCTGCGGCAAAGGCTGGTAGAGAGGCTCGACGGTCCGCGCCTCCAGGCGACCGCAGTTGATAACTGCATCATCGCCCTTGTGCGCTCGATCGAGTAGAGGAATATAATCCTCCATTGCGGCGACCGCCAAATGGAGATCGCCAATGGCCAGAGCCACATCTTCCAAGCAGCTATCTCAGGCTGAATGGAGTGCTTGGTGGCGGCGGCGGAAGCGCTCCACAAGAACATCGTGAGGCGGCTTATATCCCCACAACCAGCGAGCACTTCCGAGCTCTCCAAAGGACGCATGAGGCGCTGTTTAAGACGGTAAAGGATGTCACCGGCGACGATCCGCCGCTCATTCAAAGGAATGGGGCAGGTTTCTTTGCCTCCTAGGCCTTTTGTTTTGCGGCCCTGTACTCAGCTTCCCAAGGCAACGCGTCGAAGTCTGGCTTGTAGCCGCCGGCTCTGTRGGCGTCCCGGCTGATGTAACTAGCCTTGGCCCGCTCTACAATGCAGGCAAATGGCGGAATTCCAGGGCACCGGTAAAGGCCTACTGCTTCCATGAGGGTCCTCCATATACGGCCCGGCGCCTATAAGTTGGGATGTGAATAGGAACCGGGCCTAACCGACGGGCTGTTTGTGAGCACGGCGCCGCCGGCTGGTCGACGTATGCGCCAATGTAAATATGCGCGAAGCATGCATATGAAGGACGGGAGGGCCGTTGATGCCCGACAAGCCTGCAATGACCTACTGGTCAACGTCTTCGACAGGCGCACTGGAGCACCGCTGTTCACCACCAAAAGACAAGCAGAAGGCGCTCGATATGGCGTTATCGTCCCATTTCGGGACAGGGGCGCTGGGCATCGATCTTGCGTTGGACCAGGGGCACCGGGTGATCCCGGGCCCTGATCACGCTCCTGATCGGGTAGCAGGCTCGCCGGGCTAGAGGTGGCAGGGGTCTTCGCCCGGCGAGTTGTTGCTACGTCATCCGATCGTTGCACTGGCTAATTTCCGTTGGAGGTTGCCCGGAATGGTGTCCGCCGGACGGTCCGCTTCTCAGGTCTGCCGCACCTCACGCACACGGATCGTCGACTTCCTTATCGTCGGCCATCCGCTCGCGCCTGGCGATTGTGAAAGCGAATACTCGCCCATCATTTTCGTCAGTCACGCGGACCCAATCTTTCTCCCATTTTTGGGAGATTGATCTGCGCGAATTCATGATCAATGCAGCCGCGTCTGGACTACATGCTTCGACCGCCCTCGATCTAATAATTCGATCGAGGCGCATCTCTGCGACATCGTAAATTGGCATAGTACGCCCCCAACAACCCACACTTCCCCAATAGCAGTATTGCTCAGTATAGAAACGGCCGCAAGTGGTGGGCGTTGGACCCGCAAACGTGCGAAATCTTGCTTACGCCAAGGAGCTGGGCGCGAAAGGTTTGGGTTTGCCGGATGCGGCCTTGGAGCGGCGAGGGGACTTGCCTATATCGCACATGTCGTCGATATGAAGGTCGATGAGTTCGCCGAAGAGTTTTTTGGGCGCTGTGCGGAACTTGGTCGGCGTCTCACCGCGATCGACTTGGCACACAGTTCCGGTTGCCCAGCGCCGTGCTGCGTCGGGGCGCAGGAGGGGTCTCGCTGACGTAGCGACCTTTGCGACGGACTTGGAGGCGCCAGGAACCGGACGAGAGTTTTGTGTAGGTGGCCATTTTTTCGTGTGCGCTCCGTGTGCACTGGGAGATCGAAACGTGGCGAAAAGGGTCGTATTCTGGCGTAAAGTGGCGTGGCCGCGCTTTCGACTAACGAATTGATGTTAAAGAAAAAATGCTGAAAAATCAAGAGCATAGACTCGCCGTGGCGCCAATGATGGACTGGACGGACCGGCATTGCCGGTTCTTCCATCGTCAGCTGACGAGCCATGCGCTGCTCTACACCGAAATGGTGGTGGCCGACGCGGTCATACAGGGCGCGCGCGAAAGGCTGCTCGGTTTTGATGCGGTGGAACATCCGGTCGCGCTGCAGATCGGCGGCTCGGATCCGGCGAAACTTGCCGAGGCGGCGCGCATTGGCGAAGCCTTCGGCTATGACGAGATCAACCTCAATGTCGGCTGTCCGTCCGATCGCGTCCAGTCGGGCACGTTCGGCGCTTGCCTGATGAAGGTGCCCGACCTCGTCGCCGACTGCGTCGCGGCAATGAAGGCGGCGGTGGCAATACCCGTCACCGTCAAGTGCCGCATCGGCGTCGACGAACAGGATCCGGAGCCGGCGCTGGATGCGCTGGCGAACGGGGTTTTCACGGCCGGCGCCGACGCCTTGTGGGTGCATGCGCGCAAGGCGTGGCTGGAGGGGTTGAGCCCCAAGGAAAACCGCGACATCCCGCCGCTCGATTATGACAGGGTCTATCGGCTGAAGGCTGGAAAACCGAGCAAATTCATCGGCATCAATGGCGGCATTCAGTCGCTTGAGGAGGCACGCGCGCATCTCGATCATGTCGACAGCGCCATGCTTGGCCGCGCCGCTTACCACACGCCAGGTATTCTGGCGGGCGTCGACGCCGGCTTCTACGGCGCGAAGCCCGAGGCGTTCGATTTCGCCGGACTGATCGATGCCATGGCGGACTATGCGGCGCGCCACATCGAACAGGGCGGGCGGCTCGGCCATGTCACCCGCCACATGGTCGGGTTGTTCCACGGATTGCCGGGTGCTCGCCGTTACCGCCAGATCCTGTCGACCGACGCTAACCGGCCCGGTGCCGGGCCTGACGTGCTGAAGACGGCTTTCGCGGCCGTCGAATTCGGTGGAGGGGCGGCCGAGGCGGCCTGAGCTCAGTCCCGCAGGATCATGCGGTCGCCACGCACGTCGAAGCCCGACAGCGAGCCGATGAAGTTCATGCCGAGCAGGCTCTGGCTCAGCATGCCCGGGGCCGCGACCATCACCGGCATGTCCTTACGCACGATGCCGCCGATCGCCACCGCATCGGTCTTGACCGCGGCGGCGCGCGCCATGCCGTTGGCTGTCGAAACCGGTATCGTGTAATTGAGCGCGGCCGGATTGAAGCCGGCGGCTTGCGCATCTTCCGACGTCAGCACCGTGCTGGTCGCGCCGGTGTCAACAACGGCCCGGATCGGGTTGCCGTTGACCAGGATGCGCGCTTCGAAATGGCCATTGTCGGCCTTGTCGAGGGTCACCGTGGCGTGGCCGTCTTCGACGCCAAGCGCCAGCGGGCTGCCGGGAACGAGACCCGCGGTCACCCGGCTGGCGATGTCTTGCAGTTCGTAGCGGTACTGGTAGCCGGCGATCAGAGCCAGCACGATTGCCGCCCAGGCGCCGAAACTGCGGGCCATGTCGCCCAATGGGCGGCCTGATCGCAGCAGGCCGGCGCCGATCAGGGCGCCGAAGGCGCCAAGCCAGATCAGCCGGCCAAAATCGTAATTCTCGACCCCAAGCGTGCTGCCGGCGGAATCATTGAGCACGAGCAGGGCCGCGCCCACGCCGATCACCGCCATCAGAATCCAGAACAGTCGGCTGCTCATCCGTGCCTCGCTAGAGCAATTCCAGGAAAAGCGTGAACGGTTTTCCCATGAGAATTGCGTTAAAACAAAGAGTTAGTGCGGTTCGCCGTTTTCCGTGAAACGGAGAACTGCCCTAGAGTGCGTCGCGTTCGCGCGCCATGCGGGTGCGGCGCGTTTCGCGGCGCGGCCGGCGCTCGACCGTTTCCAGTCGGGCCGGCAGTTCGGCCATCACATTGCGGCGCGTTTCGGGCGTCATCCCCATCCAGGCGCCGATTTCCTCGCGCGTGCGGCCGCAACCGAAGCAGAAGCCGGTTTTCATGTCGATCGAGCAGACCAGGATGCAGGGGGATTCGATGGCCGTCATGACTTTCTCTCGCGGGATCCGTGCGGACTCCGCTCTTCCACCTCCACATGGTGCAACGGCAAAGCCAATGCAAGCCCTCGCGATCGCGTCTTCCCAGGCCATCTTTGCGGCAATCAAGGCGGATGTTTGGGAGAGGTTGTGCCGATCACGCAACGCGGCTATGCCGCTCACGAAATCCAGGAATGATTGCTCACGACATGACCAGCGCTCTGCCTTTCGACGACTTTCGCAACTTGCTCGACAATCTGCCGGCGGCCGACCTCAAAGCCGAAGCGCGCGTGCGCGCGCTGTTTGCCAAGGCCGACAAGCCAGTGCATTCGCTCGGCCGCATCGAGGACATCGCGGCGTGGCTTGCCGCGTGGAGCGGCCGGGCTCCGCCCGCGGCAACACGGCCGCTGATGGCTGTCTTTGCCGGCAATCACGGCGTGACCCGTCATGGCATTTCGCCGCGCCCGGTGGCGGCAACCGCCAACGCTGTCGAGCTTTGCGCGGCAGGCGGTGCGGCGATCAACCAGATCTGCATTGCCTGTGATCTGGGATTGAAGGTGTTCGATCTTGCCCTGCATATCCCGACCGGCGACATCGCAGAGGATGCCGCGCTTGACGAGCGCGGATGCGCGGCGACCATGGCTTTCGGCATGGAAGCGATCGCGGGCGGCACGGACCTGCTTTGCCTCGGCGATCTCGGCGTCGGCAATTCCACCGTCGCCGCCGCTTTGCTTGCCGCGCTGTTCGGGGGCAGGGGTGCCGACTGGGTTGGCCCGGGATCCGGCGCCGACGCGGCGATGCAGGTCCGCAAGGCCGATGTGGTCGATGCGGCGCTGGCCTTTCACCACGGCCATCTCGACGACCCGCTGGAAGTGCTGCGCCGGGTCGGCGGCCGCGAGTTCGCCGCGATAGCCGGCGCCATTCTCGCCGCGCGGATGCAGAAGATACCCGTGCTGCTCGACGGCTTTGCCGCAACGGCTGCCGCGGCGGTGCTTTATGCCGCGAACCCTGGAGCCCTCGATCACTGTCTTCTCGCCAGCCTGTCGCCGGAGCCCGCGCATGCCAGGGCCGCCGAACTGCTTGGCTTCCGCCCGCTGCTTGACCTCGGCATAAGCCATGGCGAAGGGGCAGGGGCAGCACTTGGCGCGGGCCTGGTCAAGGCGGCGGCGCTGACCAGTTCAGGCATGGCCGCGGCGGTTCGGATCTAGAGGCCTCCCGCCCTGGCGCATCAACGCCTGGGATTGGGGAGACGATAGACGACCGAGGTGTATTTCGGATTGGAGCGCGTCTCGACGATTGAACCGCCAAGGCCTTCCGCAATTCTTCGGCTCGCCATATTCTCTTCGGCGACAGGATATTCGAAGCCATCCGGATCGAGTTCCTCGGACGCCCATGCCACCACGGCGGCGACGGCCTCCCGGCCGATGCCGTTTCCATGGACGTCCTCCCTTATCCAAATTCCGATTTCGGGCCAGGCCGTCTTTGCCGCGTGAAGGCCGACAAGTCCCAGACAGTGATCGTCCACCAGTGAGCGCACAACAAAATGGATCCGATCCTTCAAGGATCGGCGCCAACCAGGATCGCCATACCTCGGCAAAGGCCGTTGATGATCGAGGCGGTTCCCACTGCATGAAACGGGTGATTGCGGGCGTGATGGCGGCAAAGACTTCGTCAGCATCAACGGCCGTAAAGAGCTTGAGGCGAAGCCGTTGCGATTTGATTTCGACGCTGCTGGCATCCCAATCTGCGGTCATTGCGGTCCGCGGTCCCCTTTGAGGCGGAATGGAGGCAAGTCGCTGGGGTCGCCTACCGCCGTCGCGCCGCCACCGCCGCGGTTGGCAGGGCCGGCAGTTCTTCCATCACCCGGCTCAGCGGGAAGATGGCAATCGCCTCCGTGCCTTCACGCAGCTTGGAATGAAGCTCGAACTCGCCGCCATGCATGGCAAGCAGGCCTTGCACGATCGGCAGGCCGAGCCCGGTGCCTTGTTCGGCGCTCTTGATGGCGATCGAGCCCTGGCCGAAAGCGGAGAGCACGACCGGGATCTCGTCCTCGGGAATCCCCGGACCATTGTCCTTGACGGAGATGTATTGCCCGCCACCCGCCGTCCAGCCGACACGGACGCGGATCTCGCCGCCGGTGGCAGTGAACTTTATGGCATTGGACAGAAGGTTGAGCGTGATCTGGCGTACGGCACGCTCGTCGGCGAACAGTCGCGGCAATGTCTGTTCGAAATCCTGGATGACGCGGATATCCTTGTTGCGCGCCTTCAACTCCATCATGTGGCAGCAATCCTCGACGATGTTCAGCAGCATCACCGGCTCTTCGTTGAGCTGGTAGCGACCGGCCTCGATGCGCGACAGGTCGAGGATCTCGTTGATCAGGTCGAGGAGGTGCTGGCCGGAATCATGCACGTCATGGGCATAGTCGCGATAGGTGGGATTGCTCATCGGCCCCAGCACTTCGTTCGCCATCACCTCGGAAAAGCCGAGAATGGCGTTGAGCGGCGTGCGCAATTCATGGCTCATCGAAGCGAGGAAACGCGACTTTGCCAGATTGGCATCCTCGGCCCGCCGCCGCGCCTCGTCCGACATGGACTTCGCTGTCTCCAGTTCGGCGATCAACGCATCCTTTTCGGAGCGGAACGACAACACCATCAGCGAGGCGCGGTTGAGCTGACGGGCGACATAGACGAAGAAAGGCAGCGACAGGACAAGCAGCCCGGCCAGGACCGCCTCGACCGGCATCCACAGCTTGGTAGCGACGTAGGCATAGAGCGCCACCGGCACGGCGAAAGTCGCCAGCAACGCGCCGCTCAGCGATGAAGCCATGAGCGCCGTCCCGGCCATGGCAAAAAGCAGCACCACCGCCTTGACCACCTGGAACTGATCGACCTGGCAGGCGCCGCAGCCGAGCAAGACGAACCAGCCCCAGCCGAGGCCACAAAGGAAATGGCCGAGCAGGAATTCCCGTCGCGTTTGCAGGGGGTTAAGCTCGGCAGCTTCCGTGCGCTCGATGCGCCGCGCCATGAAGGCGACGATCGTATAGCAAATGAGCGTGAACAACGCCCAGAGCCCGATCTCATTGCCGACGCCGGCGAGCCAGCCGGCAGCGGCGATCGCCAGCACGAGCAACGGGATCGCCACGGCGCCGCTTGTCATGGCGCCGGCGTGGAGTTTCAACAATTCGCGGTCGAAATCGGGATTGCCGGCTTGCTGCGAAAGACGGTCGCGCGTCTTGCGCACCGCACGCGCGACATCGCTGTTGCGATGCCGTTTCCTGCGGTCCACAATGAACTTGTCCGCTGTGTTCGAGCGTTGCAAGGGCATCAAAAACTTCAAATTATTCGTGCAGCGGTTCCAAGGTGTTAAGCTACGTTCGAATGATTAACCAACCGTTTGCCATATGAGCCGTTCCTGGCCGCCAAGATCGCGCCGGCGGTACGCGGCGCCGCGCCCGAGAAGCCTGTGGCGCAAGGTGTTGGACTATGGTCTGGCCATCATCATTCTGGGACTGCTGATCCTGTTGGCGGCGCGCCTCGATCGGGTGGAGACGCGCCAGACCCAAGGCGCTGCCATGATCAATGATGGCGATTCGATCACGCTCGGCGCCGAGCGCATCCGCATGCGCGGCATCGACGCCCCGGAATACACCCAGACCTGCCGCAAGAACGGCGCCGACTATGCCTGTGGCACGCTTGCGCGCCAGTCGCTGGTGCGTCTGATCGCGGGCAGGCCCGTTACCTGCAGCGGCTGGCAGCGGGATCGCTATGGCCGGTTGCTTGGCGACTGCAAGGCCGGCGGCACCGACCTCAACCGCGCTCAGGTCGAGGCGGGCTGGGCGGTCGCCTTTGGCGACTTCGAAAGTGAGGAAGCGACCGCCCGGGCCGCCAAGGTCGGTATCTGGGCGGGTACGTTCGACCAGCCGCAGGACTGGCGCGACAGCCATCACGGCGAGGTGGTGGAGCGAAAACATGGCACGCTGGCGTCGATCGGCGACGCCGTGCGGGAGATTTTTCGCTTCTGGTAAGGCGTATCGGCTTGGAAGGAAAGGGAGGATCGAAATGAAGCTCTTCGACGGTGGCCGGGCGCCCAATCCGCGGCGGGTACGCGTCTTCCTCGCCGAAAAGGGGATCGCGGTTCCGCTGGTGCCCGTCGACATGGGCGCGCTGGAGCACAAGGGCCAAACGGTGAGCTCTCGCAACCCCTTGATGCGCCTGCCGGTGCTGGAGCTTGACGATGGCACCGTCATCACCGAATCCGTCGCCATCTGCCGGTATTTCGAGGAGTTGCATCCGGAGCCGGCCCTGTTCGGACGCGGCGCGCTCGGCAAGGCACAGGTCGAGATGTGGCAGAGGCGGATGGAGTTCAACCTGCTCGGCTGCGTCGCGCAGGCCTTTCGCCATATCCATCCGGCCATGAAGGAATGGGAAATCCCGCAAATCCCCGAATGGGGCGAGGCCAACAAGCCGAAGGCGTTGGAGTTCCTGAAACTCCTCAATGGCGAGTTGGCGAAGCGGGAATTCGCCGCCGGCGACGGCTATTCGATTGCCGATATCACCGGCCTGATCGCCATCGACTTCATGAAGCCGGCGCGCATCAAGGTGCCGGAGGAGTGGACCAATGTCTTGCGTTGGCATCAGGCGATCTCCAGCCGGCCGAGTGCCGCCGCTTGAGCCTGGAACTGGACAATTTTGCCGCAAAAGTCCGGGCTTGCCGCATCTGTGCCGAAAGCCCCGTCGGAAAGCCGCTGCCGCATGAGCCGCGGCCCGTGCTGCGGCCCTCGTCCAGTGCCCGCATCCTGATTGCCAGCCAGGCGCCGGGAACCAAGGTGCACCTGTCGGGCATGCCGTTCACCGATGCTTCGGGCGACCGCCTGCGCAGCTGGCTCGGCGTGACCAGCGACGAGTTCTACGACATCGAGAAATTCGCCATCGTGCCGATGGGCTTCTGCTTTCCCGGCCAGGATGCCAAGGGTGGTGACCTGCCGCCAAGGCGCGAATGCGCGCCGGCCTGGCGTGCGCCCCTGATGGCGCTGATGCCTCGGATCGACCTGGTGCTGACGATCGGCATCTACGCGCAGTCCTGGCATATGGGCGCCGCGCGCCGCCCTTCGCTGACCGAAACGGTGATGGACTGGCGCGCCATCTGGGAGAATTCAGTCGGCGCAAAAGTGCTGCCGCTGCCGCATCCATCCTGGCGCAACAGCGGCTGGCTGAAGCAGAATCCGTGGTTTGAAATGGATTTGCTGCCTTTCCTGCGCTCGGAAATCCGCTATCGCCTTGGCTAGGCATTCAGCAAGAAATCACTCGCTTTCATAGTGATTGGCAGAATTTCTTTCTTGTGAAAGCCCCGAATAAAGGGGAATATAGCCAAACTATTCCTCAGGAGCCTCTAATGGACCGCCTTGACCGAAAAATTCTCCGCCTCCTGCAGGAGGACGCTACCCTCGCGGTGGCCGATGTCGCCAAGAAAGTCGGCCTGTCGACCACGCCCTGCTGGCGCCGCATCCAAAAGCTCGAGGAGGAGGGCGTCATCAAGCGGCGCGTCGCCATTCTCGACCACGAGAAGGTCAATGTGCGGGTCACCGTTTTTGTCTCCATCCGCACGAATTCGCACAGCCACGAATGGCTGCGCCGCTTTTCCGAGGTCATCCAAGAGTTTCCCGAGGTGGTCGAGTTCTACCGCATGAGCGGCGACGTCGACTATCTCTTGCGTGTCGTGGTGCCCGACATCGCCGCCTACGACGCCTTCTACAAGCGGCTGATCGCCAAGATCGAAATCCGTGACGTGTCGTCGTCCTTCGCCATGGAGCAGATAAAGTACACGACCGAAATCCCGCTCGACTACATGGTGCTGGACAAGGAATCCGGCGCCAACGCCGCCTGAGCGGGCGCCGCCCGCTCAGTTCTTCTTCTTGTTGAGGAAACTCCAGGGCGAGTTCACCGGCAGGGTGACGGTGTCCGGCACGGTGTCGACGCCGATCACATCCGCCTTGCGCACGCTGTAACCGGACTGGATGACGCTGACGCCATCCAAAATGAACAACTGGCTTTTCTCCATGTCCGGTTTCAGAGCGCCGGTGATGGCGACCGACTGGTAGGCTTGCGACATCTTGTAGGGATGGGCTGGCGTGACCAGCACGATCTGATTGGGCGGCGGCGTCGGCATGTGGCTGCACGCGCCCGTCCATGGCACCAGCAGGAACTGATAGACGAGGTCACCATCGCGATCGACCGGCAATGCATAGCCGGCTAATTGTATGGTCTTGTCCTGCAGGCCGACGGACAGTGTCTCGCCATGATCCGGCAGTTTAGCCGCGATCATCGGCAGGCCTGCGTCTTCGGCGACCGCCTGGGTCGCCGGGCGCAAGTCCTTCCAGAAGATGTGCATGGTTTCGGCCGAGGCGCCGGCCGCGCAGAGAGACAACGCGGCCGCAAGCCCTGTGATTGACGTGAAATGGTTCATGGCCGCTCCCTTTGCAGGCGAGTAAAGACGCCATGCCAAATGACGTCAATGCTCGAGCCGCATCACATGTCGGCGAGAACCGGCCATGCCGGGCTCGTGGAAGCCGCGCGACGCGAACATGTCGCGAAAGCCCATGAAACGGTAGCTCGGCGACGCTTCGGCCACGGGATAGGCCTCGATGATGCGCGCGCCCTTGGCAAAGGCATGATCGATGGCTGCATCAAGTAAGGCCGAAGCAAGGCCGCCGCCGCGCAAAGCCCTCGGCACATAGAAGCAGACGATCGACCATACACCCGTCTCGCTGTCATCCTGCCGCTTTGAAAGCTTGCGATAGGTCTCGCGCGGAGCGACCGAACACCAGGCAATGGTCTTGCCGTCGATCTCAGCGAGGATGCCGACAGGGGTTCCGGCATCGATGAGCGTCATCATCTGCCGCTTCTTCTCGTCGTTCTGGATATGCTCGCGGCCAGAGTGCCGCCAGGCCATGCACCAGCAGTATTTTGGCGCACCTGGCTGCTCGAACAACGTCTCGAATCTGCCACGGGTCGCCAGCGTCACCTCGGTAAAGCGGATATTGGCGAGGTCAAATTTTTCTGGCGGCGATCCGCGCGAGCGTTTTGGCATCGGTCAGTTCCTTCACGGCATTCTTGCCGTTCCAGCGTGCCGTCTTGTCGGTCGATCGCGCGAGCCTTTCGGCGACAGCAAGGGCAGCACCGTGCATAGCCATCGATCGCTTGCCGATCGAACGAAGCGCCCAGTTCACAGCCTTCTTGACGAAATTGCGCTCGTCAGTGGCATGCGCTTCGATGATCGGCAGGAAGGCGAGAAAAGTCGCCTCCGGCTCTTCCTTGCGGTGCACGACAGACCAGGCCATCATGGCGAAAGCCGTGCGTCGAACGAATTCCCGTTCATCGGCCGCGAACTCGCCGATCAGCTCTTTCCAGGCGTCCGTGTCGACGAAGAGATCCGAGACGCCATCGACAATATCCCAGGAGTCGAAACTCGACGCCCATTGCCTGGCATCCCTGGCGGAAAACCGCTTCGGGTCGGCCGTGACGGAAGCGATGAACTGCGCCTCCATGATGCCTGACGCCCACAGCTCAAAGGCGCGCTCGTGGTTGCGTTTGATCTTCCGGGCGATCTGCCGCTGAATGCCATGCGGAATTCCAAGCGCGCGGTCGATCTTGATGCCGTAGCGCAGCATGCCGAGACGATTTTCCTCCGAGCCGATCGAGCGCAGATGCTCGACGATTTCGTCGGCATTCGATTGGGGCGAAAGCTCGGCCATCGCGACCCCTACTTCTCCAGGCGCGCCAGCAGCGAGGACGTGTCCCAGCGCTTGCCGCCCATGGCCTGCACATCCTTGTAGAACTGGTCGACAAGCGCGGTCACCGGCAGTTTGGCGCCGTTGCGGTCGGCCTCCGCCAGGCAGATGCCGAGATCCTTGCGCATCCAGTCGACGGCAAAGCCGAAATCATATTTGCCGGCATTCATCGTCTTGTGGCGGTTTTCCATCTGCCAGGAACCGGCGGCCCCCTTGGAAATCACCTCGATCACCTTCTCGATGTCGAGCCCGGCGTTCTTGCCGAAATGGATACCCTCCGACAATCCCTGCACCAGCCCGGCGATGCAGATCTGGTTGATCATCTTGGTGAGCTGGCCAGCGCCCGCCGACCCCATCAGCCCGACCATGCGGGCATAGGCGTCGATAACGGGCCTCGCTCTGTCGAAGGCAGCCTGGTCGCCGCCGACCATGACGGTCAGCACGCCGTTCTCGGCGCCGGCCTGGCCACCGGAGACCGGCGCGTCGAGAAATGAAAATCCACCTGCCTCCGCTGCTGCCGCCAGTTCGCGCGCGACTTCCGCCGAAGCGGTGGTGTTGTCGATGAAGACCGAACCTTTCTTCATCGATTTGAAGGCGCCTTCGGGACCTGTCGTCACCGAGCGCAGATCGTCGTCATTGCCTACGCAGGAAAAGACGAAGTCCTTGTCCTTCGCGGCTTCCGCCGGCGTCACCGCATGGCTGCCGCCATGCTGGCCGACCCATTGCTCGGCCTTGGCCTTGGTGCGGTTATAGACGGTGACGTCGTGGCCACCCTTGTTCCTGAGGTGCGCGGCCATGGGGTAGCCCATAACGCCAAGACCGAGAAATGCCACAGATGCCATAAGCTTGCCCTTCAGACGGAAACGAAATTGCTGCGGAAGCTCTAGGCCCTGCGCTCAATTCGTCAAGACGCCTGTGGTCTGATCGACTGGCACAGGCGAAAAACGGGTCACCGCTTCAGGTGGATGGTGATCCGGCGCTCGATCCATTCGATCGCATGGCGCAACAACTCGACCATCACCAGGTACACCAGGGCCACCCAGATATAGGCCTGGATGTCGAAGGAATTGGCAAAGGCGAGTTTTGCATTGCCCATCAGGTCGTAGACGGTGATGATGGCGACGATGGCGGATGCCTTGACCATCAGGATCAGCTCGTTGCCGTAGGGCCGCAAGGCGACGATCAGAGCTTGCGGCAGGACGATCTTGCGCAGCGTCTGCAATTTGTGCAGGCCGAGGGAGGCGGCGCCTTCCCATTGGCCCCTGGGCACGCTTTCGATGGCGCCGCGCAGGATTTCGGCCTGGTAGGCGGCGGTGTTGAGCGCAAAGGCGAAGACGCCGCAGTTGAAGGCGTCCTTGAAGAAATCCCAAAGCCCGATCATCTGGAGCTCCGGTCTGAACGACCCTAGCCCGTAATAGACCAGAAAGGTCTGAACCAGCAGTGGCGTGCCCCGGAAGAAATAGACGTAACAGTAGGCAAGACCGGACAGGATCCGGTTCCTGGACATACGCCCGTAAGCAACGGGCATGGACAGGACGGCGCCAAGCACCATCGAAATGGCGACCAGTGACAGGGTAACGCCCAGTCCGCGCAGATAGGCCGGCGCATATTTGGCGAAGAAGGCCGGGTTCCAGGCAAAAAACAGATAGCTGACGATGCCGAGGCCAAAGGCGATCCACAGGCAGACCAGCGCGTAGCCGACGATGCGCGGTCGCGGCCAGCCGCGGGTCCGCGGTGGCGGCCGTTCGACCATGGCGGCGGTGGCGCTCATCGTTGTGCCTCCCGTTTGCCAAGCGAGCGCAAGATGGCACTGGTGGCGAAGGATGACACGACGGCCAGACCGAGAAAGACCAGAGCCGCAATGCTGTAAAACAGGAACGAATGCTTGGTGACGCGAGCCGCCACGCCGGCATTGCGCAGTGTCTCGGCAAGACCGACGACCGAAACCAGCGACGTGTCCTTGAGAAGGCTAAGCCAGCAATTCTCGAGACCGGGGAAGGCAATGCGCAGCAGCTGCGGCAAAATCACCAGTCGCATGGTCTGCCATTTGGACAAACCAATGGAATAACCACCCTCATACTGACCCTTCGGGATGGCGCGGAAGGCCGAGAGGAAAACCTCGCTGGCATAGGACGAGAAGATCAGCGAGAGCACGATCATGCCAGCGACGAAGCTGTTGACGTCGATGGTCGCTTCGGGGCGGAAATACCGGATGAGATGCTGCAGCAGGATTGGCATGCCGAAGAAGAACAGGAAAAGCGTCACCAGTTCCGGCAGGCCGCGAAAGACCGTGGTGTAGATATTGGCGGCGAGGCGAAGCGACGGCTCCTCGGATTGCTTGCCCAGCGCAATGAAAAAACCGATCGCCAACCCAATGGGGAGCGTCGCCAGCGCAAGCAGAACCGTTACAATGACGCCATAGGCAATGTCGTCACTCCAGCCATCAGGTCCCCAACTGAGAAGTGTCCATATGCTTTGGGCTGGCATTGACAGGTGTTATCCCCACGACGTTCCCAGGATGAATAGAAAGACGGCGGGGTATTTCCCCGCCGTCTTGATCCTGTCTATCAGGACTCGGCGCCGAAGACGTCGAACTTGAAGTACTTGTCGTTGATTTCCTTGTATTTTCCATTGGCCCGGATGGCGTCGATGGCCTCATTGAGCTTGTTGACCAGGTCGGTCTCGCCCTTGCGCACGGCAATGCCGGCGCCCGGCCCGAAGATCTCGACCGGCTGCGGCGAGGGCTGGCCGAGAATCTTGCAGCAGGCGCCATCAGGCGAGTCCAGCCATTGCTGCAGCACGACGATATCGTCCTCGATGGCGTCGAGGCGACCATTGGCCAGATCTGCCTGCTCCTCGGGGCTGCTCGGATAACCCTTCACGGTGCTGTCGGTGTAGGTCTTCGAGGCATAGTTGAAATGGGTGGTCGTCGTGGCGACGCCGATGGTCTTGCCAGCCAGATCTTCCTTGGTCACGCCCTTCAGCGTGCTGTCTTTCGGCACGGCGAGAGCCGAGGGCGTGTTGTAGTATTTGTGGGTGAAGTCGACCTTTTCCTTGCGCTCCGGCGTGATCGACATCGAGGCGACGATAGCGTCGAACTTGCCGGCCTGAAGTGCCGGGATGATGCCGTCCCAATCCTGGGCGACGAAGGTGCACTTGACCTTCATCTGATCGCAAAGCGCCTGGGCGATGTCGATGTCGAAGCCGACGAGCTTGCCGTCGGAGGTGAGGTTGTTGAACGGGGGATAGGCGCCTTCGGTGCCGATCCGCAGGGTCTTTTCCTGGGCCTGGGCGACGCCGAGCGTCAGCAGCGCAGCCGATGCGGCGAGCGCGATACGCAGTGCAATACGCATGATAGTCCTCTCTTTAATGGTCCCGGCCGTCGTTCCGAAACGGCTCTATGGGGCGGTGCTTTTGACCGCCCGCTGAAGCGATACTCCCACTCTTTCCAAGAAAAAAGCAACTGCAAAACCACCGAAATCGGCAATGGGGTTCTGCCGTTGCGTTACATCTTAAGCAACGAGGCCGGTGGTGCGCTCGATGAAGTCGACTATCGATTTTACGTCGTCGAGGTCGAATGCCGGCAGGCTCTTGTCCGTGACGGCGAAATCGGCGGCGATGGCGACAATATTGGGATCACCCGCTGAAAGCGGCGTCCGATCCTTCGCTTCCAGGCGCCGCGTTTCGATCTTGCGGTGCGATTCGCGCTTGTAGCCTTCGACCAGCACGATGTCGCATGGGGCGAGCCGCGAGAGGATGCTCTGCAGCGGCGGCTCATCCTCGCCGCGCAATTCGTGCATCAGCGCCCAGCGGTTGCCGGACACGATCGCGACCTCTGTGGCGCCGGCCTGCCGATGGCGGAAGCTGTCGGCGCCCGGCTTGTCAATGTCGAAATCATGATGGGCGTGTTTGACCGTCGAGACCTTCCAGCCGCGCCGCACAAGCTCCGCGACCAGCTTTTCGGTCAGTGTGGTCTTGCCGGAGTTTTTCCAGCCGGTGATGCCGAAGACGTTCATGATGTCATGCTCTGCAACAGGCGCCCGGCCTGGGCAAGGTCGTCAGGCACATTGATGTTGAAGAAAGGATCGAGCCCAGCGGATTGCACGAGCTGGAATTCCACCTCGACGTGACCACGGCGCTCGATGAAGGTCGAAACGCGCCTGTTGTCCTCATCAACCAGAAAATGTCGCAAGGCGTCGCGACACTCCATCGGCCACAGCGCGAAGGTCGGGTGCAGCCGACCGGCCGAGGAGGCGACGGCGATTGAACCCGGATGTTCGCCGGCCGCCGCCGCAAGGCGCGCGACAAGATCAAGCGGCAGGAAAGGCGTATCGCCGGCAGCAGTGACGACGGCCTCGCAAGGCGTATTGGCAACTGCCCATTCGAGGCCGGTCAGAATTCCGGCAAGTGGCCCGGCAAAGCCTTCGACGGTGTCGGCAAGCACGGGCAGTCCGAAACGGGAAAAGCGTTCGGGATCGCCATTGGCGCTCAGCGCCAGGGTTTCGATCTGCGGGCCAAAGCGCGACAGGATTTGGTCAAGCACGCTGCCGCCGCCAAGCGGCAACAAGCTCTTGTCGCCGCCTCCCATCCGCCTCGACTGACCACCGGCCAGGACGATCCCTGCAATATCTCGCCTCATGCATCGAGCCTGTACGCCAGCCGCCGGAAATCACAAGACCCGGCTAGATTCCATCCGGCGCCATGGCCGGCCCGGTTGTTTCGGCGACGATCCTTCGCCGGCCGACAACCCGCTCGCGATAGAGCGCGTAGAGACCCGAACCGACGACGATTGTCGCGCCGACGATCATCGCCATGTCCGGTATGTCGCCGAAGACGATCAAGCCAAGCAGAATGGACCAGAGCAGCGCGGTGTAGCGGAACGGCGCGATGAAGGAGATCTCGCCCGAGCGCATCGCCATGATGATGAATTGATAACCGATAAGCACCAGCACCGCGGCCAGCGCCAGCAACGCCGTGGTCTTGCCGGTCATCGGCGTCCAGCCACCCATCGGCGACAACAGCATCGCCCCGACGACGGTCATTGCCAGCGCCGTCGCGGTCGAGACCAGCATGGTCGGTATGGTTTGGGGAATGCGCTTGGTGGCGAGGTCGCGCACGGTGCAGCAGGCGACGCTGGCCAGCGCCCAAAGGGAATAGATGCTGAAGCCATCAAAGCCGGGCCGCACGATGACCAGTACGCCGGCAAAACCGGCTGCGATCGCCAGCCAGCGTCGCCAGCCGACCACTTCGCCGAAAAACAGTGCGGCCCCCATCGTCACCGCCAGCGGCAGCGCCTGAAGAACGGCCGAGACACTGCCGATCGGCAAATGGGCAAGCGCGACCAGGAATGACACGGTGGCGCCAGCTTCGCCCAGCACGCGGATTGCCACCAGCGGCTGCAGCATCAGGCGCGGCTGCAAAAGCGCGCCGCGTTGCCAGGCCAGCAAGCCGACGAAGAGCGAGGCAAAGGCTCCTCTGATCAGCATGACCTGCGCCATGTTCATCGATTGCGAAGAGTATTTGGTGATGGCGTCGTTGAGCGTGAAGCCAACCATCGCCACCATCATGAACAACGCGCCGCGAAGATTGGGGGAAAGAGGCAAGACATCTACCGGTTGCTTGGGCAAGCAAGCCTGTAACAGCCCGCCACGAAACAGCAATGGCAAAGGGCTGGGCCAGGACCGGGGCATTCGCCGGTGCCGGCATGAAATCACGTCCTCAATTCGGCGCCAATCTGGTCGGGAGGCGGCTTCGCCTCCCGGAAGCTGCGCAGGCGTGGTTATGTCTATTTCTTCGGCGTCAGCACTTCGGTGCCGTTGCCTTCCTTGCCGGCGATGGTCCAAAGGCCATGCAGCGAGCCGTCATCCTCGACCTTGTAGACGACGAGGCCGATGTCCTTGCCCATGACATAGCCGGCGGAGAATGCATCGTCGTTGCGCATGCAGATGCCGTCGGAGGAAGAGCCGCCAGTCTCCCAGTGGATCGCGCAGGTCGTCCCGCTGGTCAGGGTAATGGTGGCTTCGCCATCATATTTCGATCCGTCGAAATTGGTGCCGGCGACGGTGTAGGTTCCACCGATCGACTGAGCTGCCGCGGGCACGGCCGCAAGGCCGAGCAATGCAAGAGAAAGAATGAGTTTGCGCACGATTTTTGCCCCCTATCAGCGAAGAGCCGCTTTCAGGGGAAGGCTAGGCCGGAACGACGTGGCGGTAAATCCGGCGGCGGTTCGCGAACAAGACTTTTTCTGGGGTGTGATCGGAAATACTCACTGCCCCTCGAGACTGCCGGCAATGGCGCCGACCAGCGGGTCGTATTTCGACTTCAGGGCTGGCGGGTAGTCGATCCAGACCGTGCGGATAACGCCATCCCTGCCGAACAGGCGCCGCTCATAAAAGATCTTTCCATCCTTCGTGCCCGACAGCACCGCCCAGTTCTTGCCGGTCTTGCTGTAGGTAACGGTATAGCCAGGTTCCTTGCTTACCTTTTCATTGGCGACAAAGCCTTTCGGCGTGTCGTCATCGACGTTGAGGATGCCGGAGCAGGTCAGGCTGGCGCCATCCGCGCTCAGCCAAACCTGTCCGTCGCCATTTTCCGGCTCGGGCTGACGATCGGTGAATATCTCATCGGGAAAGGTGCAGACGGTGCCGAAGCGCGCGTTCACATACGTGAAGGGCTTGGCGCTTGCAGTTGTTGTAACTGGCGTCGCCAAGGACAGAACTGTGGTCAGCGACGACAAGCCGATACGATAAAGACGCAGCACGATGCCCCCTTGGCCTTGGTGACCAAAGATACTCTTGCACCAAATCGGAGAAGAAATCAGCCGCCGGTGACGCTCATGTGCCGGGACACCGAGGGACGGCTGGTGCGGCGGTCGATGATGAAATCATGGCCCTTCGGCTTGCGGCCGATGGCCTCGTCGATGGCGTCGGCGACAAGTTCGTTGCTTTCGGATGCACGCAACGGCGCGCGCAGATCGGCTGCGTCTTCCTGGCCAAGGCACATATAGAGCGTGCCGGTGCAGGTCAGCCTGACGCGGTTGCAGCTTTCGCAGAAATTATGCGTCATCGGCGTGATGAAACCGAGCTTTCCGCCTGTCTCGGCGACGTGGACATAGCGGGCAGGGCCACCGGTCTTGAAGGGAATGTCGGTCAGCGTGAATTGGCGCTCCAGCGAGGCGCGCAGCAGCGACAGCGGCACATATTGGTCGGTGCGATCGGCATCGATCTCGCCCATCGGCATGGTTTCGATGACAGTGAGATCCATGCCGCGGCCATGCGCCCAGCGCATCATGTCGGGCAGTTCAGCGTCGTTGAAATCCTTCAGCGCCACCGCGTTGAGCTTGACCTTCAGCCCGGCCGCCTGAGCGGCATCGATGCCTTGCATGACCTTGTCGAGATGGCCCCAGCGGGTGATCTGGTGGAACTTGTCGGCATCGAGCGTGTCGAGCGAGACGTTGATACGCTTGACGCCGCACTCGGCGAGCTCGGCGGCGAAGCGTGACAGCTGCGAGCCGTTGGTGGTCAGCGTCAGTTCTTCCAGCGCGCCGCTATCGAGGTGGCGCGACAGCTGGCGCACCAGATGCATGATGTTCTTGCGCACCAGCGGCTCGCCGCCGGTAAGGCGCAACCTCTTCACGCCCTTTTCGATGAAGACGGTGCAGAGCCGGTCCAGCTCTTCCAGCGACAGCAGGTCCTTCTTCGGCAGGAAGGCCATGTCTTCGGCCATGCAATAGGTGCAGCGAAAATCGCAGCGGTCGGTGACTGACACCCTGAGATAACTGATCGTGCGACCGAAGGGGTCGATCATGTTCATGTTCGAGCGTTTCCGTGGCCGTTGGCGGCGCCGTTATATACAGCTATGTGATACGATCCAGCCCGGCATTCAAGATACCGCTTCTCGATCTTTGGTAACATCCCGGAGCCGACACGGTATGTCGGTTGTTCTATCAGGACTTTTCCCCTTTCGCGAAGCGGCGTAGGGAAAGGCAATCGACATGGGATCAAACAGCATGACCGCGCCAAAAGAACTCAGGGTCTCCAAGGACCGCAAGCTGCTGTCGGTCACCTTTCCCAGTCATCAGCCATTCGAACTGCCTGCGGAGCTTTTGCGCGTCGCCTCGCCATCGGCCGAGGTGCAGGGCCATTCGCCCGACCAGCGGGTGACGGTTCCCGGCAAACGCAACGTGGCCATCCTCAAGATCGAGCCGGTCGGCAACTATGCGGTGCGCATCACCTTCGACGATTTCCACGACACCGGCATCTTCACCTGGAATTACCTGCATACGCTCGGCCACGAGAGGGATGAGCGCTGGAACGCCTATCTGGCGGAGCTTGCGGAAAAAGGCTTGAGCCGCGATCGCTAGATCCCTTCGCTGTCGTCAAAACGTCATCGATGTGGAGTAGCGCCGGCAAAGGTTCGGAGACGAAGAAGATGTCGCTTGTCACCACGGTCGAACAGCTCGAGGCGCTTTACGGCGTTCCAGGCGCAGCCTCGCTGGTCAAGGAACTCGACCATGTCATTCCCGAATACGCCGCCTTCATCGAAGCTTCGCCCTTTGTCGCGCTTGCCACCAGCGGCCCGGAGGGACTGGACTGTTCGCCGCGCGGCGATCTCGCCGGCTTCGTGCGTATCGTTGATCCCAAGACAGTGATGATGCCGGACCGGCGCGGCAACAATCGCGCCGATTCGCTGCGCAACATCATCCGGGATCCGCGTGTCGGGCTGCTGTTCCTGGTGCCGGGCTCGGGCACGACGCTGCGCATCAACGGCCGCGCGCACATCACCACGGACGCCCAACTTTGCGCATCCTTCAAGGTCGACGGCAAGGCGGCGCGCTCGGTGACCGTCATCGACGTCGATTCGGTCTATTTCCAGTGCGCCCGCGCCATTGTGCGGTCGGAGCTTTGGAACCCGGCAAAACATGTCGATCCGAAATCGCTGCCGACGCCCGGAACAATCCTGGAAATCACCAGCCGCAAGAACATCGACGGCGAGGCCTACGACAAGGAATGGCCGGAGCGGGCGAAGAATACCATGTGGTGAGTGACTGAAAAGGCTGTCAGGCCTCCTTCAGCACCTCATAGATCTTGCGCATCTGTTCGCCGATCATGTCACACTGCTCCGGCGTCGACTGGCTCATCGCTTTCTCGATCAGTGCCATATGCACTTTCAGCGCCTGCATCAGCAGCGCCTCGCCAGCCTCGGTCAAGGCGAGCCGCAGGATGCGCTTGTCCTTCTCGTCGCCTTCGCGGCGCAGCAGGCCGCGCGTCTCCAGCTGCGGCAAAAGCATGGTGATGTTGGAGCGGCCGACGAGCAGTTTGCGGGCAAGGTCGTGCTGCGACATGCCGGGATGGCGGTAGAGGTTCATCAGCACGTCGAGCTGCGCCGGCTTCAGGTCCAGCGGCGCGAGTTTCACCGCCAGCGTGCGCTCCAGCACATGGCAGGCGCGCGCCACCGCGACCCAGTTGCGAAAACGCGGGTTGTCCCAGGGTAGCTCTTGTTTATTGTTCATCTTTGAACTATTATGTTCATGCTTGAACGTATGGATGGATTCTCACTATGGCATCAATCGGGCTGAAGGTCATCCGGAGCGTATTTGGTGCGACCGAACATATTGCGCCACGCATCAGCGGGCGCGCGGCTTTCGAATTGTTCTGCCGCACACCGAGCGCAAAGGCGCTGACCGATGGCGAGCGCCGCGCCATCGGCCGTGCCGCCGAGTTCATGACCGAGGCGCGCCATCATCGGCTGAAGACGGCAACCGGCTGCGTCATGGTGCACGAGTTCCGGCCGGAGCCGGGCAGGGCCGCACTTGGCACCGTGCTTGTCGTTCATGGCTGGCGTTCGCGCACCGAATATATGCGCGCCTTGATCGAGGGGTATCGCGCGGCCGGCTACAGGGTCGTTTCCCTGGACCTGCCGGGGCACGGTCATTCGCAGGGCCGGCACCTGAACATGGCCAACGCGGTCGACGCGGTGCGCGTCGCCGGCGAATGGTTCGGCCCGTTTGTCGCGGCGGTGGGGCATTCGTTCGGTGGGGCTGTCGCCGCCAATGCCATTGCCGGTTCCATCAAGAACATTCCGCCGCTGGCGGCCGGACGTCTCGTGCTGATCGCAGCACCGAGCTCCTTGCCGGCAATCTTCGCCGATTTCAGCCGCATGCTCAATGTCGGGCCGCGCTCACAGGTTGCGATGGCGGACCGTGTCCAGCACCTGTCCGGCCGGCCGCTGCATGAATTCACCGGCGACCGCCAGCTTGCCCAGGCGCCTGTGCCGACGCTGGTCATGCACGCGCCGGACGATCGCGAGGTGCCGGCCGAGCATGCGAAACGCTACGCCGGTGCCGGCGGCCATGTGCGGCTGCACTGGGCCGACGGTCTCGGCCACCGCCGCATCCTTGCGGACAAGGGCGTGGTGGCACGCGCTGTTGCCTTCGTCGCGGACCGCGAGCCGTCCTTGCTACATTGAGCCGCGGTCAGGTTACTTCTTCTTCTCGCCGGGCTCGACAGGCAGTCCGGCCGCCTTCCAGGCGGTGTAGCCGCCAAGGATATGCTTGACGGGCCCAAGCCCCATATCCTGAGCCGTCTTGGTGGCGAGCGCCGAACGCCAGCCGCCGGCGCAGAAGAACACAAAGCTCTTGCCCGAGGCGAAGAACGGCTTGTGATAGGGACTTTCGGGATCGATCCAGAATTCCAGCATGCCGCGTGTGACATGTTTGGCGCCGGGAATCCTGCCGTCGCGTTCGACCTCGCGCGGGTCGCGCAGGTCGACAAAGATGGTGCCTTCGTCCTCGAGCAGTCCCGCGGCTTCCTCAGGCGAAACCACTTCGATCTCGGCGTTGGCTTCGTCCAGCAGTTCGCGATAACCCTTTTTCACTATCATCCCTCCCGGCCTTGCTGGCAGGTCGGAATTTCGAGCACAACAGCCTGCGTTTGTCACGCTCTGTCGGGGCCTGCCAATACCTGCCAGGCAGCCATCGCGCCAGTGACGGTCGCCATCAGCGCGGTGCGTGACGCGCCGTCGCGCGCCTGGATGGACATGCCGTGCTGGACCGTGGCGTAGAAGGTCGCCACGGCATCGCAGTCGAAATCGGCAGGCAATTCGCCCTCGGCCACACCGCGCTCCAGGCGCTTGCGCAGGGCCGCAAGATTTTCGGCGCGGCGGCGGCGCAAATCCGTGCAGATGGCACCGCTGCTTGAATCCTCATGCAGTGCGCCCAGCGCAATCAGGCACCCCTGCGGGCGATCGGTCTGCGAATAGGCCTTGGCTGTCTGGCGCAGGAAGTTCTCGATCGCTTGGCATGCGGTCGGTGCCTCGTCCAAGGCGGCCCAGATCTCGGTTCCTTCGGCTTGCGTGTAGTATTCGGTCGCTTCGAGGAACAGCGCCTCCTTGCTGCCGAAGGCCGCATAGAGGCTGGGCGAATTGATACCCATTGCCGCGGTCAGCTCGGCGATCGACGTACCCTCATAGCCCTTGGCCCAAAACAGCTCCATCGCGCGCCGCAGGGCGGCCGTTCGATCGAAGGTGCGGGGACGGCCTCTTTCCGACATGTTCTTCTTTTCTGTGTTGATCGATACATAAATGAGTTGACGCGGTCGAGCAAGGCTGCCAGACATTTATGTATCAATCGATACGTAAATGGAGAAACTAATGTCTTCCAGCAATTTGAACGGCAAGGCGGCACTCGTCACCGGCGGCAGCCGCGGCATTGGGGCGGCGATTGCGCGAAGGCTCGCGGCCGATGGAGCCAAAGTCGCGCTGACCTATGTGCATGGCGAGGAACAGGCCCGCGCGGTCGTTGCCGAGATCGAGGCCAAGGGCGGCCGCGCCATCGCCATCAAGGCGGACAATCGTGATGCCGTGGCGATAGACAGGGCCGTCGATGAGACCGTTGGCGCCTTCGGCCGGCTCGACATATTGGTCAACAGCGCCGGCATCTGGCGCGTGGCCCCCATCGACACATTGTCGTTAGCCGACTTCGACGAGACCATGTCGGTTAATCTCAGAGCCCCGTTCATCGCCTCGAAAGCGGCGGCGGCGCATATGGGCGAGGGCGGCCGGATCATCTCGATCGGCAGCAATCTCGCCGAACGCGTCACCGACACCAACCTCGGCGCCTACTCCGCCAGCAAGGCAGCGCTGGTCGGCTTGACCAAGGCGCTCGCACGCGACCTCGGTCCGCGCGGCATCACAGCCAATGTCGTCCATCCCGGTTCGACCGACACCGACATGAACCCGGCGGATGGACCGCATGCCGAGCATCAGCGCCAGAAGATGGCGACGCCGCGATTCGGCAAGGCCGATGACATCGCGGGCATGGTTGCCTGGCTTGCCGGTCCGGAAGGACGTTTCGTCACCGGCGCCGCATTGACCATCGATGGTGGCGCCAACGCCTGAATTTGGGGAGCTCTGCAGGCTGGAGCGAAGCACCCGCGCTCCAGCCGTCACGATCTTGTGAAACCGTTCTGCAACAGGCTTTCCAAAATTTATGAAAGCTTAACGAAATCGGTATGAATCGGTATAGTCGCGCCTTACATCCGCCATGCGGTGAGCGAGACGGTCTAGCGTGCGGAACGGGAACCGGTTGCGACCGGAGCGGGTGATCTATGAAATTCCTCGGTAACAAAGCAACCGCGATGCCGCTTGTGGCGATCGCGGCAACGCTCGCCCTGGGCGCGCCTCAGGCAGGCGCCCAGGGGCTCTTCGACATGCTGTTCGGCGGCGGCATCAGGCATGAGC
Organism: Mesorhizobium sp. 2RAF45; assembly: GCF_052115225.1. Taxonomy (NCBI): domain Bacteria; kingdom Pseudomonadati; phylum Pseudomonadota; class Alphaproteobacteria; order Hyphomicrobiales; family Phyllobacteriaceae; genus Mesorhizobium; species Mesorhizobium sp. 2RAF45. The sequence goes on along the minus strand of NZ_JBFRGG010000020.1, from coordinate 37,990 downwards.
CGCAGGGCGAATTTCCGCCTCCGCCAAAGCACAAACCCAAAGCCCCGGCCGGCAGCGGTGGCGGTGGCGGCGCAAAGATCAGCAGCCCGTCCTATTACACCTACAAGGCTGACAAGCTTGTTCGCGTCGACTTCTCGACGCTGTCCGCCGCGCCGCAGCCGGCGACGGCGCAGGACGCGGCCTTCGTTCCGTCGGCCACCGGGGCTGCGTTCCACGATGCCATTGCCAGCCTCAGTGACTACGAACTCTATGCCGAGCCCGATATCGCCAAGGCGTTGATCGCCTACTACTCGGCCAATCCGGACTTCATCTGGGTGAACGGAACAAGCCCCAACAACCGCGCCCAGGATGCGGTGCGGGTGCTTGGCGAGGCCGCGAGCTACGGGCTGACGCCCGCCGACTACACCGTCGATGTGCCGGCCACGACTTCGGCCTCAACGGATGACGCAGCCAAGCTCAAGGAACTCGTGCGCTTCGAGATGGCGCTGTCGGCACGCGTCTTGCGCTACGCCCATGACGCCCAGAACGGCCGTGTCGAGCCCAACCGGATGACCGGCTACTATGATTTCCCAGCCAAGCCGCTCGACATGGTCGGCGTGCTGAAGACGCTGGCGCATACGCAGGAAGTGCGCACCTATCTCGAATCGCGGCATCCGCAGAATGCGGAATATCAGGCGCTGCGCGTCGAACTGGAGGCCCTGCAGGCCAGTGCGGAAAATGAGATCGTCGTCGATCCAAAGCTGCTGCTTAAGCCCGGCGAGACCAGCCCCGAGCTGCCAAAACTGCTGTCGCTGATCGCGCGCAATCTCGATGACAATATGGGCGGCACCTATGGCGAGCTGCTGTCCCGGCTGGCGACCAGCGAGGTCTATGTCCCCGAGCTGGTACCGCTGATCAAGGCGGTGCAGGTGAAGGAAGGCATGAAGGGCGACGGCGTCATCGGTCCGCGCACTGTCGCCTTGCTGGCCGGCACGTCGAAGGCCGACAGGCTGCTCAAGGTGCAGGTGGCGCTTGAGGAGCTGCGCTGGCTGCCTTCCGATCTCGGCAGCCCGCGTGTCTTCATCAACCAGCCGGCGTTCACCGCGAGCTATATCGACAATGGCGAGGAGAAGCTGAAGACGCGCGTCGTCGTCGGCCGGGTGACCAACCAGACGGCTTTCTTCTACGACCAGATCAAGCAGGTCGACTTCCATCCCTATTGGGGCGTGCCGCAATCGATCATCGTCAATGAGATGCTGCCCAGATTGCGCAGCGATCCCGGCTACCTCGATCGGGCCGGCTACGAGGTGACGGATTCGCGCGGCAAGCGCATTCCCTCGTCGGCGGTCAATTGGGGCGCTTATGGCGCCAACATTCCCTACAGCGTGCGCCAGCAGCCGAGCGAGGCCAATGCGCTGGGCGAGCTGAAGATCCTGTTCCCCAACAAACATGCGATATACATGCACGACACGCCGCAGAAATCGTTCTTCAAGCAGGATATGCGCGCGCTCAGCCACGGCTGCGTGCGCCTGCAGGATCCGCGCGGCATGGCGGCGGCGGTGCTCGGCACCTCGGTCGACTATGTCGCCGAGAAGCTCAAGCACGGACATTCGACCGAGGATGTGACGCGCAAGATTCCAGTCTATGTCGCCTATTTCACCGCATGGCCCGACATGTCCGGCAAGGTCGAGTATTTCAGCGATGTCTACGACCGCGATTCGCGGCTGAAGCAGGCGCTGGATGCCACGGAAGCAGTTCGCTCGCCGTCGAGCTGATCGGTTAGATTTGCGACAACGGGCGGCGGAAACCCGCCTCCCGCCCGGCGATCAGCCAGCAGATCAATCCGGCGACGAGGCCGGCGGCGGCGATGATGCCGATATCGGCCCATCGCTCCGGGTCTATGTCTTCCGCCGAGCTCGGCCAGATGAGGAAGAAGCCGCCGGCGGCGGCGGCGGCGCCGAAGACCATGTGCATCAGGGCATTGCGCAGCGAGAAGAACTCGGCGATCAGCGCGAAGATCAGCGTCTGCAGCCCCGTCACGACGATCGTCAGGAAGTAGACGAACATGCCGAGCGGCGGCACCGCCAGGACGGCGATCGGGCTGACGCCCATGACGTCGAAATAGGCCGGCGCGTTGGGCAGGGAACTGAGCGCGGCGTAGATCGCCGCCACAGCGACCAGGCCGATCAGTACCGCGACCAGATAGCCGGCCAGCATCATCAGGATGCGCTTCATCACATGCTTCGCCGTCGCCATGCCCATCCCCCCATGCGGCGGAGTCAACCGTTGCAATCAGCCATCAAAGACGATCCAGCGCAAGGGCAGGCACCGAGCGGGCGGCTTTGGCGGGCTCGCGAACATGAAGCGGAGCCGATCAGGCGCCGCCACAGAGATGCTCGGAGTCCGGCAAGGCCCACGAGCCTTTCGCAACCAGATCGATCGAATAATAGACCCGGCCACGGTCGTCGCCCTTCGGACAATCCCTGGGAATCGCGATCAGGCACATCATGGCGGGTTCGCCGACCTTGGAGGCGGCAAGGCCCGGTTCGCGATCATAGGAGACGGCCCCACCGCCATTGGTGAAGGTGGCTGCGCTGCCGGCGTCGGGCGAGGCGGTTTCTAGCGGATCGTCGCCAAGCCGCGCGGTCAGCGTCTTGATATGCGTGGACGCGCATTGCCCGACGGCCGAGGGCAGGGGCTGATCGTTGTTGCCGGGATTGCGCGCGGCGGTATCCAGAGCCTTCTTGCCGATCAGGGCGATGTTGTAGTCCTGTACCCATGACGGCGCATTGCCATAGGTCTGCAAGGCGTTGTTCAGCGCGCTGACGATGCAGGCGGTATCGCTCTTGCAGGCGTTGCGGTCGGCGATCAGCCCGCGGGCGATCTTGCGCTTGTCGCCGCCGAAGGCCGGCTCGAACCCCTTGTAGGCCTTGGCGACCAGCAGATCGATGGCCGACAGCTGAGGATCGGCGCAGATCGCCTTCTCCGCCGGCAGGCTCGCCTTGGCGCAGTCGAAGGACGGCCCGTCCGCTCGCGCCGAAGTCGCCGCAAGCATGCCGCCAGCCAGGACGATGGCTAAGACGAGCAAGAGATCGGTTCGAACGGAAAATCGCATGACTACCCCCAAGCCAACAGGCGCTGCCCGCGCCTGGCGTGCATATCACACGCCAAGGATGGACAATTTGCGGCAATCGGATTGGCCGTCCAGGTGCACGGAGAAAATGGGCAGACCCGTCGAAATGGAGAGTCTCTGCTGGCAGCTCTTACTTAGGCTCGGCCGTCACTGGATCGTAGGTGATTTCGACCTTCGCCTTGTCCGACGTGTAATAAGTGACGGTATAGGCGCCATTGTCCCAGTCGACCTCTTTCACATAGCGAAAGCCGTCGCGCTGCTCGACCTTGGCGAGTATCTCCGACAGCTTCTTGGCGTTGGGCGGCGGCAGCGGCTTGTCATCCGCGGCCAGAGCAGGACCGGCGGCGAGAAGAACGGCGATGCTGGTCGCTACGAGAAATCTGGACATGGTTTTCCCTCAAGTTTCGACGCAAGGAAACGAGCTGGCGTGGCGGTTGGTTCCAGATGGACGCCATGCGTGCCCGGCCATGTCCGCGCAAGCTGCAATTCGCCGCGCCGCTGCCAACAGAGTGTCGACGGGCTAAGGCTGGAAAACCATTTGGGAAATGGTGGGCGATGCAGGGATTGAACCTGCGACCCCACCCGTGTGAAGGGTGTGCTCTCCCGCTGAGCTAATCGCCCGCTCGTTGCCCGAAGGCCAAGCGAGCCGCGATATAAGGGAGGCCGGCCGGTTAAGTCAAGGCGGTGTTAGGCGTTCTTTCAGAGATCGGATTCCGCGCCTTTCGGGGCCGTGCCGACTGTATTCTCGCTGCTGTCCGTTCAGTGTCCCGCGGCGCGGATCAGCCGCTCCGCCAGATCCACGGTCAGGGCATCGAAATGCGAGATCACCGCCGAGGGCTCGAATTCGCGGACATGCCGGTCGGTGTAGCCGAAATCGACGGCCACCACCGGAATGCCGGCGGCCTTGGCGGTGTCGATGTCGGTTTGCGAATCGCCGACCATCAGAGCGCGGTGCGGATCGCCGCCGGCCAGCCGGATGGTTTCGGTCAGGTGGCGTGGATCGGGCTTGCGGAACGCGAACGTGTCCTGGCCGGCGATGGCCGCGAAATGCCTGGTCAGGCCGAGTGCTTCGATCAGCGCCAGCGAATTGGCCTCGTATTTGTTGGTGCAGATGGCCAGGAGATAGCCAGCCTTCTCGAAGCGGGCGATCGCCTCGATGACACCGGGGTAAGGGCGCGATTTGCCGGGGATGTTGTCGGTGTAGTGATCGAGGAACAGTTTGAGCAACCGGTCATGCTCGGCGACGTCGAGCGAGCGCTGCTGGGCGGCGTGCGCCCGCTCTATCATCACGCGGCCGCCATGGCCGACGAAGCGCCTGAAGCCGGCCTCGTCGACGGCCGTGAGTTCGCTGGCGGCCAGGCTGTGGTTCAGGCTGTCGAGCAGGTCCGGCGCCGTGTCAACCAGCGTTCCGTCCAGGTCGAACACGACGATCGGGCGACTCATGATCCATCCTGCGCAGGTTTATACATCCGGAGGCGATAGCGGCTGCGGCGCGTCAAGGCAAGCAGAGCGGTGGATAGGTGCCCAAAGGCTTTGACCACGGGCAAAAGCTTTGACCCGGCCGGCAAAAATGCTAGGAGCCCCGAACACTCGGGTTTCTGGGCAGCAAGCGGCATGGATGCAAGACAGTTGAAGGTCGAGGCCGCGCGGGCCGCCCTTGCCCATGTCAGCGACGGCATGCGGCTCGGCATCGGCACCGGCACCACGGCGGAAGAGTTCGTGCGGCTGCTCGCCGACAAGGTCGCCACCGGCATGACTGTCATCGGCGTGCCGACGTCGGAGCGCACCGCAGCACTTTGCCGCGAGCTTGGCGTGCCGCTGTCGACATTGGAGGAAACCCCCGAGCTCGATCTCACCGTCGACGGCGCCGACGAGGTCGACCCGGAACTGACCTTGATCAAGGGCGGCGGCGGCGCACTGCTGCGCGAGAAGATCGTTGCGGCGGCGTCGCAGCGCATGATCGTCATCGCCGACCGGTCGAAGATGGTCCAGACGCTCGGCCGTTTTCCGCTGCCGATCGAAGTCAACCAGTTCGGCCTGCGCGCCACCGAGATCGCCGTAGCCAAGGCGGCTGCGGAGCTCGGCCTTTCCGGTCCGATTACATTGAGGATGACGGGAGGCCAGGCTTTTGTTACAGACGGCGGCCATTTTATCCTCGATGCATCTTTTGGCCGCATTCCGGATACAAGAGCGCTTTCGAATGCTCTCCACGCCATTCCGGGCGTGGTCGAGCATGGTCTTTTCATCGGGCTGGCGTCAGCGGCCATCATCGCCGGCGGCGACGGTATCCAAACCGTCCATGCCGCCCGAAAACCAGGGAGTTCTACCAACCATGATGTTGCATAACCGGGTTCGCGGCCTTTGCGTCGTTCTGGCGGCTTCGGCCGTTTTCGCCTTGTCGTCGCCGGCGTTCTCGCAGGACGTTACCGAATCGCACCTCAAGGCGGCCCGAGCGGCGGTCGCGGCGATCCATGCGACCGACCCGTTCGACAATATCCTGCCGCAGGCGGCGGCCGCGCTCGAATCGCAGCTCATCCAGAAGAACCCGGACATGCAGGAGCTGATCGGCAAGACGATCAACGAGAAGGCGCTGGCGCTGGCCTCGCGCCGCGCCGATCTCGAGAAGGAAGCAGCCCTTGCCTATGCGAAGGTGTTTTCCGAAAAGGAACTCAACGATATCGCGGCCTTCTACAACTCCGACTCCGGCAAGAAGCTGCTCGACAGCGGCCCGACCGTGACGCGTGATTTGGTCAAGGCAGCCGACATCTGGCAGAACGGCCTTGGCCGTGACCTCGCCCAGCAGGTCGGCGAAACGCTGGCAGCGGCCGCCAAGGCAAAGGCCAAGGCCGCGCCTGCGCCCGCCGATGGTGCCGCTCCGGCCGACAATGCGGCTCCGGCGGATGGCGCCGCGCCCGCAGACGGTTCAGCACCGGCCGACGGTTCGGCTCCCGCCGACGGCACGCAGAACTGATCCTGCGTTTTCAAATGCGGCCTTGCGGCCATCTGTGAAGCCCGGCTTGTCCGGGCTTTTCTTTTGGCCTTTGGCGGCCTACCTGTCTCTCACATTTTCCGACGTTCAAGGAGCCGCCTCATGGCCGGTTATGACTATGATCTTTTCGTCATCGGCGGCGGCTCCGGCGGGGTGAGGGCGGCGCGCATTGCCGCCGCACTCGGCAAGCGCGTCGGCATCGCCGAGGAATACCGTTTTGGCGGCACTTGCGTTATCCGCGGCTGCGTGCCGAAAAAACTCTATGTCTACGCCTCGCAATTTCCGGAGCATTTCGCCGATGCCGCCGGCTATGGCTGGACGGTGCCGGAAGCCAGTTTCAACTGGCAGACACTGGTCGCCAACAAGGACCGCGAGATCAGCCGGCTGGAGGCAATCTACAAGAAGAATGTCGAGGGCGCCGGCGGCGAGACCTTCCATTCGCGGGCGATGATCGTAGACCCGCATGTGGTGCATCTCCTGGACAACGACCGCACCGTCACCGCCGACCAGATCCTGATCGCCACCGGCGGCCGTCCGGCGGCCCACCCAGCGCTTCCCGGTCATGAGCATTGCATCTTTTCCAATGAGGCTTTCGACCTCAAGGAACTGCCGAAGGCGATCATGATCGAAGGCGGCGGCTATATCGCGGTCGAATTCGCCAACATTTTCCACGGTCTCGGCGTCGACACCACGCTGGTCTATCGCGGCAAGGAGATCCTCAGCCGCTTCGACATGGATCTGCGCCGCACGCTGCACGAGACCATGGAAAAGAAGGGGATCAAGATACTCTGCCATGCAGTGAGCGAGCGGGTGCACAAGCGGCCGGACGGCCGGCTCGACGCCCTTCTCACCAGCGGCCAGACGTTGACAGTGGACCAGGTCATGCTGGCCATCGGGCGCATCCCCAACACCGAGAATATGGGCCTGGAAGGCATCGGCCTCGAGATGACCCCGGCCGGCGCGATCAAGGTCGACGAGTACTCCCGCACCAACATCGACAATATCTGGGCGATCGGCGACGTCACCAACCGCGTGCAGCTGACACCGGTGGCGATCCACGAAGCGATGTGCTTTGTCGAGACGGCCTTCAAGGGCAACCCGACCGCGCCCGATCACGACACGATCGCGACCGCGGTCTTCTCACAGCCGGAAATCGGTACCGTCGGCCTGTCGGAAGACGAAGCCGTCAAGCGTTTCGCCGATGTCGAAATCTACCGGGCCAGCTTCCGGCCGATGCGGCATACGCTATCGGGCCGTGACGAGAAGATGCTGATAAAGCTGGTGGTCGACGGCGCTTCCCGCAAAGTGCTTGGCGCCCACATATTGGGGCCGGATGCCGGCGAAATGGCGCAGCTGCTCGGCATTCCGCTGAAGGCCGGCCTGACCAAGGATGATTTCGACCGCACAATGGCCGTGCACCCGACCGCGTCGGAAGAACTCGTCACCATGTACAAGCCGACCTACCGCGTGAAGGACGGCCAGCGCGTCCAGTGACGGGCGCGGTTTGCTCCATCAAGGTCGACGGAACCATCCACGGCAGGCAAGCCTGAAGGGCGGAAGCCGCCGCCGGCCATGGCCAGCGGCGGAGACAGCAATGCGGCTACAGCAACGTGCCGCGCAGGATCACCAGTGCCACCGAGAAATAGATCACCAGCCCGGTGACATCGACCAGCGTGGCGACAAACGGCGCCGATGCGCTGGCGGGGTCGAAACCGACCCGTTTCAGCGCGAAGGGCAGCATCGAGCCCGACAAAGAGCCGAAGGTGACGATGCCGACCAGTGCCGCGCCAACCGTCGCGGCAATCAGCGGCCAATGCGGGCCGTAGTCGTAGAAGCCCATATATTGCCAGAGAGCGATGCGGCAGATGCCAACCACGCCAAGCATGGCGCCCAGCACGAGACCGGTGGGTAGCTCGCGCAACGCCACCCGCCACCAGTCACGAAGGCCGATCTCGCGCAGCGCCAGCGCGCGGATGACCAACGAGGTTGCCTGCGAGCCGGAATTGCCGCCGGAACTCATGATCAGCGGGATGAAGAGGGTGAGCACGATCGCCTTCTCTAACTCACCCTCGTAGCTCTGCATGGCGTTGGCGGTCAGCATCTCGCTGATGAACAGCGCGCACAGCCAGCCGCCCCGCTTCTTGATCATGGAGAGGAAGCTCATCTTCATGTAGGGCTCGTCGAGCGCTTCCATGCCGCCGAAGCGATGCACATCCTCCGTCGTTTCCTCGATCATCGTGTCGATGATGTCGTCGATGGTGACGATGCCGAGAATCTTGCCGTGGTCGACGACAGGCAAGGCGAGCAGATCGTATTTGGAGATCGTCTGCGCCAGGGTTTCACGATCGGTCAGCGGGGTGACCGTCACCGGCACACGGTCCGGCGCGACCGACAGGATCGGGTCGTCCGGCTCACCGGTGATGAGTCGGCGCAGGCCGGTCGACCGCACCAGGAGGTGCGTTTGCGGATCGACGATGTAGATCGCGTAGACGGTTTCGCGCGTCCGCTCGACCTTGCGGATGTAGTCCAGCGTGCGCCCGACGGTCCAGTCAGAGGGAACGCTGACGAACTCAGTCGTCATGATCGATGCGGCGCTGCCTTCGGGATAGCCCAGAATGGACAACAGGGTGGCGCGCAGTGGCGGCGCCAGTGCGCCGAGCAGTTCGGAACGTGCCGGCTCATCGAGCTCGCGCAGTATGTCGGCCGCACGGTCGACCGACATGGCGGTGAGCAGCTTGCTTGCCTTGGCACGGGGCAGGGCTTCCGCGAGTTCGGGCGCACCGTCGAGTTCGGGCTGGTCGAAGATCTCGACCAGGCGCTCGAAGGGTACCGCGCAAAGCAGATCAGTCGCGGTTTCGCGCGATTCGTGGTTGAGCGCCTCGACCACGTCGGCGACATGGTCGTTTGCAAGGATGCGGGCGATGGCGACGGCCTCGTCGTCCGCTACGGGGGAAAAATCGTTCATGGTTCACTCCTTGCCGTCCGGCAGGACATGAACCATTCAGGTCACGTCTAGGCGGACGGCGGTTGCGTTCGACTAATACTGTCGCCAGGCATGGCGCGGTGACCTTTCCGCTTGCGGGTTCGCGTTTGACTATCAGCAAGCCGGCGCAACATAGGAGCGCGCCTTGCCGAGTCAATCGCGGTGAGTGAGGAAAACGGCGCCTGATGGCTCCGATCGCGATACTGTGATCGCCGACTGCCGCGGTGCCCGGCAAGTCGCCGTGAAACCAACGTTATTTCTGCTTCAGCCGACGTGAGAAACGCAGCCATTTGTCCTCGACCGGACGTGGCTGGGTCAGAATCGTGGTGAGTTCGACCGGCAGGGTCGGAACCAGCGGCTTCTTGGTGGCGACGCCGTCGGCGATCAACACGATCGAATGATAGAACTCGGTGCCGGCAGCCGATCGTGGCGCCACCGCTTCGTGCATGACGCTGATCACCGTGACATCGGGGCAGTTGTCCTTGATCGCCTGATGGAAGGCAATCTTGCCTTCCGGGTCAAGGGCGCCGGTCGCCTCGTCGAGGAACAGCAGCCCCGGCTGCTGCAGGATGATGCGGGCCACCACCAGCTTCTGCTTCTGGCCGCCCGACAGGACCTGATCCCAGCTTTTGCCTTCACGGCTTTCATTGGCCATATGCTCGATGAAGTCGCCAAGGCCGGCCTTGTGCAGCGCGGACGCGACCTGCGCATCGCCGTGGTCGTGCTCGGAGCCCGGCAGGCAGACCAGCTGTTTCAGCGACACCTGCTGGAGCTTGATCTCCTGGGCGGCATAAAAACTCTTCACCCCATCGGGGAAGACGATGGTGCCGCGGCCGTAGGGCCAGAGGCCGTTGATCGCCTTGACCAGCGATGTCTTGCCGCAACCGGATTCGCCCTTCAGGAATGTCCACTCGCCGCGCCGGAAGCGCAAATTGGCGGCGCTGAGGAACGGTGTCGCGTCCTCGCCCTGATGCGCCAGTTCGAGCTTCTGGATGGTCAGACCGAACACCGGGTTCTGGCTGGCATAGTGGAAGTCGGACTGGCCGGTCTGGCTGTAGAACGCCTGCGGATGCTGGACGCTCTCGATCGCGTTTGCCAGTTCCGTGACACGCTGGCTGTTGGCGCGCAGCGTGGCGATGGCGGGCATGACATGGATGAACCACGAGCACTGGCTGATCAGCTGGGCGACCATTTCGGAGCCGGTGATGTAGCCCTTGTAGTCCAAGCGATTGTGTATGAACGACACCAGACCGGGACCATAGGCGACGATCCGGGCGCCGAGGAAGTTGTAGATCAGCTCGAACGACGTGTAGCTATTGTTGACGACATTGAGCTTGCCCCAGGTCTTGTCGATATCGACGTAGAGCTTGTCGTGCATCGACTTTTGCACATCTTCGCCATGCGAGGCGGCGACATGGAAGCTGCGGCGCAGGAACGTCGTCAGTTCACTGCGGTAGCTGCCCTCGGCCTGCTGCATGCGGATATTGAGCCGCTCGAGCAAGCGGCCAAGCTTGACCGCAATCCAAGTGTTCAGCGGCACGTAAATGGCGACGGCGAGGAAGGCCAGCACTGCGCTGCCATAACTGCCGAGGAACTCCAGTCCTTTGACCTCAACCGAGGATCCGATCAGATTTTCGCCGATAAAATAGAGCGAGGTAGCGACACCCAGAACGCCCATGGCGAGACCGATCGCCCCGCCCGTCATGTCCTTGATCGATTCCTGGATGCGCTGGTCGATGTTGTCGGGTGCGACGATATCGCCGGCCGCCGAACCATGCTGAGCGTGGAAGTGGGTATGATTGCCGTCGAGCAGAGCCTCGTTGAACTGGCTATTCAGCCAGCCACGCCACTTTCGGTGCAGGGTTGCCGAGACAAGACCACGCACGCCGGTGAAGCCGGCATCCTTGAGCACGACCAGCAGAACCAATATGCCGGCATTGGTCAGAATTGCCTGCAGTGGGCTGGTATTGGCTGCATCGTGGAAGAATGCAATCGAATTGCCCAACTCGCCCAATGCCAGGGCAAACCAGACGCCGGCCTTGCTGGAAAGCGCCGTCAGCAGAGCGATGACGATGGTGAGCGTCCAGGCTTCCTTCCAGCGCTCGGAGAACCAGTAGGCCTTCATCAGCCCCCAGAAACTGCGCATCGAGGATACCGGCGTCAAATGCGACCGCCCTGCGGCGCCGCGGTGTAGTCTATCCGGTACTGACTCCTGCGATCGTCTGCCGATCCGAATCACGATCCCGCCCAAACCTTTTTTGTTTTGTTACGGATGGTAACACCAATTGATCATTTTCCATTAATTTTTATAGGGGGTCAGCGTATTTGAAGATCCGGCCGTGTCGGGAAGGCAACAGAGCAGGCTTTCCAAGTGCTTCGCGTAAGCCGGCAGGAAGGCGATTTAACATAACAATGTCAGATGGTTACTTGGATACGACGCGGTGAGCCACAACCTTCCCTTAGGGAAGGCGTCCACACGATTTCGTGACTCATTTTGGCTTGTCCGGCGAGCCGATTTTTTGTTGGGGCTAACCAAATTCCCGAAAACCGGCCGTCCTTTAACGTCTGATTCCTGCCGCGATCGACCTTTCCGGGAGCCGAGAAGTGACCTGAAACGGTCTTGTCGCAGGTGAAGGAATGACCGGCCTCAGCCGACCTTGTCCAATTCGCCGCTTGCCTTTGCCGCCGCCACCTGGCGGATGGCATCGGCCAGCGTGTCGACGTCCTGGGCGCCCATCACGGCATATTTGCCTTCAAGCAGGAAGCACGGCACGCCCGATATGCCCATGCGCGACGCCGTGGCGATCTCCGTGCGCACCGCCTCGACATCGGCGTCGGTCGGCAAGAGCGTGGCGACCACCGACGCATCCATGCCGGCCTCGCGGGCGGCTTCGACCAACACGGCATGGTCGCCGATGTTGACACCTTCCTCGAAATTCAACTGGAACAGGCGACGGACCAGCCTGTTCTGCACGGCTTCACCGGCAGCACCCGCCCAACGGATCAGGCGGTGCGCATCGAGCGTGTTCGGCGCCACCTTGATGGCATCGAAGGCAAAGGAAATGCCCTCTGCCTCGCCAAGCGGCTCGATGCGGGCATGAATCTCGCGAATGCGCTCATCGCTGCCGAACTTGGCCCGCATATACTCCCGGCGGTCCTTGCCCTGCGGCGGAATGGTCGGATCGAGCTGGAACGGCCGCCAGCGTATATGCACATCGACGTCGCCGGCCGCGGCAACCGCCTTGTCCAGCCGCTTCTGACCGATGAAACACCATGGGCAGACGACATCCGACACCACATCAACGGTTATGGCGTTCGCTTCGCTCATCTCGATCTCCGGATTTTCAGTTCGGTTTGCGCCACCATGTCGGCAGCTGATAACCGAATATGGGCGTCTTCTTCGGATGTTCCAGATAATTCCAGTAAGCAAGCCACTGCTGCGTGTTGTACTGCATCGGCACCATGTAATTGCCCGAGATCAGCAGCCGGTCGAGAACGCGGACGGCGGCGACATAATCCTCCTTCGAGCGGGCGCGCAGCATCGCGTCGATCGCCGCATCGACTGCCGGATCGGCAACGCCGGCGAGATTGAACGAGCCTTCGGCCTTGGCCGCCTCGGAGCTCCAGCGCCCGAGCTGTTCGAAGCCTGGCGACAGTGAATTGTTGAAGCCGCTCGATCCGATCAGAGCCTCGAAATCGAAGCGCTGCTTGCGTGACTGGATCTGGTCGCCGTCGAGGCTACGGATGCTGACGTTGATGCCGATCTTCTCCAGTGTGCGCTGATAGATACCGGCCAGGCGCTCTTCGTCTTGCGAAGCAGTCAGGATCTCGAATGCGAAAGGTTTGCCGTCGGGATCGAGCATCGTACCGTCCTGGACGTGGTAACCGATGCTTTTCAGGAGATCGAAGGCTGTCTTCAACACCTTGCGGTCCTGACCTGAACCGTCGGTCACGGGCGGTTTCCAGGTGCCGTCCATGACATCGGGCGGCACACGGCCGGGGTAGGGGGCGAGCAAGGCCTTTTCCCTGTCGTCGGCCGGATGGCCGAGCGCGGAAAGTTCCGAGTTCTGCCAGTAGCTCATCGTGCGGGTGTATTTGCCGCCGAACAGGTTCTTGTTCGCCCATTCGAAGTCGTAAAGCATGCCGAGCGCGCGCCGAACCACCGGATTGGAGAACTTCGGCAGCCTTGTGTTGAACAGGAAACCGGTCACCACGGGCGGAATGCCGGTGTCGAAGGTTTCAGAAACCACGTCCCCCCTATGGAACGCCGGGAAGTCCAGATCGCGCTCCCGTTTGACCGGGTCGCCGTCGTCGTCGATGGCGCAGAGGCCTTTCTTGAAAGCCTCGAGCTTGGCGTTGGCGTTGAGGAAATATTCGATGGTGATCTGGTCGTAATTGTCGAAGCCGCGCTTGGCCGGGACATCCTTGCCCCAATAATCGAGGTTGCGCTTGAACACGATGCGCTGACCCGGCGCCACCTGGGCAATGGTGTAAGGGCCACTGCCAATCAGCGGCTTCAGCGTTGTCTTGTCGAAAGTCTCCTTGTCGAAGGCATGTTTCGGCAGGATCGGCGTCAGCGCAATGATCATGGGCGTTTCGCGATTGGCCTTGTCATTGAAGGTGAAGCGCACGCTGTGATCACCGGTCTTTTCAAGCTTGGCGATCAGGCTCATGCGTGCGTTGTAGGGCGGGCGACCCTTGTCGGTGAAGACGTCGTAGGTGAACAGCACATCCTCCGGCGTCACCGGCTCGCCGTCCGACCACTTTGCATTGGGATTGAGATGGAACTCGATCGACTTGCGCTCGGGATCCATGTCCGCGCTGTCAGCGAGCAGTCCATAGAGACTGAAGGCCTCGTCGTAGTTGCGCTGCATCAGCGGTTCGAAAACGAGGTTGCCGTAGGTCAGATCCATCATGCCGCGCGCCGTCGTGCGCAGGCTTTTCAGGATGAAAGGGTTGAGGTTGTCGAAGCTGCCGACAACACAATAGGTGATGTTGCCACCCTTCGGCGCATCGGGATTGACGTAGTCGAAATGGGTGTAGTCGGGCGGCAGTGCCGGCTCGCCCTGCATGGCGATGGCATGCTTCGGTTCCGACATGGCCGGCCGCAGCGAAAGGGTGAAAAGCGATATCGCGGTGATCAGCCAAACAAGAACGCGGCCCATGACCGTCTCCTTAACAGGTCGGCTTGATGATTCGGTGCGCACCCTAGCATGAGGCAGGTCCCTGCCGGCCAATCGTGTCATCAAGAATTACAAGTGGGCGGGGCTGGATTCGGCACCGCTTGCAGTGTAACACGCCGTCCGAAGTCATTCTGTTGCCTCATTTCGGCAACAGGTAGCTGGACCACACGGCATAGAGAAGCCGGTTCCGGGATCATTTGAGAGGAAGTGCACGACATGACGAGCCTGAACAGCAATGCGTACCGCCTTTCGGTCATGGCCGCGGGCGTGGTCGGCTTTCTGGGCGCAGGACTTCCCTCTGCTTCCGCACAGCAGCAGCAACAGATTCCACAGGGCTGGTTCAAGGCCTGCACCAAGCAGGAAGACGTCGATATCTGCAACGTCCAGAACATCGTCACGGCCGGCAACGGCCAGCTCGTCACGGGTGTGAGCCTGATCGAGCTCAAGGGCAAGGTGAACCGCAAGGTGTTTCAGGTGACGGTCCCGACCGGCCGCCTGGTACCTCCCGGCATCGGCCTGCAGATCGACACCGGCAAGGCCGTAAAGCTCGACTATGTCATCTGCTTCCCGGATCGTTGCGTGGCCGAAGTGCCGCTGACCGACCAGCTCGTGGCCTCGTTCAAGAAGGGTCAGGGGATCACGCTGACCTCGATCAATTTCCAGAACCAGGCCAACCCGATCAAGATCGCGCTCCAGGGCTTCAGCGGCGCCTATGACGGTCCGCCGCTGCAGCAGTCGGACATCGAGGACCGGCAGAAGAAGCTCCAGGACTTCGTCGCCAAGAACAACCAGGACTTCGCCAAGAAGCTCAAGGATGAGCAGGACAAGGCCAAGACCGCCAACTGATCACCGGCTCGGCCATTCTCGAGTCAAAGAAAAAGCGGGGTCATGCCCCGCTTTTTTCGTGTCTGGCCTTGGCCCGGATTTCCTGACCGACGAACAGAATGCCGCAAGGTCAGTGCCTGGACTGGCGTTTCGGCTCGTAACGCCCGTCCGGCCTCTTGTCGAACATTTCCTTGATCTGCGGGTGGCGGACCGGCTCGCCCGACCGATCCTCGAGGAGATTCTGCTCCGACACATAGGCGATGTATTCGGTTTCCGAATTCTCGGCGAGCAGATGGTAGAATGGCTGATCCTTGCGCGGCCGCACGTCGGCGGGGATGGCTTCGTACCATTCGTCGGTGTTGGCGAATTGGGGGTCGACGTCGAAAATGATGCCTCGAAACGGAAACAGCCGGTGGCGAACCACCTGTCCGATCGCGAATTTGGCCGTTTTCATCGTACTCACCACTGAATTCCTTGACTTTATTTGGCGCAGACTCCGAGTCAATTCAATCCCGAAGCGTTCGAGCGCCTTCAAGCTACGCAGAATGCGACGCAAAGGTTTTGATTGATGTCGCGATGTCGCGATAAAATCCGCAAAATCGCTACTGCTGCCGCATGGGTTTTCGCAGGCCGCCCGCGAGTGCTGCAAAACCACTGCCGGGGCGAAGCCCTTCGCGCATGAAGAAGGCGCGCAGCGGTGCAAAGCCGCCGATTACGCCGAGACCGGCGCCGCGTGCCATCTGCGCGGGCAGCATGTCGGAAAGCAGCGACATGTTGAGCAGGTTGACCGCGCTGCTGCGCGCCAGAATGTCGGGCCGGCGCTTGAAATCGTAGGCGGCAAGGGCCTTGGCCGCGCCTGGATCTCCGCTATTTTCTTTTGCAATTCCAACCAGATCGTCAATATCCCTGATGCCAAGGTTGAGGCCTTGTGCACCGATCGGCGGGAACACATGCGCGGCTTCGCCGACAAGCGCCACCCTGTCTCGTGCGAAACGCAGGGGCGTCACGGTCGAAAGCGGATAGATCTGGCGGCCCGGCTCCACCGTCACCCGACCCAGCATCGACTGCATCTGCTGCTCGACCCGCAACGAGAGCGTTGCATCATCCAGGGCGGCAAGCTCTTTGGCGTTCTCGGGCTTCACCACCCAGACGAGACTTGAGCGATTACCGGGCAACGGAACCTGAGTGAACGGACCGGTTTCGGTGTGGAACTCGGTCGAGGTGGAGGCGTGCTCACGGCTATGGCCAAAATTAAGCACGAGTGCGGCCTGCGGATAGGCGTGCGAACCGGTCGAAATGCCCGCCGCCTCGCGCGCAGGCGACTGGCGACCATCGGCGGCGACCGCCAGTGAAGCGCCAATCTCGCTGCCGTCGGCGAGAACGGCATGAGCCCGATCGACATCGAGGTGCCAGGTCTTCACCATCGACCTGCGCCATTCGATCCCGGAATGCGCGGCCACCTTGTCGCCAAGCGCCGGGCCAAGGACGCTGTTGGGCAGGTTTAGCCCGAACTGCTCCTCGTCGATCTCGCTGGCGCGGAAGGTGACGACGGGGCTGCGGATCAGCCGGCTGGTCGCGTCGACGATGCGCATGACTTTCAAGGGAGCGGCCTTGGGCCTGATGGCTCCGAGGACCTCGAGCCGCTCAAGCACTTTCAGGGCAGGGTTCATCAAGGCCGTGGTGCGGCCATCGGGGGCCGACGCCTCAGGCCCGACCAGCGTCACCGGGAAGCCGGCATCGGCGAAAGCCAGCGCCGCGATCAGCCCTGCCGGACCGGTTCCGGCAATCAGTATTCGCGCTGTTTCCTGATGCTCCAAGATCGGTTTCCGGCTTGCGATGCGAGGCGGGTCACCAGACCTGCCAGTCGAGAAGCATATAGGTCAGTTCATGCGGCTTGATCAACGCGGCGATTCGGCTCATTCGGGTGTCATGACCGGCCCCCAGGACGATTTCAGCCATCTCGACCGCGCCGGCCGCGCCACGGCTGATATTGCGCGCCACCCACGTTTGATGGTCAATATCGTCGTCGGCGCCAGCATTCTGCTTGCATGGTCGTCGCTGGCAACGATGGCGATTCGCGGCGCCGAGGCCTGGGGCAGTGCGCCCGGCGACACACTTCTGCGCGGCCTGCCGCAGCTGCCGCTGCCCGATTTCCTGGAGCGGTTCTTCGCGCTCTGCCTGTCGCCGGCGCCGCTGGATGCAAGCATCGTCCCGCGTGCCCTGGCGTTGATCCTGATGTGGTTCCTGATGGCGATCGCCGCGATGCTGCCGTCGGCGGCGCCGATGATCCGCACCTATTGCGAGATCGCCGATACGGCCCGGCTCAAGGGCGAGCCGGTCGTCCATCCGCTGGTGCTGGTTGCCGGCTATCTCGGTGTCTGGCTCGCCGCCTCGATGCTGTTTGCGGCGCTGACGCTCTGCGTGCATGCATTCGCCGTGTCCGGCGAAATCTACGATCCGCTGCTTGGCCTTGCCGGGGCGCTCGCACTGCTGGTTGCAGGCCTCTACCAGTTCAGCGGCCTCAAGGAGGCCTGCCTGAAGAAATGCCGCAACCCGTTCTCGATCCTGTTTTCGAACTGGAGCGCCAAACCCGTCCGCGTCTTCCGGCTTGGTGCGGCGCAAGGCATCTGGTGCCTCGGATGCTGCTGGGCGCTGATGCTGGTGATGTTCGCAGTCGGCGTGATGAACATCTTCTGGATGGCGCTGATCGGCGTGTTCACCCTGATTGAAAAACAGACCACGGGCCGTCTTCCAACCCGGCTGGCCGGTGCGATACTGCTTGTCTGGGCAGCCGCGCTGCTAGTAGTCTCGCTGTGAGTGGGGGAAATTCAATGACAGATCAGGGCTGGGCAATGAAAGGAGAGCTCGTACTCTCCTGCAATTGCACGGTTTTTTGCCCTTGCGTGCTGTCGCTCGGCAGTCACCCTCCGACCGAGGGCTACTGCCAGACCTGGGCGGGTTTCCGTATCGATGCCGGCCATTTCGGCGAGGTCGACCTGTCCGGCCTCAACCTCGGGCTGATCATGGAAATCCCCGGTTACATGAGCCGCGGCAACTGGACCGCCGGCCTCTTCATCGACAAACGCGCCTCGGTCTACGCGATCAAGGCCTTGACGAAGATCTTCACCGGCAAGGCCGGCGGAACCACATCGCTGCTGTCGATCCTGGTCGGAAAATTCCTGGGTGTGGAACAGGTGCCGATCACCTATGAGACACGGGACAAGACGCGTATCTTCCAGATACCGAAGATCATCGATGGCGCAGTCACGCCAATCGCGGGCAAGGATCGCGAGAGGGATACGGTGATCACCAATTCGGAATACTGGATTGCACCGGAGATCATCGTGGCGAGATCCGACAAGAGCAAGATGCGAGCCTTTGGCCGCAACTGGAATTTTGCCGGTCGATCGGCCGAAATCTGCAAGCTGGATTGGCGGGGCCCGTGAGCAAGAACACATCGGCCAGGAACATGGCGGCACGGAGAGCCGCCAAGAAGATCACGGATCGGATTCCGCGACCGAAGAAGAAGGTCACCTGGCCGCAGGCGAGGGCATTCTCGGTCCATCTGCTGACGGCGTCGGGCTCGTTCCTTGCCTTCCTGTCGCTGGTGGCGGCGAGTGAGGAACGCTGGACGGCAATGTTCTGGTGGCTTGGACTGGCGCTGTTCGTCGACGGCATCGACGGGCCGATCGCCAGGAAGCTCGAGGTCAAGGAAATCCTGCCGACCTGGTCGGGCGAGCTCCTCGACAACATCATCGACTACGTGACCTATGTGCTGATCCCGGCCTTCGCGCTCTACCAGCGCGGCTTCATGGGCGAGGGTCTGTCGTTCCTGTCGGCGGCGATCATCGTTGTCTCCAGCGCGATCTATTATGCCGACACCGGCATGAAGACGAAGGAGAATTTCTTCAAGGGCTTCCCCGTGGTCTGGAACATGGTGGTGTTCACGCTGTTCGTCATCGAGCCCGGACAATGGGTGTCATTCGCGGTGGTGGTGGTGGCCGGTATTCTGACCTTCATCCCGATCAATTTCATTCATCCGGTGCGGGTCGTGCGGCTGCGGCCCATCAATCTCACAATGACCCTTTTGTGGTGCGCCTTCGGCGCGCTTGCCCTCGCACAGGCGGCGCTTGCCGCTTTCTATGACCAGATCGGTGTGTTGGGCGCACAGGTCAGCACCTTCATCAAGATCGGCATCACCATTACCGGGCTTTACCTGGCCTGTATCGGTGGCATCATGCAGTTCTTTCCAAATCTCGGCGCCAAAAAGGCCTGACTAGCCGCTCCCACAGGAATCCCAATCCATGTCCAAAGCGATCCGCATCCACGCCCATGGCGGCCCGGAAGTTCTGACCTATGAGGACGCCGGTCCCGGCCGGCCGGGTTCCGGACAGATCCTGGTCAGGCATACGGCCATCGGCCTCAACTTCATCGACGTCTATCATCGCTCTGGCCTTTATCCGCCGCCCGGAGGTTTTCCGCTCATTCCGGGCAGCGAGGCCGCCGGCGTGGTGCAGGAGGTCGGCGAGGGCGTCGACTGGCTGAAGCCAGGAGAACGGATCGCCTATTCGACGAATGTCGGGGCCTATGCCGAGCAACGCGTTATCGCCGCAAGCCTCGTGGTCAAGATTCCCGAGGGCATCAGCGACGAGCAGGCGGCCGCGATGATGCTGAAAGGCATGACATCAGAATATCTCCTGCGCCGGACCTTCAAGGTGAAGGCGGGCGACACGATCCTGTTCCATGCCGCTGCCGGCGGCGTCGGGCTCATTCTCGGCCAATGGGCGAAACATCTCGGTGCAACCGTCATCGGCACGGCAAGCTCGACCGACAAGATCGAACTCGCCAAGGCGCACGGTTTCGACCATGTCATCAACTACAAGGAGCAGGATTTCGTCGCCGGCGTCGCGGCCATCACCGGCGGCAAGAAATGCGATGTCGTCTACGATTCGGTCGGCAATGATACATTCCCGGCCTCGCTCGACTGCCTCAAGCCTCTCGGCATGTTCGTCAGCTTCGGTCAGTCCTCGGGACCGATCCCGCCCTTCTCGATGTCATTGCTGGCGCAGAAGGGCTCGCTGTTCGCCACAAGGCCGACGCTGTTCGTCTACAACGCCAAGCGCGAGGATCTCGACGCCTCCGCTGCCGCGCTGTTCGACGTGGTGCTCAGTGGCGCCGTCAAGATCCAGATCAACCAGCGCTATGCGCTGAAGGATGCGGGCAAGGCGCATGCCGACCTCGAGGGGCGCAGGACAACAGGGACGACCATTCTCATCCCTTAGTCCCGCCGGGCTTGCTATCCCTTGAATTTCCGCTGAAATTCTTGAAGCTCTTTCAAGACGCGTGCCGCTTTCCGTTGAGAGCCAGCGGCGCCTACCATGCTTGCGGGAACACAGAACATATCTGGTGAACCAGATGGGAGGCACTGTGAGTGCAAATCATGATGGGGCGAACCTGCTCGAGGTTCGTGGCCTGACCAAGATATTCGGCACGCTGACGGCGTGCGATCATATCGATCTCAACATCGCCAAAGGTGAAATCCACGCGCTGCTCGGCGAGAACGGTGCCGGCAAGTCAACGCTGGTCAAGATGCTGTTCGGCTCGCTGGAGCCCAATTCCGGCGAGATTTTCTGGAACGGCCAAGCGGTGCGGATCACCAGCCCGGGTGCCGCCAAGAAGCTCGGCATCGGCATGGTGTTCCAGCATTTTTCGCTGTTCGAGGCGCTGACCGCGGCCGAGAACATCGCGCTTTCCCTGGACGACGGCTCGCCGATCAGCAGCATCGCCGCAAAGGCGAGGGCGCTTTCCTACAGCTACGGCCTGCCGCTCGATCCGGACTCGCTGGTCGGCGACCTGTCGGTCGGCGAACGCCAGCGCATCGAGATCATCCGCTGCCTGCTGCAGACGCCACAGCTTATCATCCTCGACGAGCCAACCTCGGTGCTGACGCCGCAGGAAGCCGACAAGCTGTTCGAGACGCTGGAGCGGCTGCGCTCGGAAGGCAAATCGATCCTCTACATTTCGCACCGGCTGGAAGAGGTCAAACGCATCTGCGACCGCGCCACCGTGTTGCGGCACGGCAAGGTGGTCGGCCATTGCAACCCGCGCGAGGAGACAGCCTCCTCGCTCGCCCGCATGATGGTCGGCAACGAGGTGCAGGCCGTGGTGCGTGCACCGGTCGAGGGGATCGAGACCGCGCAGCCGCTGCTTGAAGTCCGCGGTCTCACCCGCAAGCCGGCAACGCCGTTCTCCATTCCGCTCAAGAACATCAGCCTCAATGTCCGTGCCGGCGAGGTGATCGGCATTGCCGGTGTCGCCGGCAACGGCCAGGGTGAGTTCTTCGAATCCGTTTCCGGCGAAGTGTTGCAGCAGGACGTCGCCTCGGTGCGCATCCGCGGCAAGGATGCGGGTGGGCTCACCATAACCGGACGGCGGTTGCTGGGTGCCGCCTTCGTGCCGGAAGAGCGCCTCGGCCATGGTGCGGCGCCGCGCATGAAACTTTCGGAAAACCTTTTGCTGTCGCGCCACGCCACGGACGGCAAGGCGTTTGTCGGCACCGGTGGAATGGTCAAGAGCGGCGCCATTTACGCTGCCTCCCAACGCATCATCGAGGCGATGGACGTGCGCAAGAGCGCGCCGGATCCGGAAGCTGCGGCACTTTCGGGCGGAAACCTGCAGAAATTCATCGTCGGCCGCGAACTCGACCGCCGGCCCAGCGTCATGGTGGTGAACCAGCCGACCTGGGGCGTCGACGCCGGCGCCGCAGCCCACATAAGGCAGGCGTTGATCGAACTGTCGCGGAGCGGATCGGCGGTGCTGGTGATCAGCCAGGATCTCGACGAGCTGTTCGAAATTTCGGACGCGATCGCAGTCATGCACAATGGCGAATTGTCCAAGCCGATGCCGATCGCCGAAGCAACCTTCGAGAAGGTCGGCCTGCTGATGGGCGGCGCCGAGCCCGGCCACGCCGAACATACGCTGGAGACGGCATGATGCGCCTCGAACTCGTCAAACGCCCGCAGCGCTCCGCGCTGTTTTCGGCCCTGTCGCCGTTCATCGCCTTCGCGCTGACGATCATCGCCGGCGCCATTATGTTCGCGCTGCTCGGCGTCAATCCGCTGACCGCGTTCCGCATCTATTTTGTCGAGCCAGTCAGCCAGGTCTGGCAGCTGCATGAGCTGGCGATCAAGGCGGCACCGCTGATCCTGATCGCGGTCGGCCTGTCGGTCTGCTACAAGGCAAACATCTGGAACATCGGCGCCGAGGGCCAGTTTATCTTCGGCGCCATCTTCGGCTCGGCCATTCCGGTGCTATTTCCGCAATTCGAAGGCCCGCTGGTGTTGCCGCTGATGCTTTTGCTCGGCATGGTCGGCGGCGCGGCCTATGCGGCGATACCCGCGTTTCTGAAGACCCGCTTCAACACCAACGAGA
The DNA here is from genome assembly GCF_052115225.1 of Mesorhizobium sp. 2RAF45. Classification (NCBI taxonomy): domain Bacteria; kingdom Pseudomonadati; phylum Pseudomonadota; class Alphaproteobacteria; order Hyphomicrobiales; family Phyllobacteriaceae; genus Mesorhizobium; species Mesorhizobium sp. 2RAF45. The sequence goes on along the minus strand of NZ_JBFRGG010000020.1, from coordinate 15,467 downwards.
TCCTGACCAGTCTGATGCTGGTCTATGTCGCCCAGCTCTTCCTCGACTGGCTGGTTCGCGGCCCCTGGCGCGATCCGCAGGGCCATGGTTTCCCGCAGACGATCCAGTTCGGCGACTCCGCCGTGCTGCCGGAACTGATGCCGGACGCCGGACGCGCCAATTGGGGCTTTGTCTTCGCGCTGGTTGCCGCGGTGCTGATCTGGATCCTGATGGGGCGCATGCTCAAGGGCTTCGAGGTGCGCGTGCTGGGTTCCAGCCCGCGGGCAGGGCGCTTTGCCGGTTTCGGCCTCAGCCGCATGGTGTTCTTCGCCTTCCTGCTGTCGGGCGCGCTGGCCGGACTTGCCGGCATTTCTGAAGTCTCCGGCGCGATCGGGCAATTGCAGCCGGTGATTTCGCCCGGATACGGCTTCACCGCCATCATCGTGGCGTTCCTCGGCCGCCTCAATCCGCTCGGCATCATCGCCGCGGGCCTGGTTCTGGCTCTGACCTATCTCGGCGGCGAGGCGGTGCAAAGCGCGCTCGGCATTTCCGACAAGGTGGCGCGGGTGTTCCAAGGCATGCTTTTGTTCTTCGTGCTCGGCTGCGACACGCTCATCCACTACCGCATCCGCCTGATCGGCCTGGCGCTGACGAAACAAGAAGGCGCGGCAAAGCTCGACGCTGCACCGAAGTTGAAGGAAGCCCGCTGATGGACATCACCGTCAACATCCTCCTGACCATCGCAACGGCGGCGACACCGCTGTTGATCGCGGCGATCGGCGAACTGGTGGTCGAGCGCTCCGGCGTGCTCAATCTCGGCGTCGAGGGCATGATGATCATGGGTGCGGTCGGCGGCTTTGGGGCCGGTTATCTGACCGGCTCGCCCTGGATCGGCCTTTTGGCGGCGATCGCCATGGGAGCGCTGTTCTCGCTGCTGTTTGCCGTCATGACGCTGTCGCTGGCCACCAACCAGGTGGCGACCGGCCTGTCGCTGACGCTGCTCGGCCTCGGCCTCTCCGGCATGATTGGCACGAGCTTCGTCGGCCAGCCCGGCGTCAGGCTGCCCAATCTCGACATTCCCGGCCTGAGCTCCATCCCGGTTGTCGGCAAGCTGCTGTTCGGCCAGGATCCGGTGTTCTACATCTCGATCGTGCTGACCGCCGCCGTCATGTGGTTCCTGTTCAAGACGCGAACCGGCCTCACGCTGCGCTCGATCGGCGACAGCCATGCCTCGGCACATGCGCTCGGCATCAAGGTCATCCGCTACCGCTATCTCTCGGTGATCTTCGGCGGCGCCTGCGCCGGTCTGGCCGGCGGCCATCTGTCGCTGGTCTACACGCCGCAATGGGTCGAGAACATGACCGCTGGCCGCGGCTGGATCGCGCTGGCGCTGGTGGTGTTCGCCTCGTGGCGGCCATGGCGGGTGCTGGCCGGTGCCTACATCTTCGGCGCGGTGTGGATCGGCCAGCTTCATGCACAGGCTTTTGGCATTCCGGTGCCCTCGCAGATGCTTTCTTCTCTGCCCTATCTGGCAACCGTCGTGGTTCTCGTTCTAATCTCGCGCAACAAGCGTCTGACGATGATGAACACGCCGGCATCACTGGGGCAGCCATTCGTTCCGGATCGTTGACAAAACAAAAAGACGGGAAGCTCCAAGGCTTAACACAGAGAGGTAACACGATGAAAAAACTGCTTATTGCCCTGATGACGACGACAGCGGCTTTGTCGCTGGCCGCGTCCGCAGAGGCTGCCGACAAGTTGAAGGCCTGCTGGGTCTATACCGGCCCGATCGGCGATTTCGGCTACTCCTACCAGCACGACCAGGGCCGGCTCGAAGTCGAGAAGGCGCTCGGCGACAAGGTCGAGACCGCCTATCTGGAGAACGTCTCCGAAGGTCCCGATGCCGACCGTGCTTTCGAACGCCTGGCGCGCGAAGGCTGCAAGCTGATCTTCGGCACGTCGTTCGGCTTCATGGATGCCGAAGTGAAGGTCGCCAAGAAGTTTCCGAAAGTGATGTTCGAGCACGCCACCGGCTACAAGACCGGTGACAATCTCGGCATCTACAATGCACGCTTCTACGAAGGCCGTTATGTGCTCGGCCAGATCGCCGCCAAGGAATCGAAGTCCGGCGTTGCCGGCTACATCGTCTCCTTCCCGATTCCCGAAGTGGTGATGGGCATCAACTCCTTCATGCTCGGCGCGCAGTCGATCAACCCGAACTTCAAGGCCAAGATCGTCTGGGTCAATTCGTGGTTCGATCCGGGCAAGGAAGCCGACGCCGCCAAGGCGCTGTTCGACCAAGGTGCCGACATCATCGTCCAGCATACCGATTCGACCGCCGCCCTGCAGGTCGCCGAGGAGCGCAAGCTGCATGGCTTCGGCCAGTCGTCCGACATGATCAAGTTCGCGCCGAACGCGCAGCTGACCTCGCTGACCGACGAATGGGGTCCGTACTACATCAGCCGCGTGCAGGCAGCCATCGACGGCACCTGGAAGCCGGACAATGTGTGGCTCGGCATCAAGGACGGCGCGGTCAAGCTCGCGCCCTACACCAACATGCCCGACGACGTGAAGGCTCTGGCCGAAGCGACCGAGAAGAAGATCGCCGGCGGCTGGAACCCCTTCACCGGACCGATCGCCAAGCAGGACGGCACGCCGTGGCTGAAGGACGGCGAGGTCGCCGACGACGGCACGCTGCTCGGCATGAATTTCTACGTGAAGGGCGTTGACGACAAGCTGCCGCAGTAAGCGACGGACGATCGATCGGATATGGAGAGGGCGCCGCGAGGCGCCCTTTTCATTTGTCGGGAGAAAGCGACGGAAAGCTCAGACGGCCGAACCGTAGAGGTCGTAGGCGTCGGCGCGCTCGATCTTGACGGTGACGATGTCACCGGCACGCATCGGGCGGCGCGACTGGATGTGGACCGAGCCGTCGATCTCGGGCGCGTCGTATTTGGTGCGGCCTTTCGCCGATGTGCCATTCGCTTCGTCGATCAGCACCGGCAGGCGCTTGCCGACCTTTTTTGCCAGCTGCGTCGCCGAAATCTTCTGCTGGCGCTGCATGAAGCGGTGCCAGCGCGCCTCCTTGACGTCCTGCGGCACCTGCTCGAGGCCGAGGTCGTTGGAGCGGGCGCCCTTGACCGGTTCGTATTTGAAGCAGCCGGCACGGTCGATCTTGGCCTCGTCCAGCCAGTCGAGCAGCATCTCGAAATCCTCGTCCGTCTCGCCGGGGAAGCCGACGATGAAGGTCGAGCGGATGGCAAGATCCGGGCACACGTCACGCCAGCCGCGGATGCGCTCCAGCGTCTTTTCGCCATGTGCCGGCCGGCGCATGTTTTTCAGCACTTGCGGCGAGGCATGCTGGAACGGGATATCCAGATAGGGAAGGATTTTTCCTTCGGCCATCAGCGGGATGACGTCGGCGACATGCGGGTAGGGGTAGACATAGTGCATGCGCACCCAGATGCCGAGCTTGCCCAATTCCTCCGAGAGGTCGAGGAATTTCGCGCGCACTTCACGGTCGCCGAACATCGACGTCTGATACTTGATGTCGATGCCGTAGGCGCTGGTGTCCTGCGAGATTACGAGGAGTTCCTTGACGCCGGCCTTGGCCAGCTTTTCGGCTTCGCGCAGCACATCGGCCGCCGGGCGCGAAACGAGATCGCCACGCAGTGCGGGGATGATGCAGAAGGTGCAGCGGTTGTTGCAGCCTTCCGAAATCTTCAGGTAGGCATAGTGGCGCGGCGTCAGCTTGACGCCCTGTGGCGGCAGCAGGTCGATATAGGGATCGTGCGAGGGTGGGGCTGCCTCATGCACGGCTGCCATGACGCTCTCATAGGCCTGCGGCCCGGTGATCGCCAGCACATTGGGATGCTTTTCGCGGATCACCTCCGGCTCGGCGCCGAGGCAGCCGGTGACGATGACCCTGCCGTTTTCCGAAAGCGCGGAGCCGATGGCGTTGAGCGACTCATCGCGGGCGGAATCGAGGAAACCGCAGGTGTTGACCACGACGAGATCGGCGCCGTCATGTTTGCGGGCGATCTCATAGCCTTCGGCGCGCAGGCGCGTGATGATGCGCTCGGAATCCACGAGCGCCTTCGGGCATCCAAGGCTGACGAAACTGACGCGAGGGGCGGACATAGGCAAGTTTCCAATGGGGGCACGGGCCGAAACGCTGGTCCGGCCTCAAATCGCTGTAAATGTCGGTCTGTGGCGCATGGCAGGAGCCAATACGCGCGGCGCAATAGCATGGGTTGCGCAATCAAGCAAACCGGCCGACAGGCTGGTCCGCGCCATCGGGTGGCTCAGTGGCCTCCGGATCCGAACCAAGGCGCGAGGAAAGCGAAGTGCTCGGGGAATTGCTGCACGGCCCCGTCAAGCAGCATCTTGACCGCGACATAGAGGATGATTGCCAGACCGATATAGGCAATCCAACGGTATTTGTGCAGCAGGCGCGCGACGAACGACGCGGCAAAGCCCATCAAGGCGATGGACAGGGCCAGTCCGATGATCAGCACCGTCGGATGGTTCATGGCAGCACCTGCCACGGCCAGGACATTGTCGAGCGACATCGACACGTCGGCAATGACGATCTGCCAGGCGGCCTGCGAGAAGGTCTTGCCGGATACCTTGCCGCCGATGACGCCGTCCTTGTCGAAATCGCCATTCGACAGCGCTTCGGTCGCGTCGCGCTCCTCATCGTGGCTGACGCGCAATTCGCGCCACATCTTCCAGCAGACCCACAGCAGAAGCAGGCCGCCGGCGATCAACAGCATCGGGCCGATCGTCAGCAGCCATTGCGTGATCAGGGCGAAGAAAATGCGAAGCACGGTGGCCGCCGCGATGCCGACCAAAATGGCGCGCTTGCGTTGGGCGGCCGGCAAGCCGGCCGCGGCGAGGCCGATGACGATGGCGTTGTCGCCCGCGAGCGCAAGGTCGATGGCAATGACCTGAAGAAGAGCCGAAACGCCTGCGGCGGTAAATATTTCCATCGACCAGGAAGCCCTTCGCCGAGTGTTCGTTGTCGATTGTCCAGACGGGCCTAAAGGCATGGTCCGCTGGCGTCAAGACGCAGGGACAGACAACACTGGAAAACCACTTTCGTGGCAGGGGTATTACAGGGGATTTTCAGCCGCTGCCGGCACGTGAGCCGAAGCCTACGCAAGCCGCGAAAAACTAATCGTAGAGATTGTATTTCACCCAGTCGGCTTCCGGAATTTCGTCGCCGATCCGGTAGCGCAGCTGCAGGACTTCCATATGGTCGGGGCCGGTCTGGCATTTGAACTTCAGCCGGTACCACTGTCCCTTGCTGCGGAACGCCGCACCCGGACTCCTGATCGCATCGGCGCTCATCTCGGGCGTCGCGAAGGCGTAGGCGACGACCCGGTCGGCCTTGAACTTGCGGTCATCGTGGGTGATCCGGTCCAGGACTTCAGCATCGCAGCGCTGTTCGAGGCGTGTTTGCGGATCAAGTTTCATCAGCCCGGCACGCAATGCATTGTCCATAGCGCTGGCCGGGAAAGCCAGCGTCAGGGACGCAATGGCCATCATGCAGAGTGTCTTCATGGGCGGGACTAGCAGCATGTTTTGTCTGAAAAATCAACCAAGCGGGGCGCGCCATAGCTGGCAAGCCCCGGCATTCAGGCGGTCGACGCAATCAAAATCTCGTGTCGGACATCATCATGCGGTGTCTGCGGCCAACGGACCAGCGAGGCGCGGCCAGCATCGGTGAGATCGTAGAGGCCGCGGTCGACGCGGGCGAACCAGCCATAGACATTGTGCTGCAGGATTTTCGGCGCGATCGGCGTCAAGGCCTTCAGATCGCGCGGTCGTTTGGGTCCGTCCGCCATCGCGGCTGCACAGGTGAGGGCACTTTGGCGGTAGGCGGTCATGATCGGATTGCGCGATCCTCCACCGGCGACAGGATCACCGCGGCGACGCTGGTGCTCGTCGACAAGGCGGGATCGCCGCCGCGCATTCCTGCGCGGCTCCGGCGCGGCGGGACTGACAAGCACCTCGACCTTGTCGTTGGCTGTCACGCCAAGCACACCGAAGCCAAGCCGGCGGCAGAGATTGCGGAACCGGGCGTCGCTTTCGCGTCCCTTGCCGCGCGCCGACATGCGCGCCGCCAGCCAGACTTCGTCGCAAGCGGCCGCGCGGTCGACGCCCTGCAGCACCAATTCCAGATTGAATTGCAGTTTCAATTCGCAGATGACGACCACCGGCGGTTCGCCCTCGCGCAGCGCGACGATGTCGCAACCGCCGATCTCGCCCTTCACGACAAAGTCGAGACTTTCGAGGAACCGCTTCACCGGCGCATAAAGTGAGGTCTCGTTCATGCTTCAAGGCTTAGCCGATTCGACGCGAAAAAGCCTTCCGGCTCCTGGGGGCGCGCACCCGACGTTCAAGAATGAATGTTTTCGAGGAAGGCCAGCAGCACGCTGTTGAACTGCCCGGGCCGTTGCAGCGGCGCGAAATGGCTGACACCGGGCAGGATGATCAATTCCGATGCCGGGATGCTGCGGGCGAGACAGCTCGCGTGCTCGTGTCTGATGAACTCGTCATGCTCGCTGTGAACGATCGCCACGGGCACGCGCGTCCGCGCCAGGTCGGCGGCGGTATAGTTGGGTTCGGTCTTCATCATCAGGCCGACGGCTTTAACGAATGCGTCGAACCGGTCCGGCGTCGCCGACAATTCGGCATAGTCCTTGGCGTGCCGGGCAAAACAGCGATCGATGACCGGACTGGGCTCGAATTCCCTAGTGCCGCTCGGATCCATGTTGCAGCCGAAGAAGAACACGCCGGTGACGCGGTCGGCGGCCTTCATGCCAAGGATCAGGGCGACGCAGGCGCCATCGCTCCAACCCACCATAGCCGCCTTTTTTAAGTGTAGCGTGTCCATCACCGCCAGGACATCGGAAGCCATCAGTTCATATTTGTACGGCCGTTCGTCGCGGCTGCTGCGCCCGTGGCCGCGACTGTCGATCACCACGACCTGGTAGCCGGCCTTGACCAGCGCGGGGACCTGAAATCCCCAATTGCCGCTGTGACCGAGGCCGCCATGCAGCAGGATCACCGGAAGGCCGGCGCCAAACGTGGCGTACCAGATTTCTGCGCCCTCATGTGCCACCCGGCCTTCGTCCCTTGCGGCCGGCAGGGGCGTCACGCCATGCGCTTCGAATTTCCTGAGATCGTCGTCGTGATGGTCCATGCCGGGAAAGCCTCGAGGCGAATGCGCAGGACCCACAATTATTGCCGGTATCAGCTGAAACCAACCCTCGACGGAACGTCTGCTGCCACCTGGCGACACCGCCAGTTTCGAGCGGCACAAGTCCTGCGTGTCGGTGTCAGCCGTCAGGCTTCGGTGCTCGGCACCGGTCGGTTCGATCGCTTCTCGCCCGGCAGGAGCGGATAGCTGACCTGCCCGAGATAGCTGGAGGGGATCGGATCATCGACGCCGTATTTTTCCGGCACCTTGTTGCCGGTGGCATTGTAGGTGCCGAACACCATGTCGAGGACAGGCAATTGCCCGGCGAAGTTCTTGTCATAGGCCTCGCGCTGGTTGGCATGGTGCCAGCGATGGAACTGCGGGCTGGCGATCAACCACTTCAAGGGGCCGAACGGTATCCGCACATTCGAATGAACGAGCAGCGTGTGCCAGAAGTAGATGACCGAAAAGATGGCGATCGAGGCTTCGGAGAAGCCGAGGAAAAAGATCGGCGTCAGCGACAATGCCTTTGTCAGGATGGCGTCGACCGGGTGGGAGTGGAATGCGCCGAGCCAGTCCAGTTCCTCGATGCCGTGGTGCACCGCATGGAATTTCCAAAGCGCCGGGATTGTGTGGAATGCCCGGTGTGCCCAGTAGACGCCGATATCCGTGATCAGGATGATTTCGGGAACCTGCAGCCAGACGGGCTGGCCGCCGACGGCCTGCGTGATCGATTGCGGAACGAGGATCGCAGCGGCTTCGAGTGTGTTGGCCGCGATCAGAACGATGACCGTTTTTACGATAAGCCCATTGAACAGCACATAGATCAGATCGACACCCAGGCCCTTGCGCAGTGCCTTCTGGGGCCGCTCGGCAAACAGATGTTCGAACGGAATGAAGATCAGTGCGCAAATCAACAGCCCCTTGATGCCAAATATGTCCATTCGCCCGCCTCTATTGCCGTCTTTAGCCAGAACGCTCGCGCCTCGGCTTCCGGGAGAGAACCACATTTCTCCTTTCCAAAGGCTTGATGCCGGTGTCCGAGCCATAGGCATGGCCGAGCCATGGGATCGGAGCGAGAGTGTCACATCGGTGTCGTAACCGGGCGATATGTGGACAAGGCGCGGTCGACGAACGCAGCGCGTGCCGCGCGTCCTCCCAGGACTAACCCCTCCGGTTCCCTGCCGGCGGGGTTTTCTATTTCCATCTTGGCAGTCGCGAATTGTCCTTGTTGTCGTGTGGCCTACGGTCAGCACAGGACACCCCGCCATGGACGTCATGGCCGAGAGCTTGACCAACCAGACTTCCGTCCTTGAGGTGACCTGCCGCGGTAAAGGCGGCGGCTTCCGATCTGGACTATTTCACTGGAATCATCAGGTGCGCATAGGGCGTGTCGGGAAACATGACATATGGCTGTGTCTGATCCGGCTCGTGGGGATACAACGCCATTATGGTCGGGGCGTTCATGACCATTACGTGGGGGCCATCGTGTACCCATTTGCCGTCTGCAGGCGGCCTAGGGGCATAGGGATCGGCATTGCTCGCCGCATCGCCCCCCTTCAGCATGTAGGCGAAAGCGACCTTGCCTTCGGGCGGCGCGCTCTTGGACATGATCGCGTGCATCCACGCCATCCCGTTCTCATCTGTGCACATGGGATCGTCTGTGGGAGTGCCGGGGTCGTCAGGGATGCAAGTGAAGCCATTCGTGCCCTTTCTGAGCGTCTTCATCTCCCAGTTCACGACAGCGGCATTCTTGCCGACTGCCTCAGGTGCTGCCGAAATCGCATTCTCAATCAGCTGCTCATCGGTTTTGTCGGCTGCCACGGCGGCAGATACCCAAGCGACGGCAATAGATGCCAAAAACACACGGCTTGAATGGATGCGCATTGCTTACTCCCCTCGCGAGCGTCAGGGTGATCTGCGCGTCACAACGGTCAGCTCCCGCTCTTTGGAGTTGGCTGCTGCCCCATGCCTAGTGCGCGCCAATGAAGACTCTACTCCTATTCATGCGCGAAACCTAATATGGTAACGCAAACGCATTTGCGGGTAAGCTGATGGAGGAGATATCCTTGAGCTATTCCGCCATCGCTGACCGTTGCGATCCGCTTGAACCAGCCGTCATCCTCGACATCTTTGTCCAAGGTATTGGCCGCGCCCGATGTGGCAATCGGCAAGGTTCGGCGGACATTGCGTGCCACGGTCCTTCAGCTCATTCACTTCCAATCATCACGCGGCCGGATCGAACGCCCCGACCAGTTCGCGGATCAGCGCCTGGATCCGCGCGGTCTTGTAGAGATCGGCGTGAGCGACGAGCCAGACGTCGAAATCGGCCGAGCGCTCGGGCATGATCCGCACCAGCTCCGGCTCGGCGTCGGCGCGGTAGCAGGGCAGTTCGGCAACACCGATGCCGGCTGCCGTCGCCTCGACAAGGGTGACGGATGATGATGTCCGGAACACCACCTTGCCGGCGCCGGCCGGCTCTCCGCAGAGGACCGAAGGCTTCGTCGGCACCACCGGCTGCTGGTATGCGACGAGATCGTGGCCCGCGAACCCATTGCCGAGGGCCGGCGTACCACGCGCGGCGAGATAAATACGGGAGGCATAGATTCCGGTTTTGAGCGTGGCGAGGCGGCGCACGATCAGATCGGGCGCGTCGGGCCGGATGGTGCGGATGGCGATGTCGGCCTCGCGCCGGGTCAGGCTGGCGACGTCCTGCGAGGTCAGGCAGACGACCTCGATGCCGGGATGTTCGGCGCGCATGCGGGCGATGGCCGGAATGACGAACCGCTTGCCGAGCGAGTCGGTCGTGGCTACCCGCACCGTGCCGATCAACCGCTCGTCGATGCCCATTACCCGTCGCTCCATCTGCGCGACGGACCGCTCGATCGCTTCGGCCGGTTCGACCAGCGCTTCGCCGGCCGGCGTCAGCACATAAAGGGACGGCGTGCGCAGGAACAGCCGCGCGCCGAGTTCGTCCTCCAGCGCCGCCAGCCGTCGGCCGACCGTCGCCTGATCGACGCGCATCCGCCGCGCGGCGGCGCGCAGCGTGCCCGCCCGCGCAATCTCCAGGAAGAAGCGTGCATTGTCCCAGTTCATCGTGACCCTCCCGGCGACGCGAAGTGGATGATGCAAGTTTGCATCAGAGAAAGGCAGATATACTGCTTTATCGCATCAAATGCTTCCCTAGATTGGAACCTGCAGGAGGTGTCCGATGGCAGGATGCGAAACACTGGAAGACAGCCGCGCTGGTTCAGCCGGTACCGACGACGCAATCTCGGCGAGGCGGCGCAGGTTCACCCTGTGGCTCGTGGCCGGAGGCATGTTCATGGCGGTGCTCGACGCCACGATCGTCAACGTCGCACTGCCGGCAATGCGCGCCGATCTCGATGCGACGGTCGGGGACCTCGCCTGGATCGTCGATGCCTACACGCTGAGCATGGCGGCACTCATCCTCGCCGGAGGCGTTCTCGCGGATCGCTGGGAAGCGCGTCTATCTCGCCGGGCTGGCCCTGTTCGTCCTCGCTTCCGCCTTGTGTGGCGCCGCCGGAGCGGTCGCGTGGCTTGTCGCGACCCGGCTGGCGCAGGGCGTCGGGGCCGCCTTGTTCCTGCCTGCTTCGCTGGCCGTCGTGCGGGAAACCTTCGACGATCCCGACGAACGAGCGCGCGCGATCGCGACATGGGCCGGCATCGCCTCGGTCGCGGCGGCGATCGGGCCCGTGCTCGGCGGGTTGCTGGTAGGCAGTCTTGGTTGGCGCAGCGTCTTCCTCGTCAACTTGCCGGCGGGCTTGCTGGCATTTGGCCTGACGATTTGGGTCGTGCGGCTCCGATCGACGCAGCCGACGAAGCGGTTCGACTGGGGCGGGCAACTCACCAGCATCGTCATGCTCGGCGCCTTCTGCTTCGCCGCGATCGAATTGCCGGAACGGGGAGGAGGGCCGTTTGCGATCCGGCTTGCGGCGGCCATCGCCGTCGGCGCCGCCCTAGGCTGGTTCCTGATCGAGCGCCGCACCCGCGATCCGATGGTCCCGCTCGTGTGGTTCCGAAACCCGACCTTTCTCGCGGCCAACCTTGTCGGTTGCCTCGTCTATGTCGGCTATTTCGGCATGCTGTTCATCCTGAGCCTTTATCTGCACGGCGACTACGGGCTCGACGCCAGGCGAACCGGGCTTGCACTGCTGCCCGTCGCGGCGAGCCTGTCGGTCGGCAATGTGATCGCGGGCAGGCTCCAGGCGAAAGTGTCGCCACAGCGCCTCATCGCGGGCAGCTTGATCTGTGCGGCCCTTTCCGCGCCCCTGGCGGCCGGGCTGCTGGTCGGCCATGCGTCCTGGCCGGCTATCGTGGGGACGCTTGCCATCTTCGGTGCGGGCACGTCCACGTCCGTGCCCCCGGTGATAGCCACCGTGCTCGAGCAGGTTCCCGAGGCCGCGTCGGGCGTGGCTTCCGGTCTCTTGAACGCGCTGCGCCAGACCGGGAGCCTGCTCGGCGTCGCCGCCGCGAGCGCCGCCTCGACGCTAACGCCAAACCTGCCCGCGGCTCTATGGATTGTCGCGGTGATGGCTGCAGTTGTCTACGCTTTCGCCGCAGGATCGGCGATCGGCTGGATCCGCGCGCCCGCAAGGCCGTGACCGGCCCGGGCTCATGCTGGCGGGCTTAGCTTTAAACCACTCCAGGGTGAAGTATTTGGCCGATATCGATAGTTGGCCGCTGCGGCTCGTCGTGAACGGCGCCTTTCAACAGAAGTCCCGCGCCGGCCAAGATAGCGAGGACGGCAGAGGCGGCCAGCGCAATGGCAACCCGAGGGCTCCTTGGCGGCGCTTTCACAGCCTGAATCAGGTGTTCGAACGTGGCTTCCATCAGCAGATGCTAGACAGCCACTAGCCAACAAGCCGTTAACGCCCATTTACCGGCGCGGGCGTAGGTACGACGGCGGCCATCATCTCGAGACCGCGAGCGGCGCGAATAGGGTCAAACAGCGCGAGCAGCAAAGAGCCTATCGCGATCGCCAGTAGGAAATAGGCTAGCACCTCTAACGGCCTGTGCGTCCAGTGCATTGGAAGGGGCGGCGGAACCGTCCAGGAGGGCGGCGCTGAAAGCTTCGGAATTCGACGCTCTGCCTTCCTGGCTCGTTTCATATCAAGTCGCTGCTGAGCGAATTGCTGCCGGGTCTGTTTCGATGACGAAAGGGAATTGGCCCGCAGCCAGGCTTTGAATTTGCCGGCGTGGACCTGCACTCTGATGGCGGGAAAGCCTTGGCGGCGTTGCTCAACTTCAGACGCTTTAAAACTTTCCCACCACTCCTCCCAGGTCGGCGGCAGATCACCGACTTCCGAAAGCTTGAGGATGAGTGCGTAATCATGAGGAGTGTAGACCGGGGCGGCCGGCCATTGACTGGTATCCGTCATCGCCGAGCCTTGCGCCAGCCGGCCGCGCGCGCCTCGTCCTCGGTGCAAAACCACCGCTTGCCATACTGGGGGCTTATCCGCGTTTCCCAGTAATGTTCTTGGCCGGGCACGTGGTAAATGCGCTCCCCATTGGTCAGCCTGCTCACGAACTATTTGATGCTGGACTTTGCCACGTCCAATTTCCCCCCAACTGGAGAATGCTTCCAATCGACGTGTGAGTCCATACATCAGACGCCGCTAAACTGTTGTCGGTGCCAATTGTGCTGCATTGACAGAAAACTCGCCGGGCGAGGAACCCCAATACCTCAAGCCCGGCGAAGTTTACTTCCTGATCCCCGATCAGGACCGGTGGGAGGAGCACCGGCAATCTCTGCAATGCAAAACGGGTGCCAACATTTTTCGTCCCGAAACGAGACAGTCCAAAGCTAGCCATTGGTGGGCGGCCAGGCTGCTCTAGTTGCCACTACGCCTTTCTCTGCCGGCCGCGCCACATTCTATTGTCGGTGACGAGACCGCTGTCACCTTCAGGGCGGGCTAGCGATGAAGAGCCTTCCGAGGTGAAGACAATTCCGGCGTCCTCAAATGCTTTGCGAATGGCCGTGATGTTGTGGGGACGGGGTTTCCTAGTGCCGTTCTCAAGAACGGCGATCGTCATCTCGCTAAGATTGGCTTTTGCGGCGAGGCGCACTCGCGACCAGTTCAGTAGGGCTCGCGCTGCCCTTGCTTGATCTGCTGTGAGGAGGTGTCGGCTGTCCATAGGCACGGAACATTCAACACGGCTAAAATGTTCCCCTGACTCGCCCTTATGTCGCCGAGCAATGTCGTGCCGCTGGGCGACCCGGCGCCGGCCGACACTCGGGCAATTCCGCGCTGCCACCTATCCGTCGACCAGAAGCTCGCCGTCGGCCGCTGGCTGCTCAAGGTCAAGGCACAGTTGCCGCATGGCCATTTCGGGCCGTGGGTAGAGAAGCAGCCGCGCTTGAGCCGCGGCATGGCCCTACGGTGCATGGCGCTGGCACGGGCCTATCAGACGCAGCAGGCCGCATAAGGCCGTCAAGGCCAGTCAGTTTTTGTTCGGGTCGATGGCAGAGTGCAATTTGGCACGGATAGCCTCAAGCTCGGCCTGTCTCTTCTTGCGTTTAGCGTCCCTTGCCTTTTGTTCGGGAGTGGCGGTTCCGGCTGCTATTGCTGCTTCGTCGGCGGCTTGTCGGAGTTGCTTCTTGAAGCCCTTCCCCTTGGCCATGGCCGGCTGCGCGAAGGCCATGGCGCTTAAGATCAAGACGGTCAGAGTCGTCAATAATGCCTTTCTCATACGCACCTCCTCCATCGCCCACATTGTATCGCAGGGTGGGGTCGGCGCGACTGCTATTGGGCGCACAGGCAAGCGCATGAGCGAGCCGGACGTTTCGGCGGCGTAAGGAGAGCGGGCAGAGGGAAACGCGCGCTGGCGTGGCGCGGCTAGTCGGTCTAAGTTCGGTCTTTTGGGGGAGCCGGGCAATGAAACGGGCCATTGCTTTCTGCCTGTTGATCGTCACCTGCTTCGCGGGAACTGCCAAGGCTACCGTCATTCTCGAGAACTGGACACCTGAACTTGAAGGGCTTGTCAGGGGCATCACGGGCCAGATCGAGGAAATGCCGTTCATCAGAGCATGGGCTTACGCGGAAGCGATTGACCGATATTGCTTCCCTGCAAAGTCGTACGCCAATGTTGTCGGCGTCACGTTGAAGGAGACCGCTCGCCATCAGGATAGTTTTAGCCCGGGAATGCTAGCAAGCGCTGAACGTGATGCGGCAGATCATCTGCGAGGCGAGTATCTGGCTTGCGCCCCCGCGATGAAGTTCGTTGAGGAAACGGTCGCTCGAATGCCCGAGCTTGTTGAGAAGCTCAACGTACTGCAGATGCAAATCAACGACGTCAAGGCCAAGATCGCTACGGCTTGCGCAATAAGAGCTCGGGAAGGATCCCCACCCCTTAAGATATGCATCGGCGGCTACTTGCCCGATTGATGCGGCCCGCAGCAAGCCGCGCTTACGCTTAGAGCGGCGGCCAGCCGAAACGCGCGCTGGTGGGCTTCCTGGCCTGCTATTTGATGCTGGAGGCAGGCGGTTTCATCATCACGCGCAACTGCATCTTTTCGATAGTCGCGACGATGGCAGCCGCAAGCGCTTCCGCCTCATGAATTAACTCCGGCCCATAGAGGCCGTTCACCGCTTCCTCGCTCGGCAGCACGCCGGCGGGCAGTGTTCCTCGATCGTGCGCCGGATAAGCGTCAGGGCTGCCCGGCATTCGTCGGCTTCGATCTTCATCACGTTCAAACATGCAATTCGTCTAAAATGTTCCGGAACTATTTTAGCGCAGGCTAATTGAATAGCGGTTTGTGAGTCCTGTGCATGCGTTTGAGGTTCATCGCTCCCTTGATGCTGGCCCTTGTCGAGCAGCCTCCAGAAGGCGACGGCTGGATTCACGAGGTGAAGTTCGACGGCTACCGCTCGCAACTGATCATCGATGAGGACGGCACCAGGATCTACACGCGTAACGGTCACGACTGGACGGCCAAATATCGCGACCTGGTGAAAGAGGCGGCGAACATCGGCGCCGACAATGCGATCGTTGACGGTGAGATCATCGTTTTGAACGAGGCCGGCCTGTCCGACTTCGGCGAGCTGCGAAAGGCGATCACCAGGCGGCAACACGACCTGTATTTCGTGGCCTTCGACCTTCTGCACCTTAACGGCCACGACCTTCGCGAAATGGCGCTGGAGGAGCGCCGCGAGATCCTGGCCAGCATGATCGAGCCCGGCGGGCGTATTCAGTTCAGCGAGCCATTGCCGGGCGAAGCGAAGGCCATCTTCCATCTGCTCGACCAGGCTGGGCTTGA
>NZ_JBFRGG010000019.1:0-91648 GCF_052115225.1 Mesorhizobium sp. 2RAF45 | reverse complement strand
CCCAAAACCGCCGCCACAACCCGCTCGCGAAGATCATTGGAAAGAGGTCGGGTCATCAGATGCTGGCCTCCACTCCAGCCAGCATCTTGAATCACAAAACCGACAAATCGGGAATCCCCTTCGATTCCATCAAGCCGTGAACCGCTCTAGGCTGTTTCGGGCCAGGTCGCCGCGACCATGGCCAGCGTCTCGGCCCGATCCGGCGCGCCGAGCCTGCCGCCAAAGCGCAGGCATTTGAGCGCGGCGGCGGCACTTGCAAAGCGCAAGGCCTGCTCGACCGGCATGGCCTCCGTCAGTCCGACAGCAAGGGCGCCGTGAAAGACGTCGCCGGCGGCTAGCGTGTCAACCGCCTTGATCTTCGGTGCCGCGACATGACGGGATGATCCCGTCGCGCGATCGAACCACCAGGTGCCTGCCGCGCCGCCGGTGACGGCGACGAACGCATCGGTGCGGGAAGCCATGTCGGTGCAAGCGCTCGCCAGATCCAGAGCCTGGCCGCAGATGATGCGGACGGCGGGCTCCGAGGCGACGATGTGCGAAGCCAGCGGCAACAGTTGCTCCAACACCGCCAGCGGGGCTGTGTCGGCATCGAGGATTGCCGGCCGGCCTGCCGCGCGCGCTGCCTTGAGGGCAAGCGCCGCGGCACCCGGCCAGCGCACGTCCACCAGCACGGCATCGAATGCCGTGATGTCGGCGAAAGGCAATGCCTCTGGATCGGCCTGGGCCAGGCTGTCATAGAAAGGCACGATGATGCGCTCGCCATGCGCGTCGACCAGGATCGAGGCCAATGCCGAGCGGGCGCCGCCGACGCGGCGGACATAGCCGCAGTCGACACCCTCGGCCTCGATCCCGGCGATCAGCTGATCGCCAATGAGGTCGTCGCCGGCGCTCGCCCATAGCGACACCTCGGCGCCCAGGCGATGCGCGGCGCAGGCGGCACTGGTGGCCATGCCCGAGGCGATCTGCACACCGTCGGCGGCGATGAATTTGCCCTGGTGCGTGGGCAGCGTCTCGACACGCAGGATGGTGTCCAGCGTCAGCGCGCCGACGCTGAGGAGCCTCGGTGGGCTTGTCATGGGCGCGCTATTGCACCGGCTTGATCTTGCCGAGCGGGATGAAGCCGAGCGAGGCCTTGCCCTTGACCACTTTCAGCGGCATCGACGGTTCGCTGCCGAGCATGGCGAGCGCGGCAAAACCCTGTTCGATCGCGTTCTTCTGCTCGGGTATGGCGCCGGCCAGAATGGCCGCCACGGCCTTGGGATCCTTGATCCTGATCATCAGATCGGCGTCGACCAGGCCTTCGGCGTCGACCGACAGCGGCCCGGAAACGGTGACCCGCGCCGTGCCCGACGACAAATCGAGGTTGCGGATCTCTACCCTTTGGCCGCGAAGGCTCGTCACCTGCGTTCCGATAAGCGCGACACCATTCTTCAGCGTGGCGTCGCCGCTGGCATCGAGCGCCGGCAGCACGCGGCCGCCGATCGCATCCGGGTCGATCTCCAGATCGGTGAAGCTGCCGGCATAATCGACGTCCTGACCGTTCGGCTGCAGCTGGCCGGCCGCCCTGCCGGCGCTGAACAGTTCCACCGGGTCGGTGTCGTCGGCCGGGTCGGTCTGGCCCGACAGGCCTTCCGCCTGCAGCGCAACGCGCTGCGGCAGCGGCCATGAAAGCTTGACCTTGGCCTGCAGATTGTCCCAGTCGATCCACAGCGGCACCATGCCGGGGACGGAGGTCCTGAGCGGACCGCGCAGATCGGCGACCGGCGACAAGGGCTGGATGATCTGGGCGACGGCATTGAAGGAGCCGGCCGAGGCTGCGATGTTCTTGGCATCGTCCTCATACGCCAGATTGTCGCAGGAGACGGTAAAGCTCAGGGGATAGCCGCTGACCTGGAGATTGGCGCAGCCGGCATTGATGCCGCTCTTGTTGAGCGTGGCGACCGCCTTGTCGGCCTCGACCCTGACCCTGTTGGCCAGATAGAACCAGCCGCCGCTGTAGATGGCGAACAACACAACGATGAACGCCACAAGCCAGAACAGGCCGCGGCGGGACTTTGGTTGGCGTTCGTCACTTGACGTCATGCTTTGGCTCTCATTAACCCACGGTGTTGGTGGACGAACCTTCGATTCCAACAACCAGGTAGACATTGACGGATAGGTAGCCGGGGACGGACGGAAAAAACACCGGTTTCCGGTGCGGTGTGGCCATTCTTTTTGCAATCAGGCACGGCGATATGGGCGATTTTTGGGTGTTTGGCTACGGTTCGCTGATCTGGCGGCCGGGTTTCGCACATGTCGAGACACGGCGCGCCCATCTGCACGGCTACCGCCGCTCGCTCTGTGTCTATTCCTTCGTGCATCGCGGCACGCGCCAGCGGCCCGGGCTGGTGCTTGGCCTCGACCATGGCGGCTCCTGCGTCGGCCTGGCTTTCCGCGTGCCCGGCGAGTTGCGCGACGAGGTCATCGCCTATCTGCGCGAGCGCGAACTCGTCACATCAGTCTATCTCGAACGCACGCTCAAGGTCCGCCTCGAGGGTGGCGGCACGGTCGAAGCGGTCGCCTACATCGTCGACCGCAAGCATGAGCAATATGCCGGCGCGCTGGATGCCGCGCATGCGGCCGCGGTGGTGCGCGGCGCTGTCGGCCAATCCGGCAACAACGAGGATTATGTGCTCAGCACGTTGAAGCATCTGGAAGCATTGGGCATCCGCGACCACTGGCTGGAGGATGTGGCACGGGGGATAGCGCCATCGTGAATGGCTGGCTCTGCGGAAAGAGGGGATCAGGCCTTTGACCTCGAAGCGGCACGACCTAGCTTAGGCTCCGAACCCAGCCAGCGGGCTGCATGCGCCCCATCCCAATCATCACGGAGAACCATCTTGCAGAAACGCCGTCTCGGTCGCACCGACCTTTCCATCGCGCCGCTGGTTCTGGGCGGCAATGTCTTCGGCTGGACCGCCGACGAGAAAACCTCGTTCGACCTGCTCGACCGCTTTGTGGCGGGCGGACTGAACGCCATCGATACGGCCGATGCCTATTCGCGCTGGGTGCCCGGTAACAAGGGCGGCGAATCGGAAACCATCATCGGCAACTGGATGAAGGACTGTGGCAACCGGGACAAGGTCGTGGTGATCACCAAGGTCGGCTCGGATATGGGGCAGGGGCACAAGGACCTGTCCGCCGCCTATATCGAAAAGGCCGTCGAGGCCTCGCTGAAGCGGCTGCGGACCGATGTCATCGACCTCTATCTGTCGCACTGGCCGGACCCGGCCACGCCCTATGAGGAAACGCTTGGCGCCTATGAGAAGCTGCTTGCCAAGGGCAAGGTCCGGCATATCGGCTGCTCGAACCTCGACGCCGGCCAGTTGCGCGCCGCGCTCGACGTGGCGAGCCTGCGAAGCCTGCCGCGCTACGAGGTGCTGCAGCCGGAATACAATCTCTACGACCGCTCCTCATTCGATGGGCCGTTGCGCGATCTGTGCGTGGCCGAGGATATCGGCGTGATCACCTATTTCAGCCTGGCCAAGGGCTTCCTGAGCGGCAAATACCGCAGCGAGGCCGATCTTGGCCAAAGCGAACGCGGCGAGGGCGTCAGCAGCTATCTCAACGCGCGCGGCATGCGCATTCTGGCCGCTCTCGATGCCATATCCGCCAAGCATTCGGCGAAACAGGCGGAAGTCGCTCTTGCTTGGGCGATCGCGCGGCCAGGCGTCACCGCACCGATCGCCAGCGCCACTAAGGCCAGCCAGATGGACAGCCTGATCAAGGCGGCGTCGTTGAAATTGACCGCCGACGACATGGCCGAGCTCGACAAAGCGAGCGACTGAGGCTTCGGCCGCGATTAGAGCAGCTCACCGTTTCATGGAAACGGCGAACCGCTCTATCTCTTCCTCTTGCCCCAATTCCCAAGGGAAAACGCTACGCGCTTTTTCCCGGGAAAACCGCTTCACACTTTTCCTGGAATTGTTCCATCCGCACGAACGTCCAAGACCACCCTCCTGCCTTGCCATAGTGTCCTCCGCTATTGGCAAGACAGAGGGTGCAATGACCGAGCCGCTTCTTTTGCAGCCGCAGCTTTGGCGACCTCTGCTCGCCCTGGTGCTGGCCGCCACGGTGGTCATGGGCAGCCCAGGGCCGGCAACGATAAGCGTCACCGCTGTCGGCGCCGCCTTCGGCCTGCGCGATTCTGTGCGCTACACCTGGGGGATCGTTCTCGGCACGGTCGCCGTGCTGCTGGTGGTGGCGACCGGGATCCTGGCGGTGCTTGGGTCGATGCCGAAGCTGGCACCGATGCTGGTTGTCGCGTCGGCGGCCTACATCCTCTATCTCGCCTTCAGGATCGCCACGGCGCCGCCGCTGGCAGCACGCACGGCCGAGGCTGCGCGCCCGACCTGGCTGGCCGGGTTTCTGCTGGCGGTCGCCAACCCGAAAGCCTATGTGGCGATCGCCGCCGTATTCGCCGGCACCTCGTCGAACCAAGGCGGTGCGGAACTCGGCCTATGGCTGAAGCTGACGGTTCTGGCCGGGATGATCGTTGTCATCCACGCCGTGTGGCTGCTTGCCGGCGCGGCGTTCGCGCGCTTCCTGCGCAGGCCTGTCGCTTCGCGGATCATCAACCTGGTCTTTGCCGCGACGCTGGTGCTGACCACCGTGCTGGCTGTCTACGGCTGATTGCCTGGCTGGAGGTCGTCAGACCTTCGCGCCGAGCTCCCGCAGCCGCTTCAACGCCGTCGGCGGGAAGGCGGGCGGGTTGGCCGCGCGGGACGCTTCGACGAGCATCTGGTCACAAGCCGCTTCCGTCTCGCCGATCAGGCGCGCCATGAACTCGTCCTTGCCGAGGCCCGGTGGGATCGGCGGCAGGAAACGCGCCTTGATGGTGCCGGGATAGCGCAGGAATTTGCGTCGCGGCCAATAGAGGCCGGCGACATGGGCGACCGGCACCACCGGAACACCAAGCTGCGTGTAGATTTCGACGATGCCGTATTTGTAGGCCGGCTCGTCGCCCGGCGCCCGGCGCGTGCCCTCGGGATAGATGATCAGCTGGCGCGGGTTGCGCGCCATCTCTTCCTTGGTTGCCGCGACCACCGCCTTCAAGGCCTTGGAGCGGCTGCCGCGATCGACCGGGATCATGCGCATCTTCATGATGTACCAGCCGAAAAACGGGATCCAGGTCAGCTCGCGCTTGAGGATGTAGAGCGGGTCCTGGAGGAAGGGGAAGAAGGCGATCGCGTCCCAGAACGACTGGTGCTTGGGCGCAAGGATGAAGGAGCCTTCGGGCAGGTTTTCCTGTCCGGTGATGTCGTTCTTGGTTCCGGCGATCTTGTCGTAGAGCCACATGCAGCTGCGCGACCAGAATTTCGGCACGAACCAGGCGCGGTGGCGGGGCGACAGGAAATAATAGGGGGTCCAGAGGATCATCTGGACGATCAGATTGACGTAGAAGACGAAATTGAACGCCAGCGATCTGACATAGAGCATGGGGGAGGTCCGGTGAGGAAGTGTGCGTTGGTTACACCAAGCGCGGGGAAAAAGGAAATGGCGCAGGCGTGTCCCGATTGATGTGAAGCACGGCTCACGCCAGCGCAGGCATGCTAGCCCAATCGCGCCAGCCGCTCCTTCAGACGCGGTGCGGCAAAGTCGAGGAAGGCGCGCAGCTTGACCGGCAGCAGGCCGTGGCCCGCATGCACCAAGCTCACCGGCCACGGTTCCGGCTCGAACTCTTGCAGCACGATGCGCAGCATGCCGGACCGCACGGCGGCATCGACCTGATAGGAAAGCACTTTCGTCAGCCCGACGCCGGCAATCGCGGCATCGACCGCCGCCTCGGCGGTGTTGACCTGCAGGCGCGAGCGGACCTGGACCGTGACGTCCGTCTTGCCTTTGGCGAAGCTCCACGGGGCGGCGGAGGAAAGTCCCTCGAAGGTGATGCAATCGTGGGTGCCGAGATCTTCCGGGATCGTGGGTGTGCCGTGTTCGGCCAGATAGGCCGGGCTGGCGCAGACAACGCGGCGAATCGAGCCGACGCCAATGGCGACCAGGCTCGAATCCGGCAACTGGCCGATGCGCAGCGCGAGGTCGAAATGGTCCTCGACCAGCTGGGTTATGCGGTCCGCCAGGGTCAGGCGGATATCCACGTCGGGATAGGCCGAGAGAAAGCCGGTGACCACCGGCAACACATGGAGACGGCCAAACACGACTGGCGCGGTGATGGCCAGCTCGCCGGTCGGTGCGCTGTACTCGCCGGCCGCGGCGCGTTCAGCCTCGCCAACGTCATCGAGGATGCGGCGGCAGGCCGCAAGATAGGCCTCGCCGGCATCGGTCGGCGTCAGCCGGCGCGTCGAACGGTTCAGCAGGCGGGTGTTGAGATGGCGTTCGAGATCGGAAACCTTGCGGCTGACGGTCGCCAGCGGAACGCCGAAACGGCGGGCCGCGGCGGAAAGGCTGCCGGCCTCCACCGCCGCGACAAAGAGCGACATGGCTTCGAGACGATCCATTACTTCTTCCAGAAAATGGAAGGAATGATTGCAGATATGCCATCTGCATTTCAGGAATGGAAGGGGTTATATATCTGGTTCGCAGCCGCGCAATGGAGTTCTCATGTCTGAAAGTCGCCCACCCCTTCCGCCCTTCACCGTCGAGACCGCGGCGCAAAAGGCCCGCATGGCCGAGGATGCGTGGAATTCGCGCGATCCGGCACGGGTGGCACTCGCCTATACGACCGACAGCCACTGGCGCAACCGCGCCGAATTCCTGCAGGGCCGCGATGCCATCCAGGCTTTCCTGACGCGCAAATGGAGCCGCGAGCTCGACTACCGGCTGATCAAGGAGGTCTGGGCCTTCCACGGCAACCGCATCGCCGTGCGCTTCGCCTATGAATGGCGCGACGACGGCGGCTCCTGGTTCCGCAGCTATGGCAATGAGAACTGGGAGTTTGACGAGCACGGGCTGATGCGCCTGCGCATCGCCAGCATCAACGACCTGCCGATCGCGGAAGCCGACCGCAAATATCATTGGCCGTTGGGGCGTCGCCCGGACGACCATCCGACATTGTCGGCGCTCGGGCTTTAGAGCAATTCCAGAAGAAGTGTGAAGTGGTTTTCCGTCCGGAATTGCGTCGGCTGCAGCCGGTTCCGGGCAAGGAGGTTTCGATGGACGCGCATGCTTTCACCAGCGATGTCGCCTTCACGCCGACGGTCAAGGCGATCCAGGCGCGCAAGGGTTCGCGCCAGTCCTACGCCCGCGTCGAGGAGCGTGGTGGCTGGCAGGCCGTCATCACGCCAGACCTTGCCGCCTTCATCGAGATGCAGACCAGCGTCTTCCTGTCGACCGCCAATGGCGACGGCCAGCCCTATATCCAGCATCGCGGCGGCCCGGCCGGCTTTCTCAAGGTGCTGGACGAAAAGACGATCGGCTTCGCGGATTTTTCCGGCAACAGGCAGTTCATCACGCAGGGCAATCTGGCGGACAATCCACGCGCCTTCCTGTTTCTGATCGATTACATGCTGCGCCAGCGCATCAAGATCTGGGGCACGGCGCGCGTCGTCGAGAACGATGCCGAGCTGATGGCGAGGCTGATGCCGCAGGACTACAAGGCGCGGCCCGAACAGGTCATCCTGTTCACCGTCTCGGCCTGGGATGCGAATTGCCCGCAGCACATCCCGCAACGCTTCGAGGCGGCTGATGTGGCGGGCGCGCTTGGCGAGCGGGACAGGCGCATTCAACAGCTCGAGCAGGAGGTCAGCCGCCTGAAGGCCGCGTCAAAGGGGACAGACAAGGAACGATGATGGAGCGCCGGGGGCTCAGCCGCCGGCGGCGGTCTCAGCCAGCGCAATGCCGTCCGCGGTCGGTTTCACCGGCACGATGCCTCGCGCCAGCGCCAGCAGATATTTGGTGTATTCAGTGAACAGCACGCGCAACGCCCGCGGCTTGGTCAGCCAGCCGCCATTGTCGAGATTGGAATTGACCACTGGATAGGGTTCCAGCTTGGCGCCATGCAGCAGGCGGCCCATTTCCAGCAAGCTGCGCGGCATGTGGTAATTGTTGGTGACCAGGATCACCGTGCCATAGGCATGGCTCTCGACCCATTTGGCGCTTTCCTCGGCATTGCCGATCGTGTCGAGCGCGGCGCGGTCGATGTCGACGCAGCAGGAAAACAGGTTCTTATCGCCGCCGGTGGCTGCCTGGAGCTGGCGCCGGCTGGCCGAAGGATGCACGCCGCTGATCAACAGCCGCTCGCCCTTGCCGGACGCCAGCAGATCCATCGCCGCGTCGAGGCGGGACTGGCCGCCGGTGAGCACGATGATGGCATCGGCCTTCTCCGGATTGGCGGGCGTGGTCAGATGCGCGACCTTGTTGGCGAACCAGCCGAAGCCGCCGGCAAACAAGACAGCAAGGACGAGGAGGGAGAGCGCGGATATCCGCAGTGCGGTTCTTAAACGGCTAAACCCGCCGCGGTCGTGCAAACGAGCAACCACCACTGGCATCTGTCCAGCCGTCCCGGTCGAATCCCGCACGTCCATGACCATATGGTTAATCCTGAAATGCGGCCTTGGGTAGGTAAAAGACGCACTTTGCGTTACGCCGTTTCTCCATCCGTGATCAGCCAGCCTCCATCCCATCAGCGCAGGTTCCCTTTCAAGCGTCGGGTTGTCGAACATCGATGTCGCTGAGATAGGCGACGACGGTGGCGTGCGAGGTTGCCGCCGTCAGCGCGCCGATCACCAGCACCATCAGGACGACGCCGAGATAGCCCGCAGAGCCGATGGCGAAATTGCCGAACAGGGCAGTCGCCTGATCGGCTTGCGGCGTCGCCATGTTGCGCGACGACCACCAGGAAAAGACGATGAAGACCAGCACCGCCGCCGCCCCGCCGGCGGCCGCGCCCTTCATGCCGGTGACCAGGAAATGCCGGCGGAATTCGCGCGCGATGAAGGCCGCCTCGGCGCCGACGAAATGCAGCACTTCGATGATATGGCCGTTGCCGGCCATGGCGCCACGGGTCGCGAACACCACGGTCAGCACTGTCGCCGACAGCATCAGCGCCAGCACGGCAATGCCGATGGTCACCGTGGTGCGGGCCATGGCCACCAGCCGGTCGACCCAGGTGCGGTGATCGTCGAGCGACGCGCTCGGCAGTTTCGGCGTGATGGCGGCGCGCATGGCGGCGAAGTCGGGCGGGCTGTTCTCATCGATGGTGACGATGATCAGGCGTGGCACCGGCAACTCGTCGATGTTGAGGCCTGAACCCAGCCATGGCTCCAGCAGCCTCGCGGTCGCATCGCGGTCGATGATCTTTGTCGACTTCACACCGGGGAATTCGCCGGCGATTTGCGAGGCCTGGGCGAGGGCGGCCTCCATGTCGAGGCCGTCGGCCGGTTTGATCTGGATCGTTGCCTCGCGCGAGATCTGGTTCTCCCAGACCGAGGCGGTGTCGCGCACCAGCGTCACCGCGCCGAAGGTCAGGCAGGACAGGAAGGTCATGATGGCGATCACCAGGACGAGCGCCCGGCCGGCGATGTTCTGCGCCGGCACGATCGGCGCCATACGGCGCTGGGCGCGCGGTCTTGCCTCGGCCGCCTCGGCGTCCTGCTCATGCTCTTGGAGGTGTTCGGCGGACAGATCAGTCATAGATGTCCAGCCTTCCGCCGGCCAGGATCATGCGGCGCGCGTCGACCTGTTCCATCAAGCCCAGGTCATGGGTGGCGATCACCACAGCGGTGCCGAGACGATTGAGCTCGATGAAGAGCCGCAGCAGCCGTCGCGCCAGCGGCGGATCGACATTGCCGGTCGGCTCGTCGGCGAGCAGGATCTCGGGCTGCTCGATCAGGGCGCGCGCGATGGCGGCGCGCTGCTTCTCGCCGCCCGACAGGACCGGCGGAAGTACATGCATGCGCTCGCCCAGCCCCACCCATTTCAGCAGTTCGGTGACATCGGTGCGGTAGCTCGCTTCCTCGCGCCCGCGAACGCGCAGCGGCAGCGCGACATTCTCATAGGTGGTCATGTGGTCGAGCAGGCGAAAATCCTGGAACACCACGCCGATGCGGCGCCGCAAATGCGGCAGTTCGGTACGCGAAATGCGCGAACGGTCCTTGCCGAAAATGGTGATCAGCCCACGCGTCGGCTTCAGCGACATGAACAGAAGCCGCAGCAACGTCGTCTTGCCGGCGCCCGAGGGTCCGCTCAGGAACTGGAAGGAGCGCTCCGGGATGTGCAGGGAGATGTCGCGGAGGATTTCCGGACCCATGCCATAGCGGAGGCCGACATTTTCGAAGCGAATCAATTTCGACGACCTGAAATTTCTAGAGCATGATGCCGAAAAGTGTGAAGCGGTTTTCGGACGACATCATGCTCTATCTCTTTAGTTTGGACACGGATTCGGATTTCGGGTCGATTCGACCTGAAATCCGAATCCGCGTCGGGCAGCGCCAAGCCTGCCTGTTCTGCGAAAAGAGCATCGGCCGGCATGGTTAACCGGCGGTTAATTTCTGGCTTGTTTCGGCGCGTCACGAGGGCTCCGGTGGGGAAGCGTTAACCATTTTTGTTTACGCAAAAGAAACGAAAAGCGAACACGCGCAATAACGGGGCCATGATGGCTGACGAACGAACCGCGCGCCCGGTTTCCGGCGAAATCATGACCGATCCCCCGGCAATTGTCGCGGCGGAGCGGATCGTGCGCGGCCCGGCGGCTTATATCGTCGATGCCGACTATGAAGTGATGCCGCGCCTTGTCCCTACCGTGGAAAGCGTTTCACCGCCGCCGCGCCTGATTGTCACGCCGTCCATCGAGGGCATGGACATGCTGCGCAAGCCGGAAGCGCCGGCGGAACGGCCGCCGGCCGCGCGCGGCGGGCCGATCTTCTGGATCGCCGGCATCGGCGCCGCCTTGGCCGCCTTCTGGGTCTCCGGCGGGCATGCGCTGGTGCGCCAGGCGCCGCTCCTGACAGGCGCGCAAGCCTCGGCGCTGACCATTTCAGGCGTCACCTCGCACGTCGACGCCTCGGGAGCCAATCCGGTGCTGTTCGTCGATGGCGAGGCCGCCAATGACGGGGCGGGGCCGGCGACAATGCCGCCGCTCGAAATCCGCGTGACCGGCAATGACGGACGTACAACCCGCTATACGTTGGGGACATCCGGCCATTCGCTGGCATCGGGCGAAAGATTCGGCTTTGCCAGCCGGCTCGACGTGCCTAAGAACGGCGTGAGGACCGTTTTGGTTACTTTCGCCGAATAGCGCGTGTCGATATTCAGGTGAGGCCGGCCTGCAAACGGCGGTTCCCTGCGCTTCCGGTGCTCACGTACTTAAGTACGCTCCGCTCCGGTTCTCGGAAAACCACCGTTTTCGGCTCGGCCCGACCTGAATCTCAACACACGCTCGGTGTGGAGGCGTTTGGGTAAAAAACTTGAGGGGGCGAAAAATGCCAATCGTACGCGACAAGGACATCGAAGTCCTGTTTTCGGCATCGGCGATCGCGCGGCGCAATCTCGAGCTCGCCAAGGAGATCGCCGAGCACGACTATCACGATCTGCTGGTGATTTCGGTGCTGAAAGGCTCGTTCATCTTCGCCGCCGACCTGATCCGCGCCATGCACGATGTCGGCCTGTCGCCGGAGGTCGAGTTCATCTTCATTTCCAGCTATGGCGCCGGCACCACCAGCGGCGAGGTGAGGGTGCTGCGCGACATCGACAATGAGGTCGCCGGCCGCGACGTGCTGCTGATCGACGACATTCTGGAATCGGGCAAGACACTGACCTTCACCCGCGACCTGATGCTGTCGCGCGGCGCGAAAACCTGTTCCATCGCCGTGCTGCTCGACAAGCGCATGCGCCGCCAGACCGCGCTCGTCGCCGACTATGTCGGCTTCGACTGCCCCGATTATTTCGTCGTTGGTTACGGCATGGATGTCGCGCACGCCTTCCGTGAATTGCCGTTCGTGGGCATCGTGAAAGGTGATGCGTGAGGCCACTGCCTTGCGCTGACAAGTTCTGAAAAAGGCCTTAACGACGCCGGAAAAATTAGCCCTGTCAGGGGTTGGGTCCTTTCAGGAAAAGTCAACTTTTCGCGGCCAAATTGCCGGCCATGGCAAAGCTTTTGATCGTCGAGGACGATGAGTCCGTCCGCACCCTCGCTGCCCGCGCGCTCGAACGCGCAGGCCACGCAATCGATATCGCCGCCGACGGCGCCCAAGGCCTGGCGCTGATACGCGCCGCGCATGGTGGTTACGATCTCGTGGTCTCCGACATCCGCATGCCCGAGATGGACGGCATCGAGATGGCGATCGCGGCGGCCGTCCTTTTTCCGGCGATGAAGATCATGCTGATGACCGGCTATGCCGACCAGCGCGAGCGCGCCGAGGAGTTGAACGGCATCATCCTCGATGTCGTGCAGAAGCCGTTCACGCTGGCTGAAATCCGCTCGCGCGTCGAGCGCGCGCTGATCTGCTTCGCCTGATCAGACCGGATCGGCGGCGGCAAGCATGGGCGCTGCGCTCTTGAGCCGCCCAGTGTTGAGCGCGAGCAGGCCGGCACCGATGATCAGCGCCGCGCCGATCACGGTCGTCGACCGCGGCACCTCGGCGAAGAACAGGAAACCCCAGAGCGGCGACCACAGAATGCCGGTGTATTCGAAGGTCGCTACCCGATTGGCCGGCGCCAGCCTGTAGCCCTGCGACAGGAGGATCATACCGGCGGAGGCGACGAAACCGCAGGCGGCCATCTTGAGAAAATCGGACAGCGTCGGCCATATCCAGGGCCGCACCAGGAATTCGACGCTGGGGTGGACGGCGTGGGATATGCCGGCCAGATGGAATGTGCCGGCAACCACGGCTGCGCCGACGAGATAGGCGCCGTTCTGATAGAAAGCCATGATCGTGGACGATTCGGTATCGCCGATCTTGCGCGCCATCAATTGCGAGAAGCCGTAGAGCGCGGCCGAGCCCAGCGACAGCAGCGCCGCCCAGTCGAACAGGCCGGCGCCGGGGCGCACCATCACGATGACGCCAAGCAGCCCGATCAGCACCGTCGCCAGCGTGCGCCAGGAGACGCGTTCGCCAAGATAGGGGCCGGCCAGTGCCATGATGAACAGCGGCGCCATGAAATAAAGCGCCACCGCGTCGGCCAGCGGCAGCGCGGCGATGGCCAGATAATAGACCGTGTAGGAGGTGAACTGGATGAAGGCGCGGATCGTCAGCAGGCCGAACCGCTTCGACAGGATTGCCCGTAGCCCGACATCGGCATGGACGAGAATGATCAGGATCGGCAGGGCGACGATCGACCGGATCGCCATCACCTCGGTCACCGGATAGCCGCTCGACACGGCCTTGACGAGCGGGTCCTGCAGCGAGAACACCAGCACGCCCAGGCACAGGCTCAGGATGCCGCGCACCATCCTATTCTGCATCTGCTTTCCGGCTCCCGCGCGTACGATCCGAAGCAGCCCGCCTCCAGATCAAAAAGAACCCGCCACCGTTTCGGGCAGCGGGTACGAGTGAGGACTCTTAGATTGGTCCGCGGCCGATTTCGCAGCCGCATATCCAATGGGTAAGGCAACTATCATCCGGCGTTTGACATGTTGCAAACGAATTGGAATGATGCCTGCAATCAAATCTGCTTATGATGGATAGCATGCGTCCAACCCTCGACAGCGATCTCCTGCGCACCTTCGTCGCCATCGCCGAGGCCGGCAATTTCACCCGGGCGGCCGAACAGGCCGGCCGCACCCAGTCAGCCGTGTCGATGCAGATGAAGAAGCTCGAGGAACTGGTCGGCGACAGCCTGTTCGAGCGCGGCTCGCGCGGCGTCGCGCTGACGCGGCGCGGCGGCGAGCTGATCGTCAATGCCCGCCGCATCGTCTCGCTGCTCGACGAAACGGCGGCGTCGATGGCGGCGGCACCGCTCGGTGGACCGGTGCGCATCGGCATTCCGGAGGAATATGGCCACGCCATCCTGTCGCGCGCGCTTGGCGCATTCTCGAAACGCCACACCAAGGTCGAGGTCACCGTGCGCTACGCGCATTCGGAGGCGCAGCTGGCGGCGCTCGCCGCCGGCGAACTCGATCTGTGCGTGGTGTTCGAATGGCAGGATCCGGCCGGCGGCGAAGTGCTGATGCACGACCCGACGGTCTGGGTGACGTCGACCCTGCATCACATGCACGAGGAACGGCCGGTGCCGATCGCGCTCTACAACCGGGTCTCCTGGTGCAAGGACTTCGCCATCAAGTCGCTGGAGCAGCGCGGGCTTGCCTATCGTGTCGCCTATACCAGCGACACCACTGGCGGCCTGAAGCTCGCGGTCACCTCAGGGCTGGCAATCGCGCCGATCTCGCGCAGCAACATCCCGGACGGCTGCCGCGAACTGACGTCGGCCGACGGGTTCGGCGACATCGATTCCTCCAATGTGGTGATGCATCGCAACCCGAACGCGTCTGGCGAGGCGATCGACGGCATGCAGGAGGCGATCCGCGAGGCGTTCGTCAATCGTTAGAGTCAGACATCCCCATAGAAGGTCAGGCGGTTGCCGAACGGATCGTCGACCGTGACCTCTTTCGTCTTCCAGGGCGTCTCCTCCAACCCCGGCCTGGCAAAGCGGTACTTTCTTTCGGTCAATTCGTGGTGGAGCCCCGCAATGTCGGTCGTCTCGATCCGGATGTGAGAGCCCGGCGTGCCGTCGCCATGATGTTCGCTCAGATGCAAGACGCAGCCGTCGCGTGAAACGCCTGTGTAGAGCGGCGCGGTGTCTTCGAAGCGGTGTTCGAACTGCACTTCGAAACCGAGAAACCCGATGTAGAATTCATGCGCCTTGGCAACATCGAAGATGCGCAGGATGGGCGTGACAGTACCGAGCTTCGGCATAGTGTTGCAACCGTTCGAGGGGCGGGCGGGGTGTGGGGGCGGTCCCTATTTCAGCTCGAGCAGCCGTTCGAGATAGCTGCGCTCGATATCGGGACTGAGGGCGTTGCCGAGCCGTTTGCGGATCGCTTCCAGGATCTGGCGGGCGCGCTGGACGTCGATCTCGTCGGGGACTTTCACCGAATCGCCGAAATCGGGACCCTGGCTGGCGCGCGGCCGGCCGAGCGGGTCGCGGTCGGCATTCTGCTGACGCCCGCCTTCCTGGCTGCCGCCCTGGTCGCCCTGCATGGCCTGCATCTGCTTCATCATATCCTTGGCGCCCTTGCGCAGCGCCTCGAGTGCCCGGCCCTGATGGCCGACGGCCTCGTCGCCCTGGCCCTCGCCAAGCGCCTGCTCGGCGCTGCCCATCGACTTGCCGGCCTCGCCAAATCCTTCATTGGGCTCCATGCCCATGCCTTCGAGGCTCTTCTTCAGCTTCTCGAGGTCGTTCTTCAACTGGCCTTGGCCTTCCTGCAGCTGCTTCAGCGCATCGGCGAATTCCTGCGGCGTCATCGGCTTTTGCCTGGCGAGCGGATCGCGGTCCTCGCCGACGCCTGGCTTGTCCTGGTCCTCGCCACCGCCCTGGCCAAGCTGCTCGTCGCGGTTCTGTCCGCGCTGGCGCTCGCCGCGCTGCATCTGGTCCATGCGGAAAGTGTCGTTCATCATCTCCTGCTGGCGGCGCAGGATCTCGCCGAGCTTGTCCATCTGCTGGCGCATCTGGCTGTCCTGCTCGCCGCCCTGTTGCTGACGGCCTGCCTGGAGATTGTTCATCATGTCCTGCAACTGCGACAGCAATTGCTGCGCCTTGTCGCGATCGCCCGACTTCGCCAGGTTCTCGATCTGGTCCATCATGCGGTCGATGTCGCTCTGCCGCAGTTCCTGGCCGTTCTGCTGCATTTGCGGTGCATTCGGGTTCTGCTTGGCGCGTTCGGCGAATTCCTGCAGGAACTGGTTCATCGCCTCGCGCAGCTCCTTCATAGCCTTCTCGATTTCCTGGTCGCTGGCGCCGTTCTTGATGGCGTCCTGCAGCGCCTGCTGCGCCTGGCGTAGCCGCTTCTCGGCCGCCGAGAGGTTGCCCTCCTCGATGCCGAGCGCGATTTCCCAGAGATAGGCGACCTCACCGCGCAGCTGATCGTCGTTGCCGGCCAGTTTCAGCCGGCTGCGCGCGCTCATGATGGCGAGGTAGTGGGACATGTTGTCGAACGTGTCTTCCGGCCGCAGCGTGATGGCGTCGATCAGGTCGAGCACGCGCGGCTTGGCATTGGCGTCGAGCGCAAGCAGGCGGCGCTGTTCGATCACCGCCCGCGCCAGCGGGTTGGCGAAAGGCCGCTCCGGCATCACCAGCGTCTTGGTCTCGCTCGACGCGGTGTGGCCGGCGTCGTCGGTGGCGACCAGCGTCAGCTTGATGCTGCTGCCGGCCCAGACATGCTCGGTCAGGTCCTTGGTGGTCTTGGCGGCATTGGACTTGCCGCCGCGGCGCGGCAGCGCCAACGGCATTTCGGGCGGGCCGTAGAGCGGATGCGCGCCAGGCGCCTGCGGGTCGGCCAGCGCGAAGACCGCCTTGGCGGTGGCGGCGCCATAATCGTCGTCGATCTGGTAGTTGAGTTCGAAGGCGCCGTTGGCGGCGCGCTTGGGCTCGCCGACGAAGCGGATCTGTGGCGGTTTGTCCGCGATCACGGCGAAGGCCCAGCGGCCGAGCTGATCCTCGCCCGATTTCAGCGTCAGCGTGCCGTCGCCGGTCAGCTTGCCGGTGAACTGGCGCACCTTGGACGGGGATGCGGGGGCCGGCGCCGCCGGGCTCGCGGCTGGCTTGACGCTGGCCGCCTGTGGTCCGGCAGGGTCGATGGTGCGCACATTGCCATCCTTGTCGGCATAGGCCAGCGTTTCCTCGCCCGAGCCTCCGGTGACGCGCAAGGAGACGTCGCTGCCCTCAGGCACATGAAACGTCGGCGTTGCCTGGTTAGCGTCGGCGGTCAGGAAGATCGGCGGCTTGCCGGTATAGGCGGGCGGCGTCACCCAGGCATCGATGCGTGGCGGCACGGCATCGTGCGCGCCGTGGGTGCTGAAGCCGTCTTCTATCCTGCCGCCTGTCGGCCCGAAGGAGAAGGCAAAGGCGGTGACGAGCAGCAGCGCCGCCACGGCGCGCAGCCCCCAAGGATCGCGCTCCGGCACCCGGGTGCGCGGCAGGTCGGCGCCAAGGCTGTCGAGCCTGGCGGCCATGCGCTTCTGGTGTTCACGCCACAGCGCCTGCGAGAAGCTGCTTTCGTGGCCGCTTGGCCGGTCGGACTGCACCAGCACGGGGCTGTGCAGCAATTCGTTGGCGGCCTCGATGCGGCGGTCGACCTCGGCGGCGCCAGGCAAGCGGAAAAAGCGCAGCGGATAGAGCGCCGCCAGCCCTGCCAGGCCGAATGCGGCGACAAGGCCGATACGTGCGACATCCGGCAGCTGGGAGAAAACGCCGAACCAGGAGATGCTCAGGAACAGGCAGGCGACAATGATCAGCGGCAGCAGCAGCGGCCACCCGCGCTCGACCATCATCGAGACCCGCGTCGCCAGCCGGCTGAGCGCAAGGCGCCCGGCGAGACCGCGATCGCTAGAGGTGGGTCGTTGCGTCATCGGCCCTTCCTGGAATCAGGCAGGATAGCCCGATCCTCACGACTCGAAGAATACCAGCAAACACGGCAAAGGCGAGGCGCTTTCAAAAAACGTGAAGCCCGCCGAAATGGTTGCAATCAGAAATTGGCGGGGTTTGCGTTGGCGCCACAGACCAGCACGGCGACGCGTTCGGCCGGTGCCGGCGTGTAGCGGCCGGACAGGATCGCGGCGAAGGCGGCAGCCCCACCCGGTTCGGAGATGATGCGCACCCGGTTCCACAGTGCCTTCTGCGCGGCGATGATGTCGTCATCACTCACCAGGATGGAGCGCTCGACGAAGGCTTCGGCGATCGGGAACATCATTTCGCCGACGCGTTTCGGCGCCAGCGAATCGGCGGCGATGCCTTCCGCCGGCGCGTCGACGGGATGGCCGGCCTCGAAGGCGCGATGAAGCGTCGGCGCGCCCTCGGGCTCGATGGCGATGATGCGGATGCGGCCGGCATACCAGGCGGCGATGCCGCCGATCAGGCCGCCACCGCCGACGGCGACCAGCAGCGTGTCGATCTCGGGCAGGTCGTTCTCGATCTCAAGCCCAAGCGTGCCCTGGCCTACCAGCGTTTCCTCCTGGTTGAAGGCGTGGATCTGCAAGGCGCCGGTCTCCTGCGCGAAACGTTCGCTGGCGGCCAACGCCTCGGCGTAACGGGCACCACCAACCACCAGGTCGGCGCCATAGGAACGAATGCGGTCCAGCTTGGCCTGCGGGCTCACTTCGGGAACGAAGATGGTCGCCTTGTGGCCGAGACGCATGGCGGCGTAGGCGACGGCGGCGCCATGGTTGCCGCCCGATGCGGCGACGACACCGGCCTTGGGAACCGGCCTTTCCAAAAGATTGGTGAAGGCGCCGCGCGCCTTGAACGAGCCGGAATGCTGCAGGCATTCGAGCTTAAGGTCGACCGCCAGCGGCGGCCGGTCGAAGTCGGCCATGTCGACGCGCAGCACCGGCGTGTGCCTGATATAGGGGCGGATGCGCGGTTCCATCGCGGCAATGCGCTCGCGGGTGACGGTGTTGCCCTGCGCCATGACGATCTCCTCGGGATTGACAGTAATTAGTAACTTGGCAAAATAGCTAAATGCAAGAGGTTGATGTCTTCAAGGCGATCGCCAACGAACGCAGGCTGCAGATCCTCGACTGGCTGAAGGATCCGCGCTCACATTTCCCGGCCCAGGCCGACGGCGATCTGGTCGAGGACGGCGTTTGCGCGCTGCTGATCGCCGAGAAGCTCGGCATCACGCAGGCGACGCTCTCCGAGCATATGCGCGTGCTCACCCAGGCCGGCCTGCTGCGGCCCAAGCGCATCAGGCAATGGACGTTCTACCGCCGTGACGAAGACAGGATCGCCGAGACAAGGACGCTCCTGCAGAACCGGCTGTAGCGCTGCCGGCTGTGGCTTCTATGCCAGCCAGCCAGGCACCGAATCCAACCCGATCAAATCGTCATAGGTCAGGCGCGGACGCACGATGTGGAAACGATCGCCGTCGACCAGCACCTCCGGCACCAGCAGGCGGGTGTTGTAGGTGCCTGCCTGCACGGCGCCGTAGGCACCGGCGGTGGAAACGGCAATGAGATCGCCGGCCTTCAGCCTGGGCAAGTCGCGGTCGAGGCCGAGATAGTCACCGGTCTCGCAGACCTGGCCGACCACGTCGACCATCATGCGCGGCGTGTCGGCCGGCGGCTGCACGACCGGCCTGATGTCGTGGAAGGCGTCGTAGAGCGTCGGCCGGATCAGATCGTTCATAGCGGCGTCGACGATCAGGAAATTCTTGGCGTCACCTTCCTTCACGAAGATCACTTCCGAGACGAGGATGCCGGCATTGCCGACGATCAGCCGTCCCGGCTCGAACATCACCTTCAAACCGAGCTTGGTGACATGCTTCCTGACGATCTGGGCATAGGCATCGGGCAGGGGCGGCGGGTTGTTGTCGACGCGGTAGGGGATACCAAGCCCGCCGCCGAGATCGACATGCTCGATGGCGTGGCCATCGGCGCGCAACGCGCCGACCAGATCGACCAGCAGGGCAAAGGCGTCGTCGAAGGGCTGCAGCTCGGTGATCTGACTGCCGATATGGGTGTCGATGCCGGTGACCTTGACACCCGGAAGCGTCGCCGCGCGGGCATAGACCTGCCGCGCGCGCTGCCAGGCGATGCCGAACTTGTTCTCGGCCTTGCCGGTGGAGATCTTCTTGTGGGTCTTGGCGTCGACATTGGGATTGATGCGCAGCGAGACCGGCGCCACCTTGCCGAGTGCCGTGGCGCGCGCCGACAACAGGTCGAGTTCAGGCTCGGATTCGACGTTGAAGCAAAGGATGCCGGCTTCGAGCGCAAGGTCCATTTCGCGCGCGGTCTTGCCGACGCCGGAAAACAGGATCTTGCTTGCCGGGATGCCGGCAGCCAGCGCCCGGCGCAACTCGCCTTCCGAGACAACGTCGGCGCCGGCGCCAAGCCTGGCCAGGGTGCGCAGCACGGCCTGGTTGGAGTTGGCCTTCATGGCGTAGCAGACCAGCGCGTCGAGGCCGGCAAAAGCCTGGGCAAAGACGCGGTAGTGCCTGGTCAGCGTGGCGGTCGAATAGCAGTAGAACGGTGTGCCGACCTGAGCGGCGATATCAGGGATTGCCACGTCCTCGGCATGCAGCACGCCGTCGCGGTAGTCGAAATGGTTCACGAGAGTGATTCCGGAGGTTGGAGCACGATAAGATCGGGTTTGGAGGCCAAACCCGGTCTGATCGGTTCTAGATCAGCGGGTCGAGGATGAACTTCTTGTCCTTGACCGGTTTTTCCGGCTCCGGCGGCAACGGCTGCTTGGCCTTTTCGGCATCCTTGCGCGCTTGCACGGCCGCCTCATAGGGCGTGTCGAGACCGGCCTTGCGGCCGCAGGCGTTCACGGCGGCCATCGCAGCCAGCAGCGTCAGCGTCACCAAAATCCTGCTTCCGGTCATCGATCCATCCGTCCGAAACGTTTTGTCAGCCGCCGCTTTTAGCCGAGTTCTCGGCGCATTGCACCCCGGATATTGCCGTCGCAATATCCGGCTTCAGGCTTTGGCGAGCCGCTTTTTCCAATAGCGGATCTGCTTCCTCACTTCCGACGGCGCGGTGCCACCGAAGCTGGTGCGACTCTTGACCGAATTCTGCACCGCCAGCACCGAGAAGATATCCGATGTGATGCCGGGGTTGATCGACTGCAGGTCCTCCAGCGAAAGCCTCTCCAGGCTTACCTTCTTCTCCTCGGCCAGCGCCACCGCGCGGCCGGTGACGTGATGCGCCTCACGGAACGGCAGGCCGAGCGTGCGCACCAGCCAGTCGGCGAGGTCGGTCGCGGTCGCGTGGCCGGAGCCGGCGGCCTTCTTCATCGCGGCCGCGTTGACCGTCATGTCCGAGACCATGCCGGTCATCGCAGCCAGCATCAGGTCGAGCGTCTCGGCGGCGTCGAACACCGATTCCTTGTCTTCCTGCATGTCCTTGCCATAGGTCAAAGGCATGCCCTTCATCACCGTCAGCAGGCCGACCAGATGGCCGTTGACGCGCCCGGTCTTGCCACGCACCAGTTCGGCGGCGTCGGGGTTCTTCTTCTGCGGCATGATCGAGGAGCCGGTGGAAAACGAGTCCGACAGCCTGATGAAGCCGAATTGCGGCGTCGACCAGATGATGATCTCCTCGGCCAGCCGCGACAGATGCGTGGCGCAGATCGCCGCCATGGCGAGGAAGTCCAGCGCGAAATCGCGATCGGAAACACTGTCCAGCGAATTGCGCATCGGTTCGCGGAAGCCGAGCGCCTTGGCGGTCCGGTGACGGTCGATGGGGAAGCTGGTGCCGGCTAGGGCGGCGGCCCCGAGCGGGCTCTCGTCCATGCGCTCGATCGCGTTGCGCACGCGCGACAGGTCGCGGGCAAACATCTCGACATAGGCCATGCAGTGATGGCCGAAGGTCACCGGCTGCGCCGCCTGCATATGGGTGAAGCCCGGCATCACGGTCGCCGCGTGCTCCTCGGCCCGCGCCAGCAGCGCCGTGATCAGGCCCTTCAGCGCCTCGTCGACGCGGAAGCACTCGTCCTTGACCCAGAGCCTCAGATCCACCGCCACCTGGTCGTTGCGTGAGCGCGCGGTGTGCAGGCGGCCGGCGGCCGGGCCGATCAGGTCGGCGAGGCGGGCCTCGACATTCATGTGGATGTCTTCGAGCTTCGTCGAAAACTCGAAGCTGCCCGCCTCGATCTCTTTCAGGATCGTGTTCAGGCCGTGAGCGATTTTTTCTTGATCGGCCGCCGAAATAATGCCCGTTTGCGCCAGCATCTCGCTATGGGCGATCGAGCCGCGTATGTCCTGCGCATAGAGTTTGCGGTCGAACGAGATCGACGCGTTGATCGCTTCCATGATCGCGGCCGGACCCGAGGCAAATCGTCCGCCCCACATCTGGTTGCTGGTCTTCTTGTCGCTCATCGCTATAAAACCCGTGCTTGGGAGCAGTTTTGAGAAAATGGCAGACGGAAACAGATTTTTCCCGGCCCCGCGCCTGATCCTCGCCGCTTTGGTGGCGGGAGCGCTGGCCGGCGCGGTCGCGGTATATGTCAGCGAGAGCCGGTCTGGCAACAATGCACCGGCCCAGGTGGCGGTCGGCGGCAGCAAGGATGACGTCGCCTGCGCCGCCAAGAGCGGCCGCGCCAAGAAGATCGCGGCTGCCGCCACCGGCGAGGTTGCCGCCCTGTTGCCCGCCGATCCGCCGCAGTCGATGAAAAGCCTTGCCTTCAATGGCCCCGACGGCAAGCCGATGACCATCGCCGATCATGCCGGCAAGACGGTGCTGCTCAACCTCTGGGCGACATGGTGCGCGCCGTGCCGCGCCGAAATGCCGGCGCTCGATGCGCTGCAGAAGGAGAAGGGCAGCGACAGCTTTCAGGTGGTCGCCGTCAATGTCGATGCCGGCGACGATGTGAAGCCGAAGAAGTTTCTCAAGGAAACAGGCGTCGAGGCGCTCGGCTACTACAGGGATTCGACGGTGGCGCTGTTCAACGACCTCAAGGCGCGCGGCCTGGCGCTCGGCCTTCCCGTCACCATGCTGATCGACGGCGAAGGCTGCCTGATCGCGCATATGAACGGCCCGGCCGAATGGTCGGGGCCTGACGCCAGGCGGCTGGTCGAGACGGCGCTGGGCAGCTGAGGCAGGCTGGCCGTCGTCGGTTTTATCGTCGCGCCGTGCGAACCGTCACGACGAGTGCCTGCCATCCGGCAGCGCCGCCGGAAGAACAGCCCATCGTGGCCCTGCCTTCGGCGCGTGCTGTCCCGGCCCCGGCGCATTCGTGCCGTTGCCGCATCTGCATTCCATCGTCCCTTTAGCCGGATAATCATAACGGCCGATGTGGTCTTTACCTCGTCGACAGTCGCCCTAGCTAAAAAAATGCCGGTGCGTTTCGATGCCGGCCAAGCCGCCGAGGGAGAGGAACGGGCAGCTGTGTAAAGGCCGGGGAGCCACAACAGAACTGTCACATACCTTCTCTAAGAGAGCGGGCAAGGACTTGCGCAAGACCCTTGTCACCAGCCACTCGAGAGGGAAAACCATGACCATGATCAAGCGGGGCTTTGCTGCCCTTGCCGCTGGTGCGCTCAGCACCGCGCTGGCGATGCCTGCTTCTGCAGAACCGGTAAAATTCGACTTCTGGTTCGGTCTGTCGGGCGACCTTGCCCGTGTCGTCGACACGCTGTGCAAGAACTTCAACGCCTCGCAGAAGGACTATGAAGTCGTCTGCAC
This sequence comes from Mesorhizobium sp. 2RAF45, assembly GCF_052115225.1. Taxonomy (NCBI): domain Bacteria; kingdom Pseudomonadati; phylum Pseudomonadota; class Alphaproteobacteria; order Hyphomicrobiales; family Phyllobacteriaceae; genus Mesorhizobium; species Mesorhizobium sp. 2RAF45. The sequence continues at coordinate 68,378 of NZ_JBFRGG010000019.1, read as the reverse complement.
CAGCCAGGGCAATTACGACGCCACGCTGCAGAACACCATCGCGGCCTTCCGCGCCGGCAAGCAGCCGGCCGTCGTCCAGGTCTACGATGTCGGCACCGCCACCATGATGTTGTCGGGCGCCTACAAGCCCGCCGACAAGCTGATGGAAGAAAACGGCTACAAGATCGACTACGCCGACTATTTCCCCGGCATTGCGCGCTACTACGCCACGTCGAAGGGCGAGATGCTGTCCTTCCCGTTCAATTCCTCGACCCCGCTGATGTACTGGAACAAGGACGCCTTCGCCAAGATCGGCAAGACCGAAGCGCCCAAGACCTGGGAAGATGTCGGCGCCGACCTCAAGGCGTTGAAGGACGCGGGCTACGAGTGCCCGATGGCGATCAACATCTCGGCCAATGAAAGCTGGCAGCTGATGGAGCAGTTCTCGGCGCTTCACAACCAGCCGATCGCCACCAAGAACAATGGTTATGACGGTCTCGACGCGCGTCTCGAAGTCAACAAGACCAAGTTCGTCCAATACGTCACCGACCTCAAGAAGTGGTATGACGCCGGCCTGATCAAGATCAAGTCCAAGGATCTCGGCCAGGACATGGTCCAGGCCTTCGCTTCGGGTACCTGCCAGGTCATCCTGACCTCGGTCGGCGACCACGGCACGGTCGGCAGGACCCAGAAGGAAGGCATGAAGTGGGATGTCGCCGAACTGCCGGTCTATGCCGGCACCGAGCGCAAGAATTCGCTGGTCGGCGGCGCTTCGCTGTGGGTGCTCTCCGGCAAGTCGGATGCCGAATACAAGGGCGCTGCCGCCTTCCTCAACTTCATCCATGATCCCAAGACCGCGCTGTTCTGGTCGACCAACACCGGCTACATCCCGGTGACGAAGTCGGGCTTCGACTACATGAAGGGCCAGGGCTTCTACGACAAGGCGCCCTACAAGGGCCGTGAAGTCGCCATCGCCAGCCTGACCGCGTCGGAGCCGACCGAAGTCACCCGCGGCATCCGGCTGGGCAATTTCACGCAGGTCCGCGCCGAGTTCGGCACGCAGATGCAAGCGATCTTCGCCAACAAGGTCAGCGTCCAGGAAGGCCTCGACACGCTGGTCAAGAATGGCGACGCCATCCTCGACCGCTTCCAGCAGACCTATCCGGGCAAGACCCTGCCCTGATCTCCGATTGCGGAACGGCCGCCCGTCGCGATTCGACGGGCGGCTATTTCATATTTAGTCTCCCGCTGAGAAGGCGGGCTGACGGTTCAACGGCATCGGCGGATCGATGGAAAAACGCGTCACTTTCGGCAAATGGACGATCGGCATCCTTTTCGCGGTGCCGCAGCTCCTCCTGATCTTCACGTTCTTCTACTGGCCGGCCGGCCAGGCCGTGTACTGGTCGCTGACGCTGCAGCAGCCTTGGGGCGGCGGCAACATCTGGGTCGGGCTCGACAATTTCCGCTCGATCCTGTCCAACGCCGACTACTGGAACTCGATCAACGCCAGCCTTGTCTTTGCCGGCGTCAGCACCGGTCTTGCAATGTTCATCGCGCTGGTGCTCGCCGCCTTGACCGACCGGCAGCTCGCCGGCTCACGCCTCTATCGCGTGGTGCTGATCTGGCCCTACGGCATCGCAGCGCCCGCGCTGGCGCTGGCGTTCCGCTTCATCCTGGCGCCGGAGGCAGGGTTCATGGCCGTGGTCAACCAGATCTGGCCGGGCTTCTGGGACCCCGGCCTCGACGGCGCCGACGCCATGGCTTCGATCATCGTCGCCTTTTCCTGGAAATATGTCGGCTACAACTTCATCTTCTTCCTTGCCGCGTTCCAGGCCATCCCGCGCTCGCTGATCGAGGCCGCTGCGATGGACGGTTCCGGCGTCATCAGGCGATTCTGGGACATACAGTTCCCGCTGATCACGCCGACCATCTTCTTCCTGCTGGTCATCAACATCACCGAGAGTTTTCAGGACTCCTTCGGCATCGTCGACATCATGACATCAGGCGGTCCGGCCAACGCCACCAATCTGATGGTCTACAAGATCTATTCCGACGGCTTCAAAGGCCTCGATTATTCAGGTGCCGCCGCGCAGAGCATCATCCTGATGCTGCTCATCGTCGTGCTCACCATCTTCCAGTTCCGCTTCATCGAGCGGCGCGTGCACTACAGGTGAGATGGATATGGTCGAGCGCACCCCGTTCCTCAATTTCTTCACGCATCTGATCCTGTTCATCGGCTTCGTCTTTTGCATCGCGCCGTTCGTGGTCGTAGCGATCGCGGCATCGCACAACCTCAAGGATGTCAATGATGTGCCGATGTCGCTGCTGCCGGGCAGCGACTTCTGGGTCAACATCAAGACCGCCTGGACGACCGCCGATCTCGGTCCCAAGCTGGTCAACAGCTTCATCATGGCGACCGGCGTCGCCGCCGGCAAAGTGATCATCTCGGCGCTCACCGCCTTCTCGATCGTCTACTTCCGCTATCCCGGCCGCACCTTCATCTTCTGGCTGATCTTCATCACGCTGATGCTGCCGCTCGAAGTGCGCATCGTGCCGACCTACGCGGTGGTCGCCAACGTGCTCGAGCCGTACCAGGCGATCCTGGACCTGACCGGGATTTCCTGGCTGATCGAGAAGGTTTCGGGCGTGCATGTCGCGCTCAACCTGGGGATGCTCAATTCCTATCCCGGCCTGATCCTGCCGCTGATCGCCACCGCCACCGGCACCTTCCTCTACCGGCAGTTCTTCCTGACCGTTCCCGACGAACTGACCGAGGCGGCGCGCATGGACGGCGCTGGGGCGCTGCGCTTCTTCATCGATATCCTGCTGCCGCTGTCGCGCAACAACATGGCTGCGCTCGGCACCATCATGTTCCTGTGGGCGTGGAACCAGTATCTGTGGCCGCTGCTGATCTCCACCGACCAGTCGCATGCCACAGCGGTAACTGAGCTCAAGCAGCTCATCCCAAATGTCGGCGGCGCGCCCGAATGGCACATTGCCATGGCCGGGACGCTGATCATCATGCTGCCGCCGCTGCTCGTCGTGGTGCTGATGCAGCGCTGGTTCGTGCGCGGCCTGATCGCCACCGAGAAATAAGGAGACAAAAATGGCCTCCATCACAATACGCGGCGTCAAGAAGAACTATGCCAGGACGCAGGTCGTGCACGGCGTCGACCTCGACTTCGCCTCGGGCGAATTCGTCGTCATCCTGGGACCGTCCGGCTGCGGCAAGTCCACCCTGCTCAGGATGATCGCCGGGCTGGAGGAGATTTCCGACGGCGAGATCGCGATCGACGGCACTGTGGTCAACCGGCTGGAACCGCGTGAGCGCGGCTGCGCCATGGTGTTCCAGAATTACGCGCTCTATCCGCACATGAGTGTTTCGCAGAACATCGGCTATTCGCTCAAGGTCGCCGGCGTTCCTTCGGCCGAGCGCCAGCAGCGCATCCAGGCGGTCGCGCGCACGCTGGAGCTCGAACACCTGCTCGACCGCAAGCCGATGGCGCTTTCCGGCGGCCAGAGGCAGCGCGTCGCCATGGGCCGCGCCATGATCCGCGAACCGAAGGTGTTCCTGTTCGACGAGCCGCTGTCCAATCTCGATGCCAAGCTGCGCGTGCAGATGCGCTCGGAAATCCGCAAGCTGCATCGCCGGCTGAATGCCACCTCCGTCTTCGTCACCCACGACCAGGTCGAGGCGATGACGCTGGCCGACCGGCTGGTGGTGATGAATGGCGGACGCGTCGAACAGGTCGGCACGCCAAGCGAAATCTACACGCGCCCGGCCAGCCGCTTCGTCGCCACCTTCGTCGGCGCGCCGGCCATGAACATTCTGGAAGGCACAGTTGAACTCGACGGGCTGTCGTTGCTCGGCGGCAGCCGCCGCCCGGCCATGGCACGCACCGGCCTGCCGGTCGGCACCAAGGTCGCGATGGGCATCCGGCCCGAGGCCGTCCGGCTGGTGGCGCCCGGCACGGCCGGCGCGCTCTACGCCACCGTCGATCTCGTCGAGGAACTGGGGGCGGGCCGGGTCATCTATGTCGATCTCGACGGCGCACCGTTTTCAGTGATGACGTCGGAGGCCGTCCACCCCGAGCCCGGCAGCCAGGTCGGCCTGAAGATTTCGCCGGACGACATGCATTTCTTCTCGTCGGAGACGGGAGCCCGCCTTGATGTCTTCAAGGTGTCCGTGCCCGAGCCGGCGCTCTGAAAGTATCATGAAAATCATCCAGGTCACCGACGTGCATCTTGGCCGGCAAGGCGAGCGCCGCTATGGCGCGGACCTGCATCAAAGGCTGGCATCCTGCATCGCGCATATCAACGCGCATCACGCCGACGCCGCCCTTTGCGTCTTTACCGGCGACCTGACGGAAGCCGGTGCGCCGGCGAGTTACGCGGATCTGCGCGCGGCGCTGAGCGCGCTGTCGGTGCCGTACAGGCTGCTGCCCGGCAACCATGACCGGCGGGCCAATCTCGTCGCGGCGTTCCCGGAAAATCCGGTCGACGAGAACGGCTTCGTGCAGTCGGTCCATGACACCGGCAACGAAGTGCTGCTGTTCCTCGATTGCCTGGCGGAAGGGCGCGTCGAAGGCGAATTGTGCGAAAGGCGGCTTGCCTGGCTCGAAGCCTGGCTGGACCGATCAGCCGGCAGGGCCGCCTACGTCTTCCTGCACCATCCGCCGGTCGCGCTCGGCCTGCCGCAGCTCGATCCGTTGGCGCTTGAGCGGCCCGAGCGGTTGCTCAAGCTGCTGAGGCGCCACGGCAACGTCCGCCATATCTTCTTCGGCCACGTTCATCGCGACATTGCCGGCACCGTCGCCGGGATTCCGTTCTCGGCGCAGCGCGGCCTGCATGCCCGCTTCGAACTTGCGCTTGACCGGTCGAGTGAAATTGTCGAGCAGGCGCCGCCCTCCTACGCCGTCATCCTTGTCGACAGCGCCAATGAGCGGGTGGTCGTGCATGGCTGTGATTTTCTCGAGCGCTGGCCGATCTATTCAGCCGAAACCGGCGAACGCATCACAGCGTGAACTGCGCGCCGGACGCCGGCCCTCGCTCGCCTAGACGAAGACATGCGCCTTTCCCGACACGGTCAGCCGGACGATCTCGCCGACTGCTGGTGCGTCCATGCCGGATTTGCGCAGGATCAGCGGCGTGTTGCCGATAGCGGCGGCGTCCGGTGGATCGAAATTGTTCAGGAGCCGCACCGCGATCGTGCATGTCGAGCCGGCGAATTCCGATTCTGTCACCTCGCCAAACAGCATGTCGGGGGTGCCCGACATGCCTTCGCGCGACGTGCGCTTCAGCCCGATCTGCTCCGGCCGCAGCATGATGCGGGCGACATCGCGGCTGTCATTTGTGTCGACGGCGATGCGGCCGAGCGGCGAGTTGGCGAAGCCGCCCGAGATGCTCGCCGGCAGGATGATGGCGTCGCCGAGGAATTCGGCGATCATCCTGTCCTTCGGCTTGAGATAGAGATCGCGCGGCGTGCCGACCTGCGAGAATTTGCCGTCGCGCATCACCGCCACCTGGGCAGCGAAGGACAGTGCTTCGGCCTGGTCGTGGGTCACCAGGATGGTGGTGATGCCGGCCGCCTCCAGAAGTTCGGCCACCGCCTTGCGCATCGAGGCGCGCAGGGCGGTGTCGAGCGCCGAGAACGGCTCGTCGAGCAGCATCAGCCGCGGCTTCATCGCCATGGCGCGGGCGAGCGCCACGCGCTGCTGCTGGCCGCCGGAAAGTTCGTGCGGGCGGCGCTTGAGGATCGCCTTGTCCAGCCCGACGATGTAGGCCAACTCGACGATGCGCTCGGCGCGTTTGTCATCGCCGCGGCCCATGCCGAAACCGATATTGTCGCTGATGGTCAGATGCGGGAACAGGGCGCCGTCCTGCGCCACCACGCCGATGCCGCGGCGATGCGCCGGGATGGCGGCGCCGCCATTGGCCAGCACCTCGCCGTCGAGCACGATGCGGCCCTGGTCCGGTGCCTCGAAACCGGCGATCAGCCGCAGCAAGGTGGTCTTGCCGCAGCCGGAGGGGCCGACGATCGCGGTGCGGCTGCCGCTGGCGACATCGAGGTCGACGCCGGCCAGTGCGGCGACCGGGCCGTAATGCTTGTGCAAGCCTTTGATTTCGAGAAAGCTCATCGTCCGGCCATCCGTTTCGACTGGACATAGAGCACCCAGGTCAGCGGCAGCGACATCGCCACCATGATGAAGGCGTAAGGGGCCGCCGAGGCGTAGTCGATCTCGCCGCTGTAGGACCAGAACGCCATCGCCAGCGTGCGCGTGCCGTTCGGCGCCAGCATCTGGGTCGCTGTCAGTTCGTTCATGATGCCGAGCGCCACCAGCGCCATGCCGGCCGCCGCACCTGGCGCCGACAGGCGGATGGTCGTCGACCACAGCGCGTTGAGCGGCCGCCTGCCGAGGCTGGACGCGGCGCGCTCGAGCTCGACCGGCGCCTGGGCGATCGAGGCGCGCAGGCTGACCAGGGCACGCGGCAGGAACATGAGGGCATAGGCGACCAGGATGGTGAACAGCGTCTGATAGAGCGGAAGCGCAATGCGCACGGTGATGGTGACCAGCGCCAGCGCGATGACGACACCCGGTAGCGAGCCGACGATGTAGTTGCAACCCTCCAGCAGGCGCTGCAGCGGTCCCGGCGCGCGGATCGAGATCCAGGCCATCGGCATGGCGGCGACAGTGGCGAGCAGTGCCCCGGCAAGCGCCAGGAACAGCGTCTGGCCGAGCGCCAGGCCAATCTCGTCGAGACGCCAGACCTCGGCGCCGCCGGCGATGAGCCAGCGGCCGATGGTGACGAACGGCACGCCGAGCGCCAGCAGCGTGGTGACCACCAGCAAGGCCAGGCTTGGGATGGTGGCGCGGCCGAGGTTCGTGCGCTGCTGGGAACGCGCCGCGCCGGAACCGACACGGGCATAACGCTCTTCGCCGCGCACCAGCACTTCGAGGCCCAGAAGCACGAAGCAGCAGATCACCAGCACGCCGGCCAACATGTTGGCGGCCGGTCCGTTGAAGGTCGATTGGAACTGGTCGACGATCGCCGTGGTGAAGGTGTCGAAGCGGATGAAGACATAGAGGCCGTATTCGGCCAGCAGATGCAGTCCGACCAGCAGCGAGCCGCCGCAGATGGCGAGCCTGAGCTGCGGCATCACGACTCGCCAGAAGACGCGCCATGGTCCAAGGCCAAGGGCGGCGGCCGCGTCCTCCAGGGCTGGATCGAGACGGCGCAGCGCTGCCGATATGGGCAGATAGAGGAAGGGAAAATAGGCGATCACGGACACCAGCACGCCGGCCCACAGGCCATGCAGGCCGGGCACCATGGTGATCCAGGCATAGGAGTGCACGAAAGCGGGGATGGCGAGCGGCGCCACGCACAGCCAGGCCCACAGCCTTGCGCCTGGCAAGTCGCTGCGCTCGGTCAGCCAGGCCAGCGCCACAGACAGTATGATGGCGATCGGCACGGTCAGCAGCACCAGCAGCGTGGTGTTGACCAGCAGTTCCCCGACGCGCGGCCGGAAGACCAGCGCCGACACAGTCTCCCAGCCGGTCTGCACCGCGATCCAGATGATGAAGGCGAGCGGCAAAAGGGCGAACAGCGCGACGAGAACGGCGGCGGTGACAAGCCAAGGGGGCGCCCGCCGCTGCGACATCCGGCGCATCTTCGACGGCAGGCCGGCGCGCCCGAGATCGACGGCGGACTGCATCAGCTCGGACGCCCCACGGTTGCGGCGGTATGCCGGCAATCGAGGGACCACTCTCGGAGGTCAGGAACGCAGCGTGTCGTCATCGACGAGTGCCATCTCGAAAACAAAACGCTCCCGCGGAAGGTGGATTCCCACGGGAGCACGGTCGGTTAGTCCTTATTAGGACGAACGACAACTAAAGCAAGCCGGCTGCCGTCATCAGGTCGGAGACCTTCTTGGAGTTCAGCGTCGTGGCGTCGACCTTCGGTGCCTGCAGGTCGGCCAGCGGAACGAGCTTCGGGTTGGACTCGGCACCCTTGCCGACAGCGTATTCGAAGGAGTTTCCGTTCTTCAGCACATCCTGGCCGCCCTTGCCGGTCACCCATTTCAGGAAGGCCTGGGCTTCCTTCTGATGCTTGCTCGAGGCGAGCACGCCGCCACCCGAGACCGAGACGAAAGCGCCCGGATCCTGGTTCTTGAAATAGTGCAGCGCGACGTTCTTGCTGTTCTCGCCGGTCTTGGCCTGATCGCCGAAGTAGTAATAGTGGTAGATCACCCCGCCGTCGATCTCGCCGGCGTTGACCGCCTTCATCACCGTGCTGTTGCCCTTGTAGGCGGTGAAATTCTCCTTCATCGCCTTCAGCCAGTCCGCCGTGGCGGCCTCGCCCTTGAGTTGCAGCAGCGCGCTGACGATGGCCTGGAAATCGGCCCCCGAGGGCGAGGCCGCCCAGCGGCCCTTCCAGCTCGGATCGGCGAGGTCGAGCAGCGACTTCGGCATCTGCTCGGCCTTGAGCTTGGTCGTGTTGTAGGCAAAGACGGTGCTGCGCGCGGCCACGCCGACCCATTTGCCGCTGGTCGCCTGATAGTCCTGCGGCACCTGTGCCAGCGTGTCGGCATCGACGGGCGCGAACAGACCGGCATTCTCGACCAGCACCATGGCGGGCGAATTCTCCGTCAGGAACACGTCGGCGGGCGAGGCGGCCCCCTCGGCTACGATCTGGTTGGAGAAGTCGCTGTCGCCGCCATTGCGCAGCGTGACCTTGATGCCGGTCTCCTTGGTGAAACCTTCGGCCCATTCCTTGGCCAGGCTCTCGTGCTGGGCGTTGTAGACGATGATGCCGGCATCCTCGGCCGTCGCCGGACCGGCGGCCAGGCCGATTGCAAGTGCGGCGGCGCCGACAAGGGCGGAAAGGGTGTATCTCATGGCGTCATCCTTGCTTTCGTTGGTCTTGGCATGCTGCACCTATCGATACATGACACGAATAGTCAACATTGTTGGTCTGCTTCAATCGGTCGCTGAGGCACAAAGAGCGGCGCGAGGCGGACAATTCCATGTGATGGCATCCCGGACCGACGGTTTTCGCAAGACGTATGAGCAAGGCCCATCAGGTCGTCCGGTCTGGGCTGAGCCTCCAGGGCCTGCAAACTTTCGTGATTTGCCCGTAGTTTGGCTTGGACATTATTTCGCCGGCCACGTAACAAATCAGTGCCGAGGCACGAAAATCGGGGGAGTGAACTCTTGTGAGCGGCAAGGACGAGGCCGAGCTTTCCCGGCTGTTGCGGGCCGCGATCGCCGGAGATGAAAAGGCCTATGCCGACTTTCTGCACCGGATTGCCGCGCTGGTGCGCGGCTTTGTCCGGCGCAAGATCGTGCAGGGCGGAGTCGATCCCGAGGATGTCGTGCAGGAAACCTTGCTGGCCATTCATGTGAAACGACATACCTGGCGCCAGGACGCGCCGGTGCTGCCGTGGATCTATGCGATCGCCCGCTTCAAGCTGATCGATGCGTTCCGGAGGCGCGGTCGGCGCATCGAAATCGATGTCGACGATATCGCCGAGACCTTCGCCGAACCGGAAACCGAAACCGTCAGCGAGCGCGACATCAACAGGGCCCTGGACGGGCTGCCGCCGGCACAGCGTTCGGTGGTTTCGGCCGTATCCGTGGAAGGCCGCTCGATCGGCGAGACGGCGGCGAAGTTCGGCATCAGCGAGACGGCGGTGCGTGTGTCGCTGCATCGCGGGCTAGCCGCCATAGCCAAGCGATTCGGGCAGGGGCGATTCGGGCGGGAATGACATGAGGACCGAGGATCTCATCAAGGCGCTCGACGCCGATGCAAGCAGCAAGGCGATGCCGCTGCGCTCGGCCTGGTGGCTGGCGGCTGGCGCGGCCATTGTCATCGCGGCAGTCGTTTTCCTGCTGACGATCGGCCCGCGCCCCGACTTCATGGTGGCCGCGCACACGATGCGCTTCTTGTCCAAATTCGTCTTCACCATCGTGCTTGCCGTCACCGCCTTCGGCCTGATACGGGCGCTGTCGACACCGGGCGCCTCAACGGCCAGGGCCGTGGCCTGGATGGCCGCGGCCCCTCTGCTGGTGGCCGTGGCGGTGGTTCTGGAACTCCTCATGGTGCCGGAGGCGTTGTGGGGCACCAGGATGATCGGCTCCAACATGATGATCTGCATGGGCTTCATCCCGCTGATGGGCATCGGCCCGCTGGCCATCTTCCTGTGGATGCTGCGCTATGGCGCGCCGACGCGGCCGGTGCTTGCCGGCGCGGTGGCGGGGCTGCTCGCCGGCGGGCTGGCGGCGACCTTCTATGCCGCGCACTGTTTCGACGATTCGCCGCTTTTCGTCGCTACCTGGTACACGATCGCGATCGCGATTCTCGCCTTGCTCGGCGCGCTCGGCGGTCGGTTTTTCGTGCGCTGGTAGCAGGATAGAAGCGGCCACATCCCGTGCACACCGATCCTTAATCATGCCGGCGATTGTTTGCCGGTTGAGCATATCGCGGTCCCCCTACGCAACCTTTCCTTAAAATCGATCCTCCAGGGTTTTAACGGGAAAAAGCGAGTGCCCACGGGGGTGGCACGGATCGTGATACTACGAGGACCGATCAGGCTCGACAAACATGCAACGCCGGCGTTGCTCGTGGCCGGCGTCGCCTCGGCCTCGGCCCTGCTGTCGAGGCTGGACCTTGGCGCTGAAGCGCTCAGATTTTGCCTTCAAGTGTCGGTCGCGTTGACAATCGGCGCGCTTTTCTTCGCCTGTCTTTTCATCGGCCGCATCTCGAAAGATCGGCGGCAGATCGCGGAGAGCGAGCAGCGCTTCCGCCGGGCGATGGAGGACTCGGCAATCGGCATCGCCGTCGTCAGCCTCGATGGGCGCATTGTGCAGACCAATCCGGCGTTCGCCTCGATGCTCGGCTACAGCCGCGAAGAGATCGAGGCGCTGACCTTTTTCCAGATCACCCACCCCGACGACCTGCATGTCGGGCGGGAAACCATGGAAGGCATCAAAGCTGGCACGGTCAACGCCTTCCAGTTCGAGAAGCGTTACCTCAAGAAGGACGGCACACCCGTCTGGGGCCATCTCGCCGGCTCCGTCATTCGAGAGGAGAAGAGCGGCCGCCCGCTCTATCTCGTTTCACAGATCGAGGACATCGACGCGCGCAAACAGGCCGAGGCGCGCATCGCCGAGGCCGAAACGCGCTGGAATTTCGCGCTTGCCGGCGCCGGCCAGGGCGTCTGGGATCTCGACATCCGCAAAGGCGGCACGACCTACTCCTCGACCTGGGTCAAGATGCTGGGTTATGCGGATGGCGAACTCGATGGCGACCCCGATCGTTGGCTGACGATGATCCATCCCGACGACCGCGAAACCGTCGCCGAGGCGGATCGCGCCCATCTCGATGGCCAGACAGAGTTCTTCGAGGCCGAGTTCAGGATGCGTCACAAGGACGGCCGCTGGATCTGGATACTCGACCGCGGCAAGGCCATAGAGCGCGACGGGGAGGGGCGTCTGATCAGGGCCATCGGCAGCCTGACCGACATCACCCGGCGCAAGGAGGCCGAAGAGCGCCTGACGGTATCGGCGGCAATGCTGGCTGACGAGAAGGAGCGGCTCCGGGTGACGCTGCAGTCGATCGGCGATGCCGTCATCTGTACCGATGCGGCGAACCGCGTCACCTTCATGAATCCGGTTGCCGAGAAGCTGACCGGCGTCTCGGGGGAGGCGGCTCTCGGCAAGACGCTCGGTCATGTCTATTGGGCGGTGGACGAGGAGACGGGACACAGGATCGGCGTGACACGGCCGGCGATCGGTGCGGAGACGCCCTCCGACCACAACAGCCGCGCCGTGCTGGTCCGCCGCGACGACACACGCTGCAGTATCCGTCAGGTCGTGTCGCCGATCATGAACGAGCGCAACGAATTCTGCGGGCTGGTCATCGTCTTCCAGGATTTTACCGATGCTCGCGCCCTGCAGCGCCAGCTTGCCCACGCCGCCGCGCATGATGCGCTGACCGGCCTTGCCAATCGCTCGAGCTTCATCCGCACCATGGAGGAGCTGGTCGATCAGGCCCGCAAGGATGCCGCCGGGGCTGGCAGCAGCCGCCATCAGTTCATGTTCATCGACCTCGACCATTTCAAGCTGGTCAACGACACCGGCGGTCACGCCGCCGGAGACGCCTTGCTGAAGCGGGTCGCACAGGCCGTGCGTGGCGTACTGGGGCCTGAAGACATCGTCGCGCGCCTGGGCGGCGACGAATTCGCGGTCGTCCTGAAATCGGGCTCGACCGCCGGCGCCAGGATCGCGGCGCGCTCCATCATCGATGCGATAACGGGCTTGAACTTCACCTGGGATGGCCGGCCGCATGCCATCGGCGCCAGCATAGGTGTGGCTGCAGTCAACGCCAATTGCGGTGAGGCCGACGAGATCATCGCAAGGGCTGACGCTGCCTGCTACGCGGCCAAGGCGGCCGGCCGCGGATGCGTTCGCATGGCGCCCGACAGCACGGTCGCCGGCGACAAGTCGGAGCCGGCCGCGCCGCTTGCCGCGGCGTCGTGAACGCACGCCTCAGCGCGTCGGAACGGGGTGCTCGCCGCGATAATCGTAGAAACCGCGCCCGGTCTTGCGGCCTAGCCAGCCGGCTTCGACATATTTGACCAGCAGCGGGCAGGGGCGATACTTCGAATCCGACAGGCCGTCATGCAGCACCTGCATGATCGACAGGCAGGTGTCGAGGCCGATGAAATCGGCCAGCTGCAGCGGTCCCATCGGATGGTTGGCGCCAAGCCGCATGGCGGTGTCGATGGCGTCGACCGAGCCGACACCCTCATAGAGCGTGTAGATCGCCTCGTTGATCATCGGCAGCAGGATGCGGTTGACGATGAAGGCCGGGAAATCCTCCGAGACCGTGATCGTCTTGTCGAGCTGCTTCACATAGGTCTTGGCCGCTTCGAAGGTCTGGTCCTCGGTGGCGATGCCGCGCACCAGCTCGACCAGCTTCATCAGCGGCACCGGGTTCATGAAATGTATGCCGATGAAGCGCTCGGGCCGGTCGGTCTGTGCGGCGAGCCGCGTGATCGAGATTGACGAGGTGTTGGTCGCCAGTATGGCTTCGGGATTGAGCTGCGGGCAGAGCTGCGCGTAGATCTTGCGCTTGACCGTCTCGTCCTCTGTCGCCGCCTCGATCACCAGATCGGCGCCGGCGAGATCGGCCATCGTCGGCGCGGAGGCAATGCGCGCCATCGCCTGGTTGCGCAGCTTCTCGTCGAGCTTGCCCGAGCCTACCTGGCGGGCCATGTTGCCGCTGATGGTGGCGATGCCCTTTTCAATGCGGTCGGGCGAAATATCGTAGATCAGCACCTTGTAGCCCGATAGCGCGGAGACATGGGCGATACCCCCACCCATCTGGCCTGCGCCGATGATGCCGATCGTCTCGATCTTGCTCATTACACCGATCCCGTCCAAAGGCTTTTGCAGCCTGCTTTTTGTGCGGTGCAAACTAAAAGGGCGGGGCGACTTCGTCTACCCCACCCCAAGCATTTAATACGCTTTGCCAGAGAGCGTCAAAGCGCCTTCTGCAACTCCGGCAGAATGACGAAGAGATCGCCGACGAGGCCGTAGTCGGCAACCTGGAAGATCGGGGCCTCCTCGTCCTTGTTGATGGCGACGATGACCTTGGAATCCTTCATGCCGGCGAGATGCTGGATGGCGCCGGAAATGCCGACCGCGATGTAGAGGTCCGGAGCGACCACCTTGCCGGTCTGGCCGACCTGCCAGTCGTTCGGCGCATAGCCGGCATCGACCGCGGCGCGCGAAGCGCCGACCGCCGCACCGAGCTTGTCGGCGACCGGCAGGATGACTTCCTGGAACTTCTCCGAGGAGCCGAGCGCGCGGCCGCCGGAGATGATGATCTTGGCCGAGGTCAGTTCCGGACGGTCGGTCTCCGACAGCTTGTTCTCGACGAAGGTGGACAGGCCGGGATTGGCCGCTGCCTTGACAGTCTCAACCGCGGCCGAGCCACCCTCGGGCGCCGCCTGGAAGGAGGCGGTGCGCACGGTGATGACCTTCTTGGCGTCGGTCGACTGCACGGTCTGGATGGCGTTGCCGGCATAGATCGGCCGCTTGAAGGTATCGGGCGAAACCACTTCGATGATCTCTGAGACCTGCGCGACATCGAGCAGGGCGGCGACGCGCGGCGCGACGTTCTTGCCCGACGAGGTCGCTGGCGCGATGATGGTGTCGTAACCGCCGGCGAGCGACACGACGAGGGCTGCCGTCGGTTCGGCGAGACGCTCGGCGAGTTCGTCGGCTTCGGCGAGCAGCACTTTGCTGACGCCCTTGAGCTTGGCCGCGGCGTCCGCAGCACCCTTGGCGCCCTTGCCGGCCACCAGCACATGCACGTCCGAGCCGATCTGCAGGGCCGCCGAAAGCGCCTTGGCGGTCTGGTCGGAGAGGCTGGCGTTGTCGTGTTCGGCGATGAGGAGAATTGCCATTTATCTGTTCCTTTCCCGATCGCTTACAAAACGCCGGCTTCGTTCTTGAGCTTGTCGACCAGTTCGGCGACGCTCTTGACCTTGACGCCCGCCTTGCGGCCGCCCGGCTCCTCGGTCTTGATGACCTTGAGGCGCGGCTTGACGTCGGCGCCGTAGTCGGCCGGGGTCCTTTCGTCGAGCTGCTTCTTCTTGGCCTTCATGATGTTGGGCAGCGAGGCATAGCGCGGCTGGTTGAGACGGAGGTCCGCGGTGACGATCGCCGGCATCTTCAGTTCCACCGTCTGCAGGCCGCCGTCGACTTCGCGCGTCACCTTGGCCTTGTCGCCGTCGAGCACCACCTTGGAAGCGAAGGTGCCTTGCGCCCAGCCGAGCAGGGCCGCCAGCATCTGGCCGGTCTGGTTCGAATCGTCGTCGATCGCCTGCTTGCCGAGGATGACGAGGCCGGGCTGTTCGGCATCGACCACACCCTTCAGCACCTTGGCGACGCCGAGCGGCTCGGTCTGCTCGTCGGTCTTGACGAGGATGGCGCGGTCAGCGCCCATGGCAAGCGCGGTCCGCAAGGTTTCCTGCGCCTGCTGCGGGCCGATCGAGACGACGATGATTTCTTCGGCCTTGCCGGCTTCCTTGAGCCGGATCGCCTCTTCCACCGCGATCTCGTCGAATGGGTTCATCGCCATCTTGACGTTGGCCAGTTCCACCGCCGAACCGTCGGCCTTCACGCGAACTTTGACGTTCGCATCCACAACCCGCTTCACGGGCACAAGGATCTTCATTGCCTGTCACCTCTTCACGCTAGTTGGGCGCGCTATAACAGCTTGCGCCCCTTCTGAGTTGTCGAAAGCCGACATTCCTGACTGAATTCCGGCCAGACGGAATTCTGGCCGGATGGAAATTCTGGTCTTTGCCCGTCCTGGACTGCTCCTTAACAGCCCTGGCGCTCGGACGGAGACGTTTCCGTAGTTGGGGTAACCCCTGCCGTCAATACGCTGAAAGCGGCTCAAATCGGTTCAGTTTGGGCCAGACGGGTTTCCCCGGCCCCAGCGCGTCGTGGTGGCCTGCGGTTCAGGCGCCGCTGGTTCGGCGGCAACCGGAGGCTGGTCTGATGTGGGAACCACGGCATCCTCATCTGCGCCGGCAAAAAGCGGCACGCCGCGGCTGCGCAGGACCAGAACAAGCACCGCGCCTGCAATGATGCCGCCGATATGACAGGCCCAGGAAATCTGGTCCTCGCCGCCGGTGGCGAACATGAAGACCTGGAACAGCACCCACAGGATAAGCGGGATGAAGGCCGGAATGCGCAGCGGGATGCGGGCAAAGGCCAGGACCCAGACCTTAACCCTGGGATAGAGGATCAGATAGGCGACGACCACGCCGGCGATGGCGCCTGAGGCACCGATCAGCGGCACTTGCGAATCCCAGGCGATAAGCCCCTGGAAGGCGGCGCCGGCGATGGCGCACAGGAGATAGAAGATCAGGTAGCGGATGTGGCCGAGCGCGTCCTCGACATTGTCGCCGAACACCCACAGGAACAGCATGTTGCCGCCAAGGTGGAAGATGTCGGCATGCAGAAAGGAATAGGTGAGGTAGCTCAGGCTTTCCGGAATGATGATGAACCGGGGGTCAAGCTCGGCCGTGTTGTGGACAACGGACGGAATAAAGCCGAGGCCAAGCACGGCGGCATTGGTGAAGTTCTCGCCGCCGAGTGCCGTGGCGCAATAGACCAGCGCGTTGACCACGATCAGGCCGATCGTCACATATTGCAGGCGGATGTGGCGCAGCCTGTTGGTGTCGTAAAGCGGGATGAACATGCGTGCCTGGTCCCCTCCGCTTTTCGATCCGTTCAGCGGTTCTTGCCGGGAACCCATAGCACGTCGCCATTTCCATTGTCATTGACCGCCCGGGCGGCGACAAACAGGAAATCCGAGACGCGGTTGATGTATTTCAACCCGTCGCGGTTGACGTGCTCGCCCGGGTCTTGAGCCAGCGCCACCATTAGCCGTTCGGCTCGCCGCGCCACCGTGCGGGCCAGATGCAGCGCTGCCGCCGCCGGCGTGCCACCGTTGAGCACGAAGGATTTGAGTGGCTGCAGATCCTTGTTGAGGAGGTCGATGTCCTTTTCGACGCGGTCGGTCTGCGCGGCAACGATACGCAGCGGCTCGTAGTCAAGCGGCTTGCCGTCATCGGGCACGGCGAGATCGGCGCCGAGGTCGAACAGATCGTTCTGGATGCGCGACAGCATGGCATCGATCGCCGGGTGGTTGGCTGCCGTGTGCACGCGGGCGATGCCGATGCAGGCATTGGCTTCGTCGACCGTGCCGTAGGCGTCCACCCGCAGATCGGATTTCAGCCGCCGCTCACCAGTGCCGAGACCCGTCGTGCCGTCATCGCCGGTGCGGGTGTAGATCTTGTTGAGCTTGACCACATCGCCTCCCGAACGGCCTCACTTGCGGGTGAAATACACGGCCAGCAGGATCAGCGCCAGCGCCACGGCCTGCAGCATGACGCGTGCCTGCATCAGCTTGTTGGAGGTGACGCCGGAACCGCCGCGCATCATGTTGATGAGGCCTCGGATCAGCACGATCGCCACGGCGGCCATGACCAGAATGGCGAGGATATTGAAGACGGTTGCCATTGTTGCGTTTCCAGTTGTTTCGCGTTCAGGCGCGTTTGGCCATCAGGCGGTAGAGCATCGAAGCCGGCAGGATACGTTTGAGCGCCGCGCCGATTTTTGCCGGCACCGTTACCACATAGTGCGGACGCGGGCGCCGCGACAGAAGGGCATGACGCAGAACCTTGTGGACTACTTCCGGCCCGGGCTTCAACGCCGATTGGCTGCCGCCGGCGCGCAGCCGCTCCAACTGCGCGGCATAGTCCGCGCGGTGCACGGAATTCTCGATGTCGATGTTCTTAAGGAACCAGGGGAGGCCGTTGCTGGCGATCTTCGATTTCACCGGCCCCGGTTCGATCAGCGAAACATGGACGCCGCTGCCGTCCAGTTCCTGACGCTGGCAGAGCATCAGCGCCTCGAGCGCATGTTTGGATGCCGAATAGGCGCCGCGAAAGCGCACCGGCACCAGACCGAGGATCGACGAGCAATGGACGAGACGGCCGTGACCCTGGCGGCGCATCACCGGCACGAGACGGCTGGTCAGATCATGCCAGCCGAAGAAATTGACCTCGAACTGCTGCTTGAGCGCGGCCACCGACAGATCCTCGACCGCGCCGGCCTGGGCGTATGCGCCGTTGTTGAACAGGGCATCGAGCCGGCCGCCGGTGCGCTCGAACACAGCCGTCACCAGGGCGGCAATGGAGCCCGGTTCGCTGTAGTCGAGGTAGAAAGCCTCGATGCCGTCACTTTCGAGCGCGGCGATGTCCTCGGGTTTTCGGGCTGTTGCAAAGACCCGCCAGCCTTCCGCCTTGAGTGCCCGGGCGCAATATGCACCTATGCCGGACGAGGCGCCGGTGACGATGATGGTGCGCAGTTCCTGCGCCGTCGGACTCGTGGTTTCGCCAAGGGTTGCCATTTGCCGCATTCACTTCCCATATTCGCGGCGTCGAGACAATCGAAGGGAACGCGGGTTCTTGTTGCGGAATATTGTCGCCCTGCGCCGCGTGCTCTACGACGCGCTCGGTCATTTCAACACCGATGACGGCTGGGCGATGGCCAGCCATCTGGCGATCACCTCGCTGATGGCGCTGTTTCCTTTCCTGATCTTCGCCACGACGCTGGGCAGCTTCCTCGGCGCCCAGGCCTTTGCCGACACGGCCGTGCACCTGGTCTTCGACACCTGGCCGGATCAGATCGCCAAGCCGATCGCGCATGAGGTGCTGAACGTGCTGACCGTCCGGCGCACCGACCTTCTGACCTATGGCGTGCTGCTTGCCGCCTATTTCGCGTCGAACGGCATAGAGGCGCTGCGCACCTCGCTCAACCGCGCCTATCGCGTCACCGAGACGCGCGGCATCATCTACCGCCGGGTGCAGAGCATCTTCTTCGTGCTGATCGCGACGGCCGGCTTCCTGGCGATCAGCGTGCTTCTGGTGTTCGCACCCCTGCTGGCGCGGCTGGCGGAAGCGCATTTCGAATGGATAAAGCCCTATACCGGCACGATCACGCTGTGGCGCTACGTCATCGCCTCGGCCGTCATCATCGGCGGGTTGTTTGCCGTGCACTACTGGCTGCCGGCCGGCAAGCGCCGCTTCGTCTCGCTGGTGCCGGGCATCGTCTTCACACTGGCCGCATGGCTCATCGGCTCGACGATGTTCGCCACATATCTCGACCATTTCTCGTCCTATGTTACGACTTACGCCGGGTTGGCCTCGATCATGATCGCGGTGGTCTTCCTCTACATCGTCTCGGCGATCTTCATCCTCGGCGGCGAGCTCAACGCCGCGATCAGCCGCTATCTCGAGGCGCGTGCCCGGGTCGGATGAGGCGGTGCCGAATTGAGGAAATGAAGAATTGGGGAATTGGGGAATTGGAGAAATGAAGAACTGAGGAAAAAGGCGGCCATATCTGGCGCCGTGTGCTTCTTCCTCAATTCCTCAGTTCCTCAGTTCTTTTCAATCCCTCAATTCTTCCCTTGGTCTGCCGCGCCGTTGCCAGGCCGACGCCGAAGGTGGTGATCGCCATGCCGACGATCTGCAGCGCGTTAAGCTGTTCGTCGAAAAGCGCCCAGGCGATGATCGCCGTCACCGCCGGCACCAGGTAGAACAGCGAGGCGACTTTCGACATTTCGCCGTCGCGGATCATCACCATCAGCAGGAAGATGGCGCCGAGCGACAGCACCAGCACCAGCCAGGCCATGGCGAAGATCAGTTCGCCATTGATGATGACGGTGTGCGTTTCGAAGGCGAGCGCGGCCAGGATCATCAGCGAGGCGCCGCCGACATATTGCCACATGGTTGCTGCGACGAGGTCGCCGCCGGAAGCAAAACGCTTCTGCCAGATGGTGCCGGCGCTCATGCCGAGCACCGAGACCAGCGAGGCGGTGAGCGTCGCCGCGGTCACGCCGCCGCCGAGCGCGCCAAGCTTTGGCCACAGCACGATGACGATGCCGATCAGGCCGATGCCAAGGCCAAGCCAGTGGCGCGGCAGGATGGCCTCGCCCAGGAACTTGCCGGCAAGCACGGCGGTGATCAGTGGTTGCAGGCCGACGATCAGGGCCGAAAACCCGGCCGGCATGCCCCTGTGGATGGCCCAGAAGACGGCGCCGAGATAGACGCCGTGCATCAGCACGCCGGCGCCGGTGGCGTGCAGCGCCTCCTTGCGGGTAGCTCGCTTCGAACCCAGAACGGGCATCAGGGCTGCCAGCAGGATGGCCGCTATGACGAAACGGGCGGCGAGGAAGGTGAACGGCTCCGCCCATGGCATGGCATAGCGCGCGCCGATGAAGCCGGTCGCCCACAGGACGACGAAGGTGGCGGGGATGAACCGCTTGATGCTTTGCATTTTCCGGAGACCGCCACGCTGGTGAGAAACTGACCGTGGCGCTGCTCTAATCCCGTTCAACCCGGGGCGCAAAACGAAACGATTGATCCATGCATCACGGGAATTCAATCGGCAGTGCGTGCGGAGCGCTTTTGCCAGAGCTTTTTGCCACGCTCAGAGACCGGCCATCCGCCTGATATCGTCCGGCGATGCGCCGGCCTCCCGCAACTTGGCAAGGCCGGTGTCGCCAAGGCTCTTCGACAGTTTTCGCCCGTCCGGCCCGAGGATGAGCCGATGGTGGAAATAGGCCGGTTGCGGCAGCTCGAGCAATTCCTGCAGAAGGCGCTGCACGCTGGTGGCGGAAAACAGGTCCTGCCCACGCACGACATGGCTGACCCCTTGCAGGGCGTCGTCGACAATGACGGCCAGGTGGTAGCTGGTCGGGATGTCGCGGCGCGCCACGATCACGTCGCCCCAGTCCTGCGGGCGGGCTTCGACCGAGCGCGTCGCCGATAGCGTCTCATCGCTGAATTCGGTCCATGCGAGGTCCCTGCCTACACATGCAACAGCGGTATCGACATCAAGCCGCCAGGCGAAGGGTTCGTTTTCAGCGATACGCCGTTTGCGTTCTTTCACCGGCAGCGCCTTGTCGGCGGGGGGATAGAGCGGCACGCCATCGGGATCGCGCGGCCAGTCGCGCCCGCGCTTTTCGCTGTCGGCTATGAAGGCTCTGATCTCGCCACGGCTCATGAAGGCGGGGTAGACGAGGTCCTCGCGGATCAGCCGGTCGAGCACCGCCTGATACTCGGCGAAATGCTCGGACTGGCGGCGTACCGGCTCTTCCCAGCCAAGGCCCAGCCATTTCAGGTCGGCAAGCACGCCGGCCTCGAATTGCGGCGTGCAGCGCGTGGTGTCGATGTCCTCGATGCGCAGCAGCAGGCGGCCGTCGCGGGCCTCTGAGAGCGTCTGGTTGAGCAGCGCCGAATAGGCATGGCCGAGATGCAGTTCGCCGTTGGGGCTGGGCGCGAAGCGGAATGTCAGGAGCGTCATGTCTGAGGCGGCAATCGGGTTGTGCTATGCTTTTGGCGGTTGCTACTTTGCTGCACATTGGTGGGCAAAGATACCATGCAACGAATCGCGACACTGAACGACATTGCCCGCGGGCTCGATGCGCTTTGCATTATCGACCCGCGCCTGGAAAAGGTGCGCGGCATGGCCGGCGAGGTGCCGCTCAGGCTTTCCGAGCCGGGATTCAGGAGCCTGGCGTCGATCATCGTCTCGCAGCAGGTGTCGCGGGCCAGCGCCGATGCGATCTTCGGGCGGCTGACGAAGCTGGTCGATCCGCTGACGCCGCAGGCGATCCTGGCCGCCGGCGAGGACATGTTTCGCGAGGCCGGCCTGTCGCGGCCCAAGCAGCGCGGCCTGATCGCGGTTGCCCAGGCCGTGGCGGACGGGCTCGACCTCCATCACCTCTGTTCGCTGGATGCTCAGGAGGCGATCACGACGATGACGACGGTGCCTGGCATCGGCCCGTGGACGGCCGAAGTATACCTTCTATTCGCCGCCGGGCACCCCGACATTTTCCCCGCGCGTGACGTTGCGCTGCAGAGCGCGGTCGGTCACGCGCTCGGCATCGACCCGCGTCCGCCGGAGAAAACACTGATCGCATTGGCCGAATCATGGAGCCCGTGGCGAGGTGTCGCATCGCGGCTTTTCTGGTCCTATTATCGCGAAACCAGGGGGCGGGACGCAGCGCCGCCGTCCTGAATCTACAAAAAGCATAAAAATCGGGGTTTTTTGACGCCTTGGGCAAGCGACAATCCGCTTCACATCCCTGTCATGTCGGGCTTACAGTATCCGCGCCGTTCGGGTCTAGAACCAAGGAGGTAAACACGTGACGGTTGCCGTATCTCCGGATGGGCTTCCAGCACTGGTGCTGAATGCGGATTACCGTCCGCTCAGCTACTACCCCTTGTCGCTCTGGTCCTGGCAGGACGCCATCAAGGCGGTGTTCCTCGACCGGGTGAACATCGTCGCCGAATATGAGCATGCGGTGTCCTCGCCGACCTTCTCGATGAAGCTGCCGAGCGTGGTCAGCCTGAAGGCCTATGTGAAGCCGTCCAGGCACCCGGCCTTCACCCGCTTCAACGTCTTCCTGCGCGACCGCTTCCAGTGCCAGTATTGCGGCACGCCCGACGACCTCACCTTCGACCACGTCATCCCCCGCCATCGCGGCGGTGCGACGACCTGGGAGAATGTCGTCGCGGCCTGCTCGCCCTGCAATCTGAGGAAGGGCGGCATGATGCCGGCGCATGCCAAGATGTGGCCGCTGCAGAAGCCCTATCAGCCGACCGTGCATGATCTGCACAACAACGGCCGCCTGTTCCCGCCGAACCATCTGCACGAAAGCTGGATGGATTATCTCTACTGGGACGTCGAACTCGAACCTTGAGATCGTTCGAGAATTCGGGAGGCTGGCCGCCTGAAGCGATTGTCTGCGCTTCCGGTACTCACGTACTTTAGTACGCTCCGCTCCGGTTCTCGAAAATCACTTCATCCGACTCAGCCTGCCGAATTCTTGAACGATCTCGCGCCGCGCCAGATCAGTCCTTGGCAAACGCGCCACGGAAGGCGACGGCGGCCAGGATAAGGCTGGCGATGGCGTTCCAGCCGGCCAGGGACAGGCCCAGGATGCGCAGTGCCGCCTTGTCGCAGGAGGGCGGCACGAATTTGTCGAGCGCGTCGAGCACGCCCTTGCCGCCGGTGTCGACCGGGCCGGCGCCCGCCGTGCAATCGGTCGGGCCGGCCCACCACTGCCACTCGACGCCGGAGTGATAGACGCCGAGATAGAGGCCATAGAGCATCAGCAAGCCGCCAATGCCCAGCAGGCCGCGCGTCAGCCAGGCCGGCGCGCGCAGCATCGAGGCGATCACCGCCAGCACCATCAGCGGCGCGCCGATATAATAGGGGGTGCGCTGCTCCAGGCAGAGATGGCAAGGGATGTAGCCGCCAATGTACTGGAAGCCGAGCGCCGACCCGACGGTCGCGGCCATGGCGACGGCGAGAAACAGGGCGGTCCGCGTCCGCTGGCGTCCGGTGTCGGCATTCATGGTCGCTGTCATGGGGTTTTTGTCCGTTGAGTTCGCCGGCCGTTCGCCTTTTTATCCATGTCGTTGTCCCAAAACCGCGGGGCACTTTTGGGCGACATGGACTAGAACGCGTATTTGACGACGATATAGAGCAAAATCAGGGCAGCGGCCGCGGCGCCGGCGATCAGCCCGAGGCGCTTTTCGATGAATTCGCGGATCGATTCGCCATAGCGGCGCAGCAGCCACGCCAAGAGCAGGAAGCGCGCGCCGCGAGCGACGATGGCCGAGATGATGAAGATCAACAAATTGACGTGCAGGGCGCCCGCAAGGATGGTGACGACCTTGATCGGCGGCAGGTGCGCGAGACCGGAGGTAACGAGCAGCACCAGCATCAGGCCGATGCCAGAATTCTGCCAGCGCTCGAAGGTCTCCAGGCCGCCGAAATGCTCCAGGATCGGACGGGCGATGGTGTCGTAGGCGAAATAGCCGATCATCCAGCCGGCGATGCCGCCCAGCACCGAGGCGACCGTGGCGGTCAGCGCATAGCGATAGGCGCGGTCGGGGCGTGCCAACGCCATCGGCAGATAGAGTACATCGGCCGGCACGAAGAAGAACGAGCTTTCAATGAAGGCGATGATGGCAAGCCACCATTCCGCGGATTTCCTGGCCGCCAGCGACAAGGTCCAGTCGTAAAGTCCACGAAGCATCGGCACTCCTATGCGTGTCGCCCAAACGGTGCGCTGCGGTTTCGGGGCAATGGCATGCACAAAACAAAGACCCAAAGCGCGCCATCCATCCGCTGGGACGCGCCTCGCTTTGATGCGCCGCCTGTCTAGAAAGATTTTCCGCGCCGCACAATGGCAGCGCGGTCACGAAATCAAAAGGCGAAGATTGGTCGCATCCCGGTGATCTCGAGATTTGGCCAGTTGACGAACAGGCCTCCGACCGTATAGTCCGCGCCCATCCAGGCCACCCGGCCTGAGCCCCTATGGCGGAATTGGTAGACGCGCTCGACTCAAAATCGAGTTCCGCAAGGAGTGCTGGTTCGATCCCGGCTAGGGGCACCATTCCTTTTTTCAGGATACATGTTGCTTGCCCGCCCATGGCCTGGGGCAAGGTCGATAAGCCACGGAGAGGGTCGGTTGCATCGGACGCGGCCGAGATGATTCAGGGCACAGGCTGGCGCTACAGCGACAGCCTGTGCCTTCTCCGATCGGATCAGAGCGAGTGCTTGTAGCCGATCCCGATGTTCCATTTGTCGCCGGCGAGATCGTTGTAGGGCGCCGAGGTCGTATCGGTCTTCTTCCAGGAATAGCCGACGCTGGCATAGACCGCGTTGGTGGAGTCGATGTTGTAGGTCACGCCGGTGGCCAGTTTGGGCGTTTCCCAGGTGGTGCTGAAGGCGTTGCGGTAGCGGAAGTTGAAGACGTTCCAGGTCCATTGCTTGGACAGCTTCCAATCGCCCGCGAGATAGAGGGCATAGTAGGGAACATTCGCGTTGGCATCGGCATCCTTGATGATGCCCGTATCGTGCCAGGTGTGGCCGAGCCCCAGGCTGGGGGTCAGGGTGAAGGCATCCGTGATCTTGATTTTGTAGCCGAGGCTCGCTTCGGCATAGTACTGCGACTTTCCGCCGGTCTTGAAGGTCGGCTGGATGAAGATCCCGCCGACGAAATTATTGTCGAAATTGTGCGAGACGCTGAGCTTGAAGTAAGTGTCGGCAAGCGACCGGGCGGTGTTGCTGCCATTGTCGATGGCGTAGAATTCCGGGTCCCCCTCGATTGCGATCGTCCAGGTCGGCGCTGCCGGTGGCGGGGCTTCGACCAGGTCGGCGGCAAAGGCCGATGTGGCCATGGACAAGCAGACGCCCAATGGGGCGATGATGGTGCGCAAAAGCATGGTCTTTCCTCGAGATGTGGCGGCGCATCGGGGATGGAGCGGCGCGTTGGGATGTGGCGAGGATTAGCTAGGCGCGTGCCATTACAGTTATGTGACGATGTGCCATTCGTGTGGGGCGGCTTTGCCCAGACGGCCCTCGGCTGGAAATCGGCGGTGCAGTTTGGCCACACCCGCGAGGCGGGGGGCAACAAAATCTTCGATGAGAACGTTTTTCTTGCCTTGGACGAAGCAGGTGCACCAGACGGCTGTGTCGCGCGTCTGCGCGGTCGAGATGGCTATCGCATATTGCCGGTATGGCCCTGCGAATATCTGCCGGGCTGCGGCCAAACCGTCAGGCCATGAGGCTCGACGCCGACGCGGATTTTCGTCACGGCGCCCGAGGTGGTGTCGATCATGTAGACCTCGCTGTCGAAGCGGCCGGACAACCACAATTGCCTGCCGTCGGCGCTGACATTGCCCATGTCGGGGCTGCCGCCACCGGGTATGGGCCATTGCGCGACCACCGAACGGGAAGCAAAGTCGATGACCGTCACGCTGCCCGGCCCCTTTGCGCGGCCTTGCTCCATCTTGTGCGAGCCGCGATTTGAAACGTAGAGTTTTGTCCCGTCGCGGCTCACGACAAAGCCGTGCGTTCCAATGCCGGTGGCGATGAAGCCGATCTCGGAAAAGCTGTCTCCGTCGATCAGGAACACGCCGTCGTTCATCATGTCGGCGACATAGAAGACCTTGCCGTCGGGCGAAAGCCGGATGTCCTGCGGCATGCCCATCTTCGACAAGGCGAGGTGGCCGAGCACCTTCTGGTTTTTCAGGTCCACCTTCAACAGTCCGCCATCGCCGTATTCGCAGGTGAATATGGCGTAGGCATTGTCGGCGGAGAAATCGGCATGGTTGATGCCGGGGCAGGTCGGCGTCGGTATCGTCGATTTCAGCGCCATGGTCTGCGGATCGCGCAGATCAAGCCGCTGAAAGGCCTCATCGACGACGACGGCCGAACTTCCATCCGGCATGAAGTACATGTTGTAGGGGTCATCGACCGGGATTTCGTGACCCGGCCTGGCGGTCTTGGGGTCGATCGGCGTCACGCTGCCCTTGCTGGTGCCGCTGGCGTTGTTGGCGACCCAGAGCGTGCTCAGATCCCAGGACGGAACGACGTGCTGCGGCTTGCGCCCGACAGGGAACCTGTCGACCTCCTTGAGCGTCGCGGGATCGATGACCGATACGCTGTTGGACGAGCGGTTCGGAACATAGACGCGCGGCAGCGCGCCTATCGTGGCCGGGCTCAAATGATCAGGGGTTGTCTGGTCGTAGATATTGACCGGAGAGCGGGCAGGCGGCGGCTCGCTGCAATCCTCCGGGCACGAGTCGGCCCAAGCCGATGCCGGCGACAGGGCAAGCAACAAAACGAGCAGGGCGCGAAAGCTCGTGAACCGTCGATTTGGCTTGATCATTTGGGCTGCTGTCTTGTGAATTCGCGGATCGCCTCGGTCGTCCCGCTGACGATCAGATCGACGCCGAGTTGACCGAATTCGGCCGACGATCGTGTTGGATCGCCACCATAGACGCCGTCGCCGGCGCCGAGCTTCGGAGCCGCCGCGAGGCGATCCTTGCGCACCATGGAAGGGTCGATGGCGAGCATCAGCGATGTGTCGGCCAATCCGGCGTGGGTTCCGATCTCGGACTGCTTCGCGCCGGCCGACAGGAGCTTGTCGACATAGGCGCCCTGGGTGACCTGATAGTATTGCAGCGCCGCAAAGACCCGGACCGGGCCTTTGCTCCATTCGGCATTCAGACGATCGGCCACATGACGCTCGTCGACTTGATAGCCGCCATGGTCGCCGATCAGCACGATGGTCCTGAAGCCGTGCAGCTTGAAGCTGCGCGCCGCGGATTCGAGCAATTGCTCGAAAATCTTGTCGCTGATGGTAATCGTTCCGGGAAACCGCATATGGGCGCTCGGCGGGTCGATGGTCCCTTCCGGGACATAGGAGATCACCGGGGCGACCAAGGCGTTGCCGAGTTGACCGGCAATCTTCTCGGCCAGGAACTTGACCCGCACATTGTGCTTGCCCAAGGCCATGGCAGGACCGCTTTGCTCGGTGCCGCCTATCGGGACGATGATCGTCGTCGTCCCGGCGCTGATCCGATCGCGCAGTTCGGTCCAGGTCTGGTCTTCGAGGAAGACCGATGCATTGGCAGCATGGGCCGCTGAGGCAAGACCCGACAGAAACCAAAGGCCAACGACAATGCCCGCGCGCGTGAAACGGTGCCGTGCGATCAGCTTCTGGGCGATGCGTTGCACCGGACCGGATGTCCGCCGATTTCCTGCAGTTAGTTCGGGGGCGGTGGTCTCGGCATGGCACCGGCGGCCGCGAGGATTCGGGATCATGGGCTACCGCCGTCTCAGCAGGCTCTTCATGCGGYTGCGCAGCAGGCGGGCCATGTTGCGGGTCTCGCGGTAGAGATGCAGCTGCGAGGCGGCCTGGCGGGCGAGGCGGTCGGCGTCCGGCGTCAGCCCGATCACCAGCGTGCCGATCGGCTTGCGCTCGGCCCACAGCCGGCTCATCACCGGATGATCCGGCACCGCGCAGGAATCGGTCATCATGATGTTGGGATCGTCGAGATGCTGCCGGGTGACCTCGATCATCAGCAGCGTGCCGGGAGAATAGGCGGCCAGCGTCTCGTCATAGGCCGTCTTCCAGGTATAGGCGACGCCGGCCTCGACGAAGACGATCAGGCAAGCGATGGTGCGGCCGTCGAGCGTCAGCGAATGGATGCGGCACATGTCCTGCTCGGCGAGCCGGTGGACGGCCTCGCGGGCAAAGGCGGCGCGGAAGCGGTCGATCGCCATGGCGGTGCGCTCGCGGCCCTTCCACCCGGAGGCTTCCAGCGTCAGGAAGCCCTCGATGGCGTGGCGGATCTCCTCGGGGCCGCGCGCCACCACATGCTCCAGCCTGCCGAGGTCGGCAAGGCGCCGTTTCAGGCGGCGGAACTCGCGATAATGGTGCGGGCGCAGCGAAGCCTTCAGATAGTCGTCGCCGTCGAGCTCGCTCTCCAGCACGGGGCGCGGGGTCTGGCCGGTCGTGACCAGCGTCAGGCCGCGCGTCTCGGCCACGGTGTCGAGCAGGCTCGCCACGGGACCATCCAGCCTGATGTCGGGCAGCACGAAGACTTTCGGCAGCTTGAGGTGTGGGCGCGACAGCATCGAGAAGAAATCCTCGACGACGCCGACCGGATCGTCGCGGTCGATCAGCGGCGTGCCGAGCGGACCGAACGGGCTCGACCAGGTGCGCATCACCGGCACGCCGAGCGGCACCACCGGGCGTTCCACCGAGATCGGCACCAGCAGGCGCAGCCGGTTGCGGTATTCGTCGCCGTCGCGGATCACCGCCAGGCGCACCTCGCGATCCTCTAGCCGGGGCATGGCCGGCGCCAGGAAGCGCGGGTTGAAGAAGACGTTCGGCTCGATCGTGCGGGCGCACAAATAATCCAGCTCCTCGACCAGGTCGAAGCCGGCGGACGCCGGGTAGATGGCAAGCTTGCGTTCCGGCCGGTTGTTGGCGAGGATTTCGATATGGGCGGGATCGGGATCGCGCGCCAGCCCGGCAAGGCCGGACACCATGGCGCCGGCGGTGCCGCCGCTGGTTTCCTCGAGCAACGGGATGGCGGCCATCAGGCGGCTCCTTTGGCAGGCACGAAGATGGCCATGACGATGCCAAGCTTGCGCCAGACCGTGAAAGACAGCGCGCTGGCCTCGAAGATCATGGCGAACGCGGTGGCCATGGCGGCGCCCCACAGGCCGAAATGCGGGATCAGCACCACGTTGAGGCCGATGTTGAAGGCCAGTGTCATGGCATAGACGGCGGCGCAGATGTTCTGGTTGCCGCTCATGGTGAGCAGGCTTTCGCAGGGACCGACGGCGGCGCGCGCCACGACGCCGAAGACGAGCAGGAACAGCAGCGGATAGCCCGACGTGAATTCGGGGCCGAACAGCACCAGCATGGGTTTGCCCAGTGCCAGCACCAGCAGCGCCATCAGCAGCGAAGGCCAGAAGGTCCAGGACACCGTCTCGCGGGCAAAGGCGGCAAGCCTCGCCGGCTCGCCATGGGTGAACTGCGCATAGCGCTGGGCGACACCGGCCTTGACGGCGAAATAGACGAAATGCACCAGCGCCAGCGTCTTGACCGTGGCGAAATAGACGGCGACGTCGTTGGGATCCATATAGGCGCCGACCATCAGCACGTCGGCATTGGTGAGCAGGAAGAAGAAGCTTTCGACCAGGAAGATCGGCAGCGAGACGATGAACCATTGCGCGAAATGCACCTTCATCGGTCCGGCCGGGATCTGCCTTTCCATGCGGTGCGTGACGCCGATCAACTGGGCGAGGGTGGTGACATAGGTGGCGGCGATCGAGGCGAAGATCGCCGTCCTGGCATCGGCGGCGTAGCCGGCAAGAAGCATCAGCGCCATGAATAGCAGGATCAGCACCGGCCGTATCAGATAGGTCGGCGACAGGGCGAAAAGCGCCCAGCTGTTCGCCCTGGCCTGGCCCTGCAACAGGTCCGACAGCGCGATCATCGGCAGGCAGATAACGCCGAGGATGAACGGGATCACGTAATAGTTTTCGATCCACGGCGCCGACAGCCAGACACCGAGCGCGCCAAGCCCGGCGATGATGGTGGAGGCGATCAGCACGAACAGCCGGCTGGCCACGACAATGCCGCGCAGTTCGTCCATCAGGCCGCGCTCGCGGTATTCGGGGATGAAGCGGATGACCGAGGTGTGGAAGCCGAGGCAGGCGAGGTTGCCGACGATGACCATCGTCACCCAGACCAGCACGAAGATGCCGTATTCGAACGAGCCCATCCAGCGCGCCATCAGCACCTGGCTGATGAAGGCGATGACGGCGCTGACGATGCGGATGGAGAAGGCGATGACCGACATGCGGCCGGCCTCGCCACGCTCATCGGCGGTGAACAGCACGGCGTCGATGCGGCCAAGCAACGGCCCGACACGCAGCGCCAAACGCTGCGGCAAGAACCGCCCGGCAGTCGTGGCCGCGGAAAAGCGCACCCCGATCTCTCTCCGTTTTCCGCCTCTTTTTCAGGCGTTGGTGTAGCGGAGACACATTAAGAAACGGTTGGGCGAGCTTCCTTCGCCCCGTTCACGGGGAGAAGGAAAGAGCGCGTCCTTAAGCAAAGGCCCCGTGGCAGTGCTTGTATTTCTTGCCGGAGCCGCAGGGGCAGGCTTCGTTGCGGCCGACCTTGCCCCAGGTCGCCTGATTGTTCGGGTCGCGGTCTTCGGGGGCGACGACGGCGCTCTGCTCCTGGCGCACCAGGAGGGCTGTCTCGCCGCCTTCGAAATCGTTCTCGCCGGTGGTGCCGTCGATATGCGTGCCGAACATGTCGGGCGCTTCCGGGGGCGGGGCTTCGGCGGCCTGGCGGACCAGTTCGACGCGCATCAGCTGCGCGGTGACGGCCTGGCGCAGATTGCCCAGCATCGCTTGGAACAGTTCGAAGGCCTCGCCCTTGTACTCCTGCAGCGGGTCGCGCTGCGCGTAGCCGCGGAAGCCGACGACCGAGCGCAGATGGTCGAGATTGACGATGTGCTCGCGCCACAGATGGTCGAGCGTCTGCAGCACCACGGAGCGCTCGACATAGTTCATCACTTCGGGGCCGAAGCGCTCGGCGCGCTCCTTGGCGGCGGCATCGGCGGCGGCAGTGATGCGCTCGCGGATGTCGTCCTCGGCGATGCCTTCTTCCTTGGCCCAGTCCTCGACCGGCAGGTCGAGATTGAGGAATTCGGCGACCTCGGCCTTGAGGCCGGCGACATCCCACTGCTCCGCATAGGCGTTTTCGGGGATGGCCTTGGCGACGATCTCGTCGATGACGCCCTCGCGCATCTCGGCAATGGTTTCCGACAGGCCTTCGCCGTCCATCAGCTCGATGCGTTGTTCGAACACCACCTTGCGCTGGTCGTTGGAGACGTCGTCATATTTCAATAGGTTCTTGCGGATGTCGAAGTTGCGCGCCTCGACCTTCTTCTGCGCCTTCTCCAGCGCCTTGTTGATCCAGGGATGGATGATCGCCTCGTCTTCCTTGAGGCCGAGCTTCTGCAGCATGCCGTCCATGCGCTCGGAGCCGAAGATGCGCATCAAATCGTCCTGCAGCGACAGGAAGAATTTCGAACGACCGGGGTCGCCCTGGCGGCCGGAACGGCCGCGCAACTGGTTGTCGATGCGGCGCGATTCATGGCGCTCGGTGGCGAGCACGTAGAGGCCGCCGGCGGCCAGCGCCTTTTCCTTCAGGCGCTCGACGTCGGCGTTGATTTCCTTTTCGCGCGCCTCGCGCTCCGGGCCCTCAGGCATGTCGCCCAGTTCGTCGGCAATGCGCATTTCGGCGTTGCCGCCGAGTTTGATGTCGGTGCCGCGGCCGGCCATGTTGGTGGCGATGGTGATGGCGCCGGGCTTGCCGGCCTGGGCGACGATCGCCGCCTCGCGCTCGTGGTGGCGGGCGTTCAGCACCTCGAAATCCTTGAAACCTTCCTTGCGCAGGCGGTCCGCCAGCTGCTCGGACTTCTCGATCGAGGTGGTGCCGACCAGCGTCGGCTGGCCCTTGGCGCTGGCTTCGCGGATCTCCTTGACGATCGCCTTGTACTTCTCCTCGACCGTCCGGTAGACCTCGTCGTCCTCGTCCTTGCGGATGACCGGCAGATTGGTCGGGATCTCGGTGACTTCGAGCCCGTAGATGTTGCCGAATTCCTCGGCCTCGGTCAGCGCCGTGCCGGTCATGCCGGACAGCTTCTTGTAGAGGCGGAAATAGTTCTGGAAGGTGACGGAGGCGAGCGTCTGGTTCTCCGGCTGGATCGCCACATGCTCCTTGGCTTCCAGCGCCTGGTGCAGGCCTTCCGAATAGCGGCGGCCGGGCATCATGCGGCCGGTGAACTCGTCGATGATGACGATCTCGCCGTTGCGCACGATGTAGTCCTTGTCGCGCTGGAACAGCCGGTGCGCCTTCAGCGCGTTGTTGACATGATGGACGATGGCGACGTTCTCGACGTCATAGAGCGACTCGCCCTTCAGCAGGCCGGCATCGCGCAGCAGGTTCTCCAGCTTCTCGGTGCCTTCCTCGGTGAAGATAGAGGTCTTCTGCTTCTCGTCGATTTCATAATCCTGCGGCTGCAGCTGGATGATGAAGGTGTCGATGGTGTTGTACATTTCCGAGCGGTCCTCGAGCGGACCGGAAATGATCAGCGGCGTGCGCGCCTCGTCGACCAGGATGGAATCGACTTCGTCGACGATCGCGTAATTGTGGCCGCGCTGCACCATCTGGGCGCGCTCGTACTTCATGTTGTCGCGCAGATAGTCGAAGCCGAGCTCGTTGTTGGTGGCGTAGGTGACGTCGGACGCGTAGGCGACGCGGCGCTCCTCGTCGGACAGGCCATGGACGATGACGCCGACCGAGAGGCCGAGGAATTTGTAGACGCGGCCCATCCATTCGGAGTCGCGGGTGGCGAGATAGTCGTTGACGGTGACGACATGGACGCCGTTGCCGGCCAGCGCGTTGAGGTAGACCGGCAGTGTCGCGACCAGGGTCTTGCCCTCGCCGGTGCGCATCTCGGCGATGCCGCCATTGTGCAGCACCATGCCGCCGATCAGCTGGACGTCGAAGGGGCGCATGCCGAGCACGCGGCGTGCCGCCTCGCGCGCGGTGGCGAAGGCCGGGACCAGAAGGTCGTCAAGGCTGGCGCCATTGGCGATGTCCTGGCGGAATTTTTGCGTACGCCCCGCGAGTTCGGCGTCGGAGAGCGCTCGCATCTCGTTTTCCATGGCGTTGATCGCCTCGACACGGGGCCGGGTCGATTTGACCCGACGGTCGTTGGAGGAACCGAAAACCTTACGGGCGAGACCGCCGAGACTGACCATCCAATGGTCCTTTCGATAGAATTCTCAATCTTGAGATGGGCGCCGGCCGGCCCCATCAAATCCGCGTGATCGCACCGCCTGAATACGGGCAAACACAAAAAGCGCCCGGAAAACGGTTCTGGACGCAAAGTCGTTGGACAGATAAGAGGGGGCTCAACTGATGTCAACGCCGCGCTGGCCCTGCCGGTCGTGCCAAATTCCGCCACAATCTGGCTGATCTGGAAGCCACCCCTCCTTACAATCCTTCACCGGAGTCATCCTTATGCCCTTGTTGTTCCGCCGTGCGTCGCTCGCCAGCCTTGGCCTGGCCTTCGGCCTGTCGGCTCTTTGCCTGTCGCCCGTCATGGCGCAGGAGGCCGCTCCTGCTGCCCCGGCCGCACCCGCTGCGGCGCCGGTCGACCCGAATGCCGTTGTCGCAACGGTCAACGGCCAGCCCCTGACCGAAGCCGACCTAGTGCTTGCCGAAGGCGAGCTGTCGCAGCAATTCGCGCAGTTGCCGCCCGAACAGCGCCGGGCGGCTGCCCTTTCGGCCGCCATCGAGATCCGCGTCATGGCCGCCAAGGCCGTTACCGACGGCCTCGACAAGGATCCCGACTTCCAGCGCCGCATGGCCTTCCTGCAGCAGCGCGCGCTGCATGGCGAGATGGTCGAGAAAGGCGTCGTCGACAAGGTCACCGACGCCGAGATCCGCGCCCGCTACGACCAGGAAATCGCCAACACGCCGCCGGTCAACGAGGTGCATGCCCGTCACATCCTCGTGAAGACCAAGGAAGAGGCCGAGGCGATCATCAAGCAGCTCGACGGCGGCGGCGATTTCCAGAAGCTCGCCAACGAGCACACCAGCGATCCCTCGGGCAAGTCCAATGGCGGCGATCTCGGCTGGTTCGGGCCTGGGCAGATGGTGCCGGAGTTCGACAAGGCGGCCTTCGCGCTCGATGTCGGCAAATACACCAAGGAGCCGGTGCAGACGCAGTTCGGCTGGCATGTCATCAAGCTCGAGGACAAGCGCGCCAAGCAGCCGCCGGCCTTCGACGACGTCAAAGACCAGGCCAAGCAGGCGGTCATCCGCGACAAGTATTTCGCGCTGGTCAAGTCGCTGCGCGCCGGCGCCAAGGTCGAGATCCCCGACGCCAAGCTGAAGCAGGCCGTCGATACGATGGAAGCCGGCAAGTAAGCCTGAACGATTTCTTCAAAGGGGCGCGGCAGCCAAGGGTTGCCGCGCCCTTTTTTGTTGGCCGCCGCTATCTGCCTGATGCCGCTATGCCTTGCAGGAGATAGCGGATCATCTTGCGTATCGTCGCCTCGGGCTCGTCGAGCCGGTTGGTCAGGAGATGCCGCCAGGCGTAGGAAGCGATGAGATCGGCAACGACACCCGCATCGATATCGCCGGCGATCTCGCCCCGCGCCTTGGCGCGTTCGATGATCTGGCCGGTATGGGTGCGGCGCGCTCCGGCATAGCCGGCCAGGGCCGTCGCCGCGGTTTCATCCGACTGCGCCTCGGCGATCAGCGACTTGAAAACACTGCCCGACGATGTCTCGAGCCAGTGCGTGAATAGATTGATCAGGAAGCCGACGAGATCCTCCTCCAGGCTTCCCGTATCAGGAATGTCGACGCGCTTCTGGCGCTGGTAGACCTCGAGCAGCAGTGCCGCCTTGCTCGGCCACCAGCGATAGATGGTCGGCTTGCCGGCACGGGCGCGCCGCGCCACCGCCTCGATCGAGAAGCCGGCATAGCCGGCCTCGATCAGCACGGCTTCGGCGGCCTCCAGAATGGCTTCGGCGCTGTCCAGATTGCGCCTGGCACCAATCGATTTGCGTGCCGGATCGGCGATTTCGCCCATGAGCCGTTCCTCCTGAAGCGGTTGCGTGCCGGCCGAAACGACAACCCGCCGGCAACTGTTGCCTCGCCCCGTATTTTTGCCAGCCGGATGCCTGCCATCCGGAGCAAAGCCTTCGTTTTCCTTGCAGCGTTCGTGCGGACGCCAAATGAAGCCATTTGGCCGCAAAATACGCTGATGCCAAGAGATGCTCATACATCATCGCTTGACGAAACGGAACGGTTCGTTCTATTCAACGAAACGTTTCGTTCCGATGGACATCGCCCATGACGACCATTATCGCATCCGGCACCGCACCCGCCGAGACGACAATTTCGAGTTGGATGACCTTCTTGCTGGCTGCCGCCTGCGGGCTGATTGTCGCCAATATCTACTACGCGCAGCCATTGATTGGCCCGATCGGCGCTGAACTTGGCCTGCCGCCGCATGCGGCGGGCCTGATCGTTACGATGGCGCAGATCGGCTACGGGGTGGGCCTGCTGTTCATCGTGCCGCTTGGCGACCTCGTCGAGAACCGCAAGCTCGTGCTTGGCATACTCGTCGTTGCGACGCTTGCCTTGCTGGGTGCGGCGATATCAACGCAGCCGGCGGCTTTTCTGGCCGCGATGCTGTTTGTCGGTCTTGGCTCGGTCGCTGTGCAGACCCTTATCCCCTATGCGGCGCACCTGGCGCCGGAAGCCAGGCGTGGCCGCGTGGTCGGCAATGTCTCAGTGGGGTTGTTGCTGGGTATAATGCTGTCACGGCCGTTTTCCTCCTTCATCACGGCGCTGTCGTCCTGGCATGTGGTCTACTTCACCTCTTGCATTGTCATGATCGTGCTGACCGTGGTGCTGCGGTTCGCGCTGCCCAGACGCATGCCGACGGCGCGTCTGAGCTACGGTGCGCTTTTGGCGTCCATGGTGCATATTGCGCGCTCGACGCCGGTGCTGCGGCGGCGGGCTCTCTATCAGGCCTTCCTGTTCGCAGCCTTCAGCCTGTTCTGGACGACGACGCCGCTGCTGCTGGCCGGACCCGATTTTGGCTTGACGCAGCGCGGCATCGGCCTGTTCGCTTTGGCCGGCGTCGCCGGTGCAATCGCCGCGCCGCTCGCCGGAAGGGTCGCCGACCGCGGCTGGAGCCGCCCGGCGACAGCCTTTGCCATGCTGTGCGTCGCCGTTGCGTTTCTTGTAACCCATATCGCTCCCAGCGGCTCGACACTTTCGTTGGCGCTGCTGGTCGCCGCCGCTATCGTGCTCGACTTCGGCGTGCAGACCAACCTTGTGCTCGGCTATCGGGATCTGTTCGCGCTCGGCGCCGCGCATCGCAGCCGCCTGAACGGGCTCTACATGGCGACGTTCTTTATCGCCGGCGCAGTCGGCTCGGGCGTCGGCGGTTGGGCGTATGCCCAAGGCGGCTGGCCACTGGTGTCCTGGATCGGCCTGGCGCTGCCAGTTGCGGCACTGCTCTGTTTCGCCACCGAATTCATGTCGCGCCAAAGGGCGTGAATTCGCGCCCAGGTTAGCGCATCATTGCATCGCCTGCGAGGTTTCGGATTCGATGCGCCATCCCTCTTCGGCCTTGACCAGCCCGAGCGTAACGCGCGCCTTGCCGGTCAGCCGTGCCGCCGACTTGTCCTTCGGCACATAGTCGTAGTGCATGGCAAAGGTGGCCTCAGTGCGGTCCTCGCCATGCGGCGTGATCTCCAGGCTGCCTGGTTCCAGCCCGAGCGACCACGAAGTCCATTGCGCGAACCAGTCGGTCTTCACCTTGACGATGGCATCGGCGTCGTAGCGTGTGCCGAAAATGGTGGCCGACGCGCCGTAGATCCGCTTGACCGTTTCGGCCATCGTCCTGGTGTCCGGTGTCAGATAGTTCCGGCGCAGGAATTGTTCGATCGAAGCCTTGTCGTCGCCCACGGAACGCTCCAGCGCCGCGACCTGTGGGGCCGGGGCCGGCGCCGGCTCCGCCGCCGGCTTCGGCTTCGGGGCAGGCCCTTCACCCGGGACGAATTCGAAGCGTTCGAGCAGCGAGCCCTGCTCCCAGGGGCGCTGGCCTTCGCGGGTTTGCGAAACGACGTCGCGGCGCACCGCGATCATCATGTCGTTGATGCTCTGGCCGGGCTCGCCAATGTGCCGCAAAAGGGCTGATGCAAAGGGCGAGTTGCGCCCGGTGCCGTCCATGGCGACCGCGCCGGGCGCCGTCGAGAAGGCAATGAAGGAGCCGCGCGTCGAATCGAACTGCGCCAAGCCGGCGAGCGCCGTCGCCGAGCGCGTGGTGGCGGTGCGGCTGAGGCTGCGGGCGAACGGGTTGTTACGGCAGGCATCGAGAAACACCAGACTGACCTTGGTCTGCTGTTCCATGATGTCGAGGACTTCGTCGATCGGCACGGCTTCGAGCTGCAGTTTCACCGGCATGTCGAGCCTGGCGTCGACCGGCACGATGTAGTTGCGCCCGTCGACCTGCAGGCCGTGGCCGGCATAGTAGAAAAGCCCGACGCCGGCGCCTTCGAGCGCATCGGAGAATTCGCCGATGCTGCGTTCGAGCTCGCGCTTGCCGAGGTCGTTGCCTTCGATGACCTCGAAACCGATGGAGCGCAGCTTGTCGGCGATGTCGAGGGCGTCGTTGACCGGATTGGCCAGCGTGCCGGCCTCGGCATAGGTGCCGTTGCCGATGACAAGCGCCACGCGACGCGCCGGCTCAGCGTCGGCGCTCAGCAGCAATAGTCCCAGAAATGCCCATGCGAGGATCGCAAGCCTGCCCATGGGCGCAATCATAGCGCCACAGGCCCCGGCGACGCCAACAGATTTGAAATGCAGGCTTAATCCAGCGTGGTCCGCCGCCCCGGCAGGCGCGGCGAAAACGCCCTTGCGCCCGCGCGCCGTATCGGGCAAACCGGCCTTCCCTTGCGATTTTCCCGCCCGAGGTCCCCATGTCCACGACGATTTCGCCGCTCGCGCCGAAGAAGTACCCCAAGATGCCTGTCATTGAAGGGGTGCGCATCGCCACCGCCGAAGCGGGGATAAAGTACAAGAACCGAACCGACCTGCTGGCCATGGTGTTCGATGCCGGCACCGCGGTCGCCGGCGTGTTCACCAGGTCGAAATGCCCCTCGGCGCCGGTCGATTTCTGCCGTCAGAACCTTGCCGCCGGCAAGGCGCGGGTGCTGGTCGTCAATTCCGGCAATGCCAACGCCTTCACCGGCAAGAAGGGCCGCGAATCCACCGCGCTGACCGGCGAGGCGGCGGCCAAGGCTGCCGGCTGCACGGCAGGCGAGGTCTTCCTGGCCTCGACCGGCGTCATCGGCGAGCCGCTCGACACGACCAAGTTCAGCCATCTGCTCGCCGGGCTGGTCAGCGATGGCAAGCCCGACCTGTGGACCGAGGCGGCGAAGGCCATCATGACCACGGACACCTATCCGAAAGTGGCGACGCAGACGGTCAAGCTTGGCGATACCGATGTCACCATCAACGGCATCTCCAAGGGCGCCGGCATGATCGCCCCCGACATGGCGACGATGCTGTCCTTCATCGCCACCGATGCGCCGATCGCGGCCCCCGTGCTGCAGGATCTGCTGTCGCGCGGCACGGCCAAGACCTTCAACGCGGTGACCGTCGACAGCGACACCTCGACCAGCGACACGCTGCTGATCTTCGCCACCGGCAAGGCCGCCAAGCGCGGCGCGCCCGAGATCACCGACCCCAGAGATGCCCGGCTCGGCCAGTTCCGCCGGGCGCTCGGCAAGGTGCTGAAGTCGCTGGCGCTGCAGGTGGTGCGCGACGGCGAGGGCGCCCGCAAGCAGGTCGAAGTCACCGTCACCGGCGCGAAATCGGCCCGCTCGGCCAAGCGCATCGCGCTGTCGATCGCCAATTCGCCGCTGGTCAAGACGGCGGTCGCCGGCGAGGACGCCAATTGGGGCCGTGTGGTCATGGCCGTCGGCAAGGCCGGCGAACCCGCCGACCGCGACCGGCTGTCGATCTGGTTCGGCGACAACCGGCTGGCGCATGAAGGCGAGCGCGATCTGGCCTATTCGGAAGAAAAGACCTCGGCCTACATGAAGCGTGACGATATCCGCATCCGCGCCGATATCGGCATCGGCCGCGGCAAGGCGACGGTGTGGACCTGCGACCTCACCAAGGAATATGTCACCATCAACGGCGATTATCGGAGCTGACGGTTTTGGCTTCCAGGCATCCGGCAAGCATGCTTGCGATCGTGCGCCGCTACGAGGCGGCCGGCTTTCGCGCCTGGCCGGCGGCCGCCGTCCACTATGACGGCACCTGGGTGGTGCGGCTCACCGCCGGCCATCCGGCCAAGCGGCTGAATTCGGTCAACCCGCTCGATCCCGGCGACATCCAGCACATAGCCGACCGCATCGGCCGCGCCAGCCGCCGTTTCGACGCCTATGGAAGGCCGCTGACGTTCCGCATGTCGCCGCTGTCGGGTCCCGATCTTGCCGGCCATCTCGACAAGGAGGGCTGGAGCCGATTCGACGAATCGCTGGTCATGCGGCTGCCGCTGGCCGACGCCCAGCTCGATGCCGCCATGGACCAGATTCCGCTCAAGGACATCAGCCGCTTCATCGGCGCGTCGCTCAAGGTCAGCGGATCGGATGTTTCGCTGCGGCCCGGCCTGTCGGAGATCATCGGCGCCATCCAGCCAGAGGCCGGGCTGTTCGCACTGGAAGATGGGGCAGAGGCGCTGGCGACCCTGATTTGCGTGCATGACGGCGATCTCGCCGGCCTGTTCGAAGTCGCCACCGACAAGGCGGCGCGCAACAAGGGCCATGGCCGCAACCTGATCCGGTCGGCGCTGAAATGGGCGCGGCTGCGCGGCGCGCGGGAGGCCTGGCTGCAGGTCGAGGCCGGCAATGTGCCGGCGCTGGCGCTCTATCGGTCGCTCGGCTTCGAGGAAGTCTATCGCTACCATTATCGCCGGCCGCCCGGGCATGAGTGACGTCGGGCATGAATGATCCGGCCAATACCGGCAAGCGCCTGCTCCTGGTCGCGGCCTGCGCGCTGGTCGATACCGACGGCCGCGTGCTGCTTGCGCAGCGGCCCGAGGGCAAGCAGCTTGCTGGCCTGTGGGAATTTCCCGGCGGCAAGGTCGAGCCCGGCGAGACGCCGGAACAATGCATCATCCGTGAATTGCATGAGGAGATCGGCATCGAGACCGAAATCCCGTGCCTGGCGCCGCTTACCTTCGCCAGCCATTCCTATGACGACTTCCATCTGTTGATGCCGCTGTTTGTCTGCCGCCGCTTCCGTGGCATCGCCCAGCCCCGGGAAGGGCAGGCGCTGAAATGGGTGCGGCCAAGAGAGATGCGTGACTATCCGATGCCGCCGGCCGACGCGCCGCTGATTCCGTTCCTGATCGATCTGCTCTGAGGATTTGTTTTGACGCAATTCCCAAGGGAAAGCGCTCCGCGTCCCGGGAAAGCCGCTTCACATTTTTCCTGGAATTGCTCTGAGGAGCGGCCACGGCCCATATCAGCCAGCGTTAATAGAAGATTTATCTCATCATGAAAAATTGATGCATGGCCGTGTCGTCGCGGCCGCGTCGCGGATTGGCTGGGGAGCGATAGGATGAGCCTGGACAGGGATTGGGATTCGATCCGGCCCGACCGCGGCTTTCGTGCCGCAGATGCGGGCATGGGCATCCTGCGCGTGACACTGCTGTTCGGCTCGGCCGCGGTGGCGCTGGCGCTGATCGCGACCCCTTTCCTCGACAGCCAGACGCGCTCGCAATCGGCGCGCGATGATTTTCCCGGTGGTCTCGACATGACGGCCACCGGCTCGATCAGCCATCGAACCACCTATACGGTGCGCCGCAGCGTGTTGCAGGCGCAGCCCGGTTCGGTCTGCATCATCGGCTCCGATGGCAGAACCAGCGGCGACTGCTGACATGGTTGGAATTTGCAAGAGGGTGGCGGTTTCACCGCCTGTTAAGGCTTTGCCGTTAACCTTTCTTAACAGGTCGGCGGTAAGGTCCTTGGCGAGGGGATCGAGGTGATGAAACCAGTGCTGCTGCATTTTCTGAAAGACGAAACCGGCGCCACGGCGGTCGAATATGGCTTGATCATAGCTGTGTTGTCGCTGACCATCGTCGCCGGCATCAGTCAGGTGTTCAACTCCATCACCTGGCTGTTCAGCAACAATAGCAGCCGGCTTGCGAACGCGTTCGCACCCTGATCGGGCTGTCCACGGCCGACCCGATCATTGCCCGTCGGGAGCCTAAAGTATCGTCTTCAGCGAGACTTTGGCTGAACCCGGTTTCAGCGGTTTCTGCTGCGATGCATCGGGCGCCCAGCCGGACATCCAGACCATCGAGAAACTTGCCCGGATCCGGCCGTCGGCGTCGGAAAACCGCTCGGCATAGATTTCCGCGGCACGCGCAAACAGTCTGCGTGTGCTCGGCCGCCGGCTGCGATCGGTGAGGGCGCTGGTTTCGCCCATGGCGCGCAGATCGGCCATCAAAGCAAACAGATTGGCATAGCGCACCGTCACGGTCTCGACATCGGCGACCGGCAGGGCAAGACCGGCGCGCTG
The DNA here is from genome assembly GCF_052115225.1 of Mesorhizobium sp. 2RAF45. NCBI lineage: Bacteria > Pseudomonadati > Pseudomonadota > Alphaproteobacteria > Hyphomicrobiales > Phyllobacteriaceae > Mesorhizobium > Mesorhizobium sp. 2RAF45. The sequence continues at coordinate 27,224 of NZ_JBFRGG010000019.1, read as the reverse complement.
CAGCAGCGCACCGGCGTCGCGCACGTCGGTGAAGGGGATGACGCGGGGGCTGGCGCCGCCGTAAAGCTCGGTCTCGGCCGCAAGCAGGCTCTCGCGCAGCTCGCCGAGCGTGCCGGCGCCGGCGAAGGCGCCAAGAAAGAGCCCGTCCGGCCGAAGCGCGCGGCGGATCTGGATCAGCATGCCGGGAATGTCGTTCATCGCCTGCAGCGACAGAAGCGACACCGCCAGATCGAGGCTTGCCGGTTCGAAGGGCACGGTTTCCAGTGGTGCGACCATGCCGGCGGCACCCGTCAGGAAAACCGTGTCCGTCTCGACGCGGACGATATCCGCCACCTTGCCGCTCGCGGCGAGCACACCGGCCGCGGCCGACGTCTGGCAGAACAGCACCGCCGCCTTGTCGAACCGGCGCTCGACGGCGCCCAGCCGGTCGGCAAGGTCCTCGGCGGCGCGGTTCATCAGGAAATCGGCACCGTCGACCGGATGGCTTAGCGCGCGCCGCTTGTGCGCCAGCCACAAAGAGGTATCCATAATAGGCTGCAAACGGGTGGATCCTTGTTTGTCCACGCCCTGATATACTTGGTACACTCGGTGCGGAGAACCAACCACGTGGCCGATCCGACGCCAGAGATCAAGTCCATCGGGATCAGGAACCTCGCCCGATCGGCCTTCGGCTGGCCGGCGCGCATGCTGTTTCCGCCGGTCTGTGCCGGCTGCCGCCGGCATGTCTCGCAGCCGGGCGTGCTGTGCGGCGCCTGCTGGCCGAAGCTGCGGCTCTTGGAACGGCCCTGGTGCCCGGTTATGGGCACGCCGTTCACCAACCATATGGGCGAGGGTTTTCTGTCGGCCGAGGCGATCGCGGATCCACCACCCTTCGAGCGGGCGCGGGCAGCCGTCGCCTATTCCGGTGTCGCCCGCCAGATGGTGCAAGGGCTGAAATACCAGGATCGCACCGATCTGGCACCTTGGATGGCGCGCTGGATGGTGCGCGCCGGCGCCGATCTCATCGCGGAAGCCGATGTGGTGGTGCCGGTGCCGCTGCACTGGCGGCGTTTCTTCCGGCGGCGCTTCAACCAGTCGGCGGAACTGGCGCGCGCGGTCTGCGAGCTCAGCGGCCTGTCTTTTGCGCCTTCCGCCATGCAGCGGGTGAAACTCACTCGCCAGCAGGTCGGGCTCGAGCGGCAGGAGCGCGAGGAGAATGTGCGGGCCGCTTTCCGCGTGCCGGCCGAGGCAGAGATCCAGATCGCCGGCCGCAGGGTGCTTCTGATCGATGACGTCTACACCACGGGCGCCACCGTGCGCGCGGCCACCAAGGCGCTGAAAAGGGGCGGTGCCGCCACCGTTGACGTGCTGACCTTCGCGCGCGTGTTGCCGGGGGACTTCCGGGCGGACGAGTCCGTGACTATATAAGTCGGCAACGAAAGCGGAATGCATCATGGTCGATGTCACGATCTATACGCGTATGATGTGCGGCTACTGCACGGCGGCCAAGCGGCTGCTGGAGCGCAAGGGCGTCGCCTATACCGAGCATGACGCTTCGTTTTCGCCGGAATTGCGCCAGGAGATGATCTCGCGCGCGCACGGCCGCACGACCTTTCCGCAGATTTTCATCGGCAACACGCATGTCGGCGGCTGCGACGACCTCCACGAGCTGGAGGCCGAAGGCCGGCTGGACAGGCTGCTCGCCAACGGCGCGACGATTTGAGGGTATGATGATGGGTGTTTTCAAGGCTGCGGCGGTCCAGATGCGTTCCGGCGAAAGCCCCGAGCGCAATGCGGTCGATCTCGAACGGCTGGTGCGTGAAGCGGCCGGGCAGGGCGCGACCTATATCCAGACGCCGGAAATGACCGGGGCGCTGATCCGCGTCAAGCAGGCGCGTGCCGCCTCCTTCACCTCCGAGGACAAGGATATCATCGTTGCGACCGCACGTGGATTGGCGCGCGAACTCGGCGTCTTCCTGCATATCGGCTCCACCGCCATCCTGCGCGCCGACGGCAAGCTCGCCAACCGGGCGCTGTTGTTTGGTCCGGACGGCGCGACGCTCGCCACCTATGACAAGATCCACATGTTCGACGTCGACCTCGACAATGGCGAAAGCTGGCGCGAATCCGCCGCCTACGAACCTGGCACCGAGGCCGTCGTGACCGAGGTTGCGGGCGCCAAGCTTGGTTTTGCGGTCTGCTACGACCTGCGTTTCCCGCAGCTGTTCCGGACCGAGGCGCTGGCCGGCGCCGATGTTTTGACCGTGCCCGCCGCCTTCACCCGACAGACCGGCGAGGCGCACTGGCATGTACTGCTCAGGGCCCGTGCCATTGAGAACGGCGCCTTTGTCGTCGCCGCCGCACAAGGCGGCCTGCATGAGGATGGCCGCGAAACCTATGGCCATTCGTTGATCGTCGACCCGTGGGGCCGCATCATTGCCGAAGCCGCGCATGACGAGCCTGCGGTGATCGTCGCCGAGATCGACCCGGCGCAGTCGCTTGCGGCCCGCAAGAAGATCCCCAATTTGAAGAATGCACGGGATTTCACCATCAATGCCGGCGCGGTGGATGCGCCGCGACTCAGGGGTGCTGCCTCTTGATCCGCTTTTCCCTGATCTGCGAAAACGAGCACGAGTTCGAGGGCTGGTTCCGCAGCAATGACGATTTCGATACCCAGAAGAAGCGCGGCTTTGTCGATTGCCCGAGCTGCGGCTCGCACAAGGTAGAGAAAGCCCTGATGGCGCCCGCCGTTTCCACGGCCCGCAAGCAGGAGACCATAGCGCTCGCCATGGGCGAGGCGCAGAAGCAGGCCCTGGCGCAACTCAAGGCGATGGCCGAGAAGGTGCGCGAGAATGCCGACTATGTCGGCGACAAGTTCGCCGAGGAAGCGCGAAAAATCCATTTCGGCGAGGCCGACCCGCGCGGCATCTATGGCGAGGCGACGCTGGAAGAGGCCAAGGGGCTGGCCGAGGATGGCGTCGATTTCATGCCGATCCCGGTGTTTCCCGACGACCGCAACTGAACGTTCAGCTCACGCTGCCTATCAATTTCTCAAGCAGGTGCGAGAGCGTTTCCCGTTCCGCCGGCGTCAGGCCCGCAAGAATCTCGTGCTCGTTGGCGACATGAGCGGTCAGGGCCTCGTCGATCAAGGCGAGACCCTTCTCGGTAAGCTGCACGACGATGCCGCGCCGGTCGTTGGGGTGCGGGCCGCGCAGGATCAATCCGGCTTTTTCCAACCGGTCGAGCCGATTGGTCATGGCCCCGGATGTCACCATGGTCGCTTCATAGAGATCTGTCGGCGTCAGTGCGTAAGGTGAGCCTGAGCGGCGCAGCGTTGCCAGCACGTCGAACTCGCCGGCTTGCAACCCGAAACGGGCAAACAGCGGCGCCAGGCGATCACGCGCGATCAACGACGAGGCTTCGTTCAATCGCCCGAGCACGCCCATCGGCGAGACATCAAGGTCCGGCCGCTCCCGTTTCCACTGTTCGATCGCCTTTGCCGCGCGATCCATCTGTCTCACCGCTAAATATCTTGATGTTAAGAATCTTTGTGTTATCTTATCTCAAGGTACAGCGCCGGCCAAGCGCCGCAAGTGCCAAATTTCACGATTGAGTGACGGGACCATCCGATGAAATTTCTCTGGGATTCGGCGCTCGGCCTGCTGGTCGTTACCGGCGGCCTGCTCGGCCTGACACTGCCCTTCGGCAAGCTCGCCACGGCGGCCGGCGTGCCGGCCATGGTCTGGGCCTTCGTCATCTCGCTCGGCGCCGGCGGCGTGCTTTTGTGCGTGCTTTTGCTGCGCGGCCAGCGTATCCGGCTCACCGCGCACACACTGCGCTATTTCTTCGTCACGGCGGCAGTGTCCTATGCCCTCCCCAATCTCTTGATGTTCTCGGCCATACCGCATCTGGGCGCCGGCTATACCGGCATCATGTTCACGTTGTCGCCCGTCGTCACGCTGGTGTTCTCGATCCTGCTGCGCGTCCGGCGCCCGAACATGCTGGGCATATCAGGCATCGCCGTCGGTTTCGTCGGGGCCGTGATGGTCGCGGCGACGCGCGGCGAGGCCGGCCAGCCGGCCGATATGTTCTGGGTGGTGGTGGGGCTGCTGATCCCGGTCAGCCTTGCAGCCGGCAATATCTACCGCACCGTCGACTGGCCGGAAGGCACCGGCCCGATCGAGCTTGCCGTCGGCAGCCATCTGGCGGCGGCGACGCTGCTGCTCGCCGGCATTCTCGCTCTGTTCGGCATCAAGGCCTTCGCGCCGCTCGGCGGCGTTCCGCTGGTCGTCATCGCGCAGGTTGCGTCGGCGTCAGCGATGTTTGCCTTCTTCTTCCGGCTGCAGGCGGTCGGCGGCCCGGTCTATCTCAGCCAGATCGGCTATGTGGCGGCCGCGGTTGGGCTGTTTGCCGGCACGATCTTCCTTGGCGAGCACTATCAGCTGCTGACCTGGGCCGGCGCCGCCATCATCACCGCCGGCGTCTTCATCACCACGAAGGCGCAGAGCCAGGCCGTCGCGAAGCCGCAGCCTGCGTAAACGTCGTCAAAGTTTTCCGCCGCCGTCGGCGTCGCCGCCGGGCTCCGGCCTTGGATGCCGGCGGCGGTGCGTGGCGGCGGCCCGCGCCGCCTGTTCGTAGATGCCGGTCATCAGCTCGAGCGTACGCGCGACGTCTTCGAGCTTGTCGGCCATTTCGGGAATGCGCGTCACGGCGTCGATAAGCAGGACGGAGCGGATGTCGGCATAGCGCTCGGTCACGCGATGCCCGAGCGGCGTCACTTCGTAGGTGACGCCTGACCTGCCGCTGCCGGTGCGGGTGATCAAACCGCCCTTCAGCAGTTTGCGCAGGCTGTACTGGATGTTGGGGATGTCGTCGCGGTTGGTCATCTGGGCAAGATCGCGCACGCTTTTCGGGCGGTCGTTCATGCGGATGATGTGGAGCAGTGCGTTCTCGGGTCCGCTGGCGGAAAACTCGATCACCGTGGCGAGGCATTCAGCCTGCCAATGGCCGAATGCCTCGTAGGAGCGCATCAGTGCGTACTCGACTTCGGTGACGTCGATCTCCAGCGGCGTGCGCGCCAGATGCCAGCCGCGATCCAGCAACTCGGCCTGTGTTTCCAAAGATTTGCGCCGTTCGTTCATCTGCCTGTCCCCTGAATCAGCATGCGCTGATCCCGGTGATTGCGTCCACATGAATTTATGATAGACTTTCTATTATAAATTATAAGCAAAAAAATGAGGAGAACACCGCCAATGAGCATGCTCGACAAGACCGCGCCTCACGCGCAGCCCTTCTTTCTCGGCACTTTCGCGTCCAATTGTTCCGGCGGCATGACCGTCACCAAGGTTCCCGAGCGCTGGGCCAGTTCCTGGGACAACAATCTGCGGCTGGCGCATCTGCTCGACGAGGCCGGCATCGACTTCATGCTGCCGATCGCACGCTGGATCGGTTATGGCGGCGAGACCAATTTCCACGGCAACGTGCTGGAGACGATCACCTGGGCGGCCGGGCTTCTGGCGCTCACCCGCAACATCACGGTTTTCGCCACCACCCATACCGCGGCCAACCATCCCGTGGTCGTTGCCAAGCAACTGGCGACCATCGACCAGATCAGCCGCGGCCGCATCGGACTCAACATCGTCGCCGGCTGGAACAAGCCGGAATATGAGGCACTTGGGCTGACGCTGCCCGATGACCATGTCACGCGCTACGGCTATGCCCAGGAATGGTTCGATATTGTCCAGGCGCTGTGGGAGCGCACGGAAGCCTTCGACTGGGACGGCACCTGGTTCAAACTCAGGAATGTGCTTGGGGACCCGCGTCCGTCGTCACGGCCGCCGATCCTCAATGCCGCCGGGTCGGAGGAGGGCCGCAAATTCGCGGTCCGCAACGCCGATTTCCTGTTTACGCCGGCGATCGACCTGGCGCGCTCCAAGGACGAGATCATTGCGCTGAAGGAGCAGGCGAGGGCCGCCGGCAGCGATGTCGACGTGCTGACCTTTGCCCATGTCGTCTGCCGCCCGACCGAAAAGGAGGCCACGGACTATCTCGAACATTTCGGCCGCGCCAATGCCGACTGGGCGGCGGTCGACAATCTGGTCCGGCTGCAATTCGCCCATGCGCAGTCGTTCCCGCATGATCTCCTGGCGCTCATTCGCGACCGCATGGCGGCCGGCCATGGCGGCTTCCCGCTCACCGGCACGCCCGAGCAGGTCGCCGACGGGATCACCGCCTTGCATGCGGCAGGCTTTCGCGGCTCGACATTGTCCTTCGTCGATTATGTCGAGGAATTCCCCTATTTTCGCGACACCGTGCTACCCATTCTCGAAGAGAGAGGCATTCGCATCGCACCGGCCGCGATGCGGTCGGCGGCTTAGCAAAGAAGCGACGAGGCAATGTCCATGACAGAAGCTCCGGTCAGCGTCGCCGACTTCCGCGCCGCCATGCGGCTCATCGTCGGCAATGTCAGCGTCATCACCGCCGGTGCCGGCGACGACCGGTCCGGCCTTGTCGTCATTTCGGTGGTCTCGCTGTCGGCCGAACCGCCCAAGGTGATCGCTTGCGTCAACCGATCGTCATCGACCTGGCCGGTTATCGAGCGCTACCGGCATTTCGGCGTCAATTCGCTGGGGCCTCAGCATCAAGCCGTGCCGGAGCGTTTCTCCGGCTTTGGCGGCATCAAGGGCAAGGACCGCTATGACGGCGCCGAATGGGTGACGCTTAAGACCGGAGCCGCGCTGCTTTATGACGCCGTGGCCGCCTTCGACTGCAGCCTCGACGAGATGATCGACCGCGGCACGCATTCCATCGTGATCGGCTCGGTCGAGGCGGTGCGCACCCGCGATGCCGGCCAGGCGCTGATCTATTGGCTGGGCGGCTACCGACCCCTCAGCACTGAATAGCGTAAGAGCGGATCAGACGGATCCCTTCTCCGCCAGCACCATGTAGTTGACGTCCATGTCCTTCGATCGCGCCCAGCGGTCGGCAAGCGGATTGTAGGTGACGCCGGTGCGGTCGATGATCGTCAGGCCGGCGCCGCCGAGCGCCTTCTCCAGTTCTTCCGGGCGCACCAGCTTGCCGAACTGGTGGGTGCCGCGCGGCAGCCAGCGCAGCACATATTCAGCACCAATGATGGCGAGACCCAGCGCCTTCAGCGTGCGGTTGATGGTGGCCACGAACATGATGCCGCCGGGCCGGACCATCTGGCCGCATTTGGCGACGAACAGATCGATGTCGGCGACGTGCTCGACCACTTCCATGTTGAGGATGACGTCGAATGTCTCGCCGGCGTCGGCAAGATCCTCGGCCGTCGTGGCTCGGTAGTCGACGATCACATTGCCTTCGGCTGCGTGCAGTTTCGCCACTTCGATGTTTGTCTCGGAGGCGTCCGCTCCCACGACCTCGGCGCCAAGCCGCGCCATCGGCTCGCACAAAAGACCGCCGCCGCAGCCGATATCGAGGATGCGCAGCCCCTCGAACGGCCGCGCGGCACGCGGGTCACGGCCGAAGCGCGTCGCTATCTGGTCGCGGATATAGGAAAGCCGGACCGGATTGAATTTGTGCAGCGGACGAAACTTGCCGTTCGGGTTCCACCATTCGGCGGCAAGGGCGGAAAAGCGTTCCACTTCTCCGGCATCGATCGTCGATCGTCGGGGTTCTGGCATTGGTTGGTCTCCTCGAACGCTAGGAAGTCGGGCGTGGAGGCGGGAAAGTCAAGGCAACAATTTTCCTCTGCCGACAGGGCGGAGCATCCTGTCAGGGCATGTCAGCTGTCGCGTACGGCGGTGAAACACAATTGGCCCGGCGGGCGAATGAAGGGCATCGTTTGGATTCGAAGGAGTGCACGATGAAGGTCATGACGGCTTCGATCCTTTGGCGCAGGCTGGATGTGGAAGGCCACGACGCCTGCCTGCTGTCGCAAGGCGATGGCGGGCACAGCCTCCAGGGACAAGCCATCTTCGTCCAGGACGGCAAGCCATGCTGCCTTGCCTATGAGGTGATTTGCAACGCCGGCTGGCGCACGCGATCGGCGCGGGTCGACGGTTTTCTCGGCATGCGCAAGCTGCACTATGCCATTGAACGACGTGCCGACGGCGAGTGGACGCTGAACGGCGAGCCACAGCGGGAAGTCACCGGCCTTGTCGATGTCGACCTCGGCTTCACGCCGGCATCGAACCTGTTGGCGATCCGGCGGTTCGACCTCGGTGTCGGCGAGACGACGCCCGCTCCAGCCGCCTATCTGAGCTTTCCAACATTCGAGATGGTGCTTCTCGAGCAAAGCTATCGGCGTCTCGACGAGACCCGCTACGCCTACACCGCGCCCATGTTCGGTTATGAAGAGATCCTTGGTGTCTCGCCGCACGGCTTCGTCTTCGACTATCCCGGCCTGTGGACAAACGTGGCTGCCTCAGGCTGAAGGAAGTCCCGGCGCGGCCTATTTCGCGTCCAGCACGTCGCGCAGCTTGGCTTCGAGTTGCTCGATGGTGAACGGCTTGGCCAGGAAGTGAACGTCATGGTCGAGCACGCCGTTATGGACAACGGCATTCCTGGTGAAACCGGTGGTGAAGATGACCTTCAGGCCGGGTTGGCGTGCGACCGCCTCCTCGGCGAGCTTGCGGCCGTTCATCGCAGGCATGACGATATCCGTGAAAAGCAGGGCGATGCCCGATGTCGCCGCCAGCTTCTGAAGGGCCTCCTGGCCACTTCCAACGTGGATGACCGTGTAGCCGAGTTCGCGCATGGCGTCTGTCGTGGCGGCCCGCACGCGGGCGTCGTCCTCGACGACGAGGATCGTCTCGGTGACCTTGACGGTGCTCTTGCCGCGCCCGGCGGGTGCCGCCGGCTCCTCCGGTCCGAAAAACCGGGGCAGATAGATCCTTATCGTCGTGCCTTGGCCCGGTTCGGAGTAGATCTTGACGTGGCCGCCCGACTGCTTGACGAAGCCGAACACCTGGCTCAGCCCAAGTCCCGTGCCCTTGTTGACCGGCTTGGTCGTGAAGAAGGGTTCGAAGGCCTTGGCGATGACCTCGGGCGACATGCCGGTGCCGGTGTCGGTGACCGCGATCATCACATATTGGCCTGGCGTGACTTCGGCATGTGTCGCGGCATAGGCGTCGTCGAGGTGGCTGTTGGCGGTCTCGATGGTCAACTTGCCGTCATTGTCCATGGCGTCACGGGCGTTGACGGCAAGGTTGAGGATGGCGTTCTCGATCTGGCTGGGGTCGGCGTGGGTTTTCCACAGGCCGGCCGCCAGCACGGTTTCGACGCGTATGCCCTCGCCCAGCGCACGGTGGAGAAGGTCGGACATGCCGGTCACCAGCCGGTTGGTATCGACCACCTGCGGCGCAAGCGGCTGCAAGCGCGAGAAGGCAAGCAGCCGGGAGGTCAAATTGGCGGCACGGCCGGCTGCATCCGTCGCAGCCTCGACGAATTTCTCGATGTCATTCTCGCCACGCTTCAGCTTGCGCTGGGCAAGGTTCATGGCGCTGAGGATGACCGCCAGCATGTTGTTGAAATCGTGGGCGATGCCGCCTGTCAGTTGGCCGACCGCCTCCATCTTCTGCATCTGGCGGATCTGGGATTCGGCCTTCTCGCGCGTGTTGATCTCGTTGCCGAGCTCGATGTTCTTGCGCATCAGCTCTTCCTGGGCGGTGGCGACCTCGCGGAAGCGGCGGCGGGATTGGCGGATCGTGTAGGCACCGAGCAGGAAGATCGCGACGAGGGCCGCAAGCGAACCGACACGCAGCCAGGCCTCGACCTGGTCCGTGTGCTCGTCGCGCGCTGCGATGTCGGCGGCGCCGATGCGCCGGATGGTGTCCATGCTGGCGCGGATCTCGTCCATGGCGGCCTTGCCCTGGCCGCCGCGGACGAGTTCCAGCGCCTTCGACGCATCGCCCTTGTCGTAGAGGGCGATCGTCTCGGACAGTTCAGCCTGTTTTTGCGCCAGCGCGTCCTTGATGTGGCTGATCTGCGGGGCGAGCTGATCGTTGGATGATGTCATGGCATCGATGCGGGCAAGTTGCCCCGGGATTGCATCGACAGCCTTCTGGTACGGTTCGAGATAGGATTTCTCGCCGGTCAGCAGATAGCCGCGCTGGCCGGCCTCGGCATCCTGCGCCAATGAAAGCAGCCCTGAAAGCTGCTGCTGGTATTCGATTGTCTCGCGCGCGGCGGCACGATTGGCCCTTTGTCCCTCGACCAGCAGGGCACGGGTGCCGACGATCAATGCCAGCACGGCGAAGCCGGCGACAAGCGGCAGCGATTGCAACCGCATGGCGCGCCGAAGACGAGCAATCATCTGTTATGCCGAACCAAAAGGAATTCCCCGCGGGCAGCATTTGGTAAGCGGCGCGGACCCGGATGGCAATATGGCGTCTTGTTGAAGCCGGCATTCCGCTGCCAGCCTTGCGAAACCCAAAGCATTTGGCTAAGGAGGCCGCGCATTCAGCGGCCGGCGCCAGCCGGGCGCTTTCCTTCGTTTTCGGCTCCAGGCCGGCTTCAGTCAAAGGCATTTCGCTTCCATGGCGCGTATCGTGATGAAATTCGGCGGAACCTCCGTCGCCGACATCGCCCGCATCCGCAATGTGGCGCGTCACGTCAAACGCGAGGTCGACGCCGGCCATGAGGTGGCGGTGGTCGTCTCGGCAATGGCCGGCAAGACCAATGAACTGGTCGGCTGGACGCGCGAGGCCTCGCCGATGCACGACGCACGCGAATATGACGCGGTCGTCGCTTCCGGCGAACAGGTCACCGCCGGACTGCTGGCCATCACCTTGCAGAACATGGGCGTGCACGCCCGTTCCTGGCAGGGCTGGCAGATCCCGATCAAGACCGACAACGCGCATGGCGCGGCGCGCATCCTCGACATTGACGGCGCCTTCCTGATCAAGCGCTTCGGCGAGGGCCAGGTGGCCGTCATCGCCGGCTTCCAGGGCATCGGGCCGGACAACCGCATCGCGACCCTCGGCCGTGGCGGTTCCGACACCAGCGCGGTCGCCATCGCCGCTGCGGTCAAGGCCGACCGCTGCGACATCTACACCGATGTCGACGGGGTCTACACCACCGACCCGCGCATCGAGCCCAAGGCGCGGCGGCTGGCCAAGATCTCGTTCGAGGAAATGCTTGAAATGGCCTCGCTCGGCGCCAAGGTTCTGCAGGTGCGTTCGGTCGAGCTTGCCATGGTGCACAGGGTGCGTACCTTCGTGCGGTCGTCCTTCGACGATCCCGATGCGCCCGGAATGGGGGATTTGCTCAATCCTCCGGGAACGCTCATTTGCGACGAGGAAGAGATCGTGGAACAGCAGGTCGTCACCGGAATTGCCTACGCCAAGGACGAGGCCCAGATTTCGCTGCGCCGCGTCGGCGACCGCCCTGGCGTCGCCGCCGGCATTTTCGGGCCACTGGCCGAGGCCAACATCAATGTCGACATGATCGTCCAGAACATTTCCGAGGACGGCAAGTTCACCGACATGACCTTCACCGTGCCTTCGGGTGACGTCGACAAGGCGCTGGCCGTGCTCGACCGGCTGAAGGCCGAGGTCGGCTACGATGTCGTGCAGTCGGAAGCCGGCATGTCGAAGGTTTCGGTCATCGGCATCGGCATGAGGAGCCACGCCGGTGTCGCCGCCACCGCTTTCAAGGCGTTGGCCGAGAAGGCGATCAATATCCGCGCCATCACCACCTCCGAGATCAAGATTTCGATACTGATCGACGGTCCGTACACCGAACTTGCGGTTCGCACTTTGCATTCCGTCTACGGTCTGGATAAGCAGTAGCAAGACTGAATCAGTTGTTGCGCGCATGCCGGCAGCGGCGGAAACTGCGCCGGCAAGTGTTTCATTGGAGAAAAAGCCGCGATGCGTGACCAGGCCAGTGGCCCGCGCGTTTTGCTGAAACGGCTCCGCGAGCTCATGCAAGAGCCGCTGGAGCCGCAGGAGCGGCTTGACCGGATCGTGCGCGACATCGCTTCCAACATGGTCGCGGAAGTCTGCTCGCTCTATGTGCTGCGCGCCGATTCGGTGCTTGAGCTCTACGCCACCGAGGGTCTGAACCCGAACGCCGTCCACCTGGCGCAGTTGCGGCTCGGGCAAGGCCTTGTCGGCACCATCGCCGCCAGTGCGCGGCCGCTCAATCTTTCCAATGCGCAGGAGCATCCGGCCTTCGCCTACCTGCCGGAGACCGGTGAAGAGATCTACAATTCCTTCCTCGGCGTGCCGGTGCTCAGGGCAGGGCGCACGTTGGGCGTCCTGGTCGTGCAGAACAAGACCATGCGCCACTATCGCGACGACGAGGTCGAGGCGCTGGAAACCACCGCCATGGTCATCGCCGAGATGATCGCCACCGGCGATCTGGCGCGGCTGACGCGGCCGGGCCTCGAACTCGATCTGCGCCGGCCGGTCAGTTTCACCGGCCTGTCCTTCAACGACGGCGTCGGGCTTGGCCATGTCGTGCTGCACGAGCCGCGCATCGTCGTCACCAATCTGTTCAACGAGGACAGCGAGGAAGAGGTCCGGCGGCTGGAAAGCTCGCTCGGCTCGCTGCGGCTCTCCATCGACGACATGCTGGAGCGCCGCGACGTCGCCTTCGAGGGCGAGCATCGCCAGGTGCTGGAAGCCTACCGCATGTTCGCCAATGACCGTGGCTGGGTGCGCCGGCTGGAAGAGGCCATCCGCAACGGCCTGACGGCCGAAGCGGCCGTGGAAAAGGTGCAGAGCGACATGCGCGCCCGCATGCTGCACATGACCGATCCCTATCTGCGCGAGCGGATGAGCGATTTCGACGACCTCGCCAACCGGCTCTTGCGCCAGCTAATGGGCCGCGGACCGGAAGACGTCGCGGCCTCGCTGCCGAAGGACGCCATCATCGTCGCCCGCTCGATGGGCGCGGCCGAGCTGCTGGACTATCCCAGGGAAAAAATGCGCGGGCTGGTGCTCGAGGATGGTGCCGCCACCAGCCATGTCGTCATCGTCGCGCGCGCCATGGGCATCCCGGTCGCCGGCCAGATGAAGGGTGCCGTTTCCATGGCGGAAAACGGCGATGCCATCATCGTCGACGGCGAGGAAGGCACGATCCATCTGCGGCCGCAGTCCGATCTCGAAGCCGCCTATGCCGAAAAGGTGCGGTTTCGCGCGCGCCGGCAAGAGGTCTATCGCGAGCTGCGCAAGAAGCCGTCGACGACCAGGGACGGCGTGCAGGTCGATCTCCTGATGAATGCCGGGCTTGCCGTCGACCTGCCGCAACTGGCCGAGTCCGGCGCTGCCGGCATTGGCCTGTTCCGCACCGAACTGCAATTCATGGTCGCCTCGACCTTTCCGCGCGCCGAGGCGCAGGAGAAGCTCTATCGCGACGTGCTCGAGGCCGCGCGCGGCAAACCTGTCACCTTCCGCACCATCGACATCGGCGGCGACAAGGTGCTGCCCTATTTCAAGGGCGCCATCCAGGAAGAAAACCCGGCGCTCGGCTGGCGGGCGATCCGGCTAACGCTCGACCGGCCCGGCTTGCTGCGCACCCAGATCCGCGCCCTGCTGAAGGCCAGCGGCGGGCGCGAGCTCAAGCTGATGCTGCCGATGGTGACCGAGCTTGGCGAGATCGCCCAGGCGCGTGAGATCATCGACCGCGAGGTGCGGCATCTGTCGCGTTTCGCCCATCATCTGCCGACCAGCCTCAAGCTGGGCGCGATGCTGGAAGTGCCGTCGCTGCTGTTCCAGCTCGACGAATTGATGAAGGCGGTCGATTTCGTCTCGGTCGGCTCGAACGATCTGTTCCAGTTCGTCATGGCGGTCGACCGCGGCAACACGCAACTGGCCAACCGCTTCGACACGCTGTCGGCGCCGTTCCTGCGCGTGCTCAAGCAGATCGCCGATGCCGGCATCCGCAACCACACGCCGGTGACGCTGTGCGGCGAACTCGCCGGCAAGCCGATCTCGGCGATGGCGCTGATCGGTCTGGGCTTCCGTTCGATCTCGATGTCGCCGGCCTCGATCGGCCCGGTCAAGGCGATGCTGACGGAACTGCCGCTGGATGAGCTGACGGCGTTCTTCGACGACAATCTGATGGCGCCGGCGCAGGGGTTGCCGATGCGGGCGCTGCTGCAGGCCTTCGCCGACGACCGCTCGATTCCGTTGTAGCGCCCCCATCATGGTCAATCTGCCCCGCGATCGTATGGATCAAGTCGTCAAGCGTTTCGAGATGCTCGAAGCGCAGATGTCGGCCGGCCCGGCGCCGGACGCCTATGTGAAGATGGCATCGGAATATGCCGAGCTGCAGGACATGGTGGCCAAGGTCAGGCAATTGCGCTCGGCCGAGCATGAGCAGGCCGACCTTGAGGCAATGCTTGCCGACAAGGGCACCGACGCCGAGATGCGGGCGCTCGCCGAGGCGGACCTGCCCGGCGTGGAGGAGCGTATCGAAACGCTGCAGAAGGATATCCAGATCCTGCTTCTGCCCAAGGACGCCGCCGACGACAAGAATGCCATCCTCGAAATCCGTGCCGGTACCGGCGGTGACGAGGCTGCGCTCTTCGCCGGCGACCTGTTTCGCATGTATGAGCGCTATGCCGCCGAACGCGGCTGGCGGTTCGAGACGGTGTCTGCCAGCGACGGCGATGCAGGCGGGTTCAAGGAAATCATCGCCACCGTTTCGGGCAAGGGCGTGTTTGCCCATCTGAAATTCGAATCCGGCGTGCATCGCGTGCAACGCGTGCCGGCGACCGAGGCAAGTGGGCGCATTCACACCTCGGCGGCGACCGTCGCCGTGCTGCCGGAAGCGGAAGAGGTCGACATCGAAATCCGCGCCGAAGATATCCGCATCGATACGATGCGCGCTTCGGGCTCCGGTGGCCAGCATGTCAACACCACCGATTCGGCGGTGCGCATCACCCATTTGCCGACCGGCATCATGGTGGTGCAGGCGGAGAAATCGCAGCATCAGAACCGGGCAAAGGCCATGCAGATCCTGCGTGCCCGGCTCTATGATCTGGAGCGCAGCAAGGCGGACGAGGAACGCTCGGAATCGCGTAAATCGCAGGTCGGCTCCGGTGACCGTTCGGAGCGCATCCGCACCTATAATTTCCCGCAGGGCCGCGTCACCGACCATCGCATCAACCTGACGCTCTACAAGCTCGACCGGGTGATGATGGGCGAGCTCGACGAAATTGTCGACGCGCTGATCGCCGATTACCAGTCGAAGCTGCTGGCCGATATCGGCCTCGATGGCTGACCCTCTGCCCGAGGCGCTGGGGCCGCTGCTGCGGGAAGCGCGGGCCAGACTTGCCATGGCCGGGGTCGATGATCCGGCGCTCGATGCGCGGCTGATCGTCGAACATTTTTCCGGCACGACGCGCACGCAGGCCATTGGCGACCCTGAACGCTCGATGGATGGCAATGCCATCGCCGCGATCGAAGCCGCCTTAAGGCGCCGGGCTGGTGGTGAACCGGTGCATCGCATCCTCGGCTACCGCGAATTCTACGGTTTGCGGCTGTCGCTGTCGCCGGAAACGCTCGAGCCGAGGCCGGATACAGAAACGCTGGTCGAGGCGGTGCTGCCTTTTGTCGAGGCGACGGCCGCGCGCGAAGGGACCTGCCGCATCCTTGATCTCGGTACCGGGACGGGAGCCATCGCGCTGGCGCTGCTGAGTGCCGTGCCGGCCGCGACCGCCACCGGTGTCGACATTTCCGCCGGCGCGCTGGCGACGGCAGCCCGCAACGCCGGGGAACTCGGGCTTGGCCGCCGGTTCACGACGGTGCAGTCGGACTGGTTCGAAAAAGTTTCCGGCCGATACCATGTAATTGCCGCAAACCCTCCCTATATATCTTTACGAGACATTGGAAATCTGCAGGACGAGGTCCGCGATTTCGACCCACACCTAGCCTTGGATGGCGGCGTGGATGGGCTGAACCCCTACAGGATCATCGCCGCCGAGGCGGCCCGGTTTCTAGAAGCCGAAAGCAGGATTGCGGTCGAGATCGGCCATACGCAACGCAACGAGGTTACGGATATATTCAAGGCGGCTGGTTATGCATTGGCTGCTGCCTTACGTGATCTCGGCGGAAACGACAGGGTTCTTGTCTTTCAATGGGGATAAGCCTTGACGCAGCGCGAAAAAACCGCTTGGCAATACCGGGGAATGCGGCTAGGGTCGCCTCAACCGGATGAGACGAAGCAGGCAGTGCTCTTAGCGATTCGGTCCTCCTTGGAAATAGCTGCCTTCTTGCGCAAACGACGCCCAAGCTTCGTGCGGGAATCGTCCGGCAAGTGATGTAACCGGAACAGGATGGCACGTGGCGCCAACGCAATTGATGCGGGCGAACGCCGGTGAAGAAACGAAACGGCTGGCTGCATGAGCGCCTCCGTTCGTAACGAGTTTTCGAAAATTTCAAGATGAAGAGAGTCGAATGAGGCCACAACAGCAGAACAGGCGCATGCGCGGTCGCAACAACAATGGCGGCGGCGGTGGCAACAACAATAACAACAACAACCGCAAGGGCCCTAATCCCCTGACGCGCAACTACGAGAGCAACGGCCCGGATGTGAAGATCCGTGGATCGGCTCAACAGATCGCCGAGAAATACGCTACCCTGGCCCGTGACGCGCAAAGCTCTGGCGACCGGGTCATGGCGGAGAACTATCTCCAGCACGCCGAACACTACAATCGCATCATTGCCGCCGCGCAGGCCCAGATGCCGATCCAGAACGTCCAGCAGAACCGCGAAGATTTCGACGATGACGGCGATGAAGATCGCGACGATTTCGACAATGCCGGCAACAATGGCGCCGGCAATGGCGGCAACACAGTCTCCGATCCGCAAATTCCTGTCATCAACCATGGCGCCGGTCCCCAGCCAGTGATCGAGGGCATGCCGGCCGAGGTCGCATTGAACCGTGACGGCCGCGACAATCGTGACAATAGCGGGCGCGATAATAACGGGCGCAACAATGGCGGCCGCGACAACAATGGTGGGCGTCACCGCGATCGCCGCCCCAATGGCGGCTATGGCCAGAATGGCCAGCGCGATTATGCCTCGTCGACCGAGCAAGGCGGCCAGCAGCAGCGCAACGAGGCGCTGGCACAGGCGGAGGTGCAGGTTGAGCCCGGTTCGCCGGTCGAGGCCGTTGCGGCTGCCGAGCAGGCTCCGCTGTTCGAGAGTTTTTCGCCGGCGGCTCTTGCCGCCCAGGCCGAGCTCAACGAGGCTGCCGCCGAGAGCGGCGCTGCCCGCCGCCCGCGCCGTCCGCGCCGTCCGCGCACCAATGCCGAGCAGGTCGACAGCGGTGGCGACAATGCGGATGCCGGCGAGGCGGCCGCGGCCCCGGCCGATAGCGGCAATGCCGAGCCGGTGATCGTCGACATCGACAACTGATCGAACGGCATTTCAAGGCGTTGAACGGCGGAGAGAAATCTCCGCCGTTTTCGTTTCGGCTGACGTGGAATATTATGCATTGACCGACATCAAGGCGTCTTGAGACGGCATGGCCTATGCACCATATCTCGGCTGAACGGGATCCGGCTCGAATGGGCGGGTCCGTCACCGCAATCTGATCCGGTGCCGCAAAGCGGGCCGGTGATGGAAGGAGACAGATATGAACCTTGAGAAGTACTCCGAGCGCGTGCGCGGCTTCATCCAGTCCGCGCAGACCATGGCGCTCTCCCGCAATCACCAGCAATTCACCCCCGAACACATTTTGAAGGTGCTCGTCGACGATGACGAGGGCCTGGCCGCGTCGCTGATCGAGCGCGCCGGCGGCAATGTCCGCGACGTCAAGCTCGGCGTCGAGACGGCGCTCGAGGCGATGCCGAAGGTCGAAGGCGGCAACGGCCAGCTCTATCTGGCGCAGCCGCTGGCCAAGGTGTTCTCGACGGCGGAAGAACTGGCCAAGAAGGCCGGCGACAGCTTCGTCACGGTCGAGCGGCTGCTGCAGGCGCTCACCATGGAAAAGTCGGCCAAGACCGCCGACATACTGGCAAAGGCCGGCGTCACCGCGCAGGCGCTGAACCAGGTCATCAACGATGTCCGCAAGGGCCGCACCGCCGATTCGGCGAGTGCAGAGCAAGGCTATGACGCGCTGAAGAAATACGCGCGCGACCTGACGGCGGATGCCCGCGCGGGCAAGCTCGACCCAGTGATTGGCCGTGACGACGAGATTCGCCGCACCATCCAGGTGCTGTCGCGCCGCACCAAGAACAATCCTGTGCTGATCGGCGAGCCGGGCGTAGGCAAGACGGCGATCGCCGAAGGCTTGGCGCTGCGCATCGTCAATGGCGATGTGCCGGAATCGCTGAAGGACAAGCAGCTGATGGCGCTCGACATGGGCGCACTCATCGCTGGCGCCAAATATCGCGGCGAGTTCGAGGAGCGGCTGAAGGCCGTGCTTTCCGAAGTCACCTCTGCCGCAGGCGGGATCATCCTGTTCATCGACGAGATGCATACGCTGGTCGGTGCCGGCAAGGCGGATGGCGCGATGGATGCGTCGAACCTGTTGAAGCCGGCGCTGGCGCGCGGTGAACTGCACTGCGTCGGCGCGACCACGCTCGATGAATACAGAAAACATGTCGAGAAGGATCCCGCCCTCGCCCGCCGTTTCCAGCCGGTCTTTGTCGACGAGCCGACGGTGGAGGATACCGTCTCGATCCTGCGTGGCCTGAAGGAAAAATACGAGCAGCACCATAAGGTGCGTATCTCGGACTCGGCGCTGGTGGCGGCGGCGACGCTGTCCAACCGCTATATCGCCGACCGCTTCCTGCCGGACAAGGCGATCGACCTGGTCGACGAAGCCGCTTCGCGGCTGAGGATGCAGGTCGATTCCAAGCCCGAGGCGCTGGACGAGATCGACCGCCGCATCATGCAGCTCAAGATCGAGCGCGAGGCGCTGAAGGTCGAGACGGACGATGCCTCGAAGGACCGGCTTGCCCGCCTGGAGAAGGAGCTTGTCGGCCTCGAGGAGGAATCGACCGAGATCACAACCAAGTGGCAGGCCGAGAAACAGAAACTCGGGCTTGCGGCCGACTTGAAGAAGCAGCTCGACGAGGCACGCAACGAGCTTGCCATTGCCCAGCGCAAGGGCGAGTTCCAGCGCGCCGGCGAGCTAGCCTATGGCAAGATCCCGGAACTCGAGAAGAAGCTGAAGGAAGCCGAAGCCCAGGACGGCAAGGCCGGCATGGTCGAGGAAGTGGTCACCCCCGACCACGTCGCCCATATCGTCTCGCGCTGGACCGGCATTCCGGTCGACAAGATGCTGCAGGGCGAACGTGACAAGCTGCTGCGCATGGAAGACGAGATCGGCAAGCGGGTCGTCGGCCAGGGCGAGGCGGTGCAAGCCGTTTCCAAGGCGGTGCGGCGCGCCCGTGCCGGGCTGCAGGATCCGAACCGGCCGATCGGCTCGTTCATCTTCCTGGGACCGACGGGCGTTGGCAAGACCGAACTGACCAAGGCGCTGGCAAGCTTCCTGTTCGATGACGACAGCGCCATGGTGCGCATCGACATGTCGGAGTTCATGGAGAAGCACTCGGTCGCCCGGCTGATCGGCGCACCTCCCGGCTATGTCGGCTATGAGGAAGGCGGCGCGCTGACCGAAGCGGTGCGGCGCCGGCCCTATCAGGTCGTGCTGTTCGACGAGATCGAGAAGGCGCATCCCGATGTGTTCAACGTGCTCTTGCAGGTGCTCGACGACGGCCGGCTCACCGACGGGCAGGGGCGCACGGTCGATTTCCGCAACACGCTGATCATCATGACGTCGAACCTCGGCGCCGAATACCTGGTCAATCTCGGCGAGGACCAGGATGTCGACGCCGTGCGCGACGAGGTGATGGGCGTGGTCAGGGCATCGTTCCGGCCGGAATTCCTCAACCGCGTCGACGAGGTGATCCTGTTCCACCGGCTGCGCCGCAAGGACATGGACCGCATCGTCGAGATCCAGCTCAAGCGGCTGGAAAGCCTGCTCGTCGATCGCAAGATCACGCTGTCGCTGGATCACGAGGCGATCGAGTGGCTGGCGGCCAAGGGCTACGATCCGGCCTATGGCGCGCGGCCGCTGAAGCGGGTGATGCAGAAGGAACTCCAGGATCCGCTGGCGGAGAAGATCCTGCTCGGCGAGATTCTCGACGGTTCGACCGTCAAGGTCACGTCCGGTTCCGACCGGCTGAACTTCCGCTCGAAGCCGACGGTCGTCGCGACCGAAGCGGCGGCCTGATTTCAACGCCGCGCGTCCACCCTGGACGCGCGGCGTTTTCATATTGAGGGTGGGGGCGGATGACGCTGGACGACTACAACGGCTTCTGCGCCTCATTGCCCGCGGCAAACCACGTCATCCAGTGGGGCGGCGCCCATGTCTGGAAGGTCGGGGCCAAGGTGTTTGCGATCGGCGGCTGGGATCAAGGCCAGCAGCTCTTCGTCACCTTCAAATGCTCCGACATCGCCTATGATGTGCTGAAGGAGCAGCCGGGCTTGCGGCCCGCGCCCTACCTTGCCTCGCGCGGCATGAAGTGGATCCAGCGTCGGACAAGCCAGAGCATGGATGATGCCGCGCTGAAGGACTATTTGCGCGAGAGCCATCGCCTTGTCGCCCTGAAGCTGACCAAGCAGGCGCGCAAGGAATTGGGGCTCGCGAGCTAGCGAGTATTCGTCGGTACGCCGAAAAACCGCCATCTTCATGCCCGGTTCATATTGGAACCATAGGGTGGGGTAACTGGTTTGCTGGCGAAGGGGTTCGCCCAGTGAACAATGCCGGGCGGCGGCAATTACGGACCGGAGAGTTGGCCACGATGTTCCGCACGATCTTTGCCCTTTCGGCGCTCGCCACCGGGCTTGTGACTTTCGGTGCGCTCGCCGCGCCGACGCAGGACAGTGCACCAAGGGTTGCCCGCGCCGCCAATGATGGCGGCATTCTTGTGGCCCAGGACGGAAATCTGGACATCTACTACGACGCGCGTGGCAACCGCGTCATCGTCGATGCCGACACCGGCAAGGTCATCGCCATCCAGCCGCCGCAGACACGGCTTGACCGGCGCGCGCTGCGCCGCGAGACAAGGCTGCGCGAATTGGGCCGTGCCCCTGCCGATGATGATCGCTACTATCTCGATGATCCCGAGGACATGGCCCGCTTCCGCCGCAAGCAGTTGGAAGAGGAAGGCCGGGTCATCCCGCCGCCGGCGGATGAATACGACCCCAATGGCGACAATTCGGTCGAAGCCTATCCGCCGGCGCCGCAGGACGACGGCAATTACGACAACAGCTATCCCGATGCACCGGCAAGGCCGGGCACCATCAAGCGCCAGCCGCTGAACGAGGCCGCGATAGACCCTGCGCAGCCCGACGTAGAGCAGGTCAATCCGGATACGCAGGCTTCCCTGCCGCCGGATACTGGCGGTAAGGCCGCCGTCGATCCGTCGCTGTCGCTCGGCGTGCGCCAGGACGTGGCGGCGCTGCAGGTGCTGCTCGACCGCGGCGGCGCTTCGCCGGGCGTGATCGACGGGCGTTTCGGCTCGAATGTCGATAAGGCCCTGGCCGCCTATAACCAGATCACCGGCAGCAATCTGAAATCGACGGACACGGTCGGCATCCAGGCGGCGCTCGCGCAATCGGGCGGCGATGCTTTCGCCAGCTACACCATCACAGCGGAAGATGCTGCTGGCCCCTATGTCGCCTCGATCCCGGAAGATTACGGCCAGAAGGCACAGCTCAACTGCATGTGCTACACCTCCGTCACGGAGGCGCTGGCGGAGCGCTTCCACATGGACGAGAACTATCTCAAGTCGATCAACAAGGGTCTCGACTTCAATCGCCCCGGCACGATCATCAAGGTCGCCAATTTCGGCAAGTTGGTGTCAACGCCAGTGGCGCGCATCGTCGCCGACAAGACCAAGAAGGAAGTGTACGCCTATGATGCCGGCGGCAAGCTGGTCGCTGCCTATCCCGCGACCATCGGCTCTGCCGACACGCCGTCGCCCACCGGCATCCACGCCGTGTCGCGCATCGCGCTCGACCCGAACTACACCTACAATCCGAACATCAACTTCAAGCAGGGCCAGAACGACAAGATCCTGACCATTCCGCCAGGCCCCAACGGCCCCGTCGGCTCGGTGTGGATCGCCCTGGACAAGCCGACTTACGGCATCCACGGAACGCCCGAGCCGTCGAAGATCGGCAAGACCGAAAGCCATGGCTGCGTTCGCCTGACCAACTGGGACGCGCGCGAACTCGCCAAGCTGGTGTCGCCAGGCGTCACCGTGGAGTTTGTCGGCGGACCTTCAGCCGATGACTTTGCGCAGCAATGAGCCGCGCAGCGCGGTGGCATAGATCAGCTGCACCACCAGGATGAAGCCGACGCTGAGCAATGGCGTGACCAGGCAGAGTAGCGCACCGATCGCCCACAGGATCTGTGCCTTGACGATGCGCAGATAGACCGTGCGCTTCGTTTCGGCATCGACGTCTTCGGCGACAAAGCCGTTCTTTTCCGCGTAGCGCCAGCTGGCGAACAGCGTGACGCCGAGCATCAGCAGGTTGAGCCAGTAGACCAGCACCGCGGTCCTGAATTCGAGGAAGTCCGCCAGAAGGTCGGTCGAGAACGGCAAGAGCGCAATGAAGGCGAGAAAGCAGAGATTCAGCGTGGCAAGCCGCCTGTCGGATTTGGCTATCAGCCCGTGCTGAGCCTGCTGGCCGAACCAGAAGATGGTCAGCGTCAGGAAGCTCAAGGCATAAGTCAGGAAGCGCGGTGCCAGTGCGGCAATGGCGACCAGCAGATCGTGCTCGGAATGCACGGTCTCATGCGCCGGCACCCTGATCTCGAGCACGATGAGCGTGAGCGCGATGGCAAAGACGCCGTCGGTGATGCCGACAATGCGGCCGCGTCCCTCCGCCGACGCTTCAAGTGGTCGTTTCATCAATTTTCCCCGGCTGCCGTCTTCCGGAAAACTTAGCATGACTCCCGGCGTTTGCATCGATACAGGACGCATCCTGGCCAATTGGCTGGTTTCAAGGACTGCAAGCTGCTGGCCGGTTGTTGCCGGTGCGCTCGGGGTCTAAGCAAGGTGCCATGCATTCGCCAAATAAAGCTGCCGCCGCCCCGCTGACCAGCCCGGTCACAAACGGAACCTTTTGTCCGCAATCACAACGGCGATTCGTCTTGATCGCGGCGATCCTGGCCTCCGCGCTTGGCTTCATCGACGGCTCTATCCTAGCCATCGCCATGCCGGCGATCCGTGTCAACCTCGGCGCCAGCCTTGCCGAGGCGCAGTGGATCTCCAATGCCTATGCATTGACGCTTTCGGCGCTGATCCTTGCCGGCGGCGCCGCCGGCGACCGGTTCGGGCTGCGCCGTGCCTTCGTGGCCGGCATCGCGCTGTTCATCGTTGCCTCGCTCGCCTGTGCGCTGGCGCCGAATGCCGTCGTGCTGATCGCGTTTCGCGCTGTCCAGGGTATTGGTGCTGCGATCATGGTGCCGGGGAGCCTCGCCATCATCGCCAAGGCCTATCCGAAAAAGGAGCGGGGCCGTGCAATCGGCATCTGGGCGGCCGCCTCGGCGCTGACCACAGCCCTTGGGCCGGTGCTCGGCGGCCTTGTGCTGTCGGCTTTCGGCGACGGCATCTGGCGGGCGATCTTCGCCGTCAACCTGCCGCTCGGCCTGATCTCGATCTACCTGCTGCTCGTCAAGATTCCGGCCGATGCGGCGACGGAAAAACGCAGCCTCGACCTCGGCGGTGGCGCGCTCGCGACATTGGCGTTCGGCGCACTCGCCTATGGGCTGACCTCGATGAGTTCGAGCGGCGAGGGCCATATGGCGGGGCCGAGCATTGCCGCCGGCGCGGTGCTGCTTGTCGTCTTCATCCTGTTCGAACTACGCCAGCGCGAGCCGATGATAGACCTCAGCCTGTTTCGCATCGGCGCTTTTGCCGGTGCCAATGTGGCGACCTTCTTCCTCTATTTCGCACTGTCGGCCAATCTTTTCTATCTGCCGATGCTGCTGATCGCCGGCTGGGGACTGAGCACGGCCGAGGTCGGCTTCATCTTCCTGCCGTTGTCGGCATCGATCGCCCTTCTGTCGGGACCCGTCGGCCAGTTGTCGGACCGGATCGGACCGCGTTTCCCGATCGCCTGCGGCAGCCTGATCGTGGCTCTCGCCTTCGCCGGACTTGCCTTGCTCAGCCGTGCCGGCATCCACCATTTCTGGACCGGAATATTTCCGCTGATGGCGCTGATGGGCCTCGGCATGGCGCTGGTCGTCTCACCACTGTCCACCGCGATCATGACGGCGGTGGAAGACAAGGATACGGGGGCTGCCTCCGGCATCAACAATGCCGTCTCGCGCATTGGCGGCCTGATCGCGGTGGCGGCAATGGGCTCGCTTGCCACCTGGGTCTATTCAACGATGCTCGACACCAGGGTCAGGCCGGGCATTCCAGGTTTTGGCGAACCGGTATCGACAGGCTTGCCGCCCGAACTTGAAGCAACACGCCTTGCTGCCAGCGACATGGCCTTTTCAGCCATATCCTTGACGATGGCCGTACTCTGCCTGCTTGCCGCGATCATCGCCTGGATGACCGTTTCGGGTCAGGCGCTGCCCTGGCCGCGCCGCGCCGATGAATCGTCAACTGATTCGTCGCGAAACTGATTCGCCGATGCCGGATTGGCCAAGGTTCAGAGCAATTCCTGGAAAAGTGTGAGCGGTTTTCCTGGGTAAGCGCGTAGCGCTTTCCCTCGGGATTGCGTCAAAACAAAGAGTTAGAGAGGTTCGCCGTTTCCGGGAAGCGGTGAAATCGCTCTAGCCGTCGATCTTGGCGCTCGCGACCTTAAGCGAATTGCCTTCTTCCTGCTTCAGCAGGTCATCGATGCGCTCGCGCTCGCGCTTGAAGGCGACGAGGTCGTCGCCCTTCAGCACCTTGCCGACCGGCAGCCGAACACGCATCGAATCGACTTTGGTGCCGTTGACGATCAGCTCGTAGTGGAGATGCGGACCGGTGGAAAGACCGGTCTGGCCGAGATAGCCAATGACCTGGCCCTGGCGAACCCGAACGCCCGGCGCGATGCCTTTTGCAAAGGCGCTCTGGTGATTGTAGGAGGTCTCGTAGCCATTGGCATGGCGCAGGATGATCTGCTTGCCATAGCCGCCAGCCCAACCGGCCTTCTCGACGACGCCATTGCCGGCGGCGATGATCGGCGATCCGATCGGGGCGGCCCAGTCGGTGCCCGTGTGCATACGGACATACCCGAGGATAGGATGCTTGCGCGCACCAAAGCCGGAGGTGAATCTTCCGTTGGGCAGCGGGTTGCGCAGCAGGAACTGCTGGGCGCTCGATCCATCTTCGTCGAAATAGTCGCTGCTGCCGTCTTGCATCTGGAAGCGATAGAAGTTGCGCGTTGTGCCGCCGAAGGTCGCCGAGACATAGAGGAGCTCCGAATCGTCGGAGGTCTGGTCATCCCCGTCCGGCTGCGAGAACAGCACTTCGAGGCGATCGGACGGATTGAGTCGCGACTGGAAGTCGACGCCAGATGCCAGCAGCTTGATCAGCCGCTGGGTCATTTTCTTCGACATGCCGTAGGAATAGGCGGTGCGGTAGATACCGTCATAGACAGTGGGCAGGTTGCCGCGCACCACCACCGGTGCCGACGAATCGTCAAATGCCGTCAACAATTCGGGGTTGGGATCCGGCTCCTGCGCCGGCACATACTGGCCGCGGTCATCGAGTGCGATGGTAACGATATGGGTGGTCCTGTCGTAGACGCTGGTGCGCACGACCTTGGCGGCGTCGCCATGGACTTCGAGACCGACGCGCAGCACGGTTCCGGCTTTCAGCGTCGGCGCGTTCAACAGCTTGGCGATCGCTTCGGCCATGCCGGTGGCATCGTCGCCCGTATAACCCGAATCGGCAAAGGCCTCGGTGAGGTCGGTGTCCTTGGTGAAGGGAATGATTTCCTCGGCGAAAGCCGGCGCCTGGTCGTCAGTGGCAGCACGCGGCGACACCGAGACGTTTTCAGGCACGATCTTGACGTCATAGGAGCCGGCCATGCTCTCGGCGAAGGCCTCGCCGAATCGCTGCGGATCGACATAGTGGAGTGAAGCGACCTGCACGGCGCCGTCGCTAAGGTCGGTGCCGGCCTCGCGCACCACCTTTTCCACCTCGTCGGCGGACAGATCGCTCTTCTCGTCGAAGGCCGCCGTCTCGATCGGGAAGTCGACGGTCTTCAGGCTCATCTCGCTTTCGACCTTGGCGCCATAGATCTGGCCGGAGGCGGCGGAGGCCGCCGCCGGTTGCGCCGGAGCGTCGTCACCGTCGTCGCCGAACACCTGCATCGGGTCGAAAGGCGGGTAGGGCCGGCTGGTGGTGTGGCCGGCGGCGAGCGCCATCTTGATCTGCACGAAAGGCATTGTGTGGATGACGTCGCGGTCGCCGACCTTGGTGACCATCGACACTTCCATGCGGCGGCGGTCCTTGGCCTTGGCGATCTGACGCGGCGCCACCAGCCTGGTTGTCTTGGCCACTTCGCCGGAATCGCCATTGCTGGAAAGGCCGATCAGTTCCGCGATTTCGGGTGGCGTCGCCAGTTGCTGGCGACCGTCAAGGGCGGCGAACAGCGCCACGCCCATCAGCACGCTCGAGGTCACGCCGGTCAGGAATGTTCCCGACAGCCAGCGCGCAGAAAC
The DNA here is from genome assembly GCF_052115225.1 of Mesorhizobium sp. 2RAF45. Classification (NCBI taxonomy): domain Bacteria; kingdom Pseudomonadati; phylum Pseudomonadota; class Alphaproteobacteria; order Hyphomicrobiales; family Phyllobacteriaceae; genus Mesorhizobium; species Mesorhizobium sp. 2RAF45. The sequence goes on along the minus strand of NZ_JBFRGG010000019.1, from coordinate 617 downwards.
CTCGCGCCGATCGGGCGGGCCACTGCGGCCATCCGCGATAAGCGGCGGCTCATTGCCGAGTTCGGCTATGACATCTTCCGTGTCTGGCATCCAGAAAGGCTGCTTCTTCCCCGGGCGGAACGGCTTGTCGCTTTTGTTGTGGCCATGACATTTGCCTGTCACGGCAGGTTAAGTCAACGAAGCCTCAGGCCTCGGTCGAATTCCCCCCCATGCACTTCTCTTATAGAGCGCTCGGCAAAGAGGGCGGCGCGTGCCCTCTCTATAAGGCTCATCGCGCGCTGGCTTGCGTGGCTCTTAAAAGAGGGCATTGCACGGCCGTGCCATGGCCTCTTTTGTTGGCCTTGGTGTCGAACGGCAATGCGGCGGCAATAGGGCTCCTTCGTGGCCGGCCCCCTGTCTTGTCCCTTGTTCCCCTGGGGCAGCCGGCTATCGACAAAGCAGGTCCGAAATTTCTGTCGCAAAAAGTTCAAAAACTTTGGTTTGGTGTGTTGACAGTTTGGATTGGTGGCGACTATATACGCCTCACGAACGAGGGCGGTGCGCCGCTGGCGACGAAGAAGTTTGCTTCTAAGACTGCCCTCAGCGAAATTCAAGAGAGCCGCGTGAGCGACACTCGA